>NZ_CP011071.1:2530000-3274259 GCF_000963865.1 Flagellimonas lutaonensis
ACCGACAAGAATATTCCTTTCAACACTGGCTCGATTATGATGACTCCTTGTTCAACAAAATTGGCGATGCCAGTCTTGGTAAAACCCGCGAGTTTCACCACAAGATATTGGGTTATGACAAAGCCCCCTCTGCTGTGCGAAAGGCCCAAGAAAACATTGCAAATGCCAACCTAACGGAGTATATCACGGTAGAGCGGAAAGACTTTTTTACAACCGAAAAACCGGTAGCGGGCAAATTGCAGATGGTCTTTAACCCACCTTATGGCGAACGTCTTAACATAGAAATGGAGAAATTCTACCAAAAAATCGGTGATACCCTTAAACAGGGATATTCAGGTACCGATGCTTGGTTGATCACTTCCAATTTGGAAGCCCTGAAATACGTGGGCCTAAGACCTTCACGAAAGATAAAGGTCTTTAATGGCCCGCTTGAATCACGACTGGTGCGGTACGAGATGTATGAAGGAAGCAAAAAGATAAAGAAACAAAAGTAGGGTTAAGGCAAAAAGAAAATATTGCTTGACTTTAGGAAACTGGACTATGACTTTTCATAGGAGACGTTGTTGTAAAACGTTTTTATTTTTGACACTATCCCAATAAGTGTGTAAGTTTAAATTAGCAGGGGTTTGACTTTATTTAAAGTCTGACCCTTTTTTCATAGATCGTAAGGAACTGGTTCAGGATTATGCCCCAGTTCCTGATGGGCATAGACCATTTTTTGGTGGCCTCCCTTACGGCCAAATATACGGATTTCATCACGGCGTCGTCGGTCGGGAAGGACAGCTTGTTCTTGGTGTACTTGCGTATCTTCCCGTTCAGGTTCTCGATAAGGTTGGTGGTATAGATGATCTTGCGTATCTCCACAGGGAACTCGTAGAACACGGTCAGTTCGTCCCAGTTGTCCCTCCAGCTCCTTATGGCATAGGAGTACTTGCCCTCCCATTTCTGCGCGAAGTCCTCCAGGGCGGCCTTGGCGGCCTTCTCGTTGGGGGCGTTGTAGATGCCCTTCATGTCCGAGGTAAAGGCCTTTTTGTCCTTCCAGACCACGTAGCGGCATGCGTTGCGGATCTGGTGCACCACGCATATCTGGGTCTTGGATTCGGGGAAGACGTTCTTGGTGGTATCGGTAAAGCCGTTCAGGTTGTCGGTGGCCGTGATCAGGATGTCCTCGGTGCCACGGGCCTTCATGTCGGTAAGGACGGACATCCAGAAAGCGGCGGACTCGTTCTTGCCCAGCCACAGGCCGAGTACCTCCTTTTTCCCGTCCCTTCGCAAGCCTACGGCCACGTACACGGTCTTGTTGACGACCTTGGAGGATTCCCTGACCTTGAAGACGATGCCGTCCATCCATACGATCAGATAGACCGGTTCCAGGGGACGGTTCTGCCATGCCGTGATGTCGGCGGCCACCTTTTCGGTGATACGCGATATGGTGGAGGTGGAGACATCGAACCCGTAGGCCTCCCGTATCTGCTCCTCTATGTCACTGACCGACATGCCCTTGGCATAGAGCGATACAATTATATTTTCAAGCCCGTCGATCATGTTGCCCCGCTTGGGGACTATCATCGGGTTGAAACTGGCATCCCTATCCCTGGGAACGGCTATCTCGGATTCCCCGAAGGAAGTCCTTACCTTCTTCTTGGAATGCCCGTTGCGCTTGTTGGCATTGGACGAACGCTGGTGCCTTTGATAGTCCAGGTGGCCGTCGAGCTCGCCCTCGAGCATCTTCTCGATGCCGCGTTTTTGGAGTTCCTTCAGAAAACCGTTGGGCTCGTCCCCGGTCTTGAACTGTTTCAGAAAATCGTCGTTGAACAATTCTTCTTTCTTCATGATGTGCAAAATATTTAAAATTAGACAAAAAATTAGCGGGGGCATGCCCCCGCTAATTTTCTATTTACACACTTTATGAGATAGTCCTTATCCCATGAAAAGCCCTAGTCCTTCACAATTTTTAGGGTGCCAAGCCTTTACGCTACCAACTGCCTATTTCCTTTTTTGCGTTTTCGAATTCTGTCCACATTTCTTGCAGTAGCTGTACCGCAGGTTTTATATCGTGAATGAGTGCCGAAACTTGCCCTATCTCAAGCTCTCCTTCCTCCAAATCGCCCTCGAACATACCTTTTTTGGCCCTTGCCCTGCCCAGTAGTTTTTTTAGATCTTCAACCGATGCACAATCGGCATACGCTTGTTGAATGTCTTGGTAAAATTTATTCTTGATCAACCGTACCGGGGCCAATTCTTTCAACGTCAATTGGGTATCGCCCTCTTGGGCCCTGACCACCTCATTTTTGAAAGCAGGGTGCGAAGAGGCCTCTTCACTGGCCACAAAACGGCTGCCGACCTGTACCCCATCGGCACCCAAGACCATGGCGGCCAACATTTGGCGGCCTGTGGCAATGCCACCGGCAGCAATCAATGGAATATCGATTTTTTCTTTCACTGCAGGGATCAAGACCAATGTGGTCGTCTCGTCCCGCCCATTGTGCCCCCCTGCTTCAAAGCCTTCGGCCACCACGGCATCTACCCCTGCTTCTTGGGCTTTCAGTGCAAACTTGACGCTGCTGACCACATGTACCACTGTAATGCCCTTTTCCTTTAGATAGGACGTCCATGTCTTGGGATTGCCGGCAGAGGTGAACACAATCTTTACACCATTATCCACAATGATCTGCATCAGCTTGTCAATATCAGGATACAACATCGGAACGTTCACCCCAAAGGGCTTGTCTGTGGCCTTTTGGCATTTTTGGATATGTTCGAGCAAGACCTCTGGGTACATGCTGCCCGCGCCCAAAAGCCCCAATCCGCCGGCATTTGAGACGGCAGAGGCCAAACGCCAACCACTGGCCCAGACCATTCCGGCCTGGATGATGGGATATTCGATTCCGAATAGTTTGGTAATACTGTTTTGCATGCCCCTAAGATATGACTCCTGAGCCAATCAATTCATCCCCGATGTACCAGGCCACGAACTGCCCTTCGGTTATGGCCGATTGGGGCTCGTTAAAATCGACGTACAGCCCCCCATCCACTTTGTAGAGCGTAGCGTATTGCAAGGGTTGACGGTAACGTATACGGGCCCTTACCTTCATAGTGCCGTCGATTGACAACGACAGGTCGGGCCGTACCCAATGAAGTTCATCGTCCTCTACAAAAAGTGTGGATCGGTACAGTCCGGGGTGCGACTTGCCCTGCCCGGTATAGATAATATTTTGGTCCACATCCGTCTCGATTACGAACAGCGGCTCTTGGGTACCGCCCACATTAAGGCCCTTGCGTTGGCCAATGGTAAAATAATGGGCTCCTTGGTGCTCGCCAACCACCTTGCCATCATCGATGGAATAGGCGGGTTTTTGGGCCTTATGGGCCAGTTCTTCAGCCTTTTTGCCAAAATGGTGTCTGTCATCGGCATAGTGGGCCGAGTCAGCCGGCACCTCGATAATCACCCCCTTCTTGGGCTTCAGTTTTTGTTGCAAGAACTCGGGCAACCTGACCTTCCCAATAAAACAAAGCCCTTGCGAATCTTTTTTATCGGCAGTGATCAACTTGTTCTCGGCGGCCAATTGCCGTACTTCCGGTTTTGTCAACGCCCCTATGGGAAAAAGGGTTTTGGCCAATTGCTCTTGTGACAACTGGCACAAAAAATACGACTGATCCTTATTGGCATCCACGCCCGCCAACAGGTGGTATGTTTCAGAACCGTCACTATTTTGGGTAACGTCCTTACGGCAGTAGTGACCGGTGGCCACGTAATCTGCCCCAAGTTGCAGGGCAATTTTCATGAAGACATCGAACTTGATCTCACGGTTGCAGAGTACATCAGGATTGGGGGTGCGCCCCCTTTCGTACTCGTTGAACATATAATCTACGATGCGCTCTTTGTATTCGGCACTGAGATCGACGGTTTGAAAGGGTATGCCCAACTTCTCAGCCACGATCAGCGCATCGTTGCTGTCTTCGAGCCACGGGCACTCATCGGAAATGGTCACGGAATCATCGTGCCAATTCTTCATAAAAAGGCCAATGACATCATAGCCCTGCTGCTTAAGTAAATAAGCCGCAACGCTAGAATCCACTCCTCCTGAAAGTCCGACTACCACTTTTTTCATTCGATACGCTTAAAGACTACAAAATTACAAAATAGCAAGGCCATTTCAACAACGACCCGATGGCCAATTACATCCATTTTTTTCGTGATACGGCACATAAAGCTTCATTGAAGGATTAAATTTTGTCTAATCTTTTTTAAAAAACGTTAAACTTATTATAAATGCCGTTAAACAAAAGCAACGTATTCAATTTTGTTTAATCTTTATAAAAAATTATTAAACAATAACTTCTTAAAAAAACAACGCACTATGAAAAGAGTATTCAAATTTCCCCAACTTTTCTTGACATTGTTTTTGTTGGTTTTCGTCGCATGTAGCGATGATGACGACAACGATGGCGGAGAAATGATGCAAGAAGACCCTACCATTGTCGATTTGGCAGCGGATAACAATGATTTGGGCATTTTGGTCGAAGCCCTTACCAGAGCCAATTTGGTAACCACTTTACAAGGTGATGGGCCATTCACGGTTTTTGCCCCCACTGATGAAGCTTTCACAGCATTTTTGAGTGCCAACAACTTTGCATCACTCGACGATGTTCCGGTCGATGTATTGACAGACATTTTGTTAAACCATGTGGTTGAAGGCAACAACCTGTCCACAAGCCTTTCTACGGGCTATGTTTCAAGCCTATCTACTGCTGGTGCAGATGGTAGGGCCTTGAGTTTGTTCATCAATACTGAAGGAGGCGTTACCATTAACGGAGTCTCGACCGTGACCACGGCAGACGTAACCGCCTCGAATGGAGTAGTACATATTGTAGATGCCGTTATCGGTTTGCCCAACATTGTTGACCATGCCGTTGCAAATCCTGATTTCTCATCATTGGTCGGTGCCCTTACAGACGGTGGCAACACTACTTTTACCGACCTACTATCTAGTACAGATACCGATTTTACCGTTTTTGCCCCGGTGAATGCAGCTTTTACGGTTTTTGATAATCCGAACAACAACGATTTGGCGAATATTCTTTCGTACCATGTTGTACCGGGCACAGCGGCGTTCTCTGATGAATTGATGAGCATGTATATAAGTACGGCAGGCACCAATGCAGATGGTGATGCTTTGAGCATATATATTCGTCCTGATGCCAATGGTGTGGAAATTAACGGTTCAACTTCGGTAATTGCCACTGACGTTGTGGCCACCAACGGGGTTGTGCATGCCGTAAACCAAGTAATCGACTTGCCAACGGTCGTGACCTTTGCCGTATCAAATCCGACTTTTTCAACATTGGTACAGGCCTTGACTGACCTTACCCCCAATACCGATTTCGTGAGTGTGCTCTCTGCACAAGATGGCAATGGCGACGACCCCTTTACCATTTTCGCCCCTACCAACGATGCTTTCGATGCCTTGGGAGACCTACCCGATGAAGCCGGATTGGTACCGGTACTTCAACACCATGTAGTTGCCGGAGCCAACGTTCGCTCAGGCGATTTGACCGATGGTATCTCTGCAACCACCCTAGAAGGTGATGCCATTACCATTAACCTGCCGGGCACTGGCGACAACATCGCAGACATAACCGATGGTGCTGGCAATACGGGCATCGGCATCATTGCCGTTGATGTACAGGCCTATAATGGCGTCATCCACGTAGTGAATACGGTATTGTTGCCTGATACGAGCAACTAGTTTCCAACAAGTCTTGAAAAGACCCCTATGCCGTTTGGTTATGGGGGTTTTTTATCGGTAGTATTTACCACTCATCGATCACACATCAAAAGGGCTACCTTTACCATACAAAAAAGCGCGCTTGACAACTATTAATTTTTTGCGAAGGATTTATGGCGCATCTTTGGAGTCCCGAATCTTTCCAAACTATACCTATTTTTGGTAGAGGCTTCCCCGTTCAGGCGGGGAAGTTTCATTTTAAAGGGTTGCCTCGTTTTAAAAGTTCCCCCGCCGTCTCTTTTCGTTTAACGCTTTCCAGCTTTTTTCTGTTGCTCCGCCTGCTCCATCATCTCGCGCATTTTACGCTGGAACCTGTTCTCTTTCTTCGGCTTCTTTTTGTTCTCTTGGATCTGGGCATGGATCTTATCCTCCTCCAGAATATAGTTCTTGATGGCCAGCATGATGAAGATGGTAATAAGGTTCGATACAAAGTAGTACAGACTCAAACCACTTGCGTAGTTGTTGAAGAACACCAACATGATTACCGGCGATAGGTACATGATAAACTTCATGTTGGGCATACCGGGCTGTTGTTGCATCTGCATGCTCTGCCCCGTGGTCATCATCATATATATAAAAATTGCCACCGAGGCCAATATCGGGAACAAGCTGACATGGTCTCCGTAAAACGGAATCGTGAATGGCAGTGTAAAGATGGAATCGTAAGACGAAAGGTCTTCGGCCCATAAAAACGATTTCTGCCGCAATGAAAATGAGGTTGGGAAAAACATGAACAGCGCATAGAAGATAGGAAGCTGCAACAATGCCGGTACACAGCCACTCATGGGGCTCACCCCTGCCTTGTTGTAGAGCTTCATGGTCTCTTGCTGCTTTTTCATGGCATTGTCTTTGTACTTCTCGTTGATCTCAGCAATCTCGGGCTTCAACACCTTCATTTTGGCCTGCGAGAGGTATGATTTATAGGTTACGGGCGACAATGCCAAACGAACCACGATGGTCATGATGATAATAGCGATACCGTGCGGCAAGAAACCGCTCAAGAAATTGAAGAACGGTGTAAAGATGAACCTATTGATCCACCCAAAAATACCCCAACCAAAGGGAATCGATTCTACCAACTCCAACTCCTTGTAATCATCGAGCACTTTGGCGTCTGTGGGGCCATAGTACCAATACAAATTATGGGCAAGCTCGCCCCCTTTTGGCTGCAGGGGCGCCTTGGTCAGGTATTCTTTGGTGTACAGTTGGTCTTTGCTTTCTTCCTTTACCAAATTTTTGGATACCAGCTCTGCAGTCTTAAACGGTTCATCGGTCGCCATAATGGCACTAAAAAAGTGTTGCCGATATGAAATCCATTTAACATTTTCTTCTATTTCTTCGTCCAGTTCGCTACTCTCAGAGAGCTTACTGATCTTACCATCGTCATGGTTATAGGTCAACCGTGTGTAACGGTTCTCGTACTGTACACTTTTGCTACGTCGGCGGGCCTTCATTTGCCACTCTAGCACAACGGGCTTCGAAGTGTTGATAATGCCATTTAGGCCCTGTGACCTAATGGTGAAATCCACTAGGTAATCGTTGGGCTTCATTTCGTATCGATACTCCAAGAACTGGTTTTCAGATACCTTGGCCCGCATCGAAAGCACCTGATTGTCGCCATTCTTGGTCAGCGAGGGTTCAAAATAAAGATCTGTGGTATTCAGCACCCTATTATCGTTTGTCGAAAAAGAAAGGCTGAATTTGGCGTTGTCGTCTTTGACCAAATAAACGGGCAGCGAGTCATAGTTTACAAAATTTTTCATCTTGGCCTCGACGATTTGCCCACCCTTGTTCGAGACCACCATACGAACTACCTCGTTCTCTAGCACCGTGGTACCTTCTTTGGCCTCGGTAAACCCAAAAGCCCCCACTGCACTTTTGTAGCTGGCCACCGCTGTTGAGTCAGTCAGGTTCACCGGGGCAGGCTCGGCTTCGGTAGGCTTTGGCTCTTCTTCGGCCTGTGCCTGAGCCTCAACCTGCTCTTGTTGTGCCTTTTGGGCCTCAAGTTCTTCAGGGGTTGGCTTGGTCAGGTAGAACCAAAAGATGAGGATTCCGAAAATAAGTACAAATCCTATAATGGAATTCAGGTCTAGTTTCTTTTCTTCCATGAATTGTAATTATGCTTGTGGTTAGGTTCGTTCAGCCTGCAAATATATGCCCAAAAAGGCAGTTTATGCCAAACTGGCATTCGTTTGTTGCTGCTTCTGTTTAAGTACCGCCTTTACAAAGCCCACGAACAGTGGATGCGGGTTTGCCACGGTACTCTTGTACTCAGGGTGGTACTGAACCCCTATGAACCAAGGGTGTGCCGGCAGTTCCACAATTTCCACCAGCCCGGTTTCTGCGTTGATTCCCGAGGCGATCAGGCCTTCTGCCTCAAAAGCGGCCTTGTAATCGTTGTTGAACTCAAAACGGTGCCGATGGCGCTCTGCAATATGGGTTTCGCCCCCGTATACTTGGTGTACCAAGCTTCCGGGCTTTAGTTCACAGTCCCAAGCACCAAGGCGCATGGTGCCGCCCTTATGGGTGATGGATTTTTGTTCTTCCATAAGGTTGATGACCGGATGTGGGGTATTTTCGTCCATTTCGGTCGAATTGGCATCTTTTAGGCCCAACACGTTTCTGGCAAATTCAATGACGGCCATCTGCATACCGAGACAAATGCCCAAAAAGGGCAGATTGTTATCTCGGGCGTAGCGCACCGCCAGTACCTTGCCCTCAATACCGCGCTCACCAAACCCAGGGGCCACAAGAATGCCATTGAGCCCCATCATCTTTTTGTCAATGTTGTTCTCGTTGATATACTCTGAATGGATACTGCGCACCTTTACCGCTACCTCATTGGCAGCACCGGCATGGATAAACGATTCAAGAATGGATTTATAGGAATCTTGCAGTTCTACATATTTCCCTATGAGTCCGATGGTAACCGTATGCTTCGGATTTTTATGTCGCTGCAGAAACTCTTTCCACTGGGTCAGGTCAGGTTCTTCTTCGTCTGATAGTGCCAGTTTTTCCAAAGCCACCTTATCCAATCCTTCTTCCTGCATCATCAAGGGAACATCGTAAATGGTCGATGCATCGATCGACTGGATGACGGCCTCTCGCTTTACGTTGCAGAACAGGGCAAGTTTTTCTTTGATATCATCGGAAATCTCGTGCTCGGTACGACAGACCAAAATATCGGCCTTGATACCGCTTTCCATCAGTGTTTTGACCGAGTGCTGTGTAGGCTTTGTCTTCAATTCGCCCGCTGCAGATAGGTAGGGCACCAAGGTAAGGTGCACAACTATACCATTGTTGTCGCCAAGTTCCCAGAGCAACTGCCGTACCGCCTCTATGTAGGGCAACGACTCAATGTCGCCCACGGTACCGCCAATCTCTGTTATGACAATATCATAATCACCGCTATTGCCCAATATTTGTATGCGCTCTTTGATCTCGTTGGTGATGTGGGGCACCACCTGCACGGTTTTTCCCAAAAACTCACCGCGCCGTTCTTTTTCGATGACGCTTTGGTAAATACGACCCGTGGTCACATTGTTCGCCTGAGAGGTGCGCACATTCAGAAAACGCTCATAATGGCCCAGATCAAGATCTGTTTCGGCACCATCATCGGTCACATAGCACTCGCCATGTTCATAAGGGTTCAAAGTACCCGGGTCTACATTGATGTATGGGTCTAATTTTTGAATGGTGGTGCGGTATCCCCTGGCCTGTAAGAGCTTGGCCAATGAAGCTGCTATAATTCCTTTTCCTAATGAAGATGTTACTCCGCCCGTAACGAAAATGTACTTGATCTGTGACATGGTAAGAAGTGCTGTTACGGGGCGTAAAGATACAAATTGCTGATGGAAATAAGGGTTATTCCCATGGAAAATCTCGCTGCAATTTTCGTATCAAAGGTTCCAATCCGTTTGATTTGATATCAAGCATGGTCTGTAGGTGTTGTCCCAACTTACCGGCCGGGAAACCTTTTTGCCTGAACCACACCAAATAAGCTTCAGGCAGATCGACCAGATACCGGCCCTTGTACTTGCCAAACGGCATACGGTAATGGGCCAATTCCAACAATATTTGTTTATCGGGCTTAATTTCCATTTGTTTTTCGAAAATACTATCTTTTGAGTCGATAACGACCTATCATGAAAAGAAGAAATTTTGTTGCCACGGCCGTGGCAGGTACAGCGGGCATGATGGCCCACTCTGCAACCGCAAAAAAAAACGATTCCCAAAGAACGTTTTCACTCAAGAACAACATCAAGCACAGTGTCTGCCAATGGTGCTTTAACGATATTCCCTTGGAGGAATTTCTTAAAATTCTGAACCAACTGGGTGTCAAGGCCATTGACCTAATGGGTCCAAAAGACTGGCCATTGCTAAAAAAATACGACATTCATTGTTCAATGTGCAACGGTGCCGAAATAAGTCTTACAGAAGGGTGGAACGACCCAAAGTTCCACGAACAACTTATAAAAAACTACACAGAGATGATTCCCAAGGTGGCCGAAGCAGGCTACACCAACTTAATCTGTTTTAGTGGCAACCGCAGGGGCATGAACGATTATGTGGGGCTTCAGAACTGTGTGGATGGCCTTTCACAAATAATTCCGTTGGCCGAAAAGCATGGTGTGGTCATACAAATGGAACTTTTTAACCAAGTGAACCACCCCGATTATATGTGCGACAATAGCCTGTGGGGCGTTGAGCTTTGCAAGCACTTGGGCAGTGACAACTTTAAATTGTTATACGACATTTACCATATGCAGATACAAGAGGGCGATATCATTAGAAGCATACAAAACTACCACCCCTATTTTGGGCACTACCACACTGCAGGGGTGCCTGGGCGAAACGAAATTGACGAAACACAAGAGCTCTATTACCCAGCCATTATCAAGGCAATACATGAGACCGGCTTTGATGGTTATGTGGCACAAGAGTTCATTCCCACTTGGGATGACAAGATTGAAGCATTGAAAGACGCCCTGTTGCGATGCGATGTATAAATCAATGAATTTGTTGGAGTCAATATGAGTCATGAACCCGTCAATATTATTCGAATTACCAACGAGGTCACTGAAAAACCGATCGAAAACTTATTGTACGTTGTTTGGGTTCAAGAAGAAATAAAAGGAATTGAAATTGACGGAACTTTTCATGGGAATATGGCCAGTGCCATACTCTTCTTGAATGCAAAGCATTATTGGAAAATTCTAAAGGAAGACAACACCCCTTCTCCAGGTTATATTCTATCGATGAAGCCTGCGGTTCTGAACAATCCTATGCTCAGCAAACTGCAGATCAACGAACTTCAGCTTTTCAATTCGAAGGAAATACCAAAGATCAATTTGACGCCTGGTATTGCCAAACGTACCCAAGCGATTCTTGAAATGATCGACGAGCTGGTTGGATCTCACCTCAACCATAAAGAGGAAGCCATCATCTCACTGTTGAACACCTTTTTCGTTTATTGCGATGGCCAGTGCAACATTAAATCGGTGATTACCGAGCAAAACTCAAAAAATGCCATCGTTTACAGATTCAAAAAACTGGTAGACAAGCATTTGGCCGAATGTCATGAGGTTTCAGAATATGCCAAAATGCTCAATATATCACCGAAATACCTGACCGAATGTGTCAGAGAGGTGTTGAACTTTACGCCAAAGGGAATCATTGCCGAGCAACTATTGATGCGCTCTAGGTACAAGCTCAAGTTCACCGACCAAAGCATCAAAGAAATCAGTTATGACCTTGGGTTTTCTTCTCCCGATTATTTCACGTATTTCTTCAAGCATCAAACCGGCATGTCGCCTTCTACCCTCAGAAAAAGCTGATGGTTCTCATATTCTAGGGATATACTGCCATTTTCCATGACCCAACAATGGGTATATGAGTACCTTTTCAAAAACTTAGAAACATGGATAGAAAGTCATTCATTAAAAAATCCAGTATAGGACTGGGGTTGGCATTGGTGCCCAATTTGGCTACGACTCAAGGTAATCGGACCAAAAAAATGGTGCCCGCCGACATGAAACCTAAAATTGTTCGCGAAGCGGAGGGCAACGTTCTCAATGTAATCGGTGACATTCAAAAGCATAAATTGGTCGGTAGCGACACCAACGGACAAATTGCCGAATGGGTGAACGATGTGAAGCCCGGTGTGAGCATACCCCCGCATGTGCACACCAAAGAAGATGAAATATTCAGGGTGCTAAAAGGTCAAGTTGAAATTATGGTGGGCGATACCACCACTGTACTAAAACCGGGAGATACCGCTTTTGCCCCCAGAGACGTAGTACATTCTTGGAAAGTTGTCGGCACCGAAAATGCAAGTATGTGCACCACTGCCTTTCCGGCGGGAATAGAAGCTATGTTCGAAGAACTGGGCAAACTTCCCTCAGGTCCTCCAAATTTTGAAAAAGTTGCCGAAATCTGCGGGCGCTATGGTATAAACTTTGTGTAGCGATTTTTAACGTGATACACAGCCCATTGTTTGAGGCCAGTAAATTTTTCCTATAAAAAAAGATGCCGCCCAAAAGCGGCGTCTTTTCATCTCAATCCCATAGCAATTACTCTCCCTGACCTAAAGAAAAGCCTCTTGTACCATCGAACTCATAAAGGTTTTCGGTTTTTATGATATCAAAACCTACTTGGTACAATTTTGACTGTAGAGCCAATACATGCTCAAAACCAATGGCCTTGTATACGGGCTCTTTATGGTCTATCTCGGCATCCATGGCCACGAAACGGCAACGCCAATGATCCGTGCAGTAGGTCTCGTTGTGCCCTTTAGGATACACTTTTACACCCCGATTGGTTATCATCTTCAGTTTAATGTTGTACACCTCGATATCTGATAGCAAGTCACCAATTTCTTGGGCATCAGAACCGGGCCAGTCGATGAACACATCTACACCTACCAATTCTTTTTTCTGGCTTTTTCGTTCGTACTCCATTATTTGAACAGTACCCTTGCCCTTGGCCAATTCGCTTGGCTGCAGTGTCTCTGGCATTCTTCCGAGATTGGATATTACAGCATCCGCGAACGCTTGTGTGCCCACTTTTTGCTTGCTTACCCCTTCTTGGTAAATGTCGGCGGTATGGTACCCTTCTTCCAAGGTGACCAACCATGCATTTTTGATTTTGTCAGCGATATCGCTTTTTCCAACATGTGCCAACATCATAATGGCCGCGTTGATGAGTCCAGACGGGTTGGCAATGCCTTTTCCTGCAATATCAGGAGCGGAGCCGTGAATGGCCTCGAACATGGCCACATTTTTACCGATGTTGGCTGAACCGGCCATGCCGACCGAACCACCTATTTCAGCAGCGATGTCTGATATAATGTCGCCATACAGATTACTGGTGACCACAACATCGTAATTCTCAGGCTTAGCGGCCAAACGAGCAGAGCCGATGTCGATGATCTGCACCTCACTTTCAATTGTGGGATACTCAGCTGCCACTTCATCGAACACACGGTGAAAAAGGCCATCGGTCAACTTCATGATGTTGTCTTTAAGCATGCAGGTGACCTTTTTTCTGCCATACGCCTTGGCATATTCAAACGCGTAGCGAACAATACGCTCGCAACCGGGCCGGGTTATCAATTTTAAACATTGTACCACATCTTGCGTTTGCCGGTGCTCGATACCTGCATAGAGATCTTCTTCATTTTCTCGTATGATGACCACGTCCATTTCTGGAAAGTGTGTGTGCACGTAAGGGTGCAGCCCAGCCACAGGGCGAACGTTGGCGAAAAGGCCCAATGATTTTCTCAGGGTGACATTCAGGCTTTTGTAGCCTTTACCTTGTGGGGTAGTAATGGGCGCCTTAAGAATTATCTTATTTCTACTAATGGCTTCCCATGCAGATTGTTCTATACCAGCGGTATTGCCAGACAGGTAAACCTTTTCGCCCAACTCGATGAATTCAGGTTCAACACGGCTACCCGCAGCTTCGAGAATGCGCAATGTAGCGTCCATGATCTCCGGACCAATACCATCTCCCCTGGCCACTGCCACCTTTATCGCGATGTCAGAGTTTAGTTCTTGAACTTCTTTAATCAATGCCTTTTCACTCATTTTTTATTGTTTTTATGATATGTGCTTTTGCACTTAATCGTTTTCGGAGGCAAAAATGCTAAGAATGTTTTATAAATTATTATTTATTTATTTTAATAAACGAATAAATAATATTTATGGACAGGAATAAATTATGAGTGTGGCAAGAGGCTTATCATCATCGCTCAGCTGCCATTACTGCGTTCGAGCGCTTCTTTGATTCGGGCATTCCACCGCAGTTGAGCTTCACGGTTTCTTGAAAAATTGGTTTCCCAGTCGTAGCGGTCTTGCAGGGCTTCCAGTTCTTTAAGAGTTTCTTGGTAGATATCACGCACCTCTTGTTTTACATTCTCAGAAAAGGTGGTGTTGCGCAGCCGCCCCCTCATTTTACGTGCAAATAACTCTGAAATATCAAAGTGTAATTGCTCGTGTCCCAAAATAAAGGTATCGCAAACCGCTGGTTTGTACCACGATTCTTCGGGGTAGAAATAGGCGTTCACCTCAAAATCAAGCTCGACTTCGTGGTGCAAGAGATTGGCCGAATATTTGTAACTGATGCCACTGGCAGTTGTAGCGGCTGGCACGGCATCGGGGGGTACCTTCCCCCTAAAATCTGACCATTTCAATTTCTGGCCCTGTTGCCATGGTATGGTCTCGATTATTTCTTGGGAATAACCCAGGCTTCCCATTATTGTAAACCATACGAGTATGCAGGCTATTTTTCCCACCGAAACTTGATTACCTTTTCAATATCGGGATGCAAACTATAGTGTACGGGGCACGTATTGGCCGTACGCTCCAAAATCTTTCGGTTTTTCTCAGAAACATCGGCGGGCAGTTCTATCGAGACCTCAATCTTGGAAATTCTTCTTGGGTCTGAAGCCATGTGCTTGGTTACTTCTGCAGTGGCCCCTTTTATGTCTACGCCCAGATCGCGGGCCTTGATGCCCATCACGGTCAGCATACAACTGGCCAGCCCCGTGGCAACAGTATCGGTTGGCGAAAAAGCCTGGCCAAGCCCGTTGTTATCGATTGGCGCATCGGTATTGAACGTATCGCCAGAGCGCAGGTGCTCACAGGTGGTTCTCAGCTCGCCATGATATGTTACTTTAGAGGTCATTCTGGCTTAATTTCCTTGATGTACAAATCCTCATATCGCAAAAGATAGGTTCCTTGGTTATAAAAACCAGAAGACCGATCCTCGATATAGTTGAAGCGGTTGCCGCAATATTCCGTAAGGCCGGTAATCCTAGAGGTCTCGTACAGATTCTTCTTATGTGCCAATTTCAAGAGTAGGTCGAACGACAGGTCAAACCCGCGTATGGCATACCGGTCGGGCAAAAAACCTAATTTATTATAATAGGCCTTGGTAAAACCGTTGTTTCCGGTATCCTTATACGCGGAAGGGAAGGTAAAACTAAGGTTTGAGAGATGTGAGCTTGAGATAACATCATTCTCAAAGGCTGCATTATAATTGGTGGTAAACATCTTAACGACAATCTTGTCGCCCTCTTCGGTCCCTTGGTTCGAGGCGTTCAAAATGGAGGTGACCCCAGCGGCAAAATTCGGTTCTTTCGTCTCAACAAAGACCCAGTTCTCTTCGGTTTCTGAAAGCATTGCCTGAAAGTCAACCAAATGCAATGAACCGTCTTCGCTCATTTTTGCCACCCGTGCGGAGGGGAATACGGCCAAAATAGAATCTTTCGCTGCTTGGCCATATTGGTCGGCGATAATGATGATATTTTCATTTTTTCGTTTCTTGGCTACATAGTCAAGTATGCGTTTTCGCAACAATTCATCACTCGGTATCGAGAAAAAAACATTGTTCAGGCTCAGTTCATTCTTTGCGGCATAGGGCGCTACCACGGGCACCCCATACTGTGAGGCCTGCACCGCCACTTCTCCCAATAAGTCGGGCCCTACAGGACCTACGATGGCATCGACCTCGTGCAAAGGTTCTTGGTGTAATAGTTTTTTTACGGTTTGAAGGTTTAATTCTGTATCTAGAAATTCCACATCGACCGAAACCCCAAGTTTCTTGATCGAGTCAAGTGCCACCAATGCACCGGTATAAAGGCCCATCGCGTATTTTAAATCATTCCGGGACTTAATCTGGGCTTCGGTCTTTTCTCGATTCTCGAAATTGATTCGATCTAATCTAAAAGGCAGTAAATACAGCATTTTTAGCCGTAAGGTCACATCTATGCTGTCGATCAGGTTTACCTTATCCAGAACCAAAGAATTTTTAACTTCAAGCTCATCGGACTTGGTCTTTGGCAATTTCAGAACCATGCCTGCCTTCAAACCGTTTTCCAGTTCAGGGTTCAGGTCAAAAAGGGAGTCTCTAGAAATCTTGAGGTTTCGGGTAAGGCTGAAAACAGTCTGTTTGGGCTTTACTTCATAAAAAATGTAGTTGTCGGTATTGACCTGTTCATGTTTGGGTTTTCGTTTCGGAAGTCGCAATACCATGCCTTCTTTCAGGCCATTCTGCTCAACGATCTCTGGATTTAACTTTATGATGGAATCTGTTGAAATATCATATTCTTGACTGACCCTGAAAAGCCCGATCGATTTAGGAACGGTATACGATTCGAACAGTTCTACCTCTTGCTCCCCTAAGCTATCCCCTTTGGGTCGGGGCAGCTTGAGTTCTTGTCCAACGGCCAGATAACTTGTATTTTTTGGCAGATCAGGGTTTAGAACCTCAAGGCTATCGACCGTGATGCCGTATTTGTGTGCGATGCTCCAACGGGTTTCCTTAGGTTGCACCTTGTAAATCTCAAAATCGAGCTTGGCTTCCTCTTCTTGTGGCTCAGGATATTGCGGCACCTGCAGTACCATGCCCTTTTTCAACGGCTCTGAGTAGAGTTCTTTGTTATATTTCTTTAGCTGTTCTTCTGTGATCTGGTACCGTTGGGTTATGCTAAAGATGGTCTCTTTTCGGCGAACGCGATGGCGGGTAAAGCCGGTAGGCTCTATTTGCGCCGGCCCTTCTTGCTGTTCAACATTGGGGTCTGTGGGTCGCGGCGTGCCTTCCAACGGAATCACCAACAACATGTTTGCCTTTACATCTTGTGCACTTTTGACCTCTTTGTTGAGCCTTAAAATGGTATAGGGCGTTACGCGATATTGCTTCGCTATGCTTTGTAGGGTCTCCCCCTCTTTGACCTGGTGTGTGGTATAGCGTTGCTGGGCTGTGGCCTTGCAAGCGGCCATCAACACCACGATCAACAGCAAAAATGTTCTAAAAATCAATTTTTTCATTCCCATTCAATAGTCGCTGGCGGTTTTGAACTAATGTCATACACTACTCTATTAACGCCTTTGACCCTATTTATTATTTCATTGGACGTTTTTTGCAAGAATTCGTACGGTAAATTTACCCAATCTGCCGTCATTCCGTCGGTACTTTCCACCGCACGCAGTGCCACGCACTTTTCATAGGTGCGTTCATCGCCCATAACGCCTACACTCTGTACCGGCAAGAGCATGGCGCCTGCTTGCCAAACCTTATCGTAGAGGCCCCATTTTTTGAGTCCTTCGATGAAAATGGCGTCCACTTCTTGTAATATAGACACTTTTTCGGCGGTAATGTCACCCAAAATACGAATTCCCAATCCGGGACCGGGAAATGGATGCCGCCCTAAAATGGCTTCGGGCATGCCGATACTGCGCCCCACCCTGCGCACCTCATCTTTGAACAATAAATGCAGTGGTTCTACCACTTTCAATTTCATAAAATCGGGCAGTCCCCCGACATTGTGATGGCTCTTTATGGTCGCCGAGGGCCCTCCACTGGCCGATACCGATTCAATACGGTCGGGGTAAATGGTACCTTGCGCCAACCATTTTGCATTCTCTACCTGGTGTGCCTCATCATCGAACACCTCTATGAACACCCGGCCGATGATCTTGCGTTTTTTCTCGGGATCCGCCTCCCCCTTTAAGGCATCCAAAAAACGTGCCGAAGCATCAACACCCTTTACATTGAGGCCCATACCCTTGTACTGCTCGAGTACATCGTGGAATTCGTTCTTGCGCAACAGGCCATTGTTCACGAATATGCAGTGCAATTGGCTGCCAATGGCACGGTGCAACAGCATGGCGGCTACACTTGAATCGACACCGCCCGAAAGGCCCAATATGACCTTATCGCTTCCAATTTTTTGCTTCAGCTCGGCCACACTGGTCTCTACAAAGGCATCGGGGGTCCAATCTTGCTTCAATCCGGCGATCTTGACCAGAAAGTTTTCGAGTAGTTTCTTGCCCTCTGTGGTATGGTACACCTCAGGGTGAAACTGGATCCCGTAAGTGGTTTCCCCCTTCAATTTAAAGGCAGCGTTTTCAACATCTTCGGTACTCGCCAGGCGCACGGCCCCTTTGGGTAGTTCTTTGATGGTATCGCTATGGCTCATCCATACTTGGCTTCCTTCCGGGATACCGGAAAGAAAACCATCATCCGATTTGATGCCCGCCAAGTGGGCCCGGCCATACTCACGGGTGGCAGAAGGCGCCACATTGCCTCCATGAAAGTGAGCCAAATATTGTGCCCCATAGCAGATGCCCAGCAACGGTTTTTTTCCTTTTATCTGCGACAGGTCGGGATGCGGGGCATCCTCTGCCCTCACCGAAAAGGGTGAGCCAGAAAGAATTACCGCCTGAAAGGCAGACAGATCTTCCGGCAGTTTGTTATAGGGTTTTATCTCAGAATATATGTTCAGTTCGCGTACACGCCTTGCGATCAGCTGGGTGTACTGCGAACCAAAATCGAGGATCAGTACTTGGTTTTGCATGGGCAAAAATAGCAATTTGCTTGGGTTGCCGAAACATCTTTTTGGGTATATTTATCGTACATACAATAAACCACTTTATGAAGCACCTCACGGCCATTATTTTTAGTCTTGCCATTGTCATCGCGGCCTTTTTTCTGGGCAGTGCGTACGTTAAAAGGGCCAATCCGCCGCAAGTTATCTCGGTCACCGGGCTCGGCAATGAAAACTTTACTTCTGACCTGATTGTTTGGGAAGGAAGATTTTCATCATTCAGCCCCGTACTCACATCGGCCTTCGACCGTTTGAACGAACAAAAGGAAATTGTTCGTGAATACCTTATTTCAAAGGGTATCGACGAGAAGAACATTATCTTCAACTCGGTACAGACCATTGAACAACGGGACTACAGGTACGAAAACGGCAACTATGTGGGAAGTACCTTTAGAGGATACGAGCTATCGCAATCGGTACAAATCGAATCGACCGATGTTTCAAAGATAGAACAGGTGGCGCGTGAGATAACGGAGCTATTGAACAAAGGGGTGCAATTTAATTCTTCTCCTCCCAGGTATTACTACACCAAGTTGGCCGATTTAAAAATAGAAATGATCTCAAAAGCCACCGAAGATGCCCGTATTCGGGCAGAGAAAATAGCCGAAAATGCCGGTGGAAAACTGGGCGACCTTATTTCGGCACGAATGGGCGTATTTCAAATTACGGGGCAAAACTCTGGTGAAGACTATAGTTGGGGCGGTGCTTACAACACCTCATCAAAGAATAAGACGGCCTCTATAACCATGCGGTTGGAATATAAAGTGGAGTAGCTTTTTTCTGACCGAATTTTATCTTTTCTTTGCCAGCTCAAACCAATCGAACAATGATCAAGGGATTCATCTTTGATTTAGACGGCGTCATTACCGATAGCGCCGAACAACATTACCTGGCCTGGAAACGTCTTTCCGATGAAATGGGCTGGCAATTTGACCGTAAGATCAACGAACGGCTCAGGGGTATTTCTCGAATGGCCTCCTTAAAGATCATCACAGACCATAATAATATACAGGCCGATGAGGACACCATGCAGCAATGGGCGACCCAAAAAAACGACTATTATGTTGCTGCCTTGGATGATGTGGGCCCCGATGACTTTTTGCCCGGTGCCAAAGAACTGCTGACCCACATCAAGCGCGAAGGGTTCAAAGTGGCCTTGGGCAGCTCAAGTAAGAATGCCAATAAGGTGCTGCAGCAGCTAAAAGCCACGCATTTTTTCGATGCTGTGGCCGACGGACATAGCGTAAAAAACAGTAAACCGGCCCCCGACATTTTTTTACACGCCGCAAAAGCCTTGGAGGTCAAACCCAACCAATGCTTGGTTTTTGAAGATGCCAAAAGCGGCATCGATGCGGCAAAGGCAGGTGGTTTTTACACGGTGGGCATTGGCCCCAACGAACGCGTTGGGCACGCCGATGTACGATTTGATTCTATGAAAGAGGCCACCCTGTTTGAGGTCAAGTCACATTTTAAGGAACTGTTCAGCTAATCGTTTCTTTTTAAATGATCGGTTTTATGTATATTTTCAATACATAAAACCGAACCATGTCGAAACTTTGCCTGTCCTTTATCTGTCTGTTCCTATTTATTGGCATGCCGCTTCAAGGACAACAGAATTTAGATAGTTTACTAACTGCCTACAAACATCTTCCAGATAATGTCGAAAAAGTACAGATAGCCAATGCCATATTTGTTGCAACTAGAAAATTAAGGCCAGAGATTGCCCTTGAATACCTTCACAAGGGCTTACTACTTTCCAAAAAAATCAATTCTTTGGACAATGAGGCCACTGCCTATAAAAACCTTGGGCTATACCATAAAAAATACTATAATCCAGATTCTGTTCCATATTATTTTGAAAAGGCGCACAACCTTTTTAATAAATTAAACGACAGAAAACAACTATTCGCCACCCTTCACGAATGGACAAGGTTCGAAAATTTGGAAGGAAACTTTTCCAAGGCGATCGATCTTTCAGATAACTCTATTGCGCTGGCGAAACAAATGTCAAATGGAGAATTGTTAAGCGATGCCTTTATGAGGAGGGCGACTATCTATTTGGACAAGGCGGAGTACAAGAAGGCAATCGAAGAACTTTTGACATCATTAAGGATTTTGGACACGTTAAAACAAAAGAATCCTATAAGGGAGGCCATAGCAACCGTGGGCATTGGTCGCGCTGAAATACTGCTTGAAAACTACGAATCTTCTTTAAAGCCACTACAAACAGGATTGAAGATTTTTAAGGATAACAATCATGACAGATGGCAGGCAATTACCTATATGGAGCTTGGTTCAGCTTTTTATCATTTGAAGGAATACGACCAATCCCTAGAAAACTATAATAAGAGCTTGGAAATAAGTGAGAGAAACAATTGGTTGGATTTTGTTGCCGCCAATAAGGGGAATATAGGCGCTGTTTATATGGAGGGAAGAGACTATCAGAAAGCTTTGGAATATTTTTTAGAGGCTAACAAGATTTCTGCAAAAAGGGGATCTATCAACAATCAAATAATAGGTTTCAACGATATTGCATCTGCCTACTATTATTTAAAAGAATACCCGAAAGCACTAGGTTACTATACAAATGCCATCTCTTTGGCAGATTCTATAGGCTCAATTGATAATTTGGCAGATGCTTTAAAAGAAAGAGGTGACACCTATGAAAAATTGGGACTTGCAGCAAATGCGCTACACGATTTTAAAAGATTTCAAAGTCTTAGAGACTCAATCTTCAACGCAACAAAAGCCAAACAGATAGAAGAGCTCAAAACCAAATATGAAACCGAAAAAAAGGAGCAGCAGATTGCCCTACAAAAAAATGAGATAGCCCTGTTGGAACAAGAGGCCAGAATCAACAATTTGCAGCGAATGTTGTTGGCTGGTGGTTTGGGCCTGACCCTTTTGTTCTTTGGTGTCGGCTATTATGGCATTAGGCAAAAAATGAAGCGTGACAAACTCGAAAAAGAAAAGGTCGATGCCGAATTGGCCTTTAAAAAGAAACAGCTTACCACCCACGCCTTGCACTTGGCCAAAAAAAATGAATTACTGGAAAGCTTGAAACAAAAAGCAAAAGAGCTAAAAGAAAAGGAAACTTCCAAAAACGGATATCAGCAATTGATTAGAACCATCAACTTTAATCTTCAAGACGATAATAATTGGGAAAATTTCTCGAGATATTTCGAAGAAGTTCACAAAGACTTCAACAGCAATGTGAAAAAGAAATACCCTGAAGTGACCCCAAATGAGCTACGTCTTTTGGCACTTTTAAAGATGAACCTATCCTCAAAAGAGATTGCCAATATTCTCAATATTTCTCAGGAAGGCATTAAAAAAGCGCGTTACCGCCTTCGAAAAAAATTGGATATCACCACCGAAGACTCTCTGCAAGATTTGGTGTTGAGCCTTTAAAAATAAAGACCTCCAGAGTGTCCGCTCTTTGTCCTCGAACTATTTTTTGGGTGTCCACCTCTTGTCCACCCTCATTTTTTTATTCCTTAAAATCAACACTTTAGGTTTGTGCTGTCATTGATTTGGCAAAATCAGTTTTGTGGTCTTGCTCGGCTAAGGGCTGCAGACCGTTACCGGGCAGGTCGCACAAAACAAAAAGTTTAACCACAAAACAAGAAGTGATGAAAACAACCAGTAAATTATCAAAGAAGATTATAATCGTGACGCTATCGATGCTGGTACTTGCCTGCAGCAAAAATGGAGATTCCATGGAAGATGATGGCACCAACCCACCCCCGGTTGGCGAGACCTTGGCTGAAATAGTGGCCAGTGGCGATGCATTTGAAAATTTTCCGCCAAACACCACGGCAACAGAAATAGATGGTACAGAGGAAACCAAAATTGAGGATTACGACAGAAAAGAAAGTGCCGATGGGGATACCATTGAACAACGCTGGGTATGTACAGAAAAGGAAATCGATATTACCGGGGGCACACATAGTTTTCCCTTATACAACACCAATGCTTCGGTAATTTGGCCCGGCAATCTACTACAGGGTAAAACTCTCGATAATGCCACCCCTTCAGATATTGTAGTAAAAAGAGCCGGAGGAAAAATCACCTATAATCTGGTCACAGGAAATCCACAGGCCACAGTAGAAGTGGATGTAATCGATCAGGGTACGGTGCAGCAAGCCATGAACGATGTTATTGCCCAAAATGGTGACATCACTCCGGCCAACTTCACCTTGGACGTTGTGGCCATAAATTCCAAGGAGCAGCTTGCACTTGAAATGGGCTTAAAAGTCTCAACTTTGGCCTCTAAGGTCAGTGGTAGTTTTTCATTGAATACAAGTTCTGAGGTAAGTAGCGTTCTGGTGAAATTGACACAGGCATATTATACCATGAGTTATGTTAAGCCTACGAGCCTAGATGAAGTTTTTGACCCTGAGGTGACCCCCGAACAACTGGCAAGATTTATCCAACCTGATAACCCGGCCACCTTTATTTCATCGGTTACCTATGGAAGAATATTTTATATGCTTTATGAATCGACCGCATCTGCCGAAGACATGGAAGCAGCCCTCAAAGCGTCGTATAGCGCGGTTGCTGGAAAGGTGAGTGGCAACGTTAATATCGAATCATTGCGCGAGTACAACAACTTATCGGTAAAGGTGATTGCCTATGGCGGTGATACCGAAGGAACCTTAAATGCAGTCGGTGCCACGTTTGGTGGTGATGATGCCGTCGATAACCTTAAAGACATAGTCAATCGCTTGGCAGAGTCAAGTGATATTGCAGGAGGTCTGCCTTTGTCGTATGTGGTCAACAGTCTAGAAGACCCAAGTCAAGTGGTAAGCACCAATTTAGCAACCAGATATACCGTAAAGAGTTGTGAACTAAGGGGAGTTTTGCCTCCACAAACCTACAAATCACTAGTAGATCTCTATGCTGATGATGAAGATGGCGGTGGTATAGGTGCCATGGTTCAGGTCTCAAAAAGCAATATTTTGGTGTTCAATAAAATGGGCGACAAATACGCCTGGTATAACGGTGCTACTGGATCGGTAAAGGGTATTTTTGGGATTAAAGATGAAAATTCACCTTTAGGAGTAGTACCCTTTGACAGAATTGGTTCAGCCACCCAATTATCCGATACAAGAATTTACTTTTTTGACGACACTGGCTTAAGTGCGTTAAGGTTTAGCTACGACAAAGGGGATCCAGCGTTAGGAACTAGCGGTGATGCACCTACCATGCCCATTGGCACCTTTATAGATACAAAAGAGTCACCATTTGAAGTGATAACAGGATTTGGAGACAATGGAAATTTTCCGTTTGTGAATAGTGGCTTTGAAGCAGGTGTACGGGTAGGCTCAGTAACCATGGCCTTTTTCGGCAAACCTGGCGATGAATATGCACTCTACAACACCTCTAATGGCTCATGGCAAAGTCCGTTGGATTCAGAAACATGGTTTAACAACCAACCAAATGCAAGCGGAACATTGTTTGAAAGAGTGGGGGCAGCTGCATTCATAGAGTTTTCTGACAGCACTGGCAGGTGGTTAATGGTCAATGAAGAAGGCGATGAAGTCATGGAATACCAGAGCACACCAGTAAGAACTTTTGACGGCCCTTGGGTAATCAATTAAGTTGAATTTGAGTTAGTTTAAAAAGCGAAAGTCCGGGAACCACCCCGGACTTTCTGTTTGCAATAAAATCAAAACCAACCTAAACACATGAATTAACTAACTCAATTTAAAAAGGTCGTTAAAACCTTTTTCATAGCAATTTGTACTTATAACAACCCAAAAACAAAATACCCTACCTCATTTTTAATTTTTATTTTTAATATGTGAAAAACTAGGGGATATGGCCAACTCATTTTTCAGCGAACTGCGCACCGAACTCATGCACGGGGCCACCCAAAAAGGGCATCCGTTTCGGTATTTCACCTTGGGCACGGTGGGTCTTGACAAGGTGCCGCGGTTGCGCACCATTGTATTACGGGCGGTCGACGAAGAATTGACCTTGACATTTTATACCGATGCCCGCTCAAAAAAACTCATCCACCTTAAAGAGAACAATCGCGCAAGTGCCTTGTTTTACCATAATGAAAAACTGATGCAGCTACGGGTCGAGGGGACCGCCCATATGGAAACTGATGCAGAAAAAGTAAAAGCACTCTGGACAACGGTGACCCCAAACGCCAGAAAAGACTACACCACACAGGGGGCGCCCGGCAGTTCTTTAAAGACACCTGATTCTTTAGAGTACCTGAAAGACCAAAACCACTTTTGTGTGGTACATTTCAGGCCCGCAAAAATCGAATACCTGAGACTACAGCACCCCAACCATATTCGGGTACAGTTTTCAAAGAATGACCAAGGGTGGGAAAGTGAGTTTTTGGTGCCTTGATCATGGGTATGGCCTGCCAACTTACAGTTTGATTACCAGAAACTCCTGCTTTAAAGGGTCCAAAGCGTCGAACAAGTGATGTTTCAGCTGTTGCCCGTACTCTAAATATAGTTCAGAAAAGTTCAATTGCCGCTCTTGCAACGATTGGTTCGGAAAAAGTTGGTTCTGTAAATCGGTCAGCCGAACGACATGGTCTTTCAATTTTCTTTTCTGGGCCTTTAAAAGCCGTTTTTCAAGTTTGTCCAACCCCTTTTTCTGTTTGGCCTCTTGTGCCTTTACCGCCCCCAAAAACGATTTATCGGTCTGTTCGGCCAACCGGTATAGCTGTTCAAACTGCTCTTCCAACACTTTCTTTTGGGGTGAAAAATCAATGTCGATATTGGAAATCTGCCTAATTTTTTTGTTGATGAGCTGATTCTGCCTTAAAAACAGGTCTTGGATGCTTAGATTAAGCTTTTTTACCTTATCTGCTTGCTTCCGGCTTATGACAAGGGCCGAATTGCGCAGCAACAACATCGGAAAGACAACGCCCACCGCTTCAAAATAGCTTTTGAGTTCAAGCCAATAGGCCAACTCGCCTCCCCCACCGATATAACAGAGATTGGGCAACACCACTTCTTGATATAGGGGCCTTGCGATCACATTGGGCGAAAAGCGCTCTGGGTGGGCCTCCAACTCTTTCTCCAGTTCAGCAGCTGAAAATTCAAAATCGGTATCGTTTACAAAATAGCTTCCGTTCTTTTCAACAATGCGTTCACGCAGCCCGTCGGTCAAATAGAAATAATTGATTTCCCTTGGGTTGACCTGAATGGTATAGTCCGCTGACGTGCCTGTAAGTGCTTCTATTGTCTCGCCCACTTTTTGGTGCGGAAGCTTTTCAAAAACATCCTTTTTGACATAGGGTATCAGCAAGCGCTTTAAATCGGCATCATCGCCATCGACCGCTACAAGGCCTTCGTCACCAAAAAGGGCATTGGCCAAAAAACGTGTGGCCCCGGCCAGCGTGCTGTGCTGCAAATAGGCTTTTTCAAATAACAGCCTTAGTTCATTTGCATGGGGCGTACTGCCCAAAACAGCCGAAAAAACCTCAAACACTTCATGCAACCCCTCGTTTGGTAGTCGGCCAACTGCCCCTTTTGCATCGAAGTTCCATTGTATTTTTTTGCCGTTGAAGTTGAAGTAATTGATTTCATCAAAATCGTGGTCTTCAGTGGCCATCCAATAAATCGGCACAAAATTGTATTTCGGATATGACTCTTTGAGTCGCTTCGTCAAATTGATCGTTGAAACAATCTTGTACAAAAAATAAAGGGGCCCCGTAAACAAGTTCAACTGGTGGCCCGTGACCACGGTAAAAGTATTTTCGTGCTTTAACGAGTCGATGGCCGCCGCTGTGGCCTCTGACATGGAAACGGCACCATACTGTCGTTTTAGGCTTTGTACGAGTACCGTACGATTTTCTTGGGGAAAAGAGATCTGCTTTTCCGTTATCTGTGCGCCAAAGTTTTCGAGGTGGGGAAATCTGCCGTAGAACGGTTGCAATTCCTTTTTTTCATCCAAATAGTCGCATATCAGCGAAGAAAAATATCCGGTTTCACGAAAAGGCAGACAGTCAACTTCCATAGAAACGTTAAAAACGGCCCTAAAGATACATTACATCTTCGAGCGTAATCCTAAAAAATCGTTAATTGCCCAAATACAAAGCGGTGTACATCGAAAAACAAGGCGCAATAACCAATTTATTGCTAGATTTGATTTCAAACAAACCAAAATTTATGAACCGATTTTTATTCTCCCTCCTAATCATTTTTCCCTTTGTGGTAATAGGCCAACAGTTGAAGTCGCCCTCTGCTTTTTTGGGCTATGAACTGGGCACCCAATTTTCGCGCCATCACGAAGTGGTCGATTATTTTAAGCATGTGGCCCAAGCGGCCCCAAACAGGGTAAAATTGGTTCAATATGGTATGACCAACGAACGCAGGCCCTTGATCTTGGCCTACGTATCCTCGGCTGAAAACATTGCCAACCTAGAGAGCATTCGGCAAGAGCATTTGAAGTCTACCACGGGAGAGGGCAACCAAACCAAGGCCATCGTATGGTTGAGCTATAATGTACATGGCAACGAAAGTGTCAGCACTGAGGCATCGATGAAGACGATCTACGAACTGTTGACAAATAAAAGCGATTATCTAGAGAACACCGTGGTCATCATGGACCCCTGTATCAATCCTGATGGTCGCGACCGTTACAGCAACTGGTACAACCAATACAAGAACACCCCTCACCAGGTCGACCCCAATAGCAAAGAACACCACGAAGGCTGGTGGAGCGGACGTAGCAACCATTATATGTTCGATTTGAACCGTGATTGGGCATGGTTGACACAGGTCGAGAGCCAACAGCGGCTTAAGGTCTACAACCAATGGCTACCCCATGTACACGTAGATTTTCACGAGCAAGGGGTCGACAGTCCGTATTATTTTGCCCCGGCGGCAGAACCCTACCATGAAGTGATTACCAGTTTTCAACGCACGTTTCAAGAGACCATCGGCAAAAACCATGCAAAGTATTTTGATGCCAATGGCTGGTTTTACTTTACCAAAGAGGTCTTTGATCTGTTCTACCCAAGCTATGGCGACACCTACCCCATGTACAATGGGGCCATTGGCATGACCTATGAACAGGGCGGTAGTGGCAGGGCCGGTTTGGGCATCATAACCAGTATTGGCGATACGCTGACCTTGAAAGACCGAATTGCCCACCACTTTACCACAGGCCTTTCAACCATTGAGGTGGCCGTAAACAATGCCGACAAACTCAATGAAGAATTCAAAAAATTCTACAAAAATCGAAACTTCAAATACAAAAGCTATGTGCTGAACGGCAATGAAGACCACATTGCCGCTTTGGAAAACCTACTCGAAAAACACGGAATTTCGTACGGAAGGGCCAATACGGGCACTGTCAAAGGCTTTAGATATAAAACAGGCACTTCAGGAAGCCTAAAAACCTCAGACAACTCTTTGGTGGTATCGACCAATCAGCCCAAGGGCACCTTGGTAAAAGTACTTTTCGAGCCCGATGCGAAATTGAGCGATTCGCTTACGTATGACATCACAGCCTGGTCATTGCCCTACGCCTATGGCCTTGATGCCGTGGCATCGACCGCCATGGTGCCAGCTGCCGATGTGGGCAGTGTCAAGTCAGGGCCAGCGGTCGCAAAAGATGCCTATGCCTATATCACGGATTGGAACAGTTTGGAAGATGCCCGTTTCTTGGCCGATTTGCTCAAAAAGGGAATCCGGGTGAGAACATCGCACCATCCCTTTACCATCGAAGGAACATCATTTGAAAGGGGAAGTCTGATCATTACCAAGGGCGACAACCCTGAAGAAAAAAAGTGGTCGACGTTGCTTGAAATTCTTAAGAACTATCCCCATAAAACGATTACCGCCACCAATACGGGATTTGTAGATGCCGGCAAAGATTTTGGCTCGGGCTACGTTCAAATGATCAAACCGCCAAAAATTGCCGTATTGGCAGGGGAGCCCACCTCTACCCTACGGTTTGGTGAAGTCTGGCATTTCTTTGAGCAGCAGTTGCACTATCCGTTAACGGTTATTGATGCCGAGTATTTTGACCGGGTAGACCTAGATAAATACGATGTCTTGGTACTGCCAGATGGTTATGGCTACAGCAGTTTTCTGAATGAAAAGCGTTTGAAAAATGTGAAGTCGTGGGTGGCCAATGGTGGAAGATTGGTCGCCATGGGGGGCTCTATTCGCTCACTTGATGGTGAGAACGGCTTTGGCATCGAGAGACGAAAAGCAGAAAATGACACCACCGCCACCGACCCCGAGCCCCATGGCAACATACAGCGAGAACGTATGAAAGATGCCATTACTGGAGCCATCTTCAAGGTTAAGGTAGACAATACCCACCCCCTGGGCTATGGCTACGGCCCCGAATATTACACCCTAAAATTGGGCAATGCGGCTTACGACTACCTTAAAAATGGCACGGTGGCCTATCTGCAAAACAAAACGGCACCGGTTGCTGGCTTTGCCGGTAGTGAGGCCCAAAAGAAAATTGAAAGAACCCTGATCTTTGGAAGCGAATACCATGGTAACGGACAAGTAGTTTATATGGTCGACAATCCACTTTTTAGGGGGTTTTGGGAGAATGGCAAATTGTTTTTCGCCAATGCTCTTTTTATGGTCGATTGAACCTATGGCAATCCCCAGTGCGCTGCCCCAACAAACTAAATCGGGTGCATCTCCCTATAGAAAGAGACACACTACAACAGAGTAACGATATCTTTGAATAAGTAAGTTCACCACATGCCTTGGTACATCATTCTGTTCTATTTATTTGTATTTCTAGGCTCGGTACTAGGTCTTCTCTTTTTCTTTAAGAAGCAAGGGGACCGCCTTGCCAATATACTATTGGGCACCTTTGCCCTGCTCTTTTCTTACGAATTGCTGTACAATTGTTTTAAATGGTCTGGTTACTTAACGGATGAATCTTTTGCCCATCTTATTGCAACACAAGACCCTCTATGGGTTATCTACGGGTCATTGGTCTATATCTACGTTAGGCAAGTACTACGGGGAACTGGTTTTAAGAAGAACGACCTTTGGTTTTTGGTCCCGGTCATCATAATAGTAGTATTGGGGTTTCCTTTTTATGGCATGGGGGCCTCGGAAAAAGTTCAAGTAATACAAGAAGGCACCTATTATAAAAATGTGCACATGCCCAAGAACGGAATTTGGGCCATAATGCTTTTAATGTTCTTCTATGCTTGGTTGACCTATCATCGTTTTGGCCCAAGTAGAACCCCTGGATTCAGGGAAAATAGGTGGCTAAAATGGTTCATCGGATGCTACTTTGGTTATGTTCTGGCATTTTTCTTCTATGTTTTTATGGTTCGCTTTGAACTAATGGATTACCGTTACGATTACTTCGTTGACATTGTTATCGTATTTTTTATCGGGATGCTCTCGTTCTTCGGATTTGTACAGCCAGAGGTTTTCGAAGGAAAGGCGTTCAAAGAGGTTATTCCCTTTATTAAGTATCGTAAGACAGGAATGTCAGAAGCCCTATCAATAGAAATGAAGCACAAGCTTCTGGCCATCATGGACAAAGAAAAACCATATCTCGAAAATACGTTACGGCTTGACGATTTGGCCAAAAAGATGAACCTGTCGCGAAACCATACTTCGCAAATAATAAACCAGCACTTTAACCTATCTTTTTTCGACTTTGTGAACAGATATCGCATCGAAGAAGCCAAAAGATTATTGGCAGAAGCACAAGATGGTAAAACAACCATCACACAAATTGCCTATGACGTAGGTTTTAACAATCGGGCCTCGTTTTATAAAGCCTTCAAAAAGTTCGAGGGCCAAAGTCCAAGTCAATATCTAAAACCGCAGCACGCATCCTGATAAGAATTGCGTAAATGCCTACACCAAGAGGCAGTTTTTTTATTTTAATTCACCATCTTTCATCAGTTTGCACCATACCACAACAAAATCATAAATTTCGCAAATATGGGCATGCTGTTACTGAAAATCACTACCTTAGAATAGCCTTAATAGAAGATGGAAGGCCATGAAAAAGAAAATTATCATATCAATGCAAAAATGGGCGGGGCTCAACGCCATCCTGTTCATTATTGTTCTTGCCCCGCTGGCCATTTTGGCCCAAGAAAACCAAGAGGCTTTTCACACTTTCAGAGGTGAGGTGGTCGATAGCGATAACAACAGACCCTTGGTTTTTGCGACGCTTTCGGTAGAGGATACCAATATTAGTACGATTACCAACACCGAGGGCAGCTTTCAATTAAAGGTTCCCAAAGAGATTACTTCGGGCCATGTAATCGTGTCTTTTTTGGGCTATCAGACAAAAAGGGTGCCGCTAGACCAATTAAAGCGCAAAAACAATAAGATTGCCCTAGATGTTTCTGTAACCCAACTATCGGAAGTAGGTGTTGAAATACCCAAAAATGCCGCGGCCCTTGTAAGACAGACCTTGGCAAGAAAAGGTGAGAACTATTATAACGACCCGATGTTGATGACGGCATTTTACCGTGAGACCATCAAGAGGCGGCGGCGCAATGTATCGCTCTCTGAAGCGGTCGTAAACATTTATAAATCGCCCTATAATTCAGAACGAAGGGATGCCGTAGAGCTTTTTAAGGCCCGTAAGAGCACCGATTACAGTAGATTGGATACCATTGCCCTAAAACTACAGGGCGGCCCCTTTAACACGCTCTATGTCGATATCATGAAATACCCAGAGTATATTTTTGACAATGAGTCTTTTGAAAATTATAAGTTCAGTTTTGACCGCTCGACCCTTATCAACGACCGGTTGATCTATGTGATAGACTTTAAGCAGCACGAAACCATATTAGAGCCCCTTTATCAGGGCAAGCTCTTTATCGATATTGAAAACAAAACCCTTACCAGTGCCATTTATTCATTAAATATTACCGATAGGGAACGAGCCGCAAGGCTCTTTGTCAGAAGAAAGCCCCCCAAGGTCGATGTGTGGCCCACCGAGGTATCTTATCGTGTGGATTATAGGGAAAAAGATGGCAAATGGTACTACGGTTATAGCAATGCTGCACTTACGTTTAAGGTGGATTGGGAAGACAAGCTCTTTAACTCTGTCTACAGCATGACGGCCGAAATGGCCGTGACCGATTGGGAGCCCAACGTTTCTGGCGAATTGCCAAAGAACAGAAACCGTTTGAAAAAATCAATCATTTTGAGTGATGAGGCCATCGGATTTTCCGATCCTGATTTTTGGGGGGAGTACAATATTATAGAACCCGAAAAATCAATAGAGTCGGCCATCAAAAAAATACAACGCCAACTAAAGCGGGCTAGAAGAAACGGCGGAAATTCAATACCATAAACACCCATATTGTTTGGGGCCTTATAGAATATCCTACAATAAGAGACAGGTCTTAAAATCGGCGCTTTAACTTTACTCTACATTTTTAATCTGATCAAAGGAGTGGTGAAAAAAGTCATTTTCTTGCTAGTTTGTTTTGGTACCATATTTTCTTGTGAAAAAAATGAGGATTGGAAAGATGACCTCAATGGCACTGCTGAAGTTTTCGGTACCGATGGTGGCATCGGAAGCTGCGAAGATGCAGAATACGGCGATTGGAAAGAATCTGAGTACAATCTTCCCTATCCCGTGGACAAAGGGTATGTAGTTGGCCTCAGCCATTGCAGCGGCTCTTACCACAGTGCAGGGCTACCCGATCAGTTCGCGGTAGATTTCAATATGCCGATTGGCGAAAAAATAGTTGCCTCCCGTGGTGGTTCGGTCGTATATGTTGAAGAATCGGGTTTTGATGGCGGGTTTCCGAACAATGTGGTTGTCGTGCAGCACGTTGATGGCACCCATGCCATATATGCCCACCTGACCAACCAAGGAGCAGCCGTTAAAGTGGGCGACAGGGTAGCAAAAGGGGGCATCATCGGCTACAGTGGCAATACTGGCCTGGCCGGGTACCCCCATCTACATTTTGTGGTAACGGGCAACAAATTGGCCTATCCCTATAAATCACTGCCCGTAAACTTCAAGAATACCATTGCAAACGAACGGGGACCTGAATCGGGTGGGTTTTACGTGGCACTGCCCAACTGACGTATTACCGCTTGAATTCGAGAATGGTTTTTCGAATGATCGAAATACAATCCAACAGTTGTTCTTCGGTCATCACCAAAGGTGGTGCAAAACGTATAATGTTGCCATGGGTGGGTTTGGCCAAGAGACCGTTCTCTTTTAAGGCAACACAGATGTCCCATGCAGTTGAACTATCTTCCGTATCATTGATCACAATGGCGTTCAAGAGCCCCTTGCCCCTGACCAGTCGAATCAAATCGCTCTCTTCAATCAATTTTTTCATTTCACTACGGAACAGTTTTCCCAACCTGTCGGCATTTTCGGCAAGCTTTTCATCCCTTACCACCTCAAGTGCGGCCATGGCCACGGCACAGGCCAACGGATTGCCGCCAAAAGTAGACCCATGGTTGCCGGGCCTGATTACGTCCATAACATCATTGTTGGCCAACACTGCCGAAACGGGGAAAACCCCACCTGAAATGGCCTTGCCCAAAATCAAGATATCGGGTTTTACCTCAGGGGTGCCCGAGCAGTTCTTCTCAGGGCAACTGCAATTGCCGCATGAGGCCAACAAACGCCCGGTTCGCGCAATGCCCGTTTGAACCTCATCGGCCATAAAGAGCACGTTTTTAGATTTGCAGAGATCGTATGCCTCTTTAATGTAGTTTTCATCGGGCACGTAAACCCCTGCCTCGCCCTGTATGGGCTCTACCAAAAAGGCAGCCACGTTTTTATCTTTCAGGGCCTCGGCCAAGGCGTTCAGGTCGTTGTACCGAATAGAGACGATACCCGGGGTGAACGGCCCAAAATTTTCGGTGGCAATGGGATCGTTCGAAGCCGAAATAATGGTTATGGTACGCCCATGAAAATTGTTTTGGCAAACAATTATCTTTGCTTGGTTCGAGGGAATTCCCTTTTTTTCATAGCCCCATTTTCGGGCCAACTTGATGGCCGTTTCAACTGCCTCGGCCCCGGTGTTCATGGGCAATAGCTTATCAAAACCGAAGTATTCTGTGGCGAACTTTTCGTACCGGCCCAGCATGTCGTTGTAAAAGGCCCGTGAGGTCAGTGTCAATTTCTCGGCCTGGTTTTTAAGCGCACTGACAATCTTGGGGTGGCAGTGCCCCTGGTTTACGGCCGAATAGGCCGACAGAAAATCGTAGTACTTCTTTCCCTCTACATCCCACACATAAACGCCTTCTCCCCTACTGAGCACCACGGGAAGTGGGTGGTAATTTTGGGCTCCGTACTTTTCTTCCAATTCAATTGCTTGCTGTGATGTTAATCCTTGTAAAACAGCCATTTTAAAAATTTCAATCGTTGATAAAATAACTATTCCTTCTGTACCTTTTTCCTTTCGAGGTCCCGATAGCTATCGGGGCGAAAATTCAGCGTAGGAGAGAAATCATCCTTGTAGAACCCCAAAATTACTAAATATTGGCCAAAACCTAAACTTTTGCCCTTTTGAAGTACGCAAAAGAAAGTACATTTGCGCATGCGAAAAAAGCGTCGTCAAAAGCTGTTTGAAAATCTTGAGGTGATCGATGCCGGTGCCAAGGGCAAGGCCGTGGCAAAGGCACCCGACGGCCGGGTCATTTTCTTGTCGAATGCGGTGCCCGGCGATGTGGTCGATGTACTGACACTTAAAAAGCGAAAGGCCTATTTTGAGGGTGTGGCCACCAAATTGCACAAGCGCTCTGACAAGCGTACCGAGCCTGTTTGTGAACACTTTGGCACCTGCGGTGGCTGCAAATGGCAGCACATGGACTATCAACACCAGCTGTACTATAAGCAAAAAGAGGTCGAGAACAATTTGAGGCGCATTGGGGGCATTGACCTGCCCAAGGTATCGCCCATCATGGGGGCTGCCAAATCGTATTTTTATCGCAACAAAATTGAGTTTTCGTTTTCTGACAACCGTTGGCTTACCGATGCCGAAATTGCCTCGGGGGAAAAAATCGAGGACCGCAATGCACTGGGGTTCCATATTCCCGGGATGTGGGACAAGATACTCGACATAAAAAAATGCCATTTGCAGGAAGACCCCTCAAATACCATTCGACGCTCCATTAGACAGTTCGCCGTTGAGAACGGTCTTTCCTTTTTCAATGTGCGGCGGCAATCGGGCCTGCTCAGAACCTTGATGATACGAACGGCTTCCACCGGTGAAATCATGGTCTTGGTCCAGTTCTATGAAGACGACCAGGCCAAAAGAGCGCTACTGCTGAACCATTTAAAGGAAACCTTTACTGAAATAACCTCATTGCTGTATGTCATCAACCAAAAGGCAAACGACACCCTTTACGACCAAGAGGTACACTGCTTTGCCGGTCGAGACCATATTATGGAAGCCATGGAGGGGCTACGGTTCAAGATCAATGCCAAATCGTTCTACCAGACCAATTCTGAACAGGCATACGAGTTATATAAAGTTGCCCGCGCATATGCCGGCCTAACGGGAACAGAAACCGTTTACGACCTCTACACGGGCACGGGCACCATAGCCCAGTTCGTGGCCAAAAAGGCAAAGAAGGTCGTTGGTATTGAAGCAGTGCCCGAGGCCATCGAAGATGCCAAGCAGAATGCCGAACTCAACGGAATAGGGAACGCCGCCTTTTTTGTGGGCGATATGAAAACGGTGTTGAACCAAGGGTTTATAGAAGAACAGGGGGTGCCCGATGTGGTCATTACCGACCCCCCAAGAGATGGCATGCACAAAATGGTTGTTGAACAATTGTTAAATGTGTGTCCAGAAAAAATAGTTTATGTAAGTTGCAACAGTGCAACACAGGCCCGTGACCTGGCCCTGCTCAAAGAAAAATATAAAGTGGCCCGGGTTCAGCCGGTAGACATGTTTCCGCAGACCCACCATGTCGAGAACGTTGTACTATTAGAAAAGCTGTAATTTCATGAACAGATTGCAAATAGCACTCATTGTACTGATTTGCCTAACAGGCGCTGCTTCTTGTGAGAAAGACGATATCTGTGTTGATGGCGATACACCGCTGTTGGTGATCGGTTTTTTTGACAGTGATGATACCACCCAGACCAAGACCGTAACGGCATTGCGGATTCGGGCCATAGGCCAGGACGAAGATGTTACCACCTTTACAAATCTGTCTACCCTAGACTCTGTTGGCATACCCTTGCGCATAACGGAGACCAGCACGCAGTACCTATTTGTGAACGACTCAGACCAAGATGATGATGGCAATGAAACGGGCAATATTGATACGCTGACCTTCAATTACCAGGTCCGCGAAGAATTTGTGTCAAGGGCCTGTGGGTTTGTGGCCAATTTTGACGACCTATCCGTTGCCCTACAACCGGATTCTGACAACTGGATACAGCATATAGTCATTGTAGATACGACCATTGAAAAATCAACAGCCGTCCATGTCAAGATATTTCATTAGCCCTTTGTTCTTTTTCGCTACGTTTTGGGGGTTTACCCAGAACGAATCTTCAGATCGGCAACAGCGGGATACCGTACCGTACCATCTCGAATATGGGCTGCGCGTAGGCATAGACCTGAGCCGGCCGGTGCTCTCTTTTGCAAACAATGGTTATACGGGAATTGAATTTGTGGGCGATTACCGCTTTAGTGATAAGATTTGGTTGGCCGGCGAACTGGGCAACGAAAAACGTACCGATCAAGAAGACCTCTACAACTTTACCACCTCTGGCAGCTATCTAAAATTGGGGGTCGACTACAACACCTACCAAAACTGGTACGGCATGAACAACAGCATCACCATTGGCGGCCGTTACGCCGTGGCAAGTTTTAGCCAAACCCTGAACGAGTACCAAATCTATGATAGCAACCGCTATTTCTATGCTGATGATTTTGTCGTGGGAGGCACGCAACCTGAAGAGTTTTCGGGGCTGAACGCCACTTGGCTTGAAATGGTGTTGGGCATGAAAGCCGAACTGTTCGCCAACATCTATATTGGTATGAGCGTACGTCTGGGCCATTTGGTGACCAATAAAGAAGCAGACCGTTTTCCGAACCTTTGGATACCCGGTTTCAACAAGGTCACCGACGGCGCCAAATGGGGCGTGGGCTACAACTATTCCATTTCGTACTTTCTGCCATTGTACAAAAAGGCCAAGAAAAAGCGGGTGCCCGCCGAAGAAGAGGGGTCAGAGTAGATCCAAAGGGCTTGAAATTCTGGAAAGACTTCTTGGGGATACCTTGGTGTAGACCTGTGTGGTCTTGATGGAATTGTGGCCCAATAATTCTTGGATAAAACGCATATCGGCACCAGACTCAAGAAGGTGTGTGGCGTAACTATGGCGCAGCCCATGAATACCGATTCTTTTTTCGATACCTGCCTTTCTCATGGCCGTTTTAAAGATTTGTTGCACACTAGTCTTTGCGTACTGCCCGCCGTATTGCCCTTCGAGCAAATAGTCTTCAGGTTTGAATTGCAAGTAATAAGCCCTTAACAAGGGCAGAATACTGGTCGGCAAGGGTACATATCGGTCTTTTTTTCCTTTGGCGCCCCGAATGTGCACCATCATTCGGTCGCTATCGATGTCGCCAACCTTTAGGTTCACCACCTCAGAAACGCGCAGCCCCATGCCATAACATAGTTGCAAGGCCACCAGATGTTTAGGGTTGTCAATTACCGAAAACAGCCGTTTTACTTCGCGCTTGCTCAATGTCTTGGGAAGCACTTGGGGTTTTTTAGGTCTGGGGATATCAAAGAACATTTTAGGTCTATGGCGAACCTGTTCAAAGTAAAACTTAATGGCATTTATCTTACCGTTGAGCTTGCGTTCACCCATCTTTTCTTTTTCTGCACAGTACAAAAAATAATCTTTTAGCCGTTTCGGGGTCAATTTATCTACCGGATAAGACCCCAACAACCGTAGCAAATGATTGAACTCACTCAAATATTGACGAACAGTCGATGGGCTGTATTTTTTTAGATGCAGTTGCTCATGCATATCGCGAAAGGCCGCCCTATTGACAGGGTCTATTTTCAACAGTTTTGAAGACAGCTCAGATTTTGGTGCGAGATCAAGCGCTTTTCTGACCGCAGGAAGATCGGGTAGGTACCAAGCCTTCATTGTCTTGCTCCATTTTGCCGAGGGGAAACGGCGCCTTAATTCTTCCTGCAGTTTTTTATCATACGTAAATTTGACAACGATTACATTTTTGCCCCTATGTTGTTGAAAGTGATATTGATACTTACTTAAATTCAATTGGGTATTTTGTATATATTCTTGACAAATATATATTTTTTATATACAAAATACCCAATATTTATATTATTTGTAAGTTATTATTTGTAGGGTGTTCCGCACATTTTTTTTACATTTAATCGTATTAACCAAAACTGCACCTATTTAGGTGTTGTAACACATTTGACCAAACATCATAATTGAAATTATCACAAAGACATACAAAGAAAATTAAATGGACGACTCGAATGGCGTTTTCTAGTTTAGGAATTTTAATTATAGCACTTTTGATAAACGAATTTAGAGAACCTTTATTTGGAATAAAGAAAGGTTACGCACCACATAATTTCGGATTTAACTTTACGTTTTTTCTACCTTCAATGGCAATTGCTATTGGACTTGGATTTGCTGTAATCGGACGAACAATAAAACACTGGAAAACTTGGACTAACTTAAATAAAAAATTAGTGTTAATTGGATTATCAATTCCCTCAATTGGGATTTTGACTTTAGTAATAATAAAAATGTTTAGCCTCTAAAATAAAAATATGACTGAATTCATAATCATTTCTGTTTTAATAATACTTTTCGGAGGCTTTTTATATTGGGCTTATCTTCCTGACTATAGACGAAATCCGAAAGAATTTTGGCGAACTTTAATCGGAATGCCTATTGGAATGATACTTGGCGGAATTGGATTCAAAGATTTAAACGAACAAATTAAAAAATGGGCTGTAGCAGAAAAAAATGAAAAGAAAACTGAAAAATAAAAACGTGTTACAACAATGTATAACCGCAATTACGGCGGATTCGACTACGTCCGAATCCACTCGGAATTGCTAACGCCAGTTCTTAACCGAAAATCATTAACTTTAATCCCGTAACTGACGGTTATACGAGACCGTTGGCTACAATTGAAAAATGAAGAAATATATTCAAATATTTATACTCTTATTAACCTTATCTGCCTGTGATAAGAAAGGAACAGAAAAGAAAACACCAGAAAATATTAATAAAAGCTCTAAAAAGTCTGAGAAACAAACTAAACCTGAAAAAGAGGAAAGATGGACAGATAAACACGGAAATATTTTTATCCAAAAAGGAAAAGAAGTTTCTATAATTCCAGCTAAATATGAGAAAACTGGAAAATCTTATAAGATGTTTGTTTTCAATGAGACTTCAAACGACATTCTAGTTTCAGAAAGACTTAAAATACAACCAAACGAATTCAAAGTATTTAATATAGTAGACACAGATACACTTGAATTAAACAATGGAGTAAAATTTATGTTTGGTGAAACCTATGGACTTGAAATAGAGGACAAAAAATCTCAAGTTAGTGGATTGGGTGGAGAATTTTTAGAAAAATACAGCGTTCCTGACGAAGCGGAATGGGCATTTGTGATTGTTCCCGAAGGAGAAGGAGATTAAAAATAAAAACTGTAGCCAACAAGGTGTATAATTAATTGCGGCTGAATTTCCTCACCGGAAATTCAATCTTATTAATTATCTTTCCACAATAACGGAAAACGACTCGCGTCTTTTTCCCGCAAAAAATCATACACAAATACGTTGTACACAATACGAATGAAACTCATATTTCAAATAATATTACTTGCTTTTTTAACCATTTCTGGTTGTAAATCAAAACATGTTAACGAATCCGAATCGCGTTCTGAAGCACCAAAAGTTGTGTTTACGGAATTCGATTTAGGAGAAAGGGATTTGCCTAAACTGAAGCGAGAAGTAAATGACTATGAATTCATTTTTACACCTGAACAGTTAGAAAAATTGACTCTAATAATTCGCGATTTTGAGAAAGAAACCACTAATCAAATTGCTGTAGTTTCAATAGACTCAATCGGAAAATATACTGACTTTGACCAATTCGCAATTGACTTATCGAATTACAACGGAGTTGGACAAAAGGAAAAAGATAACGGACTGACAATTGTCTTCAGTAAAAACTTGAAAAAAATAAGAATTTCGACGGGTTATGGAACTGAAAAAATACTGACTGACGAAATCTGTAAGAATGTAATTGACCGAACTATTATACCTGAATTCAAAAACGGAGAATATTACAACGGAATTGAAAAAGGAATTACAGAATTAATAGCAAAATGGAAATAAAAGTACTGTGTACAACAATGTATAACCGCAATTACGGCGGATTCGAACGTAATCGAATCCACTGGGAATTGCTTAAGCTAGTAAATAACTAAAAACTTTTGGCTAAATTAGTCCGATAACTGACGGGTTATACGAAGCCGTTGCCAGTAATTTAAGCACAGCATCAAGAAAATAAAATATGAACTACGAAGAAGCGGTCGAACTAAAGAATAAAAACGAACATTTAATTGGACAAAAGTACAGAGGCGGAACAATTGAGGAATTAATTATACGTCCGACAAATCAAAAAGAGTTTGAAGCTTTCTCGAAGTCATATTTGAGAACAATGGACGCTGAATTATCGATTCAACCTTTTATAGGTAATGATTTGACCGTAGATGCTGTTTGTGATAGAGCAAAAATCAGAACTAATAATATTTTCTTTAGGACAGAAATAGGAAACTTATTGGACGAACAATTAGATGTAAAATTTTAAAATAATGACAGAAACAGAAGCAAGAAATCATTTATACGAACTTTGGCAGAATGGCGAAATCCCAAACAATTTTGACGAAGACCATTCCGATTACGGAAAAGCCGTGAAATTTACCATTAAGCACGGAGAATTTGACTTTGAGAAATTTTATGAAAGTATTGCTATTATAAGATTTGGAATTTGGCAAGTGGAATCGGATGCTTTAGTTGGTAAAGGTGGACGAGATTATATTATTGAATGTAGTCGATTTTGGGAAACAAGAGATTATAATGGACATTTAGTTTGGGATTGGTTAATCCACCTTTGCGAAAAAACTTGGATTACTAAAGAAAATGTGAACGATTTAAATACAGCTTTCTTCTTTTGTCAAGACTATTTCAAAGAGAATAAACCAGCAAATCTTCCATACGTGTCGACAGCTCAAACCCTAAACATCCAAAAACAGTTATTGGACATTAGTGAGGAAATGTCGAAAAGGGAAAAAGTTGATGAACGTGGAATAGTTGATATTGACACAGAAGATATGATGAAATACAGAGAACTATTGAATAATATCAAATATTTATAAAAACTACTGGCAACAATGGCTATAAGTAATTGCTTGTTCTCGCCTACTTTGGAAATTCCTGCGGAATTTCCAACTTGGTGTGTACTTGCAAAATTAACCGCTAACCCACACAACTTCTCATAGCCGAGACCGTTAGCCCACATTTTAAAAATACATTTCGCTTAAACTGTATTTCTTCTGTTTTCCTTGACCCGTCAATTCCGATTTTACAGTACCCGCCTTATTTGCAAGGGACAACTGGGTTCTTGCGACTTGACCAGCTTTATCTTTGTCCATGCCGTCGTACTCCATCAATTTTTCAGTCACCTCAAAAGATGTTGCGCTCCCACCAAGGGACTTTAATATAAAAAGGACTTTATCCTTGAACGTCCATTTTTGGTCATAATCGGAATTTGGGACATGGCCTTGTTTAACGGACTTTTTAACGGTTGGACTTTTGGAATCGGACTTAAAACCAAAAGTTTCCTCGTAGAATTTCTTCAGCTCCCTAACTTTTTCCAATCCCGAAAGCAGGTCATTCTCCTGTTTTACAAGGTTTTCGTAGAATAATTTGTTGTCCATGTTGACTGAATTTAGTAACTTTACTCTTTACAATAGTGGTGCCGGGTAGGGTTTGAACCTACATCTCTGATTTATCAGACCAGTGTTTTCACCAATTAAACTACCGGCTCTAGGAAATAAAATCGGTGCTTCTTGTTTGGCGACTAGGACACCGTTTTTTTATTTCAATAAATCAAAGATAATACAAACACACTTACAAGTCGTTAGTTTTTTAAAAAAAATTATTAACACATGTGTGGAAAAGTAAAAAACGTGGGCTAACACGGTGTATAATTAATTGCGGTCGGAATTTCCATTTGGAAATTCCTGCAATCAATTATCTTTAGGGTCAGGCGGACATTTTCCGTTGGAAAAGTCCGCAACTAATCATACACTAACCGTTGGCAACAATATTGAAAAAATTAATATTCATATTATTTCTTGGAATTTGTGCCTGTAAATCAGGATTTAACACATCTTCGTCTGGCTCGTCTTTAAAAGAGTGCGTTGGAAAGGAGCAAACTGAAATTCTAGAAAAAGCAGTGAAATTGTTTGAATCTAAACTGCAAAAAAGATATCCAGATATTTCAAATGAAGAGGCATATTTTGAATTTATATCAGATTGGGCAAATAAAGAATTACCTGTTGACTTTTTTCAAGATTCATTAGAATTAAAAATCAGGAATTTAAATTTATGGACTGAATCAAAACGTTCTGAAGAAGAAACAGAATTAGAAAAGAAAATATTCAATGTTAACTCGATGAATCCAATACGAGTAAAATTAAATTCTGATTTTTCAACTTGTCTTGCAAATAAAATCGACTGGAGAATTGGAACGAGCAGTTTTTTACGAATGAACTCAAAATATCGATTAAGCCCTAGGCTCGCTAAAAAACAACTTTTCAAGACAAGCGAATATGACCTGAAGAAATTTGAAAATAGATTAACTATCATTCTTGGTGTTTATTACCAAACAATGTTTAATATAAAAAATACTGTTGCCAACAATGTATAACCGCAATTACGGCAGATTCGACTACGTCCGAATCCACTCGGAATTGCTAACGTCTGTGCCAAACCGAAAAGTTTGCGTACTTTAACCCATAACTGACGGTTATACGATACCGTTAGGCAACATATATGAACAATTCTATCGGAATCATTTTATTATGTCTCTTTCTCTTCAGTTGTTCTGATAGAAAAAGTGATTTGTCCAAAAAAAATGATGCATCGGATTATGGACTCAATGGAAGAGTAAAGTCTGTAAAATCACAAATTTATAGTCTTATCATTGAAAAAGACACTTTTAGAATCGGGGAAAAAGAAAACGGACTAGGTACTGACCGAAATTCGCTTCTTGAGTTTGATGAACGAGGAAATTTGATTTCTTCCAAAGAATTTCTATCAAATGGGAAAATCAGTGAAGAAGTTACCCAGGAATTTGACAAAGAAAATAGGTTGGTCAATCGTAAAGAGGTTGACAATTACGGAAAAGGTTCTTTTCTAGATTACAAATACATTTATAACTCAGCGGATAGTCTCACACAAGTCATGATATCTGGAAATGATTTTAAACGAATCCACCAAATTGAGCGAGATGAAAATAATCAACCAATTAAACGTGAAGTAATTCAAAGCGACACTGTCTATTTGACCTACATAGCAGAATATGACAACAATAACAATATGATTTCCGAAAAAGAATTTCGGTATGATAGCATTCCTGTCAAACTAATCGAAAGAACTTTCAACGAACAAAACCTAAAAGAAAAAGAACAGATTGTTGAATACAAATCTTGGGACACCTTGCACTACTCAAACATCTATGTTTATAACAACAAAAAGAAATTAATCCATTGTCAATACAATATCGAGAATGACTCAGTGTACAACGAAGTGAAAAACTCATATCATGAAAATGGAAAACTAAAAGAATCCATCTGGACTCCAAAAGGCAGCCTTTACTATGTTGTGAGTGTAGAAAAATATAATGAAAATGGCGATCTAGTTGAGCGCTCAAGATTACCGAGTGATGGAGACCCAAAACAAACATGGAATTATAAATACAAATACGATACTCAAAACAACTGGATTGAAAGGATTAATTTCAAGCACGATCAACCTTTAAGAATTGTAAAAAGAACAATTGAGTACTTCGAATAAATACGTTGCCTAACAATGGCTATAATTCATTGCTAGATTCTGACTAACTTGAGACCTTAAAACATATGAAGCGGCTGGATTCCGCACGGAAAAGTCCTTCGGACGTTTTCCGCAACGAAATCATAGCCGAGACCGTTGTAACACATTTAATGAAAACTCAAGAAACACTGACAAATGAAGAATTGATTGACTATGTTTATTATGACATTGCAGGAAAATATCTGAATGAAAAAATCAACGATTGGAGTCAAACGAAATTGTGGTACAATACAGTTTTAGAATTATCAGAACCTGTTCGATACACATATGGAATTGGAGTTTTGAATATGCAAGTAATGAACGGAGGATTTGAACAGTATTATGATAATGATTATGGAATTTTTGCGGAGGAAACCTTAAATGGACTGAAAAAAATTGGAGCTGAATTGACTTTTGAGCTTTTAAAAAGTTCAGTCGAAATAATGAAAAAACATAAAGAACCGAAAATGGACTTGTTTGACTTCATAACCGAAAGTAAATATTGGGAAAATAAAGAAATTGAACAAGTTCTAGACCGAGTTACAGAGGAATATTGGAATTTAGAAGACAAAGAAAATTTGACTGAATTACTCGGGAATTATTTACGGAATTGTGAAATAAAATAAAAACGTGTTACAACAATGGCTATAAGTAATTGCTTGTTCTCGCCTACTTCTGAAAATCCTCGCGGATTTTCAGTTTGGTGTGTACTTGCAAAGTTAAGTGTTCAACCACGCAACTACTCATAGCCGAGACCGTTGTAGCACATTTGAAAAACCGAGAATATGGCATATAAAGAAGATGCAATAGCATTAATTAACGAATCGAAAAACATACTTGCCGAAATCAAAACGGCTTATGAAGAATCGTTACACGACCAAGAAATAAAGCCTAAACTTTTGATTAAGATTAAAAATTTTATGGAGAATTTAAGGTCTGCACTCGATTTTACTGCACATCATTTATATGACACATATGGAACTTCAACTTCAGGAAACCCAAAAATATATTTCCCTTACGCTTGGTCATCTTTGGACTTAAATGGATTTAGAGCAAAAAATTTAATTGAAAATAAAATTCCTGGATTAATTGCAAACCGACCAGATATTGCTTCTGATATTGAATCCTATCAACATTTTGCGACTGACGAAAATTCTTGGTTGCCAAAATTTATGGATTTGAACAACGAAAATAAACATCAAAGATTGACACCACAGACTCGGAAAGAAATTAAGCAACTGAATATAAAATCGGGAAATGGTGGAGCTTCAATTTCTTTAGGCGGAGGAGCATCAATTTCACTTGGACAAGGAGCTTTTATTCAAATGGGAGATACTATCATTCCAGGTGGACAAACATTTGATGCAAATAATCCACCTTCAACAATCGGAGGGACAAAGGAAGTTATTACTTGGGTTTCATTCGAGTTTAGTGATATTAATGAACCTGCATATCCACTTTTGGAAAAAGCAATGAATGGTTGTGAAAAGATTGTAACGGAACTGACCAATAAAAGGACTATCTCATAAAGTGTGTAAATAGAAAATTAGCGGGGGCATGCCCCCGCTAATTTTTTGTCTAATTTTAAATATTTTGCACATCATGAAGAAAGAAGAATTGTTCAACGACGATTTTCTGAAACAGTTCAAGACCGGGGACGAGCTCAACGGTTTTCTGAAGGAACTCCAAAAACGCGGCATCGAGAAGATGCTCGAGGGCGAGCTCGACGGCCACCTGGACTATCAAAGGCACCAGCGTTCGTCCAATGCCAACAAGCGCAACGGGCATTCCAAGAAGAAGGTAAGGACTTCCTTCGGGGAATCCGAGATAGCCGTTCCCAGGGATAGGGATGCCAGTTTCAACCCGATGATAGTCCCCAAGCGGGGCAACATAATCGACGGGCTTGAAAATATAATTGTATCGCTCTATGCCAAGGGCATGTCGGTCAGTGACATAGAGGAGCAGATACGGGAGGCCTACGGGTTCGATGTCTCCACCTCCACCATATCGCGTATCACCGAAAAGGTGGCCGCCGACATCACGGCATGGCAGAACCGTCCCCTGGAACCGGTCTATCTGATCGTATGGATGGACGGCATCGTCTTCAAGGTCAGGGAATCCTCCAAGGTCGTCAACAAGACCGTGTACGTGGCCGTAGGCTTGCGAAGGGACGGGAAAAAGGAGGTACTCGGCCTGTGGCTGGGCAAGAACGAGTCCGCCGCTTTCTGGATGTCCGTCCTTACCGACATGAAGGCCCGTGGCACCGAGGACATCCTGATCACGGCCACCGACAACCTGAACGGCTTTACCGATACCATCAAGAACGTCTTCCCCGAATCCAAGACCCAGATATGCGTGGTGCACCAGATCCGCAACGCATGCCGCTACGTGGTCTGGAAGGACAAAAAGGCCTTTACCTCGGACATGAAGGGCATCTACAACGCCCCCAACGAGAAGGCCGCCAAGGCCGCCCTGGAGGACTTCGCGCAGAAATGGGAGGGCAAGTACTCCTATGCCATAAGGAGCTGGAGGGACAACTGGGACGAACTGACCGTGTTCTACGAGTTCCCTGTGGAGATACGCAAGATCATCTATACCACCAACCTTATCGAGAACCTGAACGGGAAGATACGCAAGTACACCAAGAACAAGCTGTCCTTCCCGACCGACGACGCCGTGATGAAATCCGTATATTTGGCCGTAAGGGAGGCCACCAAAAAATGGTCTATGCCCATCAGGAACTGGGGCATAATCCTGAACCAGTTCCTTACGATCTATGAAAAAAGGGTCAGACTTTAAATAAAGTCAAACCCCTGCTAATTTAAACTTACACACTTATTGGGATAGTGTCCCAATAAATAAAAAAAACGTGCTACAACAATGGCTCCTATGAAAAGCCTTAGTCCAGTCTCCCAAAGATAATCAATATGTATTTTTTGTCTTAAACCACTTTTTTCTTTTAGTATAACTTGCTCGGCATCCTATATGTGATACACCCTATTGTTCGGGGTTCACGGGCATCTGTGTGATTCTAAGTCATTGAGCCCGGCCACTTGCTATAAATATGTGGTCCCCGCCCGGGGCGGGGCCACCCACGTTGTTCTGTGGTACGGGCCTGTCAATTTTCATGAGCTTTGTTATCGTTTATCATTCAACTACCCCGACCTCGTACGGGGTCTCCGTTTTTATCACCGCCAAGGTCCTTGAAAGCAGTTTGCGGGCCACTTTTATGATGATCTTCTTGGTGTCCTTGCCCATATGCTTTCGGTAATACCCTTGCATAACGGGGTCGGCACGTATCGCCTGCCAGGCCGCCTCCACGAAATAGCTCCGTATCAGACGGTGCGCCCGCATGGCCATGCCCATCGTTCTATGGGTGCCCCCGCTCTGGTGGACCCCCGGGGCCAGCCCCACGTAGCCCGCCAAATGCTTCACGCTCTTGAAACGCCGCAGGTCGCCCAGTTCGCACAGTATGCCACAGGCCACGATGCCACCGATGCCCGGTATGCTCCTGAGCAGCATATAGTCCTTCCCGTAATGCACCTTGCAGTACCTCCTTAGCTGTGTCGAGACGTCACGGAGCTCTTGGTCGATGAACCGGAAAGAGCGCATGCGGCTCTCAAGGGTTTTCTTGGCCGTCGGATACTCAAATTCCAGGGCATCCAGCCACCCACGAAAAGCATGGCTCCAGTGGTCGTTGTCGAACTCCTCGGGGACCTTGGTGCCAAAATACAACAACTGCATCTTGATATAGCTCTTTATCCTCCTGAAATCCTTGACCAGGTCGTTCCTGCGCCTGAAAAGACTGCGAAGCTCCTCGCGCTTTTTATCCGGGACCACGATACTCTCCAAACGGCCATCTTTGAGTTCCCTACTGATGAGCTGCGCATCGATCTTATCGGTCTTGGTATGCCTCTCCTTGCCCTTACGATGGATATCGGCAGGGTTCACCACCAAGGACTTCCACCCATAGGACTCAAAACAACGATGGGCGCGATAGCCGCAACAACCCGCCTCATAGGCCACACTTACCTCATGGTCCGGGAAATGCTTTCCTACGTAGGCACGTAATTGCCCGGGCTCTGGGGCCATGCTGAATGACCTGCCCGAAAACAGTTCCGTGGCGCAGTGTACCTTCCAGCTCCGTTTGTGTATGTCGATGCCAATGAATAACTTGGGGACGGCAGTAATTTGAGTTTCCATATCTTAAGTTTTTTTGTTCAACCTTTAAGGTACTCGACTTACTGCTTTTTCATGGATGCTATAAGTAATTGCTTGTTCTCGCCTACTTCTGAAAATCCTCGCGGATTTTCAGTTTGGTGTGTACTTGCTAAATTAACCGCTAAACCACGCAACTACTCATAGCCGAGACCGTTGGCTGTCATTGTAGAAAAACCGTCACCAAAAGAATAACCACATAAGAAATAGAAAAAATTTAATGCAAAAATATTCAGTAAACCAACATCTAATAGAAACGATTTTGGCTTGGGTAAATTTGGATAAGCCGGGTAAAGTGACCCACCTTCGCCGGATGAAAGTGACCAGTGTAAACGAACTGCTCAGATTTGATCTATCCGTGGGTTAAACTTAGTTTTTATTTTTCAATTTTCTTCTCATTGATTCTCCTTTTATATCTATTCTGTGTGCCGTGTGCACCAAACGGTCCAGGATGGCATCGGCCAGTGTTTTTTCACCTATAATGTCGTGCCATACTTCGACAGGTAGCTGTGATGCTATTATGGTGGATCTTTTGCCGTGCCTGTCCTCGATGATCTCCATCAGGGAGTGGCGGTTTATGTTGTCCAGGGGCTTCAGCCCAAAATCATCCAATATGAGCAAGTCCTGTCTTTCCAATCGGTTTATCTGTTTCAGGTAGGAACCGTCGGCCTTGGAGGTCTTTAGCAGGGTGAATAGTTTGGCGGTGTTGAAGTACATTGTTCTATACCCCATCGAGCAGGCCTGGTGGCCAATGGCGGAGGCCAGATAACTTTTGCCCACGCCCGTACTGCCCGTGACAAGTATGTTCTCCCTTTTTCGGATAAAGCCGCAGGAGCCGAGCCGCTGTACAAGATTTTTGTCCAGTTGGCGCGATGGACGGTAGTCCAAGGCCTCCATAACGGCCGTGTACCTGAACCTTGCGGACTTGGTCAATCGCTCTATCCTGCGGTTGCGGCGGTCGTCCCATTCGCTCTGGATGAGATAGGCGATGAGCTCGTCATTGGTGTAGGTGGTATCGGCACCTCCGGTTTCCATTGTTGCGGCGAAGGCCCTGTGCATTCCAAAGAACCTCATTTGTTTCATCAGTTCCATTGTTTTTTCGTTCATATGTTCTGTTTTTAAGTGTTGTTTTTATTCATAGTATTTTCCGCCCCTTATGTTCTTGTGCTCGGGCATTTCCAGATCCCCGTCGATACCTTCATCAATTTGGTCCCATCCCTTCTTTAAGATGCGCTCGACCATATTGTAATTGTACGCTCCATATTCCGAGGCACGTTTGCAGGCGTTCTCAAGACGTTCCCTTCCATACTTTTTGGCAAGGTGCAATATGCCAAGACAGGATTTATAGGATTGTTCCGGGTGCTGTTTCTTTTCCAATATGGCGATGATGTACCCTTTGCAGTGTTCGCCGATATTGCCTGCCCAACCAATGAACCTCTCACTGCTCCATTCGCTCACAAAGCGGTGGTGCGATGGCATATGGTCGGCCAGGGTGGTATAGCCATATTTCTTTTTGTTCCTTTTATGTACCGCGAACCTTTCGTGTTTATGGTAAATCTCGACGATGCTGTCGGTATAGACCAGCTTGACCTGTTTGCCGATATGGCGATAGGGAACACTGTAATAGTGCTTGTCCTTCCCAAAATAGATATGGCTGTTCTTGTGCACGGTACCTCGGGCATACCTTTTTATCTCATAGCGTTTTTCGGGCAAGGGCATCAGTTCTTGCCTCTCTATCTCAAGGAACAATGAACAACGGGAGTATTCCCTCCCCCTAAATGACATTCCATTGTGCTTCTCTAACAGCTCCCATATCGCTTTGTTGATATCTGTGATGTTATGGAAGGTCCGGTTCCGTAAAGGGGCGAACACCCTAGTGTAGATTATCTTCACGGCGTTCTCCACTATGGCCTTGTCCCTTGGCCTGTAGGTACGTGTGGGCAGTACGGCTGTTTCGTAATGTTCGGCAAAGTCCGCGAATACCTTGTTCAAACTAGGTTCGTAACGACTGCTCTTTGTCACGGCCGATTTGAGGTTATCGGGCACCAAGGCCTTTGGCACGCCGCCATAGAACCATAGGGCGTTCTCGGTACAACGTATAAAATCTTCCAGTTTTTGGCTTGCGCAGGCCTCCACATAGGTATACTGGCTGCTGCCCAGTATGCACACGAACACTTCCAGTTCCTGAAGTTCGCCGGTGTCCCTGTCGACGATATGGAGTTTCTTTCCCGTGAAGTCGATAAAGAGCTTGTCGCCGGCCTTATGCTCCATGTGCATCACGGGCGAGGTCTCCTTGCGCCATTCGGCGTACCAATACTTGAACTGTGAGAGCCTGAACCCATCGGGGTGCTTCGCATAATATTCCTCCCACAGCAATCGTCGCGTAACGCCCGTCTTGCGGAGTTCCTTGTCAAAGTGGGGAAAGTACTGCCTTAGGGTCAGCAGGCGTTGGCTCTTCGGCCTTTGCCCGTCCTTAAAAAGATTGTGGAGTTCCTCCAGGGTCATCTTCTCCACTTCGTACCCCGTGAAACGGTACCGCTTGAAGAATTCGATGTACTTTCTAATGGTAACGCGGGATATGCCCAATTGCTGGCTTATCCGTCGCTTGCTTACACCAGAGGTGTAGAGCTTATAAATCAGTTTTATTTTTCGCATATCTATCTGCTTGTTCGCCATGGTGCTTTTTTAGCAAAAAAAGCACTTCGCCATTTAGAGATAGATCTAATCTAAAGGTGGTACACTTTGGCCCGGCGCGGGGGGGTCAGTTTCGTCCGGCCAGCTATGGTCACTTTAACCCGGCGAGGGTGGTATACTATGTCCGGCGTTTCCAGTATATCCCGAAATAGTATCGCCTTTCGTGTCCAGTTTTATATCAATGTTCTGATAGTTTTTTAGAACTTCTTTCAGGTCTTGTGGATGGATGGTCTTGAAAAGATTGTAGGTCGTCTCTATCTGTTTCAGCAAGCGTTTACGGTGCATCGGCAAAAGCCTAGACTGGGAATGAATATTAAAGACCTTTTGCAGTTTCGGGCCGCTCAACTGTCGGTGTACCTCTGAACCGTTGATGAATCGTGTACGATAGCCCTGTTGGTTGTTTAAACCATAGGCCACTCCAATCCTACCGTATTTGCTATTGGTCTTTTTTATTTCAATGTGACAAGGTTTCACCAATCTTGCAAGTTCCTCAAAGCTTCGCACCTTATATTTTTGGAGGATGATGTTCAAAACGTCCTGTATATAGAAACTCGTTCCCTGAGTATTGTCCACATCGATCTTCAGCTCCGGTAATCGGTAAAGCGGAAGTTCTCTTTCCTGTTTGGTGCTTGGGGATGGCGATAGCCCGTATTTTTTTTCGAGGGCTTGGTGGGCCGCGATGTTCCGCCGATAGCTGTTGAAGATGTTGAGCAACTTTCCATCTTCCTTCACATTGGTGGTTACTATATGTACATGTTCGTGTTTGGTATCCGTATGCCTGACCACGACGTAGGGCTGTTCCCCGTAGCCCATGCTGTCCATGTATTCTTCCGATATTTTAAAAAAGGTCGCATCGTCGAGATGTTCCCCGTGGGGGAGGCTCAAACTGATATGAGCATAACGGTTCTTGGTGGCGTTGCGCTGTCCTTGAAAATGCAGTACGTTCACGAAAAACTTTGGCGTGATGCTTTGGGAAAATGTGTTTCCGTAACCGAGTATTCGCATTCCTTCTTTTCTGAGGACATAGTTCAACGTTCCCTGACAGGTCTCGCCATAAATGATGTTTCCTATCATCCCGTTTTTTCCTTACCTATAATTTCTACGAGTTTCAGCAGAAATCCGTTCGTTCTTTGTATTTCATCTTGCAGACCCAGATTCGGGTTTCTCAAATTCTTGTGGTGTGCCAGCTTGACAAGTTGATTGATGTTGTTGCCGATCTTATTGATTTGGTATGCCAGATTTGAGGTATCGGGAAGCCTGTCCTTTTCATCGGCCTTTTGGTTCAGTACCAACCTTCTTAACAAGGGGCTTATTGTTCCCCGTTTTGAAATATCCAGATTAAATGATTCGCATATTACCTTCAATTTTGCGTATTCCGAATCATTGAAACGGAGCATCACGTTATGGTACCGCTTCTTGTTTCCTAACCGTTTTCGGCCTCTTTTCCTTTGTTTCATTTTCGTTGCTTTTGAAAGCAAAACACTTCGCCAGAAGTAGACAATTCTAAGTTACTTAGAATCCAGCTCGCTATCTGCTTTGCAGATAAATATAGGATAAGAATGTTGAATATAACTAATTAATTATCAATTATTTATGATGTAAAACCATATCAATTCATATCGGGCCAAATGGGTACAGGTCTTGCTTTTAAATGGTCTCATTTGGGAATTGCGGAATGCGAAAAAAAGGTTTTGAAGTTAATCTGTTTTTGTGTTTAGGGGGAAAAAAGTTCAAGCGGCTTTTGGCCGCTTGTGCTTTTGCGCGGCTCCGAGGGTATCGGGAGACTGAACTGGTTTCCCGACTTCCGCAGGTGCTAGGAACATAAAAATCATTGGAGAAGTTTGGAAGGTACACTACAATGTCTAAAAAGGTTCATTTTCTGGGCAGAGCATATTTGCAATTTAAGCCTATTTCATTTTTGGTCTGCCTAATCAAATAGGATTAGGTGTATAGATTAGGAGCACAGTCCTTCCATATCATCATATGATGATATGTATATTTGATTATTGCTATATATGATTATATAAATCTATATAGCAATGAAGTTATATAGTTTAAGTTTTATGCCGAATGAACAATGGTGATTTTTAGGCGAGAATGAACGGCAATGTTTCTTTAAAGATTATAGCATTGGCCCCTTTCCCCTTCTCCTTTCGTTCGAGCTTTCCTCGGTATTTCGTTCAATTGATTTTCCTTGTTCTTGTTTCTTTAGGAGACCGTTTTCATCCAGATACTGTTTCATTCCAAGATGCATTGGACTGTCCAGCATTAATTTTTCCTCGTTCTCGAATATGAAGGTCTTCAATCCCAATTCCTCAGCTATACGATAACCAAGATTGAATTTTTTCTTGAACCCGTCATCAATTTTGTTTTCCTCTTCCATACTTAAAATGTTTCCCTGACGTGTTTCTCTATGTATTCGTTGATGGAATCCCTATCATACAGGATAATCTTCTTTTGGGGCTGGGAGAACCTGATTTTTCCCTCGTCCCTCAATTTCTGCAACGTGGTAGTCGACTTGATCTTTAGAATCGACATGGCTTCCTCTCCATCTATCCATTTATCTTTATTGTCTTTCCGGTTAGATTCAATGTGTTCTACCACCTTATCGAAAAGGGCATAAAAGGCTTCTTTTTGAACACAGATGACTTCCATGGCAGTTAATTTCTGGGAATAATTTTCGCCGTAAGATAAAGCTTTTTTAAACTTAACTTACGATATCTATTACTATCTGAGTCTTGCCAAACTTGAAAAAACATCATACTATATGATAGAAATTATGCCTTTGTGCTCTTATTTTTTAGGGTTTCAGGTTCAGATTGTGCTTATAAAACTTCTTGGTTAAGGAGGAATCATTAATTATGATAGCATCTTTATCAGATAATTTTTAGTAAAAATGCGATAAAGTTATCAAAAATCCATAACTTTCTCGGAAAATTACTAAAACTGAACCTATCAGACTACATTAAAGAACGTCTATCCCTTGAGGAATACTCATTTTCACGGGCCGAATTGATTCGCAGTAGCTCAAAGAATAAAACTGCCTTGACCAACGAACTGTCCTATGCCGTTGCTAAGGGTGATATTATTCCCCTGCGAAAAGGTTTTTATTTAATTATCCCACCCAGATATTCAAAACAGGCTAAGCTGCCCGTTGAATTATACTCCGATAAACTTTTCAAAAGTTTGGATAGACCGTATTACATAGCCCTCTATTCTGCGGCAAAATTTCATGGGGCTAGCCATCAACAAATCCAGCGTGATTATATAATTACCATAAAACCTACCCTTCTGGACATAGAAAAAGGTACAATCGATTTACGTTTTTTTACGACAACCACCTGGCCCGAAAAGAATATTATCGACAAAAAAGCTGATGCTGGAATTTTCAAGATATCAGATCCTGTTTTAACGGCCGTTGACCTCATACACTATCAGAATAAGTTAGGGGGGTTGAACAGAATGCTTTCCGTTTTGGAAGAACTCATTGAGAGTGTATCCTTCCAAAATCTATCGGACTTATTGTCGTGGTATCCCCACAAGAGTACTTTACAGCGTTTGGCCTATTTTATCGATGGTTCCGAAACCGATGAGCGTGATGAACTGGTTCAATTGCTAGTTGAGTATTTTGAATCTGTGAAATACTACCCCGTGTTGCTGAGTCCAACATCCAAGGAAAAAGCCGGGGCAGTGGATAACTTCTGGAAAGTAGATGTCAACGTTAAACTAGAGAGCGATATATGATACCTAGACCAGACATCGCAAAATGGCAAGACCATGCTCCATGGAAACAATTTTCACAAGTGGAGCAAGACTTGGTTATTAGTAGAAGCTTGGTGTCATTGTTCTCTGATGATTTCCTTCGAGAGAACTTGGCCTTTAGGGGCGGTACCGCATTGCATAAATTGTATTTGAATCCCGCGCCCAGATATTCCGAAGACATCGACCTTGTTCAGATAAAGCCCGGACCCATAAAACCAATTATGAAGCATATCGGCAAAGTAATCGATTTTTTCGAAGAAGACAGGCAGACTGCTATCCGTGGCCATGGTGCGAAGGCATTGTATCGATTTAACTCGGAATATGAAAACATTCGACTGCGGCTCAAGCTGGAAATTAATTGCAAGGAACATTTTAATGTGCTGCCATGGACAGAATTCCCATTTGAGGTGAAGAATGATTGGTTTACGGGAAATGCTATCATAAGAACGTATAATATCAACGAGTTGTTGAGTACTAAGCTTAGGGCATTGTATCAACGGAGTAAAGGGAGAGATTTGTTCGATTTGGATTATTCACGCTTACACATGAGTTTGGACATCGACTCCATAATTCAAGGCTTTCGAGAGTACATCTATTTCTCAACGGGAAGAATACCTAGTAAGAAAGAATTTTTGCAAAACATTGAAGCAAAAGAAAGCGACCCAAATTTTGCGGGTGATATGGAAGGATTGTTGAGAACAGGGATTAATTATAACCAAGAAGCTGCTTTTGAGTGGCTAAGAGAAACCTTTATTGAAAAAATTTAAATTTAAGATACTATCGGAATCAGCAAAGAAGGATTACGTAATGAGAAAAACTGGAAAAATTATGAATCCAAACTCTTTACTCAAATGCCATTAACAGAATGAGGATGCTATTTAAACTATTCAAAAAAACCAACAAACGACAATGAACAACCACATATCTGAAATAGTAACTTCATTTAAAGGTGTTCTAAAAAGTTTTGTAGAAGGGGTGGAATATAAAAAAAGTCCGCCTTTAGGCCCGCCAGAAGAGTTACCAGTGTTAACAGAGGAAGAACTTAAAACACTTCAAAGACCAGTTTTCGGAGAGGACTTAGGAGCCGCTCGTTCCTACAATAGGATTAAAATCGTAGAAGAACCTAGCCCAAAAAGTGTTAATCTCCCAACTATTGAAGATTTAAGCAATATCAATATTTGTGGAATTGATGGGAGTAATCAGAGGATTGAAAAATCTACTTTCTACTTCATATTAACAAGAGCTGCCATTGTTGAGTTCAGATATTCGATAAATAATCTGAAGCCATATTTTTATAATAAACTGATAGACAGTAATGCCGTTGTTTGGGTGGATGGGAATGTCTTCAATGAAGATGTAGTACTTCAAACTCAGAAGTTAAATAAGGAGGCTAGTATTTTAAGACAAATACAAAATAATCAGGAACGGCCTTTTCTACTTAAATATTCCCCCGATACAATTGACAAAAGCCCCAGTTCCCACGCTTTAGGTTGGGCAGTAAAGTTACAGCAGACGCTTGAAATGGCATGTTTAGAGCACCTTAAAAATATTGATGTAGAAACGGTATGTATTAAAGATGGCCCCTTATTTTCGACTAGTATGTCGCCACAAGAAACCTTGGATGGTCTTAATCCTATTTTCAGTTGGGGTAACAAAATCTTAGTTGCATGCTCTAAAAGAATAAAGGATTCAAGATTACTTGTGGAATTACTTCAACTAAATTCAGAGGTGAAAGATTTCTGGTTTCCAAATCAGAATATCACATCAAATACTTTAAAACAAGTATCAACTGACTCCATTTTATTGCCGCGAATTTTGGAACCAGGATGTCGAACTCCCTTAATGGAGGCTGTTCCTATATCTAGACAGGCAGTTGTAAATGACGAACCAAGATTAATGCCTTTAACATGTTATTATTTAAGCCGTCATAGACCGCATACATATATTAGAATTGAAATACCAAAATTTATGTGGTTAAATAATAAAGAAAAAGTAGAAAGAGCAATAAACATTGTTGCTTGGCAGCACGAACTAGGACATCGCGCGCCATTGGTTCAGTTGGCCTCAGATTTAAGGTGTCAACTGGGTTATGAGAAAAATATATTGGAAAAACAGACAGATTCATTTTTACATAAAAATAAACTGGATTTCCCTGAGGATTATTAATAACATATAGAAGATGAAGAACAAGAATACAGCTCGGCCATATGCAGACTTAAAAACTCCATTCATAGTTGATAAGAATGGAGCATTTGCAGAATATATAGTACAGGAACCCGAGGAAATGCCAGATATAGCATTAGGGGCAACCGTCATAATAAGAGACCTTAAAGGGAAAAAAGAATTTTGGATTGCTGGTCAAATAGTTGGATTAAGATCTATTTCTCCATTTAGTCCAGAAAGGGAAAATCTGCTGTATTTAGAACCAGAAGTAGAAGATCCCACTTCGGTATTAGATGAGGTGACAGGCCCTCATACACATCAACCAATGATAATAAGAGTTTCTTTAGAAAGGGAAATGTTTTTGGAAAAAAATTCAAATAATCGAAAATTCAATTCTTTTCCTGTTCAACGACCTCCTTCTGCAAGAAGTAGGCTGTATTTCCCCAACATTATCCCCAATGATGATGATTCTCCGTCCCTTCAAGAAATCTTGGACGTAAGAGCAGATGGAATATCTTTCGGTATGATTGGCTTTGGAAATACGCCGTATGAGAGCAGTGGTGAGTTTTTGAATTACAAATGGGATATTGACAAACTGGACAACAAACACATTTTTGTTGTCGGTGAGAGTGGGTCTGGAAAGACTGTATTTCTAAAAAACCTTGCCTATGAGCTAAGAAAACACAATAAAAACAACAGGGTTATATTAACAGATGTGCAAGGTGACATAATACAATTACTCCTACCAAACGTAGCGGAAATTCTAAAACCGTCAGGTTGGCAAACAAAAATCAAAGTTGAATCTGTAGAGGATACTATTCAAAAATTTAAAAAATTTCAACTCATTATACCCGCTAGGCCAGAAGGTACTTCGCCAAATTTGCAAGCTTTAAAAAAATTAGCCAAAAATAATGGAGTTGATGTTAAAGAAATTGGTTTGAGACTTCAAGACCTTTCAGCTCCATCCGATGTAGAATATCTATTCAGAACATCCTCAGAACAAGTTGCAATGTTGCTGGATGATGAAGCTGAATATCTAAAAAACCATCCAAGCAATCCGAATCCTGCCTCCATTGACAATCTAAGAAGAATGATTCAGCACTTGTTGAATAATAATGATTCAAGGCAAATTCCCTGCCATAATGGAACTTCGTACTATCAATCGACTTATTCTGCAGCTCTTAGAGCATTAAGGAGTTTGGGGCAATATTTTGATTATCATCAAAACTCCTTGAACAGTGACCAAATGCCGTTAAATTACTTCGACTTTGACGGAACTACGATACTTTATCTTGACGAACTTGATCAAGATGAGAGAATCATGTGGGAAATGCAGCTTGTCAAATGGCTATATGAAAATAAGAAGCAAGACTGGAATGCCTTTGTGTTTTTTGATGAAGCCCATCAAATTATACCTGCAAAGCCTTCTGGGATTGGAGCAGTCGGAACGTTTGAAAGACTGAGGATAAACTTTGAAAAACTTGCGAGAGAAGGTAGGAAATTTGGAATAAATTTAGTGCTTAGCACACAAAATCCTAAAGACTTACATCCAATTGTCCCAGAACAATGCCCTACTCGAATTGTTATGAAAATAAACCCAAGAAATGCAAAATACTCGTTTTTAGATGACAATTTGGCGATGATTGCCAATAGATTTCGTCATGGACAGTTTTGGATTCAAAGCCCTTTTAACGGAACCGCTGATTGGGTAAGAGTACATAGTGTAGCCCCCGCCATACCACATCAACCAATGACTGATTTTTGGAGAAAAGCAATTGATATAGCCTCTAAAACAAATTGATATGTTTGAAAGAAGAAGGGCATATAACCCAAAAAAGGCTTGGTCAAAAAATGAAGAGGAGAAACTTTTAAACCATCTTAAATCTAAGGGTTTTAATTCAAAGATATTACAGAAAATGTTTCCCGACAGAACAATGGCTTCGATTAGAAGTAAAACAAGAAAATTAAGAATAAAGCATGATATTTTCGGGGAATCATATCGGGAAACTAAAAAAGATTTTACTAAGAAACATGCGGAGATAATAAAGCCTGAAAGTGTTTTTGAAGCTTATTGTGGCACAGGTCATCAAACCATTATTTGGGAGAAATATTGCAATAATATTTTCGCAAGTGATAAGGATAAAAATAAAAGAACACCCTTTATTAATGCCATAAAAAGAATAGGATACATAGAAAGCTCAACTTATTCGGACTGGTTAGGATACAAAAAAGAAAAGAAAAATATATGCTTTTATAACGGAGATGTTTTAAACGCTGCAATTGAGATAAAGCAAGATAACATTAAAATTGATGTTCTAGATCTTGATACTTGTGGTTCCACGCTACCGATTCTACCCATGTTAATTAATCTGATTAAACCGAAATTTTTGTTTATAACTCATGGTGAGTTTCACTCGATGAGATTTAAAAGGGATGATGTATTGAGGCGTGTTCTTTTTCATAGAGACATAAATGACACGTGCTTGGACCTAACAGTAGATGAATTGTCTAAAGAACTTGACAAGGCAGTCAAAATATCAGCTCTCAGATCACACAATGAAACACAAGATTCGTATTGGGCGGAATTGATAGATGAGGTATGGCTAGGATCAAAATTTCACGGAATGCTCAGACGAGTGTATAAAATAATAAAGGCTCCTGCAACTTCTGATTGTCTAAATGAATTATTATATCAAAAATTTTGATTTGAAACCTAATTGGAAACGCCGGACATAGTATACCACCCTCGCCGGGTTAAAGTGACCATAGCTGGCCGGACGAAACTGACCCCCCCGCGCCGGGCCAAAGTGTACCACCTTTAGATTAGATCTATCTCTAAATGGCGAAGTGCTTTTTTTGCTAAAAAAGCACCATGGCGAACAAGCAGATAGATATGCGAAAAATAAAACTGATTTATAAGCTCTACACCTCTGGTGTAAGCAAGCGACGGATAAGCCAGCAATTGGGCATATCCCGCGTTACCATTAGAAAGTACATCGAATTCTTCAAGCGGTACCGTTTCACGGGGTACGAAGTGGAGAAGATGACCCTGGAGGAACTCCACAATCTTTTTAAGGACGGGCAAAGGCCGAAGAGCCAACGCCTGCTGACCCTAAGGCAGTACTTTCCCCACTTTGACAAGGAACTCCGCAAGACGGGCGTTACGCGACGATTGCTGTGGGAGGAATATTATGCGAAGCACCCCGATGGGTTCAGGCTCTCACAGTTCAAGTATTGGTACGCCGAATGGCGCAAGGAGACCTCGCCCGTGATGCACATGGAGCATAAGGCCGGCGACAAGCTCTTTATCGACTTCACGGGAAAGAAACTCCATATCGTCGACAGGGACACCGGCGAACTTCAGGAACTGGAAGTGTTCGTGTGCATACTGGGCAGCAGCCAGTATACCTATGTGGAGGCCTGCGCAAGCCAAAAACTGGAAGATTTTATACGTTGTACCGAGAACGCCCTATGGTTCTATGGCGGCGTGCCAAAGGCCTTGGTGCCCGATAACCTCAAATCGGCCGTGACAAAGAGCAGTCGTTACGAACCTAGTTTGAACAAGGTATTCGCGGACTTTGCCGAACATTACGAAACAGCCGTACTGCCCACACGTACCTACAGGCCAAGGGACAAGGCCATAGTGGAGAACGCCGTGAAGATAATCTACACTAGGGTGTTCGCCCCTTTACGGAACCGGACCTTCCATAACATCACAGATATCAACAAAGCGATATGGGAGCTGTTAGAGAAGCACAATGGAATGTCATTTAGGGGGAGGGAATACTCCCGTTGTTCATTGTTCCTTGAGATAGAGAGGCAAGAACTGATGCCCTTGCCCGAAAAACGCTATGAGATAAAAAGGTATGCCCGAGGTACCGTGCACAAGAACAGCCATATCTATTTTGGGAAGGACAAGCACTATTACAGTGTTCCCTATCGCCATATCGGCAAACAGGTCAAGCTGGTCTATACCGACAGCATCGTCGAGATTTACCATAAACACGAAAGGTTCGCGGTACATAAAAGGAACAAAAAGAAATATGGCTATACCACCCTGGCCGACCATATGCCATCGCACCACCGCTTTGTGAGCGAATGGAGCAGTGAGAGGTTCATTGGTTGGGCAGGCAATATCGGCGAACACTGCAAAGGGTACATCATCGCCATATTGGAAAAGAAACAGCACCCGGAACAATCCTATAAATCCTGTCTTGGCATATTGCACCTTGCCAAAAAGTATGGAAGGGAACGTCTTGAGAACGCCTGCAAACGTGCCTCGGAATATGGAGCGTACAATTACAATATGGTCGAGCGCATCTTAAAGAAGGGATGGGACCAAATTGATGAAGGTATCGACGGGGATCTGGAAATGCCCGAGCACAAGAACATAAGGGGCGGAAAATACTATGAATAAAAACAACACTTAAAAACAGAACATATGAACGAAAAAACAATGGAACTGATGAAACAAATGAGGTTCTTTGGAATGCACAGGGCCTTCGCCACAACAATGGAAACCGGAGGTGCCGATACCACCTACACCAATGACGAGCTCATCGCCTATCTCATCCAGAGCGAATGGGACGACCGCCGCAACCGCAGGATAGAGCGATTGACCAAGTCCGCAAGGTTCAGGTACACGGCCGTTATGGAGGCCTTGGACTACCGTCCATCGCGCCAACTGGACAAAAATCTTGTACAGCGGCTCGGCTCCTGCGGCTTTATCCGAAAAAGGGAGAACATACTTGTCACGGGCAGTACGGGCGTGGGCAAAAGTTATCTGGCCTCCGCCATTGGCCACCAGGCCTGCTCGATGGGGTATAGAACAATGTACTTCAACACCGCCAAACTATTCACCCTGCTAAAGACCTCCAAGGCCGACGGTTCCTACCTGAAACAGATAAACCGATTGGAAAGACAGGACTTGCTCATATTGGATGATTTTGGGCTGAAGCCCCTGGACAACATAAACCGCCACTCCCTGATGGAGATCATCGAGGACAGGCACGGCAAAAGATCCACCATAATAGCATCACAGCTACCTGTCGAAGTATGGCACGACATTATAGGTGAAAAAACACTGGCCGATGCCATCCTGGACCGTTTGGTGCACACGGCACACAGAATAGATATAAAAGGAGAATCAATGAGAAGAAAATTGAAAAATAAAAACTAAGTTTAACCCACGGATAGATCAAATCTGAGCAGTTCGTTTACACTGGTCACTTTCATCCGGCGAAGGTGGGTCACTTTACCCGGCTTATCCATTATGTTAGATAACTCCACTAGTTTTTCTGTCAACAATGCCAATTTAACCATTAAAAAACTTCAAAGTTTAGACATCGAACGCTTGGCCAGGGCCAACAGAATAAATTTTGAAAAATGGGAAAACGGTGATTCTCAATACCTTTCGTTCATAAAAGGAACAAGGGGTATTTCGCTTTATTTTCAAAAATTTATTGGAAGTACAGATTTAACATCTTCAAGGGAAAACACGAATAACCTGAAGAATGCTATGACAAAATACATGAGCGATGAAGGTTATACAAATGAAGAAAAAAGATTGACGTACCATAAAGTCAATGATTATGCGAGACAAAAATATGATTTGGATGAAGATTTGGAACTCAATGCCCTTGCAGTGTTGATTAACGAAATGAATCCTGAAGGCTTTACAAATTATATTCAAGAAAATGAAGATTTGGAAGTAAGTGGTAGTTTCAGGGTAACACAGAAAACGCATTTGAAATTTCTAACTTGGCAAACTGTGAAGGAGAAAGGATATTCCTTAGAATTTGATAGAGGATTGATAGGGAATAAAATTCGTAAAAATGGAAGTGATATAGTGATAAAGAATGTTCCGGCAGACGTTCTTAAAGAATTTAACTAATGAATCTAAAAGATTTTATAGCAATTAGAAAGTCTTTGATTCAAACTACGGTCGAAGAATCTAATATCTCAGGTATTATTGAGAATATACAGCCTCATCATACCACAGCCATTGAAAGCCTGGAAGAATGCATACTTGATTTGAAAGACGAAGAAGGAACAGCCCATATAGCTGCTAACGCAAAGGAATTAGAAGGACAGAACATTTCTATTGAACTCGCTCACGGTGAATTTCCTAATTATTTCGAAACATTCGCTGATCTAATCAACAAGCATCCCTATTCATTCGACCTATTGGATTATTATGTCCATGAAGGCAACATCAGTCCAGATAGTACGGAGGATGGATTAATGAGTTCTTATAAAAGCACATTGAAGCTTATTGAATTTCTTAAAGACAAATCCGACTACGATAGTAATACTGGCGGGGAGTTAACTCTGTATTTTCACATGATTGGCAAGAGTTTGATTCTGCCCGTAAAATATTCAACTGATGACCTAAAAACAACAAAAGTAGATGAAATAGAAGTCTTCGTTTCATCTTTCAGTGACGGTTTACATCAAGATGATAGAAAGAATTTGTTTAAACACGAACTGATTGATTTTTATGCGAAAAAGAATAAAAAATTTGGTTTTCTATTGAAGGATTGGAATGTGCTTAACGAAAACTATCTTCATAGCTTCGACTCTTATTTAGAAGGCTTTTCGTTCGAAAAAATAAAAACATCATCTTTATCGTACTTCCAAGAAATGTCGGATAAAATACATGAGACAATCAGGAAAGTATCCAACTATCTATTTGCCATCCCAATAGCATTTTTATTCTTGGTTAGCAGGCTTGATTTTGAAGAGCCATCAGCTACTAAAAATTTTGGATTATTATTTTTAGGTTATTTGTTTTTCATTTTGATATGGTGGATTTTCTTTAAAAATATCAAAGAGTCCTTAGACGCTGTCAAGAAAGAAATCCTCAGATATGAGGAAAAAATTAAAAACGTTCCAGATTTGGAAGAAATCAAGGGAGAACTTGAAAATCTTAGAGATAAGACACTTCAAAACCAGTATAGAAAACTTATCTTATTAAAAGTTATTTCTTTAACAATTATCCTAACCCTCACGGTTATAGTCTTAATAGTTCACAAACAGGAAATATTCTTTACTTGGGAATTTATTGCGACAAGATTTAAAAATACTTACTAAATTACTTCAAGAACAGAAGCAAATTCATCCCAAATTGAAACATAAGAAACCATTTAACACCATATTTTGAGTGCAAATTGAGTGCAAATAAAAAAGACTTCAAAGAAATTAATCTTTAAAGTCTTGATATTCAAGTGATCGCGGAAGGATTCGAACCTTCGACCGTCTGCTTAGAAGGCAGATGCTCTATCCAGCTGAGCTACGCGACCTTTTTTATAAAGTGAAAAAACCGAACTTGCGTCCGGTTTTTTTGTCGGGGTGGCAGGATTCGAACCTGCGACCTCCTGCTCCCAAAGCAGGCGCGATAACCGGGCTACGCTACACCCCGAGAACAGCTTTCGCTGTAAATTTCAATTTTCCAAATTCCAAAACCGAAAACAACTTTTTTCGGTGGCCCGGTTCCGGGCTGAGCCTGTACCGAGCAAAGTCGAGGTGCTCCACCCCGGACTGAGTACGTGACGTCTACGCCACATCTCAAGACAAAGTGCCCACTGGTTCGAAGGCCTTCATCATACCCAATCTTTCAATTTTTTTCTTTAGCGGAGAGACCGGGACTCGAACCCGGGCAGCACTTACGCGCTGACAGATTAGCAATCTGCTCCGTTACCACTCCGGCACCTCTCCCAATCCTCATCTTTTCACGCACCTAAATGAAGTGCGAACTGAACTGCCAAATACACATCGTATATTTAGCGGGTGCAAAAATACCTTTTCAACCTATAGAACGCAACTATTTTTTTAATTATTTGGATGACCTTAGAATCAAAACCCCGCCAAAAGACTTTGACGGGGTTCGAAAGCATTGCATAGGTTGTACAATACCGCTATGTCATATTATGCTCTGTTACCTTTTTTAAGGCAAGAGGGCTTTTTTGGTATAACCCTGCTTGCCATCTTGTGTTATGGTTTTTAGTTCAACGGCGGCACTTGTATAGCCATCGGGCAATGAAAACTGCACAAGTACCTCACCATTTTCATCGGTTTCCAATGAAGGATTCCAATAGAGGGTCTTTGGCAGATCGTTATCCTTTCTTTTTTTGGAGACCGTATCAGAATATTCTGAAAAAGCAATGGATTTATGAAACCCTTCATAGTTTAAAAGCGCCTCTTTTCGTGCAATGTACTCAGCAGTCTCGGCACCGGTGCGGGTATAGATGAGAATGGCCCCACCTGCAGCGCGAGTTCCATAGATGGCCGCCTGCGGGCCATACAAAATTTCAATTCTTTCTACATCCAACTGTGGCACCAAGTTCATAATCTCCACCAAATTAGTGGACTGTACCAAGGGTAGGCCATCCAATACCCAGAGAATTGGGCCTACACCTGACGATCTAGGCAGGCTTAGCCGTGGATTTATGCCGCCAAGCCCCACCACTTGAATTCCTGGAACACCCAAGAATAGTTCAGGTATGGTTTTCGGCCGCTTCGGGTCTTGGTGAACAACATGTCTTGGCTCTATATTGTACATCGATGGGCTTGTCTTTCGCAACTCTTTTTTCGCCACTAAGGTTACTTCGTCCAAGGCAATTATTTTATCTTCCCCAGTATCCGATTTAAAGGACACGGCTGTTTTTTTAGGGATAAATTGTCTAGACTTCGATTTTTTCAGACTGGCCTGTTGTTCAATAGTTGAAGTCACCATAGGAGGAACTTCATATTCATACGGTATCACCTTTACAAGTTTGGTCTTGGTGTCTTCTCCCTTGGTTCTGAACACCATATTGGCCTCGCCATCGAGTTGTAGTCCCGCTAGATTGAAAAGGCCCTCAGAGTTGGTTGTAACTTCTTTCGCGAGCACCTCTTTTTCCGTAGAAATCAATATTTGAATTTTAGTGTTGGGCAACAACGAATTGTTCAAGTCATATGCTTGGCCATAAAACTCCAAGCCGTTTTGAAAGGTATACCGAATCTCATCGGGTAACTCTTTTTTGCCCGCATGCAACGGCACTTCAGAAAACTGACCGGCCAAGACCATCAAATCGTTGATGAAACGTTGGTTTCTAATGTTGGAGTCAAAAATTTTTAAGTCGTCCATCTCGCCGTTAGGGGCTGCCTTTAAGCTCAGCGAAAGTTCCGTTTTGACTGGGTTGCCCTTGTTGTCGGTCACCTTTATCTTTAGTCCCTTTTCAGTGGTGGCACCTTCGACGGGCTCCACTTTGATTTGGAGCTCGTTTCGCTCTATGTACAGAGGTCTCTCGGCCCATACTTGATCGAAAGAATCAACTAAGGTAAGGTGCAAGAGCCCACTGGGGGTATCTTCTTTTGGAATATCTACCTCAGCCACACCTTTTTCGTCAAAATCTATCTTTTTTGTGAAGTAGGTCACTCCCCTTGATTGACCTTTAAGATACAGGTCTTCATTTAACAATTCTTTGGAAACCTCGATTCTGGTCTGGGCATATTCTTCGTTAAGGTTGTTGACCTGTATCGAACAGCCAATATCTTCAACCGTCGGTAGGGGAAGTTTGCTTCCATCAAAAAATCTCAAAAAATAACGCTTGCCCTGTCGGGGGACGAAAATTGAGGAGCCAATGCCTATGCCATAATCTTTGACCGATGAAACCACGTTGCCCTGCTCATCGATTATTTGCCCGTTAACCGGGGTGTTGTTCCCAGATGCCATGGCCAATCGATTGGTAAGGCCTGCAACGAGTTGGCCGCCCTCAGGAAAGAAATTGACTCTTTTCGAAGCATTATCAAAGGTTTCGGTTTTTTCAATTTCTCCAATCCTGATTTTTTTTGTGGTGAAGTGTTCGGGGCCGTAATTAAGCATCCAACGGGTATAGGCCCTGAAATAATAGTCACCCGGCTTGACCTTTTTTGGAATTTCAAATGAACCTTCACTGGTTCCATCATCGATTTTGTGGTACTGGCTTCTGACCAAATTTCCCTCGGCATCGAGCAACTCTACCTTTAGCACGTTATTGGGGCTTACCCTTACTTGTTGCGGCCCTGTTAGAATGTAGGCCTTGAAGAAAAGATGGTCTTTTGGTTGGGCAATTGTCTTGTCGGTATGGAGTACCACCTGCTCTTGCCACATCAACAATGAGTCCAGCGCATTTTGTTGTAGGTCAAAGGCCAACTTGTGGTTTGGCACGAGGTTTTGTTCAGCGAATGCCGGCCCAGAATTTTGGGCGTACAAAAGTCCATTGAACAAAAAGATAAGGAGAAAGATAGGAGTGTAAAGGTGTACTTTTTTCATAGTGTAGTTGTTTTAAGAACCAATATTTGTCGGTTGTGTCGACAATTTAATGGGCTAACAAATAGGCCGTTACCATTTTTATGGGGCACAAAAACTATACCATTTATTGTATGTGTACATACCCAGAAACTATTCTGGATACTCTACCCTCAAGTGATAAATGTTGGTCAGTTTTTTCTTGAGCACCTTTTTGACCGCTTCAATTTCTTGAAAGGTGATATTGGCATTTAAAAACTGGTTGGCATCTATTTGACCCTGCACAATTTTTTCGACAAAATCATCAATGATGGGGTAGGTGGGAGACTTCAAACTCTTAGAGGCAGCCTCAACAGAATCGGCCATCATCAATATGGCGGTCTCTTTTGAAAAGGGTATCGGCCCAGGGTACCGAAAGTCTGACAGCTCTACATCTTCGTCGATATCTAGCTGCTTTTTGTAAAAATAGTAGACCAGGGTAGTACCATGGTGTGTTCTGATAAAGTCTATCACCCTGTCGGGTATTTTATACTTTCTTGCCATTTCGATGCCTTCGATAACATGGTCGATAATGATTTTCGCACTTTCTTTCGGAGGAAGGTCATCGTGCGGATTTACATTGGTGGTCTGGTTTTCGGTAAAATAAGTGGGCCGGTTCATCTTGCCGATATCATGATAAAGGGCGCCCACTCTTACCAACATTGCGTTGGCCCCGATCTCATTTGCGGCAGCCTCTGATAGGTTGGCTACCTGTAAGGAATGATGAAACGTGCCCGGCGCCTTGTTGGCCAACTCTTTCAGCAACTTTGAATTGGTATCTGAAAGTTCGAGCAACGACACATCTGATACCAGGCCGAACAGTTTTTCATAAAGATAGATGAGCGGCATGGCAAAAAGGGTTATCATGCCGTTCAATAAAAAAATACCGAAAGTGCCCCATTCAATACCCAGCATATTGCCTTCATGGATTACGTGAAAAGCAAAATACCCGATAATATATATCAGCGTAATCTGGCCAACAGAAATAAAGAGGTTGGCCCGCTTATACAGCTCAGAGACCGTTAAAATGGTGACAATGCCCGCTATGATCTGTAAAAAGATGTACTCGAAACTATTGGGCACCACAAAACCCAAGATCAAAATCGTCAAAACATGGACGAACAGACCCAGCCGTGCGTCAAAAAAGTTTTTTAAAATAAGTGGAAGGATGCACAAGGGCACCACATATACATAGGTTTCATCTGTCTTTACCACCAAGGTGGTGCTGAACACCATTAAGATAACGTTGAAAAAAATAAAGGTGACCTTTTTGTTATTGGCATAAATTTCGGCCCGGTATTTTTTTAGGAACAAGAACAACATCATCAGTACCAAGGCAACCAATACGGCATAGCCAAGTATGATGTAATAGTAGTTGTCGCCTTTCCATAGTTCCGATTCAAATTCCTCTTTCAACGAGTTGAGCATTTTAAGGTTATCGGCTTCTACCACCTCGCCCTTGGCAATGATCAACGTGCCTTTGGATACGTGCCCCCTTGTCAATGAAATTTGGGAAAGCTCTTCATCCAAGGCTTTTTGGGTAAGTTCTTGGTCAAGATACGCATTGGGCCTTAACACATCGGCAAGCGTTTGGTACAATACGGCCGATGCGCCCCCCAAATTCAACTGGTCCAACTCCGTTTTGATAAACGCCTTCGCCCTTTCCAAATCTTGAACAAATGGCTTGCCAAGTGTCTTGGCCTCATTTGCTTTGATCAAGGTAATATTGCCGGCATTGGGTATTTCAGAAAAAACGCCATTTTCATACACTTTTTCGAGTAGACCGGTACCAATGCCCAAAAATCTATTGTACTGATTGCGGGTTAGGGTGCCTTGGTTGAGTCCTCCCCGTAAATTGGTTTCAAAAGTTGACCTGACCTCTTTGAAAATTGCCTCATCGTACGTGTAGTAAACAACACGATTGTCACGAATGTTCTGCTGTTCTTCGGCTATTTCTTCTTCGGTTTTTTTGACCGTAAAGTCAATAGGGGCGTACAGGGTTTCATATTGCCAAGGTTTTCCTTTTTGAAACTCATATTTGAACTTTCCTTCTCTCGGAAAAAAGAAGACGATCAATCCCGCCGAGATGACATAGAGAAAGTACTTGTAAATCACCGATTGATTTTTATAGAAGCCATCTAAAGTCTTTCCCATTTGTGCTGAGGTCTTTCCCAAAAATAGAAAAATATAAGTTACCCTTTCACTCTGGGAGCTAACCGTTGCACCGACTTTAATTTTTGTATTTTCGCACTAGTAAAAAAAAGAGGATCATCGGATAAACCACAGCAATTTTGATTGTCAATCGGAATGTTGGTGGGCAACCGTTTCCGACCCTAAAAAAATATCTACAAATGAAAGAAGTGGTAATCGTTTCCGCGGCCCGTACACCAATAGGGAGCTTTATGGGCGCGCTTTCGACTATTCCTGCACCCAAGCTAGGTGCCATAGCCATCAAAGGGGCACTTGAAAAGGCAGGTGTAAAACCAGAAATGGTAGAGGAGGTGCTTATGGGCAATGTGGTTCAGGCCGGTACCGGTCAGGCCCCTGCAAGACAGGCGGCCATATACGCGGGTATTCCTGATAAGGTGCCCTGTACAACGGTAAACAAGGTGTGTGCCTCTGGTATGAAGACGGTCATGCAGGCGGCCCAGTCCATCGCATTGGGCGATACCGAAATTGTTGTTGCGGGCGGTATGGAAAGTATGAGCCTTATACCTCACTATGTACATATGCGCAATGGCCAAAAGTTTGGCCCGGCCACTTTGGTCGATGGTATGCAGCGAGATGGCCTTGTGGATGTGTACGATCAAAATGCCATGGGTGTCTGTGCCGATGCCTGTGCGGTAGAGCACAATTTTTCTAGGGAAGACCAAGACGCTTTTGCCATTCAGTCGTATAAAAGGTCTGCCAAAGCATGGAAAGAAGGAAAGTTTGCCAATGAGGTGGTGCCCGTTGAGGTGCCGCAGCGAAGGGGTGAACCACTTGTTGTTTCAGAAGATGAAGAGTACAAGAACGTAAGGATGGAAAAGATTCCGGCCCTTCGACCTGCGTTTACAAAAGACGGCACGGTTACGGCAGCAAATGCCTCCACCATTAATGATGGTGCTGCGGCCATGGTTTTGATGAGTGCGGAAAAAGCAGCCGAACTATCGCTTAGGCCCATGGCCAAGATCGTTAGCTATGCCGATGCCGCAAAAGAACCAAAATGGTTTACCACGGCACCTGCCAAGGCCTTGCCAAAAGCATTGGCGAAAGCTGGACTCGAGATTGGCGATATCGATTATTTTGAGTTTAATGAGGCCTTTGCCGTAGTAGGATTGGCAAACATGAAGCTATTGGGGCTGACAGATGAAAATGTCAACGTCAATGGCGGGGCTGTTTCCCTGGGCCATCCACTGGGGTGCTCAGGTGCCCGTATTTTGGTGACCCTGCTGAACGTACTGGAACAGAACAATGCCAAATTGGGGGCCGCGGCCATTTGCAACGGTGGTGGTGGCGCTTCTGCACTGATTGTTGAACGCTATCAGCAATAGTAGCGGCATAGCTTATGAAGTATGGTATTTGCCCCTTGGGCGTCGTATCGGTAAGGGTCGATAAGCAACATGAAGCACCACAAAGCTCACAATTGCTTTACGGTGAAATTTTCAAGGTGCTCGAAAGGCACCGACATTGGTCAAAGATCCGTATGGCCCATGATGCCCACGAAGGGTGGATTGAAAATCTTCAGTATCATGAGATTTCTGAAGATGACCATCAACTTCTTACGGTACAACCCGAAGAACTTACCTATGACCTGGTTTCGCATGTTTCTCTCAAAAATCATATGCTAATGCCCATTGTTATGGGTTCCCGTGTCGATGGTTGCGCATTTTTGGGCCATGTTTTTGAAGGACATGCAAAGCAATCTGAAAAAAACCTTAAAGGTGTTGTTGATAGTGCACTACACTATTTGAACGCTCCGTTTCTTCATGGCGGAAGAACCCCCTTTGGCATAGATGCAGCCGGTTTTGTGCAAATGGCCTACCGAACCAATGGATTTGATTTGAAAAGAGATGTGGAGGCCCAATCACTGCAAGGATACCCACTTAGTTTTATCGAGGAAAGCGAACCGGGCGACCTGGCCTTTTTTGACAACAAAGACGGGGTAATAGACCATGTGGGAATCATTCTTCCTGAAAACCACATTATACACGTTTATGGCAAGGTGCAAATTGACCGTTTAGACCATACCGGCATTTTCAATTCTGAGACCAATCGTTATACCCATTCGCTTCGGGTCATTAAAAAAATGGCATAAAAAAACCCTGGCGACTGTAGTCAGCTGTCAGGGTTTTTCGTGTTGAAAAGTAGTGGATGGGTTTACTCGCCCATCAATTTTTTGATTCTCATGAAGTTCTCTGTATCACCCAAAGCCCCATATATATTCTTCAATTGCGCAAGAATACTTTCGTTGTCGGCATTGGTTTCAAGTGCCTTCTCTAAAATCTTGGCACCTTCTAAAAACAGCTCGTCTTTTTTCTTCTTCAGTTCTTCATATCGCTCGGTATCGGCCCTTGAAGTGCCCAATGTGTTCATTTCGTCGATAAGGGCGTTGCCTTCGTTCACATAGGTCGTTGAAAGGTTCAAAAGGGCGTTCACATAATTAGGGTCTACCTCTAGTGTTTTTTTATAGGCCTCCCGTGCCTCTTCAATATTGCCCTGCTCCATGTTGATTACACCAATGTTGTATAGCAGGTCCGGATTGTCTGGTGCCATTTCAGAGGCTTGGGCCATTAGTTCCTTGAACTTTTCTTTGTCGCCCATGGTGTAGTACAAGTTGGCCTTGTTCAATACCAAATTCACATCATTGGGATTGTCCCTAATTGCATCCTCATAAGCCTCAAGGGCTTTTTCGTTTTGCCCTTGCTGTTGGTAGATCAGCGCAATATTTTTTACTATCTCAGCCCTTTTCGAAGGGGTCTTTTCTTCTTTGAAATCCTTGTACGCATTTGATTTTCTGTAAAGCTCGTATTCTTGGGCACTCATCTCAACGGTTTCTCCGCTGGCAACTTCGGTGGCAGAGTATAGCGTTTCACTGCCATCGTAATTCAACTCTTTGAGCTCATTATAATAGGCCAAGGCCTCATCATAATGCCCACCACTTACGGCACTGCTGGCAGCGTAGTAGAGATAAACGGTGTCTTTAGGGCTAAGCTTGTAGCTCATATAGAGTTTTTCTGCAGCTTCCTTGTATTTTTCATTCTTGTTGTCGTCAACCGCGGCATTCACCAAATCACCGGTTATCTGGGCCAGTTTTTGCCTTGCCTCATTAGAATACTTGGCTTTTCCACTGGCTTCTTCCACAGCAATTGCTTTTTGGTACGATTCAATGGCAGGTTCAAATGCCCCTGCATCGCCTTTTTGCGCTAGGTCGAAATGGATATTGCCCTTTACAAAGTAGTACTGGGCCTGTACCCTTTCGTCGGCCCCTTCAATAGTTGATGCGGCACCTTTCAAGGCTGATTTTGCCGCGGCCGCATCACCGCTTTTCAAAGCCTTCTCCGCAGCTTTGATTTCGCTTTTTTGTGCAATACCCACCGTTGTGGCCAACAAAGTGAGCGCTATTAAAATTCGAGTTTTCATCATTAATTCAATTTATATTTAGTGTTTATCGATTATTTTTCTGATTCGCCCTTATCAGTATCAAGAGCCGTGCCATCTTCGCTTTGCACTTCTATATTGCGCAATTCGCTATCGTCAACCGCATCTTCATCTTTCATGACTTTTGCTACTGCGGCAATGGAATCTTTATCTTTTAGATTGATCAATTTAACGCCTTGCGTGGCGCGGCCCATTACCCTCAAGTCTTCGACACTCATACGAATGGCGATTCCAGATTTATTGATGATCATCAGATCATCAGAGTCGCTTACATTTTTAATGGCGACCAAGTTTCCGGTCTTTTCAGTGATGGATATGGTCTTCACGCCTTTGCCGCCCCTATTGGTAATGCGGTAATCGTCAATGTTCGAGCGTTTTCCATATCCGTTTTCAGAGACCACAAGAATATCGTCTTCGAAGTTGTTGACCGAGACCATGCCGATTACCTCGTCATCTTCATTGGCCAAGGTAATGCCCCGTACACCGGCTGCGTTTCTTCCCATCGGCCTTGTCTTGCTTTCTTCGAAACGTATGGCCTTGCCTGATTTCAGACCTAGGAGTATTTGGCTGGTTCCTGTTGTCAATTTGGCCTCTAGCAGTTCATCGTCTTCACGAATATTGATGGCGATGATGCCGTTTTGTCTTGGACGTGAATATTGCTCCAATGAGGTTTTCTTAACGGTACCCTTTTTGGTGGCCATGATAACGCAGTGCGAGTTCACGTAATCTTCGTCTTTCAGGTCACGGGTACAGATAAAGGCCTTGACCTTGTCATCTTGCTCGATGTTTATAAGGTTTTGGATGGCCCTTCCTTTAGATGTTCTGCTGCCCTCTGGAATTTCATAGACACGCATCCAGAAACACTTGCCCTTTTGTGTAAAAAAGAGCATGTACTGGTGATTGGTGCTGACGAAAAGATGCTCTAAAAAGTCTTCGTTTCGTGTTGAGGAAGCTTTTTGGCCCACCCCGCCACGGTTTTGTGTCTTGTATTCAGACAAGGGTGTTCTTTTGATATACCCTGCGTGCGATATGGTGATCACGACCTGCTCATCGGGAATCATATCTTCGATGCTCAAATCGCCACCTGCATAATTAATTTCTGAGCGGCGTGGGTCACCATACTTGTCCTTGACCTCGCGAAGTTCGTCTTTGATGATTTCCATTCGACGCTCTTTCTTCGCTAGAATGTCTTTTAAATCTTCTATGGTCTTTATAAGGTCATCGTATTCTTCGCGAAGTTTGTCTTGCTCAAGACCGGTCAATTGTCGCAAGCGCATTTCTACGATGGCCTTGGCCTGGACCTCGGTCAGCTTGAATCGTTCTATCAGATTGTTTCTGGCGTCCTCAACATTTGACGAAGCCTTTATGATTTCGATTACCTCGTCGATATTATCTGAGGCAATGATCAAGCCTTCTAGAATATGGGCGCGGTCTTCTGCTTTCTTAAGCTCGAATTTGGTTCGCCTGACCACCACTTGGTGACGGTGCTCTACAAAATGGTGGATGATTTCCTTTAGGTTCAGCAATTGTGGCCTACCGTTCACCAGCGCAATGTTGTTTACGCTAAATGACGATTGTAGGGCCGTATACTTGAACAAGGTGTTCAAAACAATGTTGGGTATGGCATCTCGCTTCAATACGTAGACAATGCGCATACCTTTTCTGTCAGACTCATCCCTGATGGTTGAAATACCATCGATTTTTTTATCGTTGACAAGGTCGGCCGTTTTCTTGATCATCTCGGCCTTGTTGACTTGATAAGGTATTTCGGTGACTATGATGCACTCCCTTCCCTGAATTTCTTCAAACGTGGCCTTGGCCCTCATTACAACCTTGCCGCGGCCGGTATGGAATGCCTCTTTGACCCCATCGTAGCCATAGATGATGCCCCCGGTCGGAAAATCAGGGGCCTTGATGTGCTGTATGAGTTCATCTATCTCAATATCGTTATTGTCGATATAGGCAATGGTACCATCGACCACCTCTGAAAGGTTGTGCGGGGGCATATTGGTGGCCATGCCTACGGCAATACCGGAAGCCCCGTTTACCAATAGGTTGGGTATTTTGGTGGGCAGTACCGTTGGCTCTTCGAGCGAATCGTCAAAGTTGAGTTGGTGATCGACCGTATCTTTGTCAATGTCTGCCAACATTTCATCGGCAATCTTTCGCATGCGGGCCTCGGTATATCGCATTGCGGCAGGACTATCGCCATCGATAGACCCAAAGTTACCTTGACCGTCGATGAGCATATAGCGTAGGCTCCATTCTTGGGCCATACGAACCATTGTGTCGTATACCGAGGTATCGCCATGTGGGTGGTACTTACCTAAGACCTCACCGACTATACGGGCCGATTTTTTATGGGAACTGCTTGAACGCACACCCAATTCGTGCATACCGTATAGTACCCTTCGGTGTACGGGTTTCAGTCCATCCCTGACATCTGGCAGGGCACGTGACACAATGACCGACATCGAATAGTCGATGTAGGCAGATTTCATCTCATCCTCAATGTTGATGGGTATCAATTTTTCTCCTTCAGCCATGTTTAAAATCCTATTGTTTTATGGGGTTAAAACATCGGGGCAATATACGCAAATTCGCCCCTTTAACAGAATTCGAAAAACACTTTATTCAAAATTTTATCAACACTTTTTTGAAAGTTTTTTGGCAACTTAACTTCGTTAAAAAATCATAAAAAGTTCCTTTTTTTCGTGATTTCGCCCAAGTTTGTCGAATAAGGGTACAGTATTTGTCTGACGTATGGTAAGTTTTATTAATTTTAATTGCTGAAAAGAAAATTTATGGATGACAATTTCTCACCAAGGGTAAAAGACGTTATTGCTTACAGCAAGGAAGAGGCGCTGAGGCTCGGCCACGACTTCATTGGAACCGAGCATTTGATGTTGGGCCTTCTGCGCGATGGAAATGGCAAGGCAATCAATATACTTGACGCTCTTGATGTGGATCTGGACCACCTTAGAAGAAAGGTGGAAATATTGAGTCCGGCGAATCCAAGTGCCGGTACCACACAAAAAGACAAAAAGAACCTTCATTTGACCAGGCAGGCTGAAAGGGCGTTGAAGACGACCTTTCTTGAGGCCAAGCTTTTTCAGAGTTCTTCCATCAATACAGCACATTTACTGCTTTGCATACTTCGCAACGAGAACGATCCGACCACAAAACTCTTGCATAAATTAAAGGTCGATTATGACAATGTCAAAGAGCAGTTCAAATCGATGATTACCAGCGAAGACGACTACGCAGATTCGCCCAAATCAGAATCCTTCCCAAGTGATCCTGATGATACGGGCGATTCTAGGGATGCTGGTTTTGGTGCGGGCAGTGCCCAAAAGGGAAACAAAAAATCAAAAACGCCGGTCCTCGACAATTTTGGCCGTGATTTGACCCAATTGGCCGAGGAGAACAAATTGGACCCAGTTGTTGGACGAGAGAAAGAGATTGAACGGGTTTCACAGATTCTGAGCCGAAGAAAGAAAAACAACCCTTTGTTGATTGGTGAGCCCGGCGTAGGCAAGAGTGCCATTGCCGAGGGGCTCGCGCTACGTATCATAAACAAAAAGGTATCCCGAATACTATACAACAAACGGGTGGTTACGTTGGATTTGGCCTCGTTGGTAGCGGGCACAAAGTACCGGGGCCAGTTCGAAGAGCGCATGAAAGCGGTCATGAACGAATTGGAGAAGAACGATGACATTATTTTGTTCATCGATGAGATACATACCATTGTTGGTGCCGGTGGTGCCACAGGAAGCCTTGATGCATCCAATATGTTCAAACCTGCATTGGCCCGGGGCGAGATCCAATGTATCGGTGCCACCACCCTTGACGAATATCGACAGTATATAGAAAAGGATGGGGCCCTGGAGCGTCGTTTCCAAAAGGTTATGGTCGAACCCACCACGGTCGAAGAGACCATAGAGATATTGATGAACATCAAGGGCAAATACGAAGACCATCATAATGTCAACTATACCGATGAGGCCATTGTGGCCTGTGTGAAGTTGACCAATCGTTATATGACCGATCGGTTTTTGCCAGACAAGGCCATCGATGCCCTTGACGAAGCTGGCTCACGGGTGCACATCGTCAACATGGATGTGCCCAAGCAGATTCTTGAGCTTGAGCAGAAGCTCGAGGAAGTCAGGGAGTTGAAGAACAGCGTGGTCAAGAAACAGAAATATGAGGAGGCCGCAAAGCTGAGGGATGACGAGAAGCGCTTGGAGAAAGATCTGGCCTTGGCACAAGAACGATGGGAGGAAGAAAGCAAATTACACCGTGAGACCGTAGATGAAGAAAATGTGGCCGATGTCGTATCGATGATGAGCGGCGTGCCCGTCAACAGAATTGCACAGACCGAAAGCAATAAGTTGGCCGAGTTGCCCGAATTGATAAAGGGCCATGTTATCGGCCAAGACGAGGCTGTCATTAAAGTAGCGAGGGCCATTCAACGAAACAGGGCCGGCCTTAAAGATCCCAACAAGCCTATCGGTTCCTTTATTTTCTTGGGCCAGACAGGTGTTGGTAAGACGCAGTTGGCCAAGATTTTGGCGAAAGAGCTTTTTGATTCAGAAGATGCGCTCATCCGTATCGATATGAGCGAGTACATGGAGAAATTTGCCATCTCGCGATTGGTCGGAGCGCCTCCGGGGTATGTGGGCTATGAAGAAGGTGGCCAGTTGACCGAGAAGGTGCGTAGAAAACCATATTCGGTAATATTGTTGGATGAGGTAGAGAAAGCCCACCCTGATGTGTTCAACATGCTCTTGCAGGTATTTGACGACGGTTACCTTACCGATAGTTTGGGTCGCAAGATCGATTTTAGAAACACAATAATTATCATGACCTCGAACATCGGGGCCAGACAATTAAAAGATTTCGGACAGGGAGTTGGTTTCGGTACTGCTGCCAAAAAAGCACAGGCCGATAGCCACCAAAAGAGCGTGATCGAGAATGCTTTGAAAAAAGCTTTTGCGCCAGAGTTCTTGAACCGAATAGATGATGTGATCGTGTTCAACCCATTGGAACGGGAAGACATACACAAAATCATCGATATCGAACTCAACAAGCTCTATAAACGGATCAAGGATATCGGCTATGATCTAAACTTGACCGAAAAGGCCAAAGATTATATCGCCGATAAGGGCTTCGACAAGCAGTACGGTGCGCGACCCCTAAAAAGGGCCATTCAAAAGTACATCGAAGATGCCCTGGCAGAAGAAATTGTAAATTCGAACCTACAAGAGGGCGATAGTATCTTTATGGATCTTGACGAAAAGAAAGACGAATTGACCATTAAGATAAAAAAGGCCAAGAAGTCTTCTAAAACAGAGTAAATAACAACAGTATAACGCCATGTAAAGCCCCAATTTTTTGGGGCTTTTTGTTTTCTTTTCTATGTCATTTGTAAGAATAATTGATGGTTTCTGTGTTTTCGGGGTAGCATATACGATTTTTTGGTTGTTGGTCTAAAATTTTTCGCCACCCACGGGCGCTCTCCTACATTCGCAAAGACACTATTAGCGTATGGGAATGAATGTGGGGTATAACAAGAAAACGATCATTGTAAAAGAATATCAGCTCGATATTGGAACCGTTCAGGTTTTTGATGATTACATAGTATCTACCTTTGATGATGGGGCCACCCTGACTTTGGAGCGGGCTTACCAAATAATTGGAATTTCAGAGATTCATTTTAGGGGCAGACCATTCGGTTATATTAGCTTGCGAAAAAACTCATATGCCCTAGACCCAATTATCTACACCTATTTGAGGGGTCTTGAAAACCTAAAGGCCTTTGCCATCGTTTCAAAAAAGGAAATAGACATGCACAACTTCAAGATAGAGAAGTTGTTTTACAAAAGACCTATGGAATTCTTCATTGAGTTTGAGAATGCCGTGGCTTGGGTCAAAAAGCGTGTCAAATCAAAAAAATCGAAGAAATAAAACCTTAGTCCCCAGATGGGGCCTCTTCTTCTTGTTTTGTGCTGAACAAAGCCATAAATGCATTGCCTATATTGTTTATGATACTTGAGGCGGTAACGGCTTCATACCCTTTTTGAGAGGCTTCGATGTCTCCAGCTAGCCCATGTATGAATACGCCAAAGATAGCCGCATGAAGCGCAGGATATCCCTGTGATAAGAGTCCTGTGAGCGTACCGGTCAAAACATCGCCACTGCCCGCGGTGGCTATACCGGGGTTGCCCGTGGAATTTATGTAGCCCTTGCCATTATAGATTACGATGGTATGTGCCCCTTTGACCACAACGATACAATCATGCTCTTTTGAAAAGGCCATGGTTTTCTTCAATTTGTCAAAATCATCCTTCCATGTGCCCAAAAGACGTTTTAACTCTCCTTCGTGGGGCGTCAAAATTGTTTGTGGGGGAAGTTTTTTCAACAGTCCCGGCTGTTTGGCCAAAATATTGATGCCATCGGCATCTATTACCAGTGGGGTCTTGTTTTTCTCTAAAAATTCAGAAATGGCATGTACGGTGCCGGTTTCGGTACCCAAACCCATTCCCAGGCCAATGACGGTAGGCTCAAACGGAATTTTTATTTTTTTTACATGGTCGTCTCCGTCATCGGTAACAACCATTGCTTCCGGAACGGCGGTTTGAAGCACTCCATAACCGCATTCTGGTATATATGCTGTTACAAGTCCGCTGCCGATGTTCAGACTGGCTTTGGTGGAAAGCACCACTGCCCCGATCTTGCCATAACTGCCCCCCATGATGACCGAGTGCCCAAAACTTCCTTTATGTGCAAATTTCTCTCGTGGAATATAGAGTGGTACTATATCAGACTTTGTAATAAACTGGTAGTCCGTTTCAGTTTCCTCAAGATATTGGGGATCCAGGCCGATATCGACAATTTCCCATTGGTTCACAAAAATACCCGTTTGTGGCAGAAAGAAAGACAGCTTGGGCGCCTGTATGGTGAGCACGTAGTTCGATTCGACCACCGCTTCAAGGTTTTCGGGCACCCTGTCTGAATAAAGTCCCGAAGGCACATCAACAGAAAGAGTAAAAGCCCCTGAGGAATTAATGTGTTTGATCAGATGGGCCACCCAACCCTCGGGCTCTCTGTTAAGCCCAATGCCGAAAATGGCATCGATGACAATATCGCTTTCGTGTATTTTGGGCAAAGTACTTTTTTCGCTGAGGAAATCTGGCCATATTTTTCGGTCTTTCAGACGTTCAAGATTGATCAGAAAATCTTTGGAACGCTTTTCACTATAGTTGACCACATGCACATGAACATTGTAGCCATGTTCGTGTAAGTGTCTGGCCAAGGCAATGCCGTCGCCACCATTGTTGCCGATACCGCAGAATAGGTGAATCTTGACCGATGTGCCCCGTAGGCGTTCGTGCAGCCATTGGAACAAGCCGGTAGCGGCACGCTCCATAAGGGCTTCGCTCGATATTTGCTGATTTTTGATTGTCAATTTATCAGCTTTATAGATTTGTGCTGCGCTAAAAATTTTCATTTATCAAATTAAAGGTGGCCTAAGTGCCGAATTCGTAAAAATACTTTGCATGGTTTGCCAAGGAGGTCAAAAATACTACATTTGGTACTTCAACGTAACCATGAACAGACTCTTCTCATATACAGGCCTATATTCAAAACAGGTGGTTGCCACGACCACCAAAGTCTTCTTTACTACCCCCTTGGGGTAGTCGTTTTATAGTTTTTCGTCCAAGATAAGCCTGTAGCGTATAATTTCCGTTCTAAAAAACACATCATGAAAGTATTGAAATTTGGGGGCACTTCAGTTGCCAACGCAGCCAACATACAACGTGTAAAATCGATTGTCGAAAACACCAAGTCAGATAGGGTGTTTGTGGTGGTGTCGGCATTGGGTGGTATCACAGATCTTTTAATGGAAGCCTTGAATCGGGCTTCAAAGAATGACAAAGGCTATGCCCAGGTATTGGAAGCCATAGAGAAAAGGCACCTTGAAACGGTCAAGGCGCTTTTTCCACCGCAGGCCCAAAGCGCTATTTTGGGTAAGGTAAAGACTGATTTAAATGCTCTTGAATCGATGGTAGAGGGTGCTTTGATGATAGGTGAGATTACCCCTGGTCTATCTGATAAAGTGGTGTCACATGGCGAGTTGTTGTCGTCTTTCATTATTGCTGAGTTTCTGAAAAAGGATGGTCTGGATGCTATTTTCAAAGATAGCCGCGAGCTTATCGTCACCGACGAAACACATGGCAGGGCCACTGTTTACTTTAATGAGACCCAAAAGAACTGCAAAGATTTTTTTAATGGCACATCACAAAAAATTGTGGTACTGCCGGGTTTTATTGCCGCCTCAAAGTCTGGAAAGATAACCACGTTGGGCCGAGGGGGTTCAGACTATACCGCGGCGATTTTGGCCGGGGCATTGGATGCAGAAGTGCTTGAGATTTGGACAGATGTCAGCGGTATGTTCACGGCTAATCCGAAACTGGTAAAGCAGGCCAAGTGCATCGAACATATTTCCTTTGAAGAAGCCATGGAACTTTCCCATTTTGGTGCCAAGGTACTCTATGCCCCGACCATACAGCCAGTGCTCGCGAAGGCAATTCCCATACACATAAAAAACACGTTTGCCCCAGAAGATACAGGTACCTTGATTTCAAAAAACCAAAACAGCGGTGGTAAAACCGTAAAGGGCATAAGCCATGTCGGTAATATCACATTGTTGTCTCTTGAGGGTCCGGGCATGGTGGGCATTCCGGGTATTTCCAAACGCTTTTTTGAAACCTTGTTTCTTGAGAACATCAGTGTGGTATTGATTACCCAAGCATCGTCTGAACATTCGATTTGTGTGGGCATTTCAGATATTGATGCCGAAAAGGCAGAAAAGGCAGTGAACGATGCATTTGAACTTGAAATTAGCGCCAAACGCATAAAACCTGCCATTGTTGAGAGCGATTTGGCCATCATCGCCTTGGTGGGCGATAACATGAAAAACCATCAAGGCCTGAGTGGAAAAATGTTCAGCGCCCTAGGCAAGAACAATGTGAATATTCGGGCCATTGCACAGGGGGCCTCAGAGCGAAATATCTCGGCCGTTATTGGTAAGGAAGATGTAAAAAAGGCACTCAACACACTTCACGAAGCGTTTTTTGAAGAGCAGGTCAAACAACTGAATCTGTTTATCATCGGGGTGGGAAATGTGGGTTCGCGCTTATTGCAACAGTTGCAGCAACAGAAAAAGTACCTTAAAAAGGAGTTGAAGTTGAACGTTCGTGTCATTGGCCTGTCCAATTCGAGCAAAATGGTCTTTGATGAGGACGGACTCGATCTAAGGCAATGGACCGAATTGCTAGATCATGGGCAACACGCCGACCCCAATCTTTTTTTCAAGGCCATTAAAAAGCTGAACTATCGCAACAGTATTTTAGTGGACAATACCGCTAGTGAAAGTGTGGCCAACAGTTATGGTGACTTTCTCAAAGAGAGTATTTCAGTGGTGACCTGCAACAAAATTGCTTGTTCATCAGACTACGCCCACTACAGTAAATTGAAGCAATTGTCGAAAGAATACAATGCACCCTTTTTGTTCGAGACCAATGTAGGTGCCGGCCTGCCTATCATAGATACCTTAAAGCATTTGATTGCTTCTGGTGACAAGGTACACAAGATCCAAGCGGTTCTTTCGGGCAGTCTAAACTTTGTGTTCAACAACTTCAGCAGTGATGTAACTTTCCATGATATTGTAAAAAAGGCGCAGGAAGGTGGATACACCGAGCCGGACCCAAAAATTGATTTAAGCGGAATCGATGTGATGCGAAAGATTCTGATTTTGGCCAGAGAAAGTGGGTATCAATTGGACATCGATGATATAGAGAACGAATCTTTTTTGCCTGAGGAAAGTCTTCGGACAAGTTCAAATGACGAATTTTTTGCCTCCTTGAAAAGGTACGAGTCACATTTTCAAAACATCTATCAACAGGCAACCTCGAAAAAATGCAGATTGAAATATGTGGCCCAATTTGAAGATGGCAAGGCCAGGGTCGGATTGCAGCACATTCCCGAAGGGCACGATTTCTATAATTTGGAGGGAAGTGACAACATCGTATTGTTCTATACCGATAGATATATCGACCAACCATTGATCATCAAAGGGGCAGGGGCAGGGGCTGATGTTACCGCTTCGGGTATTTTTGCCGATATTGTAAGGATAGGAAATTTCTAAAGATGTTTATCTGTTTAAGAGTTTATAAGTTAAAAGTGGCAATAACCCCTTTGAAGCCTGACCTGAACGCAGGCGAAGCGGGAGAGTAGTAAGGGGTATGTCTTACTTTGCAATTCACCTATAAAAATGAGTAAAGACGAAATCAAAATATTTTGTCCGGCAACCATCGCCAACGTCTCTTGCGGATTTGATGTGCTCGGTCTCGCTTTGGATGGAGTGGGTGACGAGATGGTTGTGCGAAAAACGGACCAAAGAGGTGTGTCAATCAAAAAGATTACTGGGCAAGACCTGCCCCTTGATCCCCAAAAAAATGTTGCGGGTGCTGCGGTACTCGCATTGCTCGATGCATATGATGGCGATGCAGGTTTCGAAATAGAAATCGATAAACGCATAAAACCGGGAAGTGGTATCGGCAGCAGTGCGGCCAGTGCGGCCGGGGCCGTTTGGGCCGTGAACCAATTATTGGGTAACCCGTTTACAAAACTTCAATTGGTGGCATTTGCCATGCAAGGTGAAAAAGTGGCCAGTGGGGTGGCCCATGCCGATAATGTGGCCCCGGCAATCTACGGCGGCTTTACCTTGGTTAGAAGTTACCACCCGTTGGATGTGGTGGCACTTCCGTCTCCCAAAGAATTGTATGCAATCGTGATCCATCCGCAGATAGAAATCAAGACGGCCGATTCACGAAAGGTTATCAAGGCCAACATATCCCTTGAAAAGGGCATCAAGCAATGGGGCAATTTGGCAGGTCTGGTAGCAGGGCTCTTCACAGAAGATTATGATTTAATCGGACGTTCTTTGGAAGACCATATCATAGAACCCATCAGGTCGATTTTGATTCCTGGGTTTGATGACATCAAGGCAGCTTCTATGGCTGCAGGGGCATTGGGATGCGGTATATCAGGGTCGGGCCCCTCTATTTTTGCCTTGAGCAAAAGGAGCGACAAAGCCCAAAACGTCGCAGCCGCTATGAAGGACACCTATCAAAAATTGAATGTTGATTTTGATGTACATGTTTCTAAAATTAATATAGAAGGCATCAAGGTTATCAAAAAATAGACATGCGATATTTCAGTCTAAACAACAAAAATCATACGGTAAGTTTCAAAGAGGCCGTGATAAAGGGTATAGCACCTGACAAAGGGCTGTATTTTCCAGCCCTTATTGAACCGCTGCCCGCTTCGTTTTTCAAGGGGATAGAAGGTCTTTCGAACCATGAAGTCGCCTTTCGTGCCATTGAACAATTTGTGGGTGAGGACATATCGGAACAGACACTTCAAGAGATAATCACCTCGACCTTGGATTTTGAATTCCCTTTGGCAGCTATAGCAGAGAATGTTGCAGCATTGGAACTTTTTCATGGCCCCACCATGGCCTTTAAAGATGTTGGTGCGCGATTTATGGCCAACTGTCTGGGGCACTTTTCAGAGCGCTCCAATAATGAAGTAACGGTTTTGGTGGCTACCTCGGGCGATACGGGCGGTGCCGTGGCCAATGGTTTTTTAGGGGTCGAAGGGGTTAAAGTGGTGATTCTTTACCCAAGTGGCAAGGTCAGCGACATTCAAGAACGCCAACTGACCACTTTGGGGCAAAACATTACGGCCATGGAGGTTTCAGGTACCTTTGATGATTGCCAGCGCATGGTAAAAGATGCCTTTTTGGATGAGGACATCACCAAAAGCACAAAGCTAACCTCGGCCAACAGCATCAACATAGCCCGTTGGCTGCCCCAAATGTTCTATTATTTATTTGCGTACCGGGATTCAAAAAAGTGGGGAAAGGATATTGTGTTTTCGGTGCCCAGTGGAAATTTTGGAAACATCTGTGCGGGCATGATGGCCCGGCACCTGGGCATGCTGGTCAAGCATTTTGTGGCCGCGACCAATGTCAACGATGTAGTGCCAAATTACATGAAGAATGCCAAATATGAGCCCAAGCCTTCGTTGGCGACTATTTCAAATGCGATGGATGTGGGCGACCCCAGTAACTTTGTTCGGATCCAGGAGTTGTTCGAAAATGACTTTGAGAGGCTGAAGCAAAATCTTTTTTCCTTTTCATTTACAGACAAAGAAACCAAGGACGCCATGTTAAAGGTGCACAAAAGCACAGGATATGTTATGGACCCACACGGAGCGGTGGGTTATTTGGGATTGAGAAAATATCAAGAAAAACATCCCAATGCCTACGGAATTTTCTTGGAAACGGCCCACCCCATCAAGTTTTTGGACGTGGTAAAGGATACCCTCAACGTTTCGCTGGGGCTTCCATCGCAAATTGAAAGGGTGATGGACAGAAAGAAGCATTCTATCCCAATAAGCAACTACGAAGAGTTGAAAGATTTTTTGGTGCCATAGGGTTTCGAATCTATCTGTAAAAATCTTCTAAAACGTTGTGGCCAATTCTTTCATACAACAATATTTCAATACATTTGCGCAGCTAATCAAAGTACATGAAAACGACTGCACTGAATGGGACACACAAGGCACTTGGGGCCAAAATGGTTGAATTTGCCGGTTATGAAATGCCAGTTTCTTACGAAGGGGTAAAGGCAGAGCACGATACGGTTCGAAAGGCCGTGGGGGTGTTCGATGTCTCGCATATGGGCGAGTTCTGGATCGAAGGCCCAAAGGCACTCGATTTGATCCAAAAGGTTACCTCCAACGATGCCTCGAAATTGACCATAGGCAAGGCGCAGTACAGCTGTCTACCGAATGAGGTGGGCGGTATTGTTGACGACCTGATCGTTTACAGGGTCAAAGAAGAGACGTATCTCTTGGTTGTCAATGCCTCGAACATTGAAAAGGATTGGAATCACATATCAAAATACAATAAGGATATAGGTGCAGAGATGCGCAACATCTCTGACGGATACTCACTTTTGGCCATTCAAGGCCCAAAAGCGGTGGAGGCCATGCAGTCGTTGTCATCCATCGACCTGTCGGATATCAAATTTTACAATTTTGTAGTAGGTGATTTTGCCGGTATTGAACACGTGATAATTTCCGCAACCGGCTACACCGGTTCAGGCGGATTTGAAATTTATTGCAAAAATCCAGAGGTCAAACAAGTTTGGGACAAGGTACTGGAAGCCGGTGCCGATTTTGGAATCAAACCCATTGGGTTGGCAGCCCGAGACACCTTGCGACTTGAAATGGGTTATTGCCTCTATGGAAACGATATCGACGACACAACGTCGCCATTGGAGGCCGGTTTGGGATGGATCACCAAGTTCACCAAAGATTTTGTGAATTCAGAAGCCTTGGCCAAACAAAAGGAAGCGGGCGTTAGCCGAAAACTTGTGGGGTTCGAAATGAAAGAAAAGGCCATTCCCAGACATGGGTATGATATTACCGATGCCCAAGGCAACAAAATAGGTAGGGTGACTTCGGGCACCATGTCGCCCTCATTGGAAAAGGGTATCGGGCTCGGGTATGTGCCTACAGCTTATTCCAAAGAAGGTGAAGAAATATTCGTGACCATTCGAAAAAAGTCGGTCCCTGCCGTTATTGTCAGACCTCCATTTTATAAAGGGTAACATTGAATGCCTGAAAAGAAGAAACGATTGGAGCGGGAGAAAGGCAAGAAAATACTGATTTTTGGGGGCAGCGGTTTTATTGGGCATGCCCTTTATAAAGAACTGTGCAATTACTTCGACACTTACGGCACATACTTTTCTAATAGGGCCTTTACTGAAAACCAGCAATTTTTCAGATATGACATGGCCGAGGATGACGTGTTCCGGATTCTACAAAAGGTAAGGCCACAATACATTATATCGGCTCTTAGGGGCGACTTTGCCGCACAGATTCAGGCACACCAACATTTGGTTGAATATGTGTCGAAATACCGATGTAAACTATATTTTTTGTCTTCTGCCAATGTGTTTGATGGCTACAGTAAATATCCATCTTACGAACATGACAAGACACTCTCTGAAAGTATTTACGGAAAACTCAAGATACGGATCGAGAATATGTTGTTGCGTTTGCCAGAACATAAGATGGCCATTTTGAGACTTCCCATGGTTTTTGGCAATACATCACCGCGCATCAAACAAATAAAAGATGCCGTTGAGAGCAATGAACCCGTTGAAGTGTTTCCCAACCTTATCTTGAATGTTACCAACGATGACCGGTTGGCCCAACAGGTACACTACATGGTCAATCGTAATAAAAGTGGCATTTTTCATTTGGGCAGTACAGATTTGATCCATCACGAAGAATTCGTAAAAGAGGTCATAAAACGTATGGGAAACTATCACCCTTTACTAAAAAGGGTTTTCACCACCAACGAAGACCGCTATATGGCGGTGCTGCCCAAGCACAATAAACTGCCGAAAAACCTTCAGTTCAATTGTCAAGAAATCATTGACCACCATTGGGCATTTGATTGACGGGGCACGGTTTCTTCCACATCTGTACTGTTCTATTTTTCTGTACCTTTATGAAAATACCTTGCCAACATGGGCAACAAGCCAGATTTTAGGGATCTATCGGCAGTTTACGTGAACTGTACGTTAAAAAAGTCGCCTCGAAAAAGCCATACCCAAGGCCTTATGGATGTCTCTATGGGAATAATGGAAAAAGAAGGTGTTTCGGTGAAGCATATCAGGGCCGTAGATCATGATATTGCTTTTGGGGTTTATCCAGACATGACCGAGCACGGTATCGAAAAGGATGAGTGGCCCATGTTGTTCGACACTATATTTGCAGCAGATATTTTGGTGTTGGGAACCCCCATTTGGTTGGGCGAGCGCTCATCTGTCTGTACACAAGTAATTGAAAGACTCTATGCCATGTCGGGCAAGCAGAACGAGAAAGGGCAGTATCTTTTTTATGGCAAGGTGGGCGGCACCGTTATAACAGGCAATGAAGACGGGGTAAAACACTGTGCCATGGGCATTTTGTATGCGCTGCAACACTTTGGCTACTCAATTCCACCACAAGCCGATTGTGGTTGGTTGGGTGAAATAGGCCCGGGACCCAGTTATTTGGATGAAGCGGCTGAGGCACATAAAAATGATTTTACCAATCGAAACACCACTTTTATGACTTACAATCTGATGCACTTGGCCAAATTATTGAAAGAGAACAACGGCTATCCCTCCTACGGAAACTCACGTGGCGATTGGGATACCGGTTCTCGGTGGGCATTTGAAAACCCTGAATATCGATAAACAAGAACCATGGAAAAACTTACCGATAGCCAAATTGAAGAAAAATTGGCAAGCCTTGAAGGATGGGCCTATGGGGATGGATACATCCAAAAATCCTATCAATTCAAAGATTTTAAAGAAGCGTTTTCAATAATGGTGCGCATTGCCTTTGAATGTGAGGCAATGAACCATCACCCTGACTGGTCGAACGTGTACAATTCTTTGACCATACAATTGAACACCCACGATGCCAATGGGGTAACCGGGAAAGATTTTGAACTTGCCCACGCCATTGAGGATATCGTGAATGCCTGAGCAATTAAGTTTTCCGCTTTTGTTAAATTTGCGGCCGTTACATGACGTCAAATAACCATGGGAAGAGCATTTGAATTTAGAAAAGCACGAAAATTGAAACGGTGGGCGGCCATGTCAAAGGCCTTTACCCGTATTGGCAAAGACATTGTGATGGCAGTTAAGGAAGGAGGCCCCGATCCAGACACCAATGCAAGACTTCGGGCCGTTATACAGAATGCCAAGGCAGTCAATATGCCCAAAGACAATATTGAACGGGCTATCAAGCGGGCATCAGACAAGACCCAGGGCGATTATAAAGAGGTATTGTTCGAGGGCTACGGTCCGCATGGTATCGCGATTCTGATAGAGACGGCCACCGATAACAATACGCGAACTGTGGCCAACATACGAAGCTATTTTAATAAGTATGGAGGCCATTTGGGCACCTCCGGTTCTGTGGAGTTTATGTTTGACCATACCTGTAACTTTCGCATCAATGCCGAAGGTATAGACCCCGAGGAACTGGAACTGGACATGATTGATTTTGGTGCCGAGGAAGTCTTTATTGATGATGATGGCATTTTGATCTATGCCCCATTTGAGTGCTTTGGGGCCATTCAAAAAGAGTTGGAATCACGGGGCATTGAAATACTTTCCTCAGGCTTTGAGCGCATCCCCCAGGTTACTAAAGAACTTACCCCCGAACAGGTGGAAGATGTTGAAAAGCTCCTTGAAAAGATAGAGGAAGACGATGATGTACAGAACGTGTACCACATGATGAAAGAGTAAATATGTTAAAAAATATCGGTGTTATCGGGTTATGGGCTATAGTTTTCTTGAACTGTACCACCCATGCCCAGCTCATTGAAGACCAGCAACAGGTTTCCGTCACTGAGAATCTTCGCTATTACCTATATTTTCCCGAGCCTTATGAGGCCGAGCCAGAAAAAGAATTCGGACTTTTGTTATTTCTACATGGTGGAGGTGAGTCTGGTGCCAACCTTGATGAGATAAAAAAGAACGGTCCGCCCAAACTGTTGGCCGAGGGCAAACAATTTCCGTTTTTGGTGTTGGCTCCGCAAAATCCGCATAAGAAAAAGTTTTGGAACATACAGGCCGTCAACCAGTTGCTTGATTCGGTGGTGTCACGTTATAGAATCGACCCCCAACGAATATACCTGAGCGGGCTCAGCCGTGGCGGCAGTGCGGCCTGGGATATGGCGGTGCAGTATCCAAACAAATTTGCGGCCCTGGCCGTAGTCTGCGGTATGGCGCCCGTACCCTATGCGCATTGGCTCGATAAGAACATGCCGATTTGGGTGTTCCATGGTGCGGATGACCCCATTATTTCTGTGTCAGAATCAGATGCCATGGTGGCCAAACTCAAAGAAATGGGATATGATGTGCAATACAACAGATATGAAGGGGTGGGCCACGATTCGTGGACGAAAGCCTTTACCACTGAGGCACTTTACAGCTGGTTGAACGAACAAAAACGAGCGGATTGATGTTTAGATTTTCTCTCTTTGTCATGTTGGTGCTTCTCTCTTCTTGTAGGCAGCAGGTTGAAAAGAAACCGACCGAAACAAGACCGCCCGAGGTGGCAGAAAAAGATACAAAAGGCTCTGTTGGTCAAGAAGTCCAAAAGTTAAAATCCTTTGAAGGGCTGGCCGATACCACTTTTGTGCGGCTGGCAGATTTTAGCGATGATTTTGTATATGATATACGCTATGCCACAGAAAACAATTTTTTAAAGGCTAAGGTCTATGACTGTGCCGAGTGCTATACCCGTGTTAAAACGGCCAAAGCATTGATCAAGGCAAACAAAGAGTTTATATCAAAAGGCTACAGAATCAAGTTTTTCGACTGTTACCGCCCCAATTCGGTGCAGTACAAGATGTGGCAACTGGTTCCGAATCCGCAGTATGTGGCCAATCCTGTAAAGGGATCCATTCATAACAAAGGCGGGGCGGTCGATATCACGTTGGTCGATATGCAAGGCAATGAGCTTGATATGGGCACCGATTTTGACTTCTTCGGAAAAAAGGCGCACCACGAATTCACCGAATTGCCCGATGAAGTTTTGCAGAACCGTAAATTGTTGAAAGAAACCATGGAAAAACACGGATTTTGGGCCATACGAACCGAATGGTGGCACTATAACCTTTCGGCAGGAAGCAATGACAAGGTAGCGAACTTCAAATGGCCCTGCCCTAACTAGATTTTAGTGCACTTCAGTACAATTAATTTTCCATGCATATTAGTTGTAAAAAACAAGAAGGTATCGCCCCCACCCTTGATTTTGTGCTTTTTTCGAATTGTCGCCACGGCTTCCGGGAAATTTCGCACCGTAACATTGGCCTTTTCACCCTCCAATTCTTTTAAGGTCTTTTTCCCGTAGGGAATAACGGATTGTATGGCAAAACATCTTCCGGGGAAATCAATCAACCTATTTGATGTATATAAATGCGAGTGTTCATGAAGCTTTTGAATGCCAAAACGATCTGCGATCAATTTAAAGGCCCCTGCCTTTAAAATAGCAGCATTGGGCTCGTATAGAAATTTAGATGGCGGGCCAATATTGACCTTCACATTCCTTTCTTCGGAAGGGAAAAAGGAAAAATGCTGGACACTGTCGCCCATAAGGTTTGCAGTGATTATTTGTGGTTCCTTTCGATATCCCTTTTTCAACACCCATAGCAGTTCCTTTACTTCGTTTTTTAAGGCCACCACATATATTTTGGCCACATGCTTCAATTCTTTGGTTCCCTGTGAAATATCGAGCAGGGGAGAGGTCTTGAGCAAAACATTTGCTGTCTTTTCGAGTATGGTATCAAGATTTCCGACGATGTCGGGCTCACAGTCCTTCAAAAGAAACACGCGACCTTTTTTGTCGTCCCTTCTAGATGGATCGGCATATACCCAATCGGCCTTGCCATTGCACTCTTTTAAAAATTCCATTCCGTCTTTAGTGTGGAAGGAAACATTTTCAATCCCGAAAAGCGAAAAATTGTGAGCCACGATTTCACTTAGTTCGGCATCGATTTCACAATGGTCTACCCGCGCTATTTTATTGGAAAAAAAATAGGTGTCCACACCGAAGCCACCGGTAAGGTCGACCAGCGATTTTCCACTTACCAGCGCTGCTTTATAGGCAGCCGTGATCTCTGAGGAAGTTTGTTCGAGATTCCGTTTTTTCGGATAGTAAATACCCATTGTATTGAACCAAGTGGGGAGCTTGTCCTTGCTCTTTTTCTTACCTTCGAGCTGCTGAACGAGCTCTTGTTGCAAAATATCCTCAAAAACGGGCTTTTTAAGCAAAACTGACATGATGTCAGCATTCCATTCTTTATCTATAAAGGTCTGTACGCCAGTTTTTAATATATTTTTATTCAAATCGATGCTATAAGTTTTTGGTAAACTTCCTCACGAAACTGTTTTCGGCCAAAAACTCCTTCAAAATGACCTTTATGGCGGTGTATCCTGGTACGGCAACGATCATTCCCACAATACCGAAGAGCAGGCCGGCGATGATGATGATCAAAAAGATTTCAAGCGGATGGGAGCGAACACTATTTGAAAAAATAAACGGTTGCGAAAAGAAGTTGTCCACCAGTTGTCCGATGACCAATCCTATTAAAGCATAACCCGCTTTTGGTAAGATGACGCTCTTGAAATCCATACCCAAATTACTGGTCATGGTAAGGGTGAGCATGATCACCCCACCGATGATGGGCCCCACATATGGGATGATGTTGAAAAGGGCGCACAGAAATGCGATGACGATGGCATTTTCGATACCGACAATGAGCAGGGTTACCGTATAGATCACAAAGAGAATGAACAACTGTAGCAATATGCCCCCGAAATAGCGCGACAGCAGTCCGTTGATCTTGTCGATTGATTTTGTCAAGTTGCTCTCTTTGTTGTCGGGCACAAAGGTGAGTAGACCGTTTTGCATCAGTTTACTGTCTTTCAAAAAGAAAAACGAAATGAAGAGTACCGAAAAAAGGCCGATGCTCAAGGTGCTGAGCACGTTCATAAACGAATTCAAAAAGTCGGGTATAAACCCTAGGTTCAGTCCTTCAAGAATGTTTTTTTCAATATCGGATTCTTCGATCATTTCATTTACATTGGCCGCGCTGGTGCCAAAGTAGTCCGTAATCTGCAGGTACAGGGTGTTCACATCGGCTTTCAGGGCCTCGAGGTCGAGCAGTGAAAGGTTTCTGCTCTGTTCGTTGATCAGGGGAACAAATAGGGCTATAATGCCCACAAAGATTCCGAGAAAGAAGACTATGGTGGCAATCACGGCAATCGTATTCGGAAACTTCAGCCGTTGCCTAAGGAATATGACGATTGGCCGGCCCAACAGTGCCACTACTGCGGCAATGGCCAAATACGCCAAGACCGAACGGATTTTATAAAGAAACAAAAGGGCCAAGTAGATGGCGGCCAAAATGGCGACCGCCTTTACGATGCCGTTGGCAATGGTATTCGAAGAGGGTTTCACATTCATGATGAAAAGACATATTCTATAATGTTCGCTCCCATTTGAAGGGCCTTGGTGCGCACTTCTTCAGGGTCGTTGTGTACTGCAGGGTCTTCCCAGCCGTCGCCCAGATCACTTTCGTATGTGTAGAGCAGTAACAAGCGGCCTTCATGAAAAATGCCAAAGGCTTGGGGCCGCTTGGCATCGTGTTCATGGATCTTGGGCAGCCCATCTACAAATTGAAAGGTTTGGTCAAAGATCGGGTGGTCTGCACCCAATTCTTCCAGTTCCTTATCTGGAAACACTTTTTTGATTTCCCTTCTGAAGTAGGGGTCCATGCCATAACTGTCATCTACATGCAGGAACCCTCCCGAAAGTAGATAGGTGCGTAGGTTTTTGGCCTCTTCGGTTGAGAAAAATACATTGCCGTGCCCCGTCATGTGCAAAAATGGAAACTGGAAAATATTGACACTGCCCACCTTGACCGTTTCAATTTTGGGGTCGATATCTGTATTGATATTGGAATTGCAGAACGAAATCAAGTTTGGCAATGCGGTCGGATTTGAATACCAATCGCCACCGCCGCCATATTTAAGGATACCGATTTGTTGCGAATGCCCAATGGCCGTTGCCAAAAACAAAAGAACCAAAAGGTGTAGGGAAAGCTGCCGCATTTGCATTTGATTGAATACTTTCAAATTTACGGTATTTTTTGGTTTGCCCTGTTCAGAACAGGGCCCTCAATGGTTTATCATGGCCACTATGGTACAGGCCACCAAGGCCGCTGTTTCGGTCCTGAGACGATTGGGACCCAACGACACGGGAACAAAGCCATTTTTTACGGCCAACGAAATCTCTTCTTCAGAAAAATCGCCTTCTGGCCCTATCAATATTATGACATCTTTGTCGGGCGCAACGCTGCGCTTTAGCTCCATCTTGTCGCCTTCGGCGCAATGTGCGATGAATTTGAGTCCTTGATGGTCCTGCTCAACAAAGGTCTTGAAATCAACCAGTGGGTTCAATTTGGGCAAGAAAGTCTGAAGCGACTGTTTCATGGCCGATTGTATCACTTTTTGGTAGCGTTCGTGTTTGATGACCTTTCTTTCGGAATGGTCGCATCGAATGGGCGAAAATTCGTTTACCCCGATCTCGGTGGCTTTCTCCAAGAACCACTCATATCGGTCGTTCATCTTGGTGGGTGCCACGGCCATGTGAAGGCTGTGCAACCTGGGGATTGTTTTTTTTACCCTTACGATCTGTGCCCTGCATTTTTTGGGGTCGGCGGCCAAAATCTCAGCCTCGAACAAATATCCTTTTCCGTTCGTGATGGTAAGTAGGTCGCCTGCTCTTTTTCGTAAAACCTTCACAATATGTTTGCTCTCTTCAGATGAAAAGTTGAACTGTTTAGAGCTGTTGTCGAGGTCGGCATTGTAGAATAGCTGCATGGTTCAGTTTTTTAACTTGCTTTTGGCATGTTCGAGGCCTAGTTCGATATAGTAATGTAGTACCTGCTCTGTGGTGCATCCTTCTGGCGACACAAATACAAACTCTTTCATCGGACGCTTGGTAAAGTCCATGGGCCTTACATGTGGTTTTTGCAGTGCAGCTGGCATTTTTGCCTCTACAACACGAACCATCAGGTCATCTTTTACGATACCCACCGTCATTTTTCCTTTATAGAGATAGGCAATGCCGCCAAACATCTTTTTTTCCTCGAATTTTTCAGGAAAGCTTTTTAGGGCGGCACTGATGCGTCTGGCAAATTCTTGGTTGTAGCGCATGGTTCTAGTTGTCGTATCGGTTCACTGTTCTGTACTGTGCCACCCATTGAAATAGTTGTTGTACAACATTTCTCTGAGTAATAAGAATTTCTTAGGGGCAGGCTGCCCAAAATGAAAATCAGGTGCATATGTATGCATCAGCCATCAATGGCATACCGGGCTTTGGCGGCAATGGCCTGATTGCTGAAATCACCCTCAATATATTTTAAATAACCCACAATGCCAATCATCGCGGCATTATCGGTGCAATACTCGAATTTGGGGATAAAGGTTTTCCACCCTAGGTTTTCCTCCGCTTCTTTTAGGCGGGCCCTGATGCCTGAATTGGCCGCCACCCCGCCTCCGATGGCAATTTGTATGATGCCCGTTTGTTTTACGGCCATCGCGAGTTTTTCCATTAGAATCTCTAAAATGGTGTGCTGTATAGACGCACAGATGTCATAAAGGTTCTCTTTAATAAAACTGTCGTTTTTTTGGGTTTCCCGCTGCACAAAATATAGAATGCTGGTTTTTAAACCACTGAAGCTGAAATTGAGTCCGTCCACCTTTGGCTTCGGAAAATCGAATGCATTGGGATTCCCTTGTTGGGCATATTTATCGATCAATGGCCCGCCAGGATAGGGCAGCCCCAATAGCTTGGCACTTTTGTCAAAGGCCTCGCCGACGGCATCGTCAAGCGTTTCACCTAAAATTTCCAAATCGAAATACCCCTTCACCAAGACAATCTGTGTGTGCCCTCCACTAATGGTCATGGCCAAAAAGGGAAAGTTTGGTCGGGCACTGTTTTCGTCCGCTATAAAGTGTGCCAAAATATGTGCCTGCATATGGTTGACCTCGATCAAGGGTATGTTTAGTCCGAGGGCCATTGACTTGGCAAACGAAGTACCCACCAAAAGAGAACCGAGCAGGCCGGGCCCACGTGTAAAGGCTATGGCCGAAAGCTGTTTTTTGTCGATATTTGCCATGGCCAGTGCCTGGTGCACTACGGGAACGATGTTTTGTTGGTGTGCCCTTGATGCCAATTCAGGCACCACCCCCCCGTATTGCTCATGTATTTCTTGTGAGGCCACCACATTGCTCAGCACTTTGTCATTGAACAAAATAGCGGCTGAAGTGTCATCACAGGACGATTCAATGGCCAAGATGTATTTTTTTTCGGCAATCATTGGTATTTGGAACAAAAATTGGTCGTACAAAGATAAAAACAATGCCCTATCAAAAAGCTTCGTAAAATACTTGTCAGAACGGTTTTGGTTATTCTGCTGTTGGCAGTGTTGGGCTCGTTGGTATTGTCGCTTCCGGTGGTGCAGACCTCACTGGCCAAAAAAGTCACCGATAGGATCAACGAAGATTTTGGCACCAACATCGGTATAGAAAGGGTGCAGCTCTCGCTGCTATCATTGAACACAGGCCTCAAGGGTATTTATATTGAAGACTACAAAAAAGATACCCTTATCTATGTACAAAAGCTCTCCACCTCGATCTTAAACCTTCGGGGCATGGCCAATAACAAGATGGAATTTGGCGATATTGAGGTCAACGGCCTGTATTTGAACCTGAAAACATATCAGGATGAGGACTTTACCAATCTGGACGTCTTTATCGATAAGTTGGATGATGGCAAGCCCCGCGACCCGGGTACACCCCCATTTTTTCTGTCTTCCTCAGAAATCAATATTGCCGATAGCCGTTTTAAACTATCAGACGAGAATGCCGAGCCGGTTGAGCAATTGCATTTTAAGCAACTCGCCATATTGGCCCATGATTTTCAGATTTTGGGGCCAGATGTAACGACAAAAATCGAGGCTTTGTCTTTTTTGAGCAAGCGCGACATGCACCTTGAAAAACTTTCTGCCGAGTTTACCTACACCAAACAACAGATGCGTTTTGATTCGCTGTTCATAAAAACTCCCGAATCGGCATTGCAAGGCGGCCTGGTTTTCAAGTATGACCGCAAAGATTTAAAAGACTTTGTTGATAAGGTACAGGTCGAGGGCCATTTTGAGGAATCGACCGTGGCATTCAATGAAATCAATAAGTACTTTAACGAGTTTGGCACCAACAAGGTGGCCACTTTTACCATGCAAGTTTCAGGTGTTCTTAACAATCTGGATATTGATGGACTGATTCTTAGGTCTGACAATACCGGTATCCGCGGAAATTTCAATTTTCGCAACATGTTTACCGAACAGGCGCCCTTTGTTATGAATGCCGAGATGGAAAATGTAACCTCAAGTTATTATGAACTTAGAAGCTTGTTGCCCCAGATTTTGGGAGACAACACCCTGCCCAGCTCGTTTCGAAAATTTGGGCAGTTTACCATTCGGGGCGATGCAGAGGTGACCGAAAGTTCAATCGATGCCCAAGTAAACCTCCACACGGCAATCGGTAGCACCTATTCGAACCTGCAGATGACCAATATCGACAATATTGATGATGCCTCATATTTGGGGTTCATTTCATTGATGGATTTTGATTTGGGAGACTTTATAGATGACCCCAATTTTGGCAAAACAACTCTCGATGTGAATGTAGAGGGCAAGGGCTTTATCGCTGAATACCTGAATACTGAGGCCATTGGCGATATATACAGCCTCGAGTTCAATGGGTACAACTACCAGAACATAAAGGTTTCGGGAATTTTAAAAAATCAATTGTTTGACGGTACACTGCTGGTCAACGACAAAAATTTCAGGTTCGATTTTAAAGGTTTGGCTGATTTTAGCGAAGAGCAAAATACCTTCAACTTTACTGCCGATGCCGACTACGCCAATCTCAAGGCGATGAACTTTATCGATGACAGTGTGGCCATTTTCAAGGGCAATGTCAATATGGACATAACGGGCAACGATCTTGATAATATTGTAGGGGACATACGCTTTTCGAACACTACCTATCAAAACAAAAATGATATTTACTTTTTTGATGATTTTGCCGTATCGTCGACCTTTGAGAGTGATTCTGTTCGAAACATACAGATAATATCGCCAGATATCATCACGGGATATGTAAAGGGGAATTTTAGGGTACGTGAAATGGGCAAGTTGGTCCAGAATTCGATAGGAAGCATCTACACCAATTACAAACCCTATGAAATTTCAGGAGGCCAAACGGTTTCATTCAACCTAAAGATCTACAATAAGATTGTCGATGTTTTCTTTCCAGAGGTCAAGTTTGGCCCCGATACCTATATTCGAGGCAATATTGTGGCCGATGAGGGCGATTTCAAGCTAACCTTCAAATCGCCGAACATCGAGGCATTTAAAAATGAATTCAAGAACATTGAACTGAAGATAGACAATAAGAACCCCCTTTTCAACACCTTTTTATCGGTTGATGAAATGGCCACCGTATACTACGATATAAAAGACTTCAACCTCATCAACACCACTTTAAAAGACACGCTGTTCTTTAGAACGGAATTCACGGGTGGTAGTGAGTACAACGACAGTTATCGGCTGAATTTCTACCACACTTTCAACGAGGACAACAAGTCGGTTGTGGGCCTGAAAAAATCAGAAGTCAGCTTCAAGGGAAACACATGGACCCTCAATAAGGAAGGCAACAGCAAGAACAAGGTCATCTTCAACAAGACCCTCGACAGTATTAGGATCGAAGAGGTTGTAATGAACAATAACAATCAAGAACAGATCCGTCTAAGGGGTGAGTTGGCCGACTCTACCTATAAAGACCTCGAGCTTCAGTTCAAGATTGTATCGCTGCGCAAGATTACCCCGTCTATCGACAGCCTACGGTTAGATGGCTCGGTGAACGGGTCTTTGAACATTCTTCAGAAAGAAAAGAAGTACCTGCCCACTTCCAATATGTCAATCGATGATTTTAGTGTCAACGATATTCGTTTGGGTGATTTGGAAATTGGCATTTTTGGCAATAACGACCTAACCGAATTTGGGGTCAATACCTGGTTGTCTGACAAGGGGGTTGAGAAACTGGGCATTAACGGCAAGGTGTTCAACCACAACAATAAGGTAGAGTTCAACCTCAATTCATCTTTTAGCAACTTTGACCTTTTGCCCTTTAGCCCCTTGGGGGAGGATGTTATTTCGAACATTAGGGGCCTTGTTAACGGTAGTGCCACGATTACGGGCAGTGCCTCCAATCCTGAAATAAATGGAGAGCTTACGCTTACCGATGCAGGTCTGGGTATTCCCTACTTGAACGTCGATTACGATTTTGCGCCCCTTTCAAAGGTTCGACTTTTCGGGCAGACCTTTTATTTTGAGAACATCGGTTTGACCGATGTGGCAGAGGGCACCACGGCCATCTTAGATGGCACCATTAGCCACATGGCCTTTGATGATTGGACCCTTAACTTTGACCTGAACACCAACAATGGCCGCTTCTTGGTGCTGAACACTGATTTTGACGAGGAAGCCTTGTACTATGGAACGGGTTTCATTAATGGAACTGGGCGCATATTTGGCCCTACCGATGCCTTAAACATAACCATGGAGAATGCCAAAACCGCTAGGGGCACCTCTTTGAAAATACCGCTAAGTGATGTGACCAGTGTGGGCGACTATTCCTTCATCAATTTTATCGAAAAAAACGAAGAGAAGACGATTGAGGCCCAACGGGTACTCGATGAGTATAAGGGGCTTGAGATGGCCTTTGACCTAGAGGTAACACCAGATGCAGAGGTAGAGATTGTGGTAGACCGCAGTACGGGCAGTTCATTAAAAGGTACGGGTGAGGGTATTTTGCTGATCGAGATCAACACCAACGGAAAGTTCAACATGTATGGTGAGTTTGTCGTGGTGACCGGCGAATATAATTACCGTTTCGGTGGTATCATTGACAAAAAATTTAAGGTGCGCCCCGGAGGTACTATTCTTTGGGAGGGTGACCCACTTGCAGCTCAATTGAATATGGAGGCCGTTTATTCGCTTACGGCCAACCCGGCGCCCTTGTTGGCCAATACCGGATATAGGGGGAGAATCCCCACAGAGGTGGTGGTGAGGCTCGATGGCGAGCTTGAAAGTCCCAGTATTCAATTTAACATCGAGTTCCCGGGAACCAGTTCAGTGGTGAAGAGCGAATTGGAGTACCGTCTACAAGACCCCACTTTCGAAGAGCGAAATGCCTTTTTTCTTTTGGCACAGGGCACTTTTGTGAACGAGCAGACTGGGCTCAATCAGCAGGCCGTGACCGGTAACCTGATACAGACTGCATCGGGGCTTTTGAACCAGATCTTGGCGGGCAACAATGACAAGTTCAATTTTGGACTGTCGTATGAGCAAGGCCTTTTAAACCAAAGTGCCGAAATATCCTCAGAAGATAGGATTGGCGTCACCGTTTCCACCCAAATTTCAGACCGAATATTGGTAAACGGTCGGGTAGGGGTGCCGGTGGGCGGTGTTTCAGAGACCGTGGTGGCGGGTGATGTTGAAGTACAGGTATTGCTCAACGAAGAAGGCACCCTGAGTGCCAAAATCTTTAATAGAGAGAACCAAATACAACAGTTTTTGTCAGAGCGGCAGGGCTATACCCAAGGTCTGGGACTTTCCTATCAGGTAGATTTCAACAGTTTCAGAGACCTACTTCGAAGGGTCTTTCAAAAAAACAAAGATCCAGAGGCGAAAAAACCGTCTGCCAACGCACCATCAAATGTGATGGGCAAAGACAGTTTGGTGCGCTTCCGAACCAAGACCGACCCCCCAAAATAGAATGTGAAATCCGCAAAATTGATAAGGCAAAAAAACAGAAAATAAAACGAAAACGTTTGAGTTTTTTGTTGATTGCAAATAAGCCGTGGAACGTACAAGTTCTTTGAAATAAGTTTGCTAGTTTTGAAGTCGCAAAATTTCAAATGGCTTCAGAAATCAAGAAAATAGCGGTATTGACCTCTGGGGGGGATTCTCCCGGAATGAATGCTGCCATTCGTTCGGTGGTGCGTACATGTGCCTACATGGAGTTGGAATGTGTGGCCATATACAGAGGATATCAAGGAATGATAGAGGGCGATTTCAAAGAGATGGACGCCCGTAGCGTCAACAATATCATCAATAAGGGCGGCACGGTCTTGAAATCGGCCCGCTGTGAAGAGTTCAGAACAAAAGAGGGAAGGCAAAAGGCTTACGAACAGCTCAGAAAGCACAACATCGATGCGTTTGTGGTAATCGGTGGCAATGGCAGTTTTACCGGTGCATTATTGTTCAATAAGGAATTTGGCTTTCCGGTAATCGGTATTCCGGGTACCATAGACAACGATATCTTGGGCACCTCGTATACCATAGGTTTTGATACGGCCATTAATACAGTGGTCGAGGCCATTGACAAGATTCGTGATACCGCCAGTTCGCACAACAGGCTGTTCTTTGTTGAGGTGATGGGCCGCGATGTGGGCCACATCGCTTTGAACGCAGGGGTTGGCGCCGGTGCCGAAGAAATATTGATTCCCGAGCAGAACCTGGGACTTGAGCGACTGCTCGATTCGTTGAAAAGAAGTAAGAAATCAGGTAAATCATCGAGCATCGTGATTGTGGCCGAGGGCGATAAAACTGGAAAAAACGTATTTGAGCTAAAAGAATATGTTGAAGAACACCTGCCCATTTACGATGTTAGGGTCTCTGTACTGGGCCATATACAAAGAGGTGGCTCACCAACCTGCTTTGACAGGGTATTGGCCAGTAGAATGGGCGTAAAGGCGGTAGAGGCCCTTAGACAGGGTAAATCGAACTATATGGTAGGTATACGCGATACTAAATTGGTACTCGTTCCGATTGAAGAGGCCATTAGCGCACATACCGCCATTGATGAGGAACTCATCAGGGTTTCCGATATAATGACAACATAGGGTATAATCTTAAAAAAACAGTAACATGTCAACACTAAAAATAGGAATTAACGGATTTGGTAGGATTGGTAGATTGGTATTCAGGTCAACCGTGAAACGTGACAACGTAGAGGTGGTTGCCATCAACGATTTGTTGGATGTAGAGCACCTTGCATATCTATTGAAATACGATTCTGTACATGGCAAATTTGACGGTACCGTAGAGGTAAAAGACGGCCATTTGGTAGTAAACGGTAAAACAGTCCGTATCACAGCCGAAAGAGATCCCAAAAATTTAAAGTGGGATGAGGTCGGTGCCGAAATCGTCGCAGAATGCACCGGAATTTTTACCACCCTTGAAACGGCCCAGTACCACATTGATGGCGGAGCCAAGAAGGTCGTCATCTCAGCACCTTCAAAAGATGCCCCCATGTTTGTAATGGGTGTCAACCACGACAAGGTAAAGGCCAGCGACAAGATTATTTCCAATGCATCATGCACCACCAACTGCTTGGCGCCATTGGCCAAAGTGTTGAACGATGAGTTCGGTATCGAAGAAGGCTTGATGACCACGGTTCACGCCACCACGGCGACACAATTGACCGTCGACGGCCCATCTAAAAAAGATTATAGGGGAGGAAGAAGTGCCATGATCAATATCATTCCTGCTTCAACAGGCGCTGCAAAGGCGGTGACCAAGGTAATTCCTGAGCTGGAAGGAAAATTGACCGGAATGGCGTTCCGTGTGCCCACTGCAGACGTATCGGTGGTCGACTTGACCGTACGACTTGAAAAGGAAACCTCCTATGAAGAGATCAAGAAAGCATTCAAGAGGGCATCAGAAGGCAGCTTGAAAGGTATTTTGGGCTACACTGAAGAAGCGGTGGTCTCCCAAGACTTTGTGGGTGATGCCCGTACGAGTATTTTTGATGCCGGTGCCGGAATCGAATTGAATTCCAAGTTTTTCAAGGTGGTATCATGGTACGACAATGAGGCCGGTTATTCGAACAAGCTGGTCGATTTGGCCGAACACGTAGCCAGTCTGTAAACCAGGCGCACCTAACCAAGCAGACATATGATTTTGATTGTTGATAGTGGGGCCACCAAGTCAGATTGGATAGCCCTCGATGAGAAGGGCAACCAGCTTTTTAATACACAAACTTTGGGTCTGAGTCCCGAAGTATTGACCAAAGAGGTCATCGAAGATCGTTTGGCCAATAATTTTGAGCTTTCCAAGAATAGAGAAAAGGTTACCCAATTGTTTTTCTACGGTGCCGGTTGCGGTACCGATAGAATGAAACGGTTTTTAAAGGGCATTTTTGCTGATTTCTTTCCCAATGCCAAGATAGAGGTCAAAGAAGATACCTTTGCGGCGATCTATTCGACCACAAAAATAGGTGAGCCCGCCATTGTATGCATACTGGGCACAGGTTCAAATTGTAGTTATTACGATGGTCACCAGCTTTTTCAAAAGGTACTTTCGCTTGGCTATATATTGATGGATGACGGCAGTGGCAATTTCTTCGGAAGAAAGCTGCTGCGCGACTATTATTACCACAAGATGCCACAAGACTTGGGCATCAAATTCGCCAAAGAGTACAATTTGGATGCCGATGTCATCAAAGAGAACCTATACAAACAGCCGAACCCCAATACATACTTGGCAAAGTTTGCCAGGTTCATTGTCGAGAACAAAGAGCACCCGTATTGCAAAGGTGTGATACACAAGGGATTTCAGCAGTTTGTCAACAACCATATCATGCAGTTTGAGCTGGCGACAAAAGTGCCTATCAGTTTTGTGGGAAGCATTGCCCATTACCTAAGAGAAGAGCTGGAAACGGTTTTAAAGAACAACGACCTGATTTTAGGGGTCATTCACCAACGCCCCATAGACGGTCTTGTTGAGTTTCACAGGAAAACTATTTAACGGCGATCATTGAAATCTCGACATTGACGAACTTGGGCAGGTTGGCGACCTCCACGGTTTCCCTTGCCGGGGCCGTTTCTGCGTTGAAGAAAGAGGCGTAGACCTCGTTTACCGCGGCAAACTGGTGCATGTCACTTAAGAATATGGAGGTCTTTACCACATTTTCAAAGGTCATTCCTGCTTCGGCAAGAATGGCCTTTAGGTTTTTCATACATTGTTGGGCCTCCATTTTGATATCACCCTTGATCAATTCTCCCGTTGTGGGGTCCATGGGTATTTGCCCCGAAATGTACAGTGTGCCGTTGGAGAGTACCGCTTGGTTGTAGGGGCCGATGGGCGCTGGGGCATAGGGTGTGTTTATGATTTTCTTCACTGTTTTTCGTATTTACCGACAATTTAATTCATTTATCCAACATCCAACAATCCGATACTACCTTCTGCCCAGCCTGCGCTGGCTTCGTTGCTCCCATTTTACATCTTGTAAGATGGAACTGCTGATGCCGATGAAGAAATCCCACCGTTCATTTCTTCCGAAGGGAACCCAGTTAAAACGCAGGTCGAAGCTTCCCAGATTTCTGGCGAACCTGAACTGGGTCAAGGTAAAGCCCTTGTTTTTGAAATCGTAGCCCGACGAGAAGCCCAAACTCCATTTGGGCGTCAATTCAAGGTTGCCCGAAAACATCAGTGAATTATTGGTGATCTCACCTTGTCGATTGCTGTTGTTATATGTGGTGGCATAGGCTAGACGAAGGTCCCAGGGCAATTTCGAGTTGTATATGGGCACTTCTTCGTCGTCATCATCCTTTCGGCGATCATCAAAACCACGGTCGATGCCCGTGTCAAAACCTTCGCCGAACAGGTCATCGGCCCGCCCACCGCTACTAGCGCGGTAATAGTCATTGCTATCTGGGCCATCGTCTGCATCGCCTTTTTCTTTTTTCTTGAAGGTTTCGCTGTTGAGCTGGTAGCTGACATTGAGACCGGCCCTAGTCAAACGAAACAGCCCGCCTCCGCTGTTGATGTTGAAGGTATTGATCCGCCTACCGGTATTGTCTATAGCATAGGGATCTAGGCTTCCCGTAAAGTTGATGCTCATCTTCTCGTTCAAAATACGCGTGCCCCCGTTAAAACTGATAGGGGAAAGCTTTAGGGAATCGGCCTCAAAGTTATACGAGGTCGAGAAGTTGAGGTTGCTCAACAGAGATATTTTCTTGGGTTCAGTAGCGGTGGAATCTTTATCGCGCACCTTGGCCTCTAAGGTGTTCTGTAGCGAGAAACTTACCGAATTTGACTTGCCCAGACTGGGTGCGCCGTTCAGTGTGCCCTCAAAGCGACTGTATAGTACTTCTTCACCATCCAAATTGGTGTAGGTGTCATAGAACTGATCAAACGAAGGGGTGTAGCCCCAACCAATCGATGGTCGCATCACATGCCGAATGGCCTGTATTTTTTTGTCTTCCCCAAAATTCCATGTACCATAAAGGGTTGTGCCTATGCTGGCGTTGAGTCCATAACGGTTATATCGGTCAAAACCGTTAATGGTGTCCAAGACTACCTCCCGGTTGCTGTCAGGGTCATCAGGATCGAGCCCTCTTTCAAAGGTTTCGAGTGTCCAAACATCCTCATAGTTGGCCCCAAGGCTCACACTAAAATATTTGGCGACCTTAAAGTTGGTGCTCACCGGTATGGTGTGCCGGGCACCCACCTTGGCATTGTCGAACATTTTTGGGGTGAAAAAGAGCGAGTCTGTAGTGGTAAGGCGGTTTTCGGCTCTTAAATTGTACTGCAGGTTGATGTTTTGAATGATTCCTTTTTTGATGCCATCACGCTTTGCAAACGGAAAAATACGCTCCATACTTGCCTGCACTGTCGGCAATGTTAAATTAATGGCCTCGGTGTTCGTGTTTTGGTTATGGGTCGCCGTTATACTGACATTCACCGATGGGTAGGACGGAAATGTCTTTGAGTATGATATGGAGGAAGATAGGTTGTTGTTCTGCGTATTGGCCAGGTTTACTTGATTGGCCGATTCACGATAATAATTGCTGCTACCAAGGTTCACCGAAGCCGAAAACCGCGAGTTGGGGTTGGCCTTGGGGTCTTGGGTGTGGCTGATCTGTAAATTGTACAGTGTATTTCGACTAAAATCGGAAAAGCCCTTTTGACTGGTAATCAGATTCTCGAACCGAAAATTGATGTTGCCCCTAAACCGATACCGTTTCGCATAGATCGACTGTGCCCTAAAGCCGTAGCTGCCGTTGGTAAAAAAATCACCCAGAATGCTGAAATCGACGTATTCACTAATGGGAAAATAATAGCCGCCGTTTTGGATGAAATATCCCCGTTGCGGGTCGTTGCCAAAGGTGGGGAAAATAAGTCCGGCGGTTCTTCCCGTGGTTAACGGAAAATAGGCAAATGGCAGGGCAATGGGCGTGGGCACATCAACAATGTACATATTGCTGAAACCGGCGATTATTTTCTTGCCCGGCACAAACTTCGCCTTTCTGACACGTATATAATAATCGGGGTCTATGGTGTCTTTTGAGGTGGTCAGTTTGCCATCCTTTAAAAAATACACCGAGTCGTTCTCTTTTTTGGTGACCTGGGCCAATACCTTCATCGCATCGCTGCCCAATGCGCCCAAAGTTGGCTGCTGTTCGGTACGGGAGTTGAAGATCAGGGCTTTTTCGGTATCAAAATTGAACCGTATCGAGTCGGGAATCACCTCTTGGTCACCCTGCTTGAAATAGGGCAGTTGTGAGTATGTGCTATCGGCAGGGTTGTACATACGGCCGGCATAGACTTCGTTTTTGATATAATCGAGTACGATAATGCCCGCTTTCAGCTCGGTATCTTGATATTTGATCTCGGCCTCATCGTACAAATAGATTTTTTGTTCTTTTTGGCTGATGCGCACATAATCTTTGGCCTTATATGCTATTTTGTCCAACAAATAGCTCTTTTTTTTGGGCAGCGTATCGTTTTCAACGGCGTCAATGCCAGTGGAATCGTTAAGAATATTGGTCGTTAGCAAAGGGGCGGTTATGGTATCCTTAGTCGCTTTAATGGGTAACGGAACTAGGGTGTCTTCTTGCGCTGAAGCCACCATGCCCATTAACAACACAAATAGGAGAGGAAATAAATGTTTGTTTGCTTGCAACGCTATAAATCCTATTTTTGTGATAGCTTGGCTTGGTTTTTGGAGTCCAAACTTACGCATATTTTTCATTCTGTAAATTGGGCTTCACTTTATTTTAACCTGCTTGAAGCCTTATAAATCGAGGGCACCCATGACTAAAAACAAGTTGTTTCTTCTTTTCTGTTCGGTACTTGTTGCCGTACTGACATCCTTCACCAAAAATAATACCGAACTGCCCGCCAACGATACGTTTGTGGTGGTGTTGGATGCTGGCCATGGTGGCCACGACCCAGGTAATCTGGGCAACGGGTACCTTGAAAAGAACATTGCTTTGAACATTGTGCTGAAGGCCGGTGCAATTTTGGAAAAGAATACTGATGTCAAGGTCATCTATACCAGAAAAGACGATTCGTTCGTAGATCTTTACATAAGGGGCAAGATCGCCAACGATGCCAATGCAGATCTTTTTGTGTCGGTGCACTGTGATTCGCACAACTCCGATGCACATGGTGCCGGTACGTTCGTTCTTGGGCTCCATGCCAACAAGCAGAATTTTGAGGTGGCCAAAAAGGAAAACTCGGTTATCTATTTGGAGGATAATTATGAAGAAAAATATGCGCAGTACGACATCAACTCACCAGAGTCGGTAATAGGGCTTACCATCATGCAAGAGGAGTTCTTGGACCAAAGCATTCAATTGGCCAAGCTGCTACAGGACAACTTCACCAAAAAACTCAAACGAAAGGACAGAAAGGTCAAGCAGGCGGGGTTCATTGTGCTTCACCAGACCTTTATGCCCAGTGTTTTGATAGAGGCCGGTTTTTTGACCAACAAAAGTGAAGGCGCTTATTTGAACTCCACAAAGGGGCAGCAAGAAATGGCCAGGGCCATTGCCGATGCCATATTGACCTACAAAGAGAATGTGGTTCCCGACCTTGAAGAACCAAGTGGTACGCCACCGGTTGCCAAAGAAACGGTGGCAAAGGCCACTGAGCCGCCCAAGGCACCTGCGAAGCAGCCCGATGTAGAGGAAAAAGTAACGCACTCGACACCGCCACCTTCTACCATAGACAAGAAACCTGTTGAGGTAGTAGAAAACAAGAAAGAGGCAGAATCGCTCAAAAAAGCCGCTGAGGTAGAGGCCGCCCCCAATGTGGTGTTCAAGATACAATTGATGGCGAGCTCTAAGGTAATTCCTTTGGATGGCGATAACTTTAATGGGCTCAACACCTTGTCAAAAGAACCGTATAAAAACCTATATCGCTATATGTATGGCGAAACCAATTCGTACTTGAAGGCCAAGTTGTTGAAAAAGAACGCTGATGCCAAAGGCTATACCACTTCGTATATCGTGGCCTACAAAGATGGGGTTCGGGTGCCTTTGAAGGAAGCCTTGAAATACGCCCCTGAACAATAGCTGCTTTGAGAAAAATATTCCTAATTTTGTTTGAAACGGAAAACTAGAGTTCTTGAAACTATCCAGGGAAGTCAAAACCGCCATCATTGTATTAATAGGAATATTCCTTTTTATTCTGGGGTACAGTTACCTAAAGTCAAACTCCCTTTTTGATAAATCAAAGACATTCTACGCGGTGTATAGCCATGTTGGCGGCCTGCAAACAGGTACCCAGGTATCTATCAACGGGCTTACGGTGGGCAATGTCACCGACATCAAATTTAAAGATGGATCGGGCAAATTACTGGTCACCTTGACCGTTCAGAAAAACTTTGAATTTTCAAAAAACAGCAAAGCTGAACTGTACGATACCGGAATCATCGGTGGTAAGGGCATACAGATCATCCCAGTTTTTGACGGGGCACCGCCTGCGCGGTCGGGCGATACGCTCAAGACCAGCATTAGGCCCGGTATCACCGAGTTGGTGCAAGAAAAGCTCACCCCGTTGCAAATGAAGGTCGAAGGTGCTGTTTCACATGCCGATTCGTTGTTGATAAATGTCAATGATGTATTGGACGACCCCACCAAGCGAGAGCTTCAACAGAGTATCGTAGGCTTGAACCAATTGATACGAAGTTTTCAGGGCAGTGCCCAAAAGTTGGACCAGTTGTTGGCCACCAACCAACAAGAACTAGATAGCTCGATCAAGAATTTTAATACCATGACGGCCAATTTTTCAGAACTGTCGGAGTCTTTGGCCAATGCTGGATTGGAAGAAACCATTGTAAATCTTCAGCAATCACTCAATAATTTGAACACCATTCTGTCCAAGGTTGAAAAGGGTGAAGGTTCATTGGGCAAATTGGTGGCCGATGATGAACTCTACAACAATCTCTCAAACGCTTCAAAAGAGCTAGACCTGTTATTGCAAGACTTTAGGTTGAACCCCAAGCGGTACGTGAACGTTTCCATTTTTGGCAAAAAGCAGAAAGAATACACATTGCCCGAGAACGATCCCGCTGAAAAACTGGACGATAACTAAATGACCGTACTCCCCAACATTCTGTTTGCAATCGCCCTGATAGTGGGCATAGGCTACTTTGTTAGAAATGTCAAAAAACTGAAAAGGAACATTGCCCTTGGCAGAGGGGTCGACGTTAGCGACCACAAGGCCCAGCGATGGAAAAATATGGCCAGAATCGCCCTTGGTCAGTCGAAGATGGTCGTACGGCCCGTTGCAGGTCTCATGCACATAATCGTCTATGTAGGGTTCATTATCATCAATATTGAGGTGCTGGAAATCATTATCGACGGACTTTTGGGCACCCACCGGGTATTTGCCTCTTTGGGCGGTTTTTATGATTTTTTGATTGCCTCGTTTGAGATATTGGCCCTCTTGGTCATTATAGCGGTCATCGTTTTTTGGGCAAGGCGAAATATACTTAAGCTTCGTCGGTTTCTCAAACCTGAGATGAAAGGCTGGCCCAAGACCGATGCGAATTGGATTTTATACATTGAATTGATTCTGATGGTGCTCTTTCTTACCATGAACGCCACAGATGTTACATTGCAGCAAATGGGGGCGGCCCATTATAAAGAAGCCGGGACTTTTCCGGTAAGCCAGTTTTTGGTGCCGCTTTTTGAGGGTATGCCGATGCAGACCTTGATAATCATAGAGCGCAGTGCCTGGTGGTTGCATATTTTGGGTATTCTGTTCTTCTTGAACTACCTATATTACTCAAAGCATCTACATATTTTGTTGGCGTTTCCGAACACTTACTTTGGAAAGGTACGGCCCCAAGGACAGTTTGATAATCTTGAATCTGTCACCAAAGAGGTAAAACTGATGATGGATCCCAATGCCGATCCCTTTGCAGCTCCTGCAGACGATGCCCCACAGCCCGAAAAGTTCGGTGCATCCGATGTAATGGACCTCACCTGGGTGCAGCTATTGAACGCTTACACCTGTACCGAATGTGGGAGGTGTACCTCTGAATGCCCGGCCAATCAAACGGGCAAAAAGCTTTCTCCTAGAAAGATTATGATGGACACCCGCGACCGGTTGGAAGAGGTGGGCAAGAACATCGATGCCAATAAGGGCGAATTCAAACCTGATGGCAAGCAATTGCTCGACGATTATATAACCCGTGAAGAGCTTTGGGCCTGCACCACTTGCAATGCCTGTGTTGAGGCTTGTCCTGTAAGTATAGATCCATTGTCGATCATCATGTCGATGCGGCAATATTTGGTCATGGAGCAATCGGCTGCCCCGGCAGAGCTCAACAATATGATGGGCAATGTGGAGAACAATGGGGCCCCTTGGCCTTTCAATCAAATGGATCGTCTTAACTGGTCAAAAGAATCCTAAAAGTTAAAACAGCTATGAACGTACCGACAATGGCCCAACTTTTTGCGGAGAACAAACAGCCCGATGTATTATTTTGGGTGGGCTGTGCCGGAAGTTTTGATGACCGTGCAAAGAAGATCACCAAAGCTTTTGTCAAGATTTTGAACAAGGCCGGCGTTAGTTTTGCGGTATTGGGCACCGAAGAAAGCTGTACCGGAGACCCTGCCAAACGCGCAGGCAACGAATTCTTGTTTCAAATGCAGGCCATGACCAATATCGAGACCATGAACGGGTATGGTGTGAAAAAAGTGGTTACCGCCTGTCCGCACTGCTTCAACACCATTAAAAACGAATACCCCGGTCTTGGCGGAAATTACCAGGTGGTGCACCACACCCAGTTCTTGAAACAATTGCTGGACGAAGGAAAGATTACTTTGGAAGGGGGCACTTACAAGGGCAAGCGGATCACTTATCACGATCCCTGTTATCTGGGTAGGGCCAATGATGTTTTTGAAGCCCCTAGGGAATTGATCCAAAAGCTGGATGCCGAACTGGTTGAAATGAAAAATTGCCGCAAACGTGGGCTTTGCTGTGGTGCCGGTGGCGCCCAAATGTTCAAAGAACCCGAAAAGGGCGAGAAAGATATCAATGTAGAACGCACAGAACAGGCACTTGAGACCCAGCCAGAAATCATTGCAGCTGCCTGCCCCTTTTGCAATACCATGATGACCGATGGGGTAAAAAGTAAGGAAAAAGAGGCCAAGATCGCTGTATTGGATGTGGCCGAATTGATTGCGAACGCTGAAGACTTATAGGAATTATGCTGGTTGATTTTAAAGAACTTCCCGACCATTCAAGAATTTGGATCTATCAGGCCAATCGAAGCTTTACAGATGCCGAGCTTGAAGAGATAAGCGCTGACCTGTCTTTGTTCTTACAGCAATGGACGGCACATGGCAGCCAGCTGAAGGCCGGTTTTGAGATACGATACAAACGATTTTTGGTAATAGGCCTTGACCAATCGGCGGCAAGCGCTTCGGGCTGTTCCATCGATGCCTCTGTTCACTTCATTCAGCAATTGGAGAAAAAATATGGTGTTGACCTGCTCGACAAGATGAACGTCTCCTATAAACAGGGCGAGTACATTGCCTACAAACCGTTACAGGATTTTAAGAAGATGGCCAAAGAACGCGCTGTCTCAAAGAACACCGTTGTTTTCAATAATTTGGTGGCCACCAAGCAAGAGTATCTCGAAAACTGGGAAGTGCCCGCAGCCGAGAGCTGGCATGCCCGTTTCATGTGATTTTAACGAATCTTTGGCGTCAATGGCCTTGATTTTCTTGGTTATCTTCGATGAAATACAATAATTTTAACCGAAGAAAGTTGATGTCTTAGACTATAGTGTATGCGGACAAACTACTTGTTTCCCTTTTTCTTGTTGTTTTTCATTCTAGCAAGCGGCCAAAAGAACCCTTTGGTGGCTACAGACTCTTTGGCTCAGGCCGCGTGGGTGACCGCTACCTATGATGCCATGACACCGGAGGAGAAAATAGGCCAGTTGTTCATGGTAAGTGTGGCATCGAACCAAGGTAAGGCGGCGGCTGACCGAATTAAGCAATTGATACGGCAACATTATATAGGGGGTGTCATATTTTCGAGAGGAGGCCCTGTCAGGCAGGCCCGGTTGACAAATGAATTTCAAGCATTGTCCAAGATCCCCTTGCTAATAGGACAAGATGCTGAATGGGGGCTAGCCATGCGATTGGATTCTACCTATGCCTTTCCGTGGAACATGACGCTGGGGGCCATTCAAGACAGCACCATTGTTGAAGAGGTGGCCTATCAGATGGGCAGGCATGCCAAGAGACTTGGGGTACACATTAATTTTGCCCCTGTACTGGATGTCAACATCAACCCGAAAAATCCGATAATCGGCAACCGCTCTTTTGGTGAAGACCCTGCGAACGTAGCAAAAAAAGGGGCTGCTTTTGTAAGAGGATTTGAGAGAGCAGGAATTTTGTCATGCGGCAAGCACTTTCCCGGACACGGAGACACCGCCACAGATTCGCACCATGACCTGCCCCTGATAGATTTCACCAAAGAACGATTGGACAATGTAGAGCTGTACCCCTATAAAAGATTGCTTCAAAATGGCCTGAACAGTGTGATGGTGGCGCACTTGAATGTGCCCGCCCTTGAAAAGACGACGGATAAGCCATCATCCCTTTCAAAATCGATAATAACAGACTTGTTGAAGAAGAGATTGCAATACCAAGGGCTGGTGTTCACCGATGCGCTCAACATGAAAGCCGTTACCAAGACCACCGAACCTGGCGATGTGGGTCTTTCCGCATTTTTAGCAGGTAATGATATGCTGTTGATGCCCGAAGACCTAGAGGCGGCCAAGAAAAAACTTTTGGAGGCTTATAATTACGGTATCATAACAGAGACCAGACTGGCTGAGTCGGTTAAAAAGATTCTAATGGCCAAATATAAGGTAGGGCTGCATGGGTATGCCCCCATTGATGTCACCGACCTATTAGAAGATTTAAATGATCCAGACAGTGATGTAGTGTATGAAAAGGCCATTGAAAACGCCTTGACCGTGGTAAGGAACAACGTTTCATTATTGCCTATCAAGCGTCTTGACAACAAGAAAATCGCCTATGTCAAATTCGGTGATGTAGCGGGCGATGTCTTTTTCAACACCTTGAAAAAATATGCCAAGGCCACCCATGTACAGGGCAAAGACCTGGCCGACTATAGAAAAAAACTGGCTGATTACAACCTTGTAATAGTGGGTTACCATAAGAGTAACCAAAGCCCGTGGAAAGACCATTCCTTTTCCCAGAACCAACTTTTTTGGCTACAACAAATAGCACAACTGCGGTCGAGCAACATGGTTCTGGTCTCGTTTGCCAACCCGTATGCACTATCTGAAATAGTCAATTTCACCGGTATGGATGCTATTGTGGTCGCCTATCAAAATAGCCCTTTGGCCCAAGAAGGGGCGGCAGAGTTACTGTTCGGGGCTATTTCGGGCAAGGGCAGGCTTCCGGTGAGCATCAATGAAACCTTTCCGGTGAATACCGGGGTTCAGGTAAAGGGCATTGCCAGATTGGGCTATACCCTACCCGAAAGGGTGGGCATGAGTTCAACAAGGCTGGCCTTGGTCGACACCTTGGTACAGCATGGGCTGGACTCGCTCATGTTTCCCGGGGCACAGGTCTTGGTGGCCCGAAGGGGCAAGGTGGTATACCAAAAAAGCTTTGGGCACCCAACCTATGATTCCAAAGAAAAAATTACGGATGACCACATCTATGACCTGGCCTCATTGACAAAAATTTTGTCGACACTCCCCATCATCATGAAGATGGAAGAGGAAGGAAAAATTCGCCTCAACGACACCTTTCAAGATTTGGTGCCCGAATATGTCGATTCTGAGCTGAAGAACGTTACGGTGCTAAAATCGCTTTCGCATTACGGGCGGTTGCCTGCTTGGATTGCCTTTTATGTGGATACCCTGAACAAAAACCGGAAACCATCCCCTGAATTTTATCGAACCCGTCCAGAAGACGGGTTTTCAATCAAGGTGAGTGAAGGCTTGTACCTTATGGATGCCTTTCAAGATTCGATCTACAACCGTATCGGTAGGCAAGAGTTGAAGTCGAACCGCTATCGGTACAGTGACGTGGCCTACTATGTTTTCAAGAAGTACATAGAGGAAACCTACGGAAAGTCGTTGGATGTGCTGGCCAACGATTTTTTGTACAAGTCGTTGGGTGCCACAAACACTGGGTTCAACCCCGCAGAGAGGTTTGATAAAGCACGTATTGTACCCACAGAAGAGGATAATTATTTTAGGTACCAGACCGTTCATGGCTATGTGCACGACATGGGAGCCGCCATGCAGGGTGGGGTAGGGGGTCATGCGGGTCTTTTCAGCAATGCCAACGATGTTGCCAAAATCATGCAGATGTACCTGCAGGGGGGCTATTACGGTGGACAGCGCTACCTTAATGAGCGAACCGTTAAAAAATTCAATACCTGCTATTTTTGCCATAAAGAGGTGAGACGGGGCGTGGGCTTTGACAAGCCCCAGTTGGAAGACAAAGGCCCCACATGTGGCTGCGTGTCTCGTGAGAGTTTTGGACACAGCGGTTTTACGGGCACGTATACCTGGGCCGATCCCAAAGAAGAAATCGTGTATGTTTTTTTATCGAATCGTACCTACCCAAGTGCCCACAACAGATTGCTTGTAAAGTCGGGCCTGCGTACCCGAATACAGCGGGCTATTTATGATTCCATTATCAATTAGGGAGCAAATAATGCCCTAGATTTGTTTTAGAAATGTTTTTATGAAGATTGCTATTGTTTGTTACCCAACTTTCGGAGGCAGTGGTGTTGTGGCCACCGAGCTGGGTATTGCCCTTGCCGAAAGGGGACACGAGGTACATTTTATCACCTACAAGCAACCCGTTCGTTTAGAGCTTTTGGGCAACAACATCCATTTTCATGAGGTTCATGTGCCCGAATATCCGTTGTTCCACTACCAACCCTATGAGTTGGCGCTTTCGAGCAAATTGGTAGATACCATCAAGCTACACGATATTGAACTGTTGCACGTGCACTATGCCATTCCGCATGCATATGCAGGGTATATGGCCAAAAAGATGTTGCTGGAGAACGGGATTTACATACCCATGATAACCACGCTTCATGGTACCGATATTACGTTGGTGGGCCGGCATCCTTTTTATAAGCCGGCGGTCACATTCAGTATCAACAAGTCAGATATGGTGACGTCGGTCTCTGAGAACCTCAGGCAGCAGACCTTGAAAATATTTGATTTGGATAAGGAAATAGAGGTAATCCCGAATTTTATCGATTTCAAAAAGTATAGCTCAGAGTTCACTGACTGCCAGCGTACATTGATGGCAGAAGACAATGAGCGCATCATCACCCATATCAGCAACTTCAGAAAGGTGAAGCGCATACCTGATGTGATACGTATTTTTGAAAGGGTACAACGTGAGATTCCTGCAAAACTTATCATGGTCGGCGAGGGACCCGAAAAAGAATATGCAGAACAACTTTGTGATGATTTAAAAATCAAGGAAAAGGTGATCTTTTTGGGAAATAGCACCGAAATAGACCGCATTCTTTGTTTTTCTGACCTTTTCTTGTTGCCCTCGGAATCTGAAAGCTTTGGACTGGCCGCCTTGGAGGCCATGGCGAATAAAACGCCGGTTATATCAAGTAACGCGGGGGGCATACCAGAAGTCAACAAACATGGCGTAACCGGTTTTTTGAGCGACGTTGGCCAAATTGACGATATGGCCAAAAATGCCCTTTATATATTGGGTGATGACAAGACCTTGGAGAAATTTAAGAAAAGCGCCTTCGAGGTGGCCGAAAAATTTGATATTTCAAATATATTGCCCTTGTATGAAGATCTTTATGAAAGGGCTTATAAATCACGATATAAAAATTCGTACTGATGGTCCGTCTGGTATTCTTGATCTTGTTAATGGGCATGCTCTCATGTAAAAGCCAAAAAAGCCAACAGATGGCAGATAATACAAATGACGGTTTGACCCTATTGGTAGAAGATGGCTATAGCGGGGTAGAAAATTTTGAAAGCATGGTGGTGCGCGACCAGAAGACCTTGAACAGCTTTTTTGCCAAGATTAACCGTACGAGAAAACCGGGAATTCCTGTTCCTGAAGTGGATTTCAACAAAGAAATGGTCATCATTGTCTGTAGCGGTGAGCAAAAGCGCATCAAGATGCCGAGATTGTCAAAAAAAGATGAAAATGACAAAGAAATCGTACTAGCGGTCAAAAACGAGGCAGTAGATAAGAATAATCTCAAAGAGCTGGTTTCCACTCCTTTCAGCGTTTATAAGATACCGATGTCAGAAAAGGAAATCATTTTTCAAAAGTGATTTTTTTTTGAGACAATAAAAAAACATTTCCTTTTGTCGATCAATGTGGCCGTTCAGGGTACAAAGTTTACCCATTTTTCCATTTGATATAACTTTGTGGCACTAACCCCAAATTAGTATACATGAAAACGACAAAACTTTTGTTGGCCCTAGTCCTTATTTTCTGTGGACCTTCCACCTTTGCACAAGAAGACCTTCAACTGACCAAAAAAGACAGTATGGTCGTAAGCTCGTGGATGTTTGGCGTTGGAATCAATATTGTCGATGACGCCGGTAGCGAATTTGACGGTCTGCTGGATGCCGGAGACAACTGGAACATGGTACCGTTCCCTTCACGTATTAGCATTGGCAAATACTTCAAAAATGGTCTCGGTCTTGAAGCCATAGGTACTTACAACCAATACCAAGAAGGTAAGATTATCGATAATGTCGTCAATACTGAAGACATTGACTACTTTGCGGTAGATTTGAGGGCAAGCTATGATTTGAACAAGATTTTGGGCGAGACCGGCTTTTTTGATCCCTATGTTGGGGTGGGGGCCGGATATACCGATGCCAACAACCAAGGGCGGGGAACCTACAACGCCACGGTAGGGTTTAGAACGTGGTTCTCTGATCGTTGGGGACTTGATTTCAATTCGAGTGGAAAATGGGCCATGAAGCTGGAAGATGGTGTGACCAACCATATTCAGCATGCGGTTGGTGTGGTGTATCGCTTTGACACCGAAAAGGACCTTACTCCAAGAGGAAAGGAAAAACTGATGCTCTTACAAGAGATGGAAAAAGAGCAGCAGCGCATACAAGATTCGATTGCGGCAGCAAAAAGGGCCGAAGAAGAGGCCAAAAGACTTGCAGAAGAGCTTGAAAGACAGAAAGAGGCTGAACGGTTGGCGGCAGAGGAACGGGCAAAACAGCAGGCCGAGGAAGCCAGAAGAAAAGCACTTCAAGATAAAATCGACGGGCTTGGCAAGGTATACTTCGCCTTGAACTCCTCGTATCTCAATAAAAGGGACAAAGAATTACTTGATGAGTTGATTGCCATCTTGCAGGAAAACCCAGGGGTAAAGATCAAAGTGGCCGCCCATACCGATTCGAGGGGTACCGAAAAGTATAACCAGTGGCTTTCTGAAAGACGAATGGAGCGAACGGTACAATATCTAATTGACAAGGGGGTGTCAGATGATAGAATACTCAAAGAGGCCTATGGCGAAACCCAGTTGACAAATGAATGTGACGATGGGGTACCCTGTTCTGAGGAAAAGCATCGAGAGAATAGGAGGTCAGAGTTTTTGATTGTCGAGTTTTAGAGAGATTCCAAAAATAAGGGAAAAGGAGCCGTTTTAGGCTCCTTTTTTATTCCCAAAAACCAATTGTTGGGCATTGGATTTTCCCTTGAACAGGTAGATGTTTTGATTTTTTTTTGACTGCAATATGGCAACATCGCTATACTGCTCAACCTTTGAATAGAGGAAATCGCACATGTACTTCTTTAAAAAATGGTTTTTTGATTTTGGCAATTCCAAAGTATGGTAGCCAGTGATGGAAACCGAAACGTCAACCTCGGTGATGCTCACCTTTTGAGGGCTATGGCCTCTGTCGTTTTTCTTTTTTATGATGAAGTCTTTTAACTTATAGACCAGTTCGTTCACATTTTTTGATTTTAGATATTCTTTTGCACTGATGCGAACGATTTCGATATTTGCGAGCAGTCTGGTCAGAGGTTTGTTTTTTCGATAAACGATGTGATGTTGGTATTGGTAGATGTTGTTGCTCCAACGTCTTTTATAGTCCATCCCCCCTACACCCATTTCATAGACACAATGATCGTTTTCTATGCACCATTGCAATTGCTTGTAGATTTCTACATGGCCAAGACCAAATTTGGCATAGTTGATATCGTAAGAAGAAATTGCACTGAAGAGTATTTTGTCGAAGTGGTAGTTGAGCGATATTTGAATTGGGTGCTCACCATCATAAATAACAAAGAGAGAGGCCTGTTTGTTGAGGATTTTGGGACGGGTTTCATTGACTAATGTTTCCCAACGGTGAAATTCTTTGTGGGTTTCTTTTCGCTGCCCGAAACGGGCGATGATCATCTGGTGCAGTGACCCCATGATGAAACGATAGGTCTTTTCGTCAATTTCCCCATAAAACAGTTTGTATTTGATAGGAAAACAGTGCTCTAACCGGTTGACGTAACGCCTGATGATGCTGCGATACTTCGATTTGAACTGTCTTTTTAGATATTCATCGATAGATGCAATATTGTCTAGATGTATAGAATACCCCCAGTTGAACTGTTTAACAACTTGGGTGGCCAGCAACCGTTCAGAAACGATTTGCAGCTGCATGTATTCGGGTACCAACCGAAGTGAGTAACAGTTGATGACCTTTTCTGTTGAATGCGAAATATTGTCGTTTTGAATTGTTTTGCCAAAATAGCCTATGCTTTGGATAATGGATGGGATTTCCCCATTTTCCATTGCGGCACCAAAAAAATCCAACGCTATTATAGAAGGAGTTCCCATATTAAAGGAGTTTGACTTTAAACAATTCTTTGGATATGCCTTTTTTATGCGTTAATCTTTTCAAGATGTGATTATCGTAAGTTTTTGGGCTGTCTCTTTGCCCATGAAATAATAATCAGCACTATTCTTTCTTGAATGGTAAACCGAAACGTCTTTGTCAAATTCGAAGTTAAGAAAGAGAAAGTCAAAGAACTTTTCTCTTAAAAAACTGTACTTGCCATCATCTATATTTATTTTTATGAGACTTTCAACTGACGGTATTTTGTCTCTTTTTTCGATTCTGAATTTTGGACTGTGCACTTGTACGTTCTTGAACAACGACTTTTTTTTGTTTCTAACGAAACTACGGTACAATTTGTTGATTTTTAACATTTTAAAAATAGGAAGCAATTTATAGGTCAAACTGAGCTTCCATAGGGTTAGATTGGCTCTTATTGCGCTTCTAATATCTGCTGCATCATAAATTAATTGTTTTTTGAAAATATAGTTTCCGGTTCTAAATCTTTCTTTGTAGTAAAAATCTCCTTTAGACATGTCAACCAGCCTAAAATTATTTTCAAACGCCCATTGAATCACGCTTGTCAATGCAATAAACCCCAACTTAAACTTTGAGTAATCGATGTCATACGCAATCACGTCGATATCCAATATATGCCCATGAGTTGAATTTACATAAATGGCTATGGGTCTTTCATTGTGGTATATAGTAAAAATGCTCGCCTTTTTTTGCAGAATCGACCGGTAAAGGCTGTCGTATCGTTGTTGCCAAAACTCCAATTCCTCCCAATAGGTGTTCTTTTGCTGGTGCCTTCTCAAAAGCATTTGGTGGCAGGCCTTAAAAATCTTATCGTATTCAGGCTTGTCAATTTGACCAAAATACATTTTGTAAACCGGCCTGATACATAGTTGCAATCGCTTTTCACATCTGCGTAGTGTCGCTCTTCTTTGCGAACTTAGCACATTGTTCATATAGTCTTCAAAGTTCCTGAACCTTGTGAGGTTGATCAAAGATCCTTCGTACGTATTGACCTCCTTTATTCTTAAATCCGCAAGGTCTCTACGCAAAGTTGTGTTGAGATACTCAGGCACATCGTCTATTTGAAACACACCTTTTAAATGAACTGATGTCATTGTATGCTCTATTTGAACAAGTTCACGGTCGGTTTCACGATCAAAAACGCTTTCATAGAACAGATGTAGCCGGTCTTTTTGTAGCAGGTCGCTGCCAAAATGAAGCCTCTTTTCGATATTGTGGTGCGATCCATTCATACTTTTGACCTGTATTTATAACCATTAAAAAGAGGTAAAATCAAAGCACACATTAATTTTCGATTAGTATTTTTTGGGCAGCGGATTTTCCTTTTAGGTAAAACTCACGCGCATTCTTTTTACTTGCCAACACTTTAATTTCACTAAATTTTTGGTGGGTCTTGTAGATGAAATCATTTATGGGTTTTACAATCCAAGAATTCTTAGGATCCCAAGGGTCTATGTTCATAAGCGAACCCCAATCAGGTTGCTCAAAATCATTTAGCGCAACAAATTTCTTGTGCAATTCAACGTGCAGGTTTTTTTGAAAATGCTTGTAACGGAATCTAAAGTAAATGCCCCAAAGGTATTGTACCTTGATTTTTTTCAGAAAGTTGATTGTATTATAGATTCCATGACCATAGGTTTTTTTAAAGAATGCCAAGGCACGATATTTTAATCGTGAAGAATCATAGATTAAGTGCTTATAAAAAACATATTTTTCATCTACCCATTTTCTTTTGTAATGGTAGTCTCCCCTGCCGAGGTCAAGAATTTCAAAACCTTGATCAAAACACCATTCAACATGTTTGTAAAGATCAATGGTTCCTAGGCTGAATGAATCGTAATCGATATCGTAGCTACCTATACTTGTGCCCAATACATTGCCATTTATGACACTGGTCGATATATCAATTGGCTTTTTGCCATGGTAGATGACAAAAATGGCTGCCCGTTTCTTTTGTATCATGGGAAACAATAGTTCTCTGTATTCTTCTAACAATGGCAAATCAATATTTTCCTCATTTTTTTGCGCAAAACGGCGCATCATGAACTTTTTGAGAAAATCGAACAATCTATGGTATTCTTTTTCATCAATTTCGCCATAGTATATATGATAAGTCGGCTCTATACAAGTGTCAAGCCTTTTTAGATATCTCCTGATTTTGGACCTACTTGACTTGCCGAAGTGGTTTTTTAAGTAATCGTCAATGTTTTGATATTGCGCCAAATTGGCAAGAAAGCCATCATTTACTTTCCAGCTCTTTCTACTGAAATTTTTGAGTTCATCATGTAAATGAAATGTTAGGTAATCTGGTACTTCCGTAAAAAGATAAATTTTGTTGAGGCTCTCTTGTTCAAGATGGTCGTTTCTTTTGAAAAGCGTCTTGCCAGTTACCGATTCGCTTACTCTTGAAAATATTTCGGGAACGACATCTTTTTCAAAAAAAGATTGCGAAAGACTTACGGGTTTGTTGTTTTGTTCTTTGTCTGCCATTGGTCTTAATATAGCTTTCCAGTATAGGATTTGTAGATGAATACTAACCTATCATATCTAATAATACCTCCCAAGAATCCGATATCTCTTAAAGATTTCATCAGTTGGAGTTTTGACCATTGTACCAGCATCATTAGAAGAGAAACAAGATTTTTTCTGTTGTAATGTAGGTGATAGTGAAAATCATAGCTTTGGTTGCACCATTTGTTTTTGAAGGGAGTCTCGCCCATTGCTAGATCTATTAACTTGATGCTGCTTTCAAAGCACCATTGTAAATGTTTTGACATACTGATATCTCCCAAGTTGTAGTTTGAATAATCTATGTCGAAACCTTCTAATTCACTGAAAACCGTGTCTTCAAAGTGGTAGTTAAGTGTGATGCAAATGGGTTTTTCTGCGTCATATATTACAAAAAGGCTAGCGAGCTTTTGATTTATTTTCTCATAAGTGAGTTCATGGTAATAGCTCCACCTTTCTAGATATTTATTGTGTACTTTCTTTTGATCAAAACGTTTTTTCAAGAAATCCGCCAATTTTCCCATTAGTATGGCGTAAAGATGCCGGTCAATCTCCCCGTGATAGATATGGTACGAAACCTTATGATTTTGGGCCAGGGCGGTCATCATCTTTCTCAACCGCTTTTTACTTCGTTTGCTAAGTTGGCGGTCTATATATTCATCGACAGAAGTATAATCGTGAAGATTTACCAGAAACCCCTTGTATTGCACAATAGATTTTGTGCTGAAATTTTTGGGAAGAAACTTGGGAACCACTGAAAGATATTCCGGAATGTCGAAGATTTTATAGAGGTTGTACTTTTTTTGATTCTTGCTATTGTAATGGCTTATTTGGTATATGCTTTGGGTCAAATTATTTTGAACTGAATTATCATAAAAAGGATGAACCTTTTGTTCATTGAACAAATCAAAAACCAAATGTGCCTTAGCTGGGACATTGGTTTGACGAGAATCGATATTTTTTGTTTCCTCCGTCAATATGTGCTATTGTTGGTCAGTATTATTCATGGATGACCAAGTATTTTTTGTGATTTTTTCCCTTTATCATGAAAATTTTTCCTGAGTTCGCCTGAAAAAGCAATATGTCTTTCAGCTTTTCGCCGGTAAGATATAAGAAGTCGAACCCCCTTTTTCTTACCACATCTTTGGCCAGTTCAAGAGAAACTGGAGTCCAATCAAGGTTTGTGCTGTCTTCTAAGCTATCGGTAAGCATTAATGCATTCTGACGATTGGGCTCATTGGATATTTTGAAATTCTTTAGCAGGTAAGTGGCTTTATGCACATGCCAATTCACATTTTTTCTTCTTAGGTATCCCTTAAGACGAAAAAAGAGGGCTGCTAAATTTGCCAACCCTGTGGAAAGAGCTGATTTGGGATTATAGAGTAAGTGATATTCAAATTGATACTCATGAGTACTCCACCGGGCCTTATAATCGAAATATCCTTTTGAAAAGTCCAGTTTTTTGTAGCCTTTTTCAATGCACCACTGAATCAATTGCATGATACTGCACGAACCTAAATGAAACTTTGAAAAATCAACGTCAAAAACGGTGATGGCATCGATTACAGTATCACCATTAAAATAAAGAAGTGTAATGGCTATTGGGCATTCTTTTTCAAAAACCACGGACAAGGCTGCCTTTTTCTCGTGTATTAGGGGGTAGGCCACCTCTCGGTAAAAATTCCATTCTTTGGGGTCAAGATTATTGTTATAAACCCTTTTTTCTAAAAATCGTTTTTCCAGCAAATCGTTGAATTGTATGAAAAGATGGTCATAAACCTCTTTTTTAATAGACCCATGAAAAACCCGATAAGATATATCAAAACATGTCTCAAGTCTTTTCCTATACTTTTTTAGTTTATACCTACTGCTTTTTTTAAAATGTTTCATTAGGTAGTCATCAACATCCAAAAAATTATCCAGGTCAATAAAGAAACCGGGATATTGGTGGAGTTTTATGATTTTTAGGTGACCATTGATTTCATGGGCTTTATTTTCAATATACGAGGGTACATCATATATCATCAGTGTTTTATGGCTAATTCCATGAAAGGCATTCTTTTTCACGGTGTATGCAAGCCCTTTGGTAAGGTTTTTTCCGACGTTGAAGTAAAAAGGTAAGTTGGAATTGCGAACAAAAGAGATTCCGGAAATTCCGTTGATTTCAATTACTTTTTCAGAGGTGCAGAAATGCTGTTTCCAAATAGAAGTGAAGGTTTTTGAAGCAAAAGGATTTTCGCTCATATTTGTTTTATTAACTACCGGGGGAAGGCACAACGATAGCAGGGAAAGAACTTTTGACAACTTTTACTATTGTATCCACATCTGATGTTTCGGTTGGTCACCAATTCATCATAAACCTGCTGGTCTACAATATATTTCCAAATTTTAAAGCTTTTGAAATCTTTTGAATATCCTGACTTAAACCTAAATAAACTATCTTGATTGTTACCAACGCCCCCCCCAAGGTTAAAATATTTGAACCCTTTATCGGTGGCCTTAATACGCATATCATCTATTAAGACCTTTATTGGGTTGAGTCTTAAATACTCTTTTCGTGCACCAGATAGGTGATATTGCACTATGTCGTTGGTCATGGTAAAAATGGCCCCACCTGCCAGATCATTCGAAACCTTGTCATATGCGAGAAGAAACTTGGTGTTGAAATCAGTGCTTTTCCATAGATTGAGAAAATAGCTGCCGGGAAAAAAATATTGGTCTTTTGCGTTTACCCGAAGCATGTTCTCATAGTAAATAGAGACAAGCTCTTTGATTTCAGCTTCGCTGCCAGCATCTTTTATCAAATAATTTTTCCTACATTTATTGATATAGGTTTTTAGACGTGGATTATAGACTTTACGTTGGCTTTCCAGACTTTTTGTCAAATCTATATTAATTAGCTGCCCCAAAGCCTCAATGGTTCCTGAATGTTTCAGGATGACCCCTTGGTTTGGAATAAACGGATTTAGCCTTGAGAATACAGAGGCGACAGCCTTTTCGCTCAAAAAGTTTTTCAAGTCATGTGCAAAATCCCTACTATTAAAATCAGGCCCAATATTACTGGAAATGGGGCCACAATAACCATAGGCTGAAGTAGCGTCATTATGTGCGGTATCCCTTATGGCTTTTAGCATCAAGGGAATTGCAATTAAACAACCTTGCTTTTCGTAGATAACAAGGATAGGTTTTTCTCCATTGCTCTTTGAAACATGATGATACCCATAGGTATGATAGGCATCATATGTGTCTACCATTTTCAGAACATTGCCCCAGTCCTTTTCGTTTTCGACAACGGTAATCATGCCAGTCAGCTATTTTTTTTGGGTGAAGGTACTTTAAGTTTGATTTTGAAGCAATTATGGTAAATATAAGTCTATTGGGCATATCGATTTTATTTAACAGATTAATTGTTAAAAATATCGATGACTGAAAAATCATTTGGGTTTCAATAATCAAAACAGGAAAAGCTAATCACTTGTTGCCGTAATTTTCTTGTAGTCAACCTTTCCGTTGCTGGTTAGGGGCATCTCTTTTAAATGCTTCACTTTTATCGATGCTTGATGAATTTTAAATCTTTCGAATAGATTTTTCTTGATATCGTCATCTGAAATGGTATTCTCACAGTGAGAAACCAAAATAAATTGATCTTTCACCCCAACACAAGCGACAAGTCCAATATTAAAAGTAGTCTTTAGAAAGCGTTCCAGTTCATCTAGATTTACCCTGTTTCCAAAAATCTTTACAAATCGCTTCAATCTTCCTTTAATATAGTAAAAACCATCTTCGTCTTGATAGGCAAGATCTCCAGTTCGCAGAGGGTCGATTTTTTGCCAGGTTTCAAGGTCTTCTCTTTTTTCACTGTATCCACCAAAGACGTTCGGGCCTTTGTAAAGCAGCTCATCTGTCTCAGGATCAAGGCTGAGCTCACCATTCTTGATGGGGGTGCCAATTGATGTGATTTTTTCTTCCAGCAGTTCAGCAGGTACGTAAGAAATTCTGGCAGAGGCCTCGGTTTGACCGTACATCACGTAAAAGGCGATATCATTTTTCTTACAGTAATCGTTGAAGTTCTTCTTGATGTTCTGGCTGAGGTTACCCCCTGCTTGCGAAATATATCTCAATGACGGATAATTTTTCTTCAAAAAGCCGATTCTATTGAGCATTTCATAGATATAAGGTACCCCGGCAATAGAGGTAAAGCCATGTCGATCCATTTGATTCCAAAAATCTCTTTGAAGAATATCAGCAACACCACTGACAACTGTTCCACCTGCTATGGCGTTGGTGTGCAGCACTGAAAGCCCATATGAATAGTAGAGTGGAAGGTTCAGCGGAGTCACGTCATGCCCAACAATAGGCAAATAGGCACATATCGACTTTGCATTTTCGAGAAGGTTGTCTTCAGATAGCTTCACAAACTTGGGCGAACCCGTGGTACCTGAGGTAGATAAGAGCACCTTGCATTTCAGATGTACCTTGGTTTCTTTGCCAGTGTCTATAAAAAGGGTGATTTCTGACCACTCATTGGCCAATTTACCTTTTTCGTAACCCTTTATGTGGTCTCTAGAGGCATCGAAGATAATGGACGGTTCGTATTCTGACTCCAAGTTTTCTTTCAGAATTGGTTCAAGGGCATCGCTCAATAATACCGTTGCATGTTGGGTATCAAGAAAACTGAGGTAGGTTGCCGTTGAAACGATATCGCTATTCAGATATAGAAATACCAGTTTTTTGCCCATTCTCCCAATTTCTTCCATGGGAAAGAGCATTTCTTGTAAGGTTCGTTTTTTGCCGGAATCGGCATCCAAAAAGACTAAATGGTCATTTTTGGCCATGTGTTCGAGTAGTCCCATCCACTAATTTTGCTTCTCAAAAGAAAGATTGTATTTCGCCAATACCTCTTTAACCTTTGCGAAACTGCTCATCTCTAAAACATCATCTGATTGAATCTCGATTTGAAATGTGTTTTCAATTTCATCAATCAGAAACATATGAGTTATGGAGTCCCATTGTGGTATTCCTTGATACATTAAAGAATCATTGATCATGCTTTTATCTATATCTAGAGCATTGGCAAAGGCATTTCTAAGTAATTCTATGTTTTTTTCATTCATTTTCAAGAATATTGATTTAGAGCATTCGTCTTGCAGGGTTACCAAAATATGTACCAGGTTCTTCAATGCTTTTTATCACTACTGCTCCAACGCCTAAATGTGAATTATCAACTACTACTAACCTTGGGGATACAGTAGCTTTTGTGCCCATGAAAACGTTATCTCCAATGGTTGTGCTCCCCCCAATATCGACATGAGGCATAATCGAACAATTTTTTCCGATGACAGAATCATGGCCGACTATGGTATCGAGGTTGATAAGACCAAACTCACCAATGGCCACATTTGATCCTATCTTGGCACCGGGACATATAATCGAGCCTTCGCCGAGTGTCACATTTTTCCCTATGAGGGCACCTTCGGCCACTAAGGTGAAGAATTTGACTTTTCCTCTTAGGGCCTCGATAACCTTTTTCTTTGCCTGGATATCAGCAATAGCGATGAGCACCAAATCATCTTTTTTGAACTTAAAGTCTTCGATGCTGCCCAGTATGTTATAATCTGAGCCCTTGCCGGCCAGGGCATTAGGGTTGTCATCAATGTAGCCACTTAACTCCCACTGAACTTTTTGGGAAGGGAAGAGTTCGAGGTAGCTTTCAAGCTGTCTTCCGAAACCTCCTGCACCTATTATAAAAAGACGTTGTTTCATCCAATTTTTTTTGGCTTGCTTGTTAATTGTTGTTATGAATTCAACTTTCTTTGCCCTTGTAAGGGCGATTCACACTTCGTTTATTAATTGGGAGAACAAGATAGTTATTTAACCAATCACTTTCATGGCAGGCCTATAGACCCCCCTGAAAAATCGCATAAAGGGGTACATCAGCTTTTCTTGATTGAAAAGTGCTGTCAATATGCGGTAGCTTAGGCCATTGAAATCTTCACCGATAAAATTGTTTAGCGGATAGGCGTTTATCTTCTTAAATCCTTCAAGTTTTTCAGGTATATATTGAATGGGCAGGCCAGATTTCATAAGCCTTACCAATAGGAAAAACACGAACGATTGCTGTCTAGTATGTAACCTGTCCTTGCATTTTTTGCTTACAGCATCATTTTCTGGTATTTTTTTTAGAATACCATCAAAAACGAACGTTGCATTCTCGATGTCTGAAATCAGTTTATGGTAATGCTCGGGCTCTTTGCTCGTCATGGCTGAGTTGGGTACAATCATGTATCTATATACATCAAGTGGCAACCGGGCCATTCTCTTTGCCTTCATGAACAATTGGGGGGTGAGGATGGAGTCTTCCATCCATCGACCTTCGATAAAGGCTAATCCTGTACTGTCAAAAAAGTTTCTGTTGATCAAATACCACCAGACCGTATTACGATAATTGTTGTTTGCTATATAGTTGGTACCTGTCATGATTGGCACCTTTTCAAGATTCAGTTTTTCGGGTGGGGTGTCGGTCTCGTACCAGTCTGTGCGCTTGGTCTTGTTAAAAATGAAGGCGGTGATATCCAATTCATTTTTATCAGCGAAATCAAGCAGTGTGCCATAAACATTTTTGGCGATATAATCGTCTGGATCGACAAAGTGAATGTATTTTCCCTTGGCCAATTTTAGGCCTGAGTTGCGCGCTGCCCCTGCACCACCATTTTTTTTGTCACAGATAACAATATTGCTGTGCTTGTTCTGGTATTCTTTGGCAATTGCCAGCGTCTGGTCTTTTGACTCATCGTTTACGATGATGATTTCATACTCTTCTTCCGGAATGTCTTGCGCCAAAAGACTGTCTAAACATCTCGAAAGGTATTTTTCCATGTTATAGGTTGGCAGAATAATGCTTAATCTCATGATTTGTTTGTTAATTGGTTATGCGCCTCCTGTAAATCTTTCCATGGTTACTTCCGCTGAGGCGGAGATGCCTTCTGATTTGACCACCTTAAGCAAGGTCAACCACAGTATTTTTAAGTCAAGTGGAAAGGAAATATGGTCAACGTACCAAACGTCCAACTCGAACTTCCGTTCCCAAGATATGGCGTTTCTTCCATTTACCTGGGCCCAACCCGTGATTCCGGGCCGCACCTCGTGGCGCCTACCTTGTTCTTTGCTGTACAAGGGCAGGTATTCAACCAAAAGTGGCCGGGGACCTATCAGGCTCATGTCTCCCTTAATAACATTGAGCAATTGCGGAATCTCGTCCAAGGAGGTCTTGCGCACTACATTTCCCACTTTGGTGATTCTATCTTTGTTGGGTAGCAGGTTTCCTTCTGCATCTTTTTTGTCGTTCATGGTCTTGAACTTGATGATATTGAAAATCTTCCCGTTCTTGCCGGGTCGCTGTTGAAGGAAAAAAGGCTTCCCTTCATTGACAACAAAAAGTAAAACCATTATAATCAGAAAAATAGGGAACAAAATCACAAACCCTATTAGAGCTACCATAAAATCCAAGGTGCGCTTTAGAAATTTTCGGTACATTGGTTGTTTTTCGGTTCAGCGCGGTAAAATAATGACATATTTTACTCACCATTTGAATTAATGGACAAATCGCTGAAAAAATTGTTAAAAAGGTATAAAAACACCTGTTTGCGGCATTTCAATTAGTACTTTTGGTAATCTTTCCGACTTCTTCTTTGATAGTATTGTAGGCGTCCGAGGTCAAAAGGGTTTCTTTGAAATAGTTGTAGCCATTCAGTCCCATTTCTTCACAGCGATCTCTATTGTTGTAGAGATAAAGCAATTTTTCTTTTAGTAGTTTATAATTTCCTGCTTCGCTCCAGACCCCAGAATCATTTTCCTCCAAAATGCTGCCAAAATCAGTATTCGTATCAATCGAGGCCAAAATGGGCTTTTTTGCATTATAATAGGCCAGGGCCTTTGATGGAATGTTGGGAATGGTGAAATCTTCACTGAGAGAGATCAACCCTACATCGGCTATTTGCAATACTTCGAAATACTCTGCAGCATCCAATTTTTCCGTTACGAATCTGATGTTTTCGAGCTTTTCTTTTTTGATGATTTCTTTGAGGTGTTCATTTCTGGTGCCATGGCCGATGATTATGAAGAAAATGTCTTTGTATTCTTGACACTCTTTGGCTAGATAGGCTATGTTCTCAACTTTTTGGGGCAAGCCGATATTGCCACCGTACATGGCCACAAATCTACCTTTGGTGCCGTACTTCTTTTTCAGTGCCGCTATTTTTTCAGGTTTCAACAATGGCCTAAGCGGGCCCCAATTCGGAAGTAGATGGAATTTTTCTGATTTCATTTCAGGATTGTGCCGTAAAACATAGTCGATATTGCCCTGTGACATACAACCGATGGAATCGAAGATCTGATAGGTCTTTTTCTCTCGTTTTCTAAAATAATTATAGACAAGGCTACCTTCTCGCATCAATCTTAGATCTATGGCATTCTGGGGAAATATGTCGCGCATGATGAGATACAGCGTGGACCCATATTCCTTTTTGAACCAAAGGGCAAGCGAAGTCAGGGTGATTGGGGGCGTGGGCATGATGACCAAATCAAAATTCAGGTCGATTTTATATTTTTTCAGGGCCCTTTTATACTGCCAGGGTAAGAGCAGGTTCGCCAACCCTTTGATGATTTTGCCCGTATCAAAAAGCTCTAAGGTTTTCACCCTAATGACCGGAATGCCATTTTCAAGTTCAAGCCCCACATCGTCATCGTAATAGGCTGGTGCAATGAGGGTAATATCATCGCCCCGTTCATGAAATTCGATGATGAGTTCAGAATAGAGGTTTTGCGAATCGTGCAAATAGGGAACTGCCAAGCCTAGAAATAGTACTCTCATGTGTTTACTCTAGTGTTTTGACCAAATAACGCGGTTCACATAATCTACATAAGAAATAATGATACGCACCACTTTTTCGCTCACATTGGGCATTTTATAATCACTGACTTCCCTGAAATTACGTTCGGGATTCCTTTTTTGTACTTCCAGTGCTTCCAATGCCTGTAAGATTCGTTCTGGGCTTAGCCCCACCATCATTACCGAGGCTTCCTCCATGGCTTCAGGCCGTTCATGGGCCTCACGGATGTTCAATGCCCTGAAATTCAATATGGAAGATTCCTCAGAAATGGTTCCGCTATCAGAAAGAACCGCAAAGGAATGGTACTGCAAGGCATTGTAGTCAGAAAAGCCCAAGGGCTTTAGAAACTGAATGTTCTTGTGTGCCTTTACCTTTTTTGCCTCGAGCATATTGCGGGTTCGCGGATGTGTTGAAACAATAACGGGATACCCGTATTTTTCGGCTATCTGGTTCAACGATTCAATGAGCCCTTCAAAATTCTTTGGATTATTGATGTTCTCTTCCCTATGGGAAGAAACCACAAAATATTTTTGCTTTTCAAGTTTCAGTTTTTCCAAGACATTGGATGTTTCGATTTTTTCCTTGAAAGTTCCCAAAACCTCGTACATCGGGCTACCGGTCTTGATGACCCTGTCGGGCGGAAGCCCTTCCCTTAATAGGTACTCACGGGCAATGTCACTATAGGTAAGGTTGATATCGGCCACATGGTCGACTATCTTTCTATTGGTCTCCTCCGGCACCCGTTGGTCAAAACAACGGTTGCCGGCTTCCATGTGGAAAACAGGAATTTTCCGTTTTTTGGCGGGAATGGCGCATAGGCATGAATTGGTATCGCCCAACACCAAGAATGCATCCGGCTGTATCTCTTCCAGCAATGGGTCTATCTTTATCAAAATCTGCCCGACCGTCTCAGAGGCATTTTTGCCCGCTGCGTTCAAGAAATGGTCGGGCCGGCGAATGCCCATATCCTCAAAGAATATTTCGTTGAGTTCGTAGTCGTAGTTTTGACCCGTGTGCACCAAGGTGTGCTCAATGGCCTTGTTGGCATCAAGGGCTTTCAAAACGCAGGCGAGACGAATAATTTCGGGCCGGGTGCCCACTACGGTCAATACTTTCAGTTTTTTCAAGGTTCAAACTTTTTGGTTGGTGAAATTAAACATCTTCAAAATAAGTGTCCGCATCTTCAGGGTCATACGGTTCATTGATCCAAAATAGGGTAATCAACTCGTCATTACCAATATTTGTAATGTTGTGGGTATGCCAGATGGGCATGTCAACATAAGCGGGCTCGTCGCCATCCAATTCATAGTTGATGACTTTATCGGTGCCTATTTGACGCAATTGAATTCTTGCTTTGCCCTTGATGACCGCAAACCGCTCCGCTTTTCTGGTATGAAAATGGTTTCCACGGGTGATACCGGGCACGGTGGTCGAAAACGAAAATTGCCCACTGGTCTGGGTTCTCGCTATTTCAACAAAACTGCCTCGGGGGTCGGTATGTTTGGTATATTTTACCGGGTAATGGGTTGCGGGCACATAACATCTGAACGTGTTGAACAACGCTTTTTCGAAGGCATTTTCCAAATTGGGAAATATTCCATTGTCCATATAGTCTTTTCGGTACTTTTTCAGCAAGGCCAACAGTTCAGAGACCTTGATATGGTGGTTGGGGGGTATATCGAGCTCAATACTGTGTTGGTTAAGCTTTTGGCCCTTTATTCTTTCAAAAATAGCATCGATAAAAACCGCTACCAGTTCGTTGATGTAGATAAGGCCTACCTCGCCATCGTTGATGATGGTTGCCTCTTCATCATGGGCCACCTTATGGCAGAATGTGGCCACGACCGAATTATAGTTGGGCTTGCCAAAGGGTCCAAATACGTTGGGAATGGTCAGTGATGTGAATTTTCCCCCACTTCTCTGTGCCCACTCTGCAAATTTCAGTTTACCTTCCTTTTTTGATTTTCCGTAAAGATTATCACGTAATTCCTGAGAAGAAGACGAAAACACAATATGTGGTGTTACCTTTTTTGCCTCGCAAGCAGCAATCAGCTTTGATACCAAGCCTATGTTGGTCTTGTATATGACATTGGGGTCTTCGTGCCGGTTCATCGCTGCCAAGTGCACGATGGTGTCGCAAGAGGCTACAAAAGCTTCCAGTTGGTCGGGCTCTTCAAAGTATGACCTTTCAAAGTTTACCAATTCAACAGTGTCATTCAGTGAAAGGGTAGTATAGAGGTGATAGCCAATAAAGCCTGCTTGCCCGGTAATACCTATCTTATGTTTCTTCACGTGCCCATATTTTTATCATTGCCATAGTGCATCCCACATATTTAGTGGGAATCTGTAATCGTCTTTTTTTGATGCTTCCAAGCCAAAATTTGAAAATACTTGTAGCCTAGAACCTTCTTCCACAGCCTTTATGCCGGTGGCATAGCCCTTTGGAACTGCCAACACACTGGGGTTGTCCGATTTCAACGTTATTTTTTCAGGTACCAACTGGTCTGAGGGATTGTCAAAATCATCCACTTTCACCAAATTGATGATAAATGAACCGTTCAAGCAATGGAACCACTTTTTTTCGTGGCGATGCCCTTGCCAGGCCCTTATAATTTTGGTATCTACAGGGGCAATTTCGTAAAATCGAACCACTTCGCCCATGTCAAAATCATTAAAAAACCGTAAAGCTCCCCTTTCATCGATAAATTCGCTTCCTTTTATAAGCTCTACCATTCGGTGCTACAGATTTTCTTTGATGAAATCAAGGTTCAAAAGGGTTTGCTTAAGCTCTTCATCGGTCAATCGCTTGGTATTGTGTGAGTGATAGTCTTCAATTTGGCTGATGTCGGTTTCACCCTCGGAAAAATAGCGGTTATAGTTTAGGTCACGGTTGTCTGCCGGTATTCGATAGAATTCGCCCATATCTTGTGCTTTTTGCATCTCTTCCCTTGTACAAAGGGTTTCGTACAATTTTTCACCGTGGCGGGTACCAATTACCTTGATTTCATTCTTTGCATTGAATATATCACGGATGGCTTCAGCCAAATCTCCTATGGTACTTGCGGGTGCCTTATTGACAAAAAGATCCCCTTGGTTACCATGCTGAAAGGCAAACAACACCAAATCGACAGCATCTTCAAGCGACATTAGAAAACGGGTCATGTTCGGATCGGTGACCGTCAAAGGCTGGTTTTCTTGAATCTGTTTCACAAACAATGGAATAACAGAACCCCTAGAGGCCATCACGTTGCCATAGCGTGTCAGGCAAACCGTTGTTTTATCCTCATCAACGTTTCGTGAGGCTGCAATGGCAACCTTTTCCATTAGGGCCTTGCTGATTCCCATGGCATTGATGGGGTAGGCCGCCTTGTCTGTGCTGAGGCAGATAATTTTGCCCACGCCATTTTCCACGGCAGCATCAATGGTATTTTGTGTGCCGAACACATTGGTTCTGGCCGCTTCAATGGGAAAGAATTCACATGAGGGCACCTGCTTTAGGGCAGCGGCATGAAAAACATAATCAACACCGCGCATGGCCCTTGAAATGCTGTTATAGTCCCTTACATCGCCAATGTAGAACTTTACCTTTTTGTTTTTGAGACGATTGCGCATGTCGTCTTGTTTTTTTTCATCACGACTGAAAATGCGTATTTCTTTTATGTTGGTCTCTAAAAATCGGTTGAGTACGGCATTGCCGAAAGAACCGGTTCCGCCTGTAATAAGTAGTGTTTTATTTTTGAACATGGTTGTTGTTTTCTGCCCCAAAGGTAACCTCAATATTGTTGCGTTGCCGTATTTTTTGGTGCTTTTGTATGTCTTCATCGTTGAAACACACCGTCTTTGGCATTATTTTGGCCAATTTTGTAAAAGGGGCAAGGCCCTTATTTTTTTCGTTTAAAGAGTTGTATGGCCCAAAGTTTCATTTCTTGGTATTCTTCGAATTTGACAATCTCGTTAAAAACGAAGAACACGATCAGCCCGGTAAAAAGCTGAACCGCACCTTGCTTATAAAGGTGGTTTTCAACTGTTTCGGATACCAAAAATCCAGTACCGTACATGCTGCCAAAAATAAGCAACGCCATGAACAAGTAAGGGGCAATATCTTTTATTTGGTCTTTGACCGTGTATCCGACGAGTTTTTTGCTGTAGGAACTGTTGATAAAATATTCGGTTACCGAGAAGGAGATCAGTCCATAGAGCATCACCTCGATACTGAAAAGGGCGGTGATAAAGACCAGGGGAATCAAAATTATTTTTTTGATAATCTCAATGCGTAGGTATTTGTCAGAGACCCCTTTGACCACCAATAGGTCGAGGTTCAATAAATGAAGTGGATACAACATGCCCGGCACACACAACAATTGCAGGTAAAATACAGAGTCCCGCCATTTTTCACCAATCAACAGAATGACAATGGGTTCGGCCATGGCGGCCAGCATAACCAATGCGGTAAAATTAATAAAGACACTGAATTTCAAGAATTTTGAAAATACCGACCGCAGCCGTTCGTCATCACTTTGCAAGGTTGACAAAATAGGGAAGCTGATGTTTGATATGGCCCCTGTGATGTAGCCTGACAAGGGTGCCTGAAATTGCTGGGCCTTGGTGTAGAAGCCCAGGGTTCTAGTAGAGAAAAAATACCCGATTAAAAAATAGTAAATGTTGCCATACAGGGCGGTAATCAGTTCGGCGAACAACAATTTGTAGCCAAAATTGAGAAGCTCAAGAAAATTCTTTTTCACGAATTTGAACGATGGTCTCCATTTGTGAACGAACCAGACCATTAGCGTTTCGGAAAGTGGTTCACTGACTGCAAAGGCGACCAAGCTCCATATGCCGAACCCAGAAAAGGCCAGAGCAAGGGCGATTGCCCCACTTATCATGGTTGAAAGAACGTTTATGATGGAGGCTGTCTTGAAATCAAGGTGTTTATCCATCATGGTCAATTGTATGGTCGAAAAAGAATGAATGATGAGTATCGAACCCGTAACGTACATCAATTTAGGTAGATTGTGCTGGTCATAGATCCGGGCGATGGGCCCTGCCATTAGCACTAACAACAGATAGAGCAGGGTGCTAAAAATAAAGTTGGAAACAAATACCGAGTTGTAGTCATCATTAGAGACTTTTTCTTTCTGTATCAAAGCACTACTGAGCCCCCCATCAGCAATGGTGTCTGAAATTGAGACAATGGCCATGATAATGGCAATAGTACCAAAATCTTCGGGTGTCAGCAACCGCGCCAAGACAACATAAACCACAAAAACAGTACCTTGGCTAAAGATGTTTTCAAACACAGACCAACCGAATCCTTTTATTGCTTGGGATTTTAAGGACATTAACCGTTTTTAGTAAAGTTCAAAGGTGAACTAAACAATTAAAAAAATAGTGAGAACACTATTTTTTTTCTTTTGTAAAATTTATATCGATTGTAGTTCTCTCCAGCATTTTTTGATGTTTTCGAATATTCTCTTCATCAAAACGCATCCTAATCATTTTAGCAGGATTCCCACCATATATAGTGTAGGCAGGAATGTCTTTAGTCACCACAGATCCTGCCGCCACAATAGACCCATTACCTATAGTCACACCAGCCATTATTATAGAATATGCTCCAATCCACACATCCTCTCCAATAGTAGTTTGTGGCATTTTTGGTCTTCCTGCAAAGATGATAGGTTTTTCTGGATTGGTAAATATATGGTCACCACCAAGGATTGAAACATTTGGAGCAAACATTGTATATTTCCCAACCTTTACTTTTGGAGGGATTGAACAACGTGGTCCTACATATACAAACCTATCCGCTTCAAAGTCTTTACTGATAATACTTTTCCCACCCATGTAAAATGTTGGGTGCACATTTTTCAAGCCATACTTCAGCTTACACCATTTGGTTTTAAGTCTTCTATAAATCAGCCGCAAAGATTGCATAAACTCGAGTTGAAAATGGTTGATATTTTGAATTTAGTTCTGTAACACAAATTCAATGGCTTTTTTCATTCCCAGAACCATGTGTTCAGGTCTTCGATATTTTTCATAATAAATTTTGGCATTCAACCCCATCTCTATATACTTAGATTTATTATAACAAATATCTTTTATTATATTCTCTAATTCCTCATCTTCTTTATATAGAACACCAGATATATTATGTTCTATGTTGAATATTTCCCCTCCGGTTATTGCATTCTCTTTAGTTATAAAAGGCACTCCATACCCCATACTTTTTAGTACCGATAGACCTGCTTGTCCAGGAGATATGCAAGCGATTGCTTTTTCGAAATATTCACATAGAACCTCTTCATCGAAAATTTTTCCTTTGAGTTTAATACAATTTTGATATTGATGTCTATTTATCCAGTTCATTATGTTGGTATACTCATCTCCGTCTCCTATGATATTTAGTATTGGAACATTATCAACTTTTTGTTTTACGGCGTGATAACTTTCCAAAAGATTGTATATTTTTTTTTGTCGATATAGGGTGCCAATGAAGACTATACTGCTCTTGTCAGGAGTAATTTTACTTTGCAAAACTTTCACCGTATTATCAGCGACGAACAGCTTTTTTTTCGTGAATCCTTGTTCTAGATATAGTGGGATTGGCTCTTTAGAATAAAATAAGATTGCATCCGACTTGCCCATAAGGTAATATCTTACGTGATCCCAGATTGTTCTATCGCCATAGCGGGTCTTGTAGCTAGCTCTCAAACCAATTCCCCATAAAATGACTTTATATTTTCTATTTGATTTGAACATCAGTTTCATAATACTAAGCCATGAGATATCGCCATAGCCAATTACCACATCAAAATTCTGTGCAAGTTTATATAAAGACCCCTTATGGACAACAAACCTATTATATTTCTTAACAGGTAATTTCATTAAATTGAAATCCATGCGCCCATTGTATGAATTGCCTAAAGAATATGTCACGGTCAAATCAAATTCTTTTGCCAAAAGATTGAAAATAGGCACCCTATATGGAAATATCTTATTGTAAACTATGAGAACCTTTTTCATTTCAACTATTATTTAAAAACCCCGGCAAAATCCAAAATTATCTTTGAAGTATCGAAATTCAAAGTTTTGAATTCTTTGTGAGCCACTAGAAACACCACGATATCTGCCTTTTCATATGCCTCTTTATAGTTGGAAAGCTTATAAACCTTATGCTCATCAATATTGGGTTCAACAACGTAATATTCTTCATTGTTGGTATTCTGTAACACCTTTTGTGCGATATATTTGGCCGGCGATTCGCGTAGGTCATCAATATCGGGTTTAAATGCCAAGCCCATCAGGGCTATCTTGGCCTTTCTGCCGTGTTCCAGTTCGAATTGCAATTTGGCGGTCTGCACCTTTTCGGCACACCAAAACGATTTATAATTGTTGATTTCTCTTGCCGTACCGATTATTTTGGATTCCATTGGATAATCAGATACTATGAAGTAGGGATCTACGGCAATACAATGTCCACCTACACCACTCCCCGGCTGCAAAATGTTCACTCTTGGATGTTTATTGGCCAGTTCAATGAGTTCCCATACATTGATGTCCGCCTTGTCGCAAATCAGCGAGAGTTCATTGGCAAAAGCTATCTGAACATCTCTAGAAGAGTTTTCGACCAACTTACACATTTCGGCAGTCCGCGCATTGGTCTTATGTAAAGTGCCATCAACATATTTTGAATAGAAGGCAACTGCTTTTTCAGTTGACTTTTCATCAATGCCCCCAATTACTCGGTCGTTATGTACCAATTCATACATCACATTGCCGGGCAGCACCCGTTCTGGGCAATAGGCAATATGCAGCTTGTCTAGTAGTTCGGGTCTTTTTGTGTAAATCAAATCCCGCATTTTTTCAGTAGTTCCTATTGGGGATGTAGATTCGATAATATATAAATCATTTTCTTTGAGCAATGGTAATATTGCATTTGTGGCCGCATCAACAAAGGATATATCGGGTTCATTTTTTCCTTTGAATGGCGTGGGCACCACAACGAGATAGGTGTTTCCCACAACAGGTTTTGTGTCAGCTACCAATCTACCTTTTTCTACTGCTTCTTTTACGATATCCCCCAATTCGGGTTCAACAATGTGTATTTCACCACGATTGATGGTCTCTACCACTTTTGGGTTGATGTCAACGCCATGTACCTTGGTTCCTTTTTGGGCAATCAATGCAGCTGTGGGCAGGCCTATGTAGCCCAAGCCCATGATAATTACTTTGTTATCCATTTATTTGATTAAGTTTTCCATGAATTGTACTATACGTTGGCAAGCTCTGCCATCACCATATGGGTTGTGTAGCTTGCTCATCTTTTCGTAGCGAAGCGAATCGCCAAGCAAATATCGGGTTTCATTTACAATTTTTTCTTTATCAGTGCCCACCAGAATAACGGTGCCCGCTTCAACGGCTTCAGGTCGCTCGGTGGTCTCACGCATTACCAGCACGGGTTTGCCCAAGCTCGGCGCCTCTTCTTGTACACCACCGCTATCGGTAATTACCATATAGCATTGGTTCATCAGCCATACAAATTCTGGGTAGGCCAAAGGGTCTATTAATTTGACGTTCGGTAAGTTGCCCAATAGGTCATAGACCGGCTTTTGAACTTTTGGGTTTAAATGTACGGGATATACTATTTCCACATCGTCATAAGCTTCCGCAATCTCTTTGAGTGCTTCACAGATATTGATAAACCCTTGCCCATGATTTTCCCTTCGGTGTCCTGTGACCAAGATTGTCCGTTTCGTCAAGTCAATCAGCTCTTTCAATGTTTTCAGGGATTTGCTCTGCAATTTTTCAACACGCTTGACACTTTCAAAGAGCGCATCAATTACTGTGTTACCTGTTATGGTCACCGATTTTTCTTGAATGCCTTCATTTATAAGATTGTCAAAGGAAGTCTGGGTAGGGGCAAAATGGTAATCTGCCACATGACCTGTAATTGTTCTGTTTATTTCTTCAGGAAATGGAGCATATTTATTGAAGGTACGTAAGCCGGCCTCTACGTGGCATACTTTGGCACCTGAGTAAAAGGCAGCGATACTGGCGGCCATGGTAGTGGTGGTGTCACCATGAACGTAAACAAAATCTGGATTAAAATTTTCAAGCACCTCTTTAAGTGAGGTTATAATGAGTGCTGTTAGATTATAAAGATTTTGACCCGGACGCATCAAGTTCAGATCAAAATCGGGCGAAATTTCAAAAAAGTCCAGCACTTGGTCCAACATTTCACGGTGTTGGGCCGTAACACAGACTTTGGTCTCAAATTCTTTACTGTTTTGAAATGCCTTGACCAAGGGAGCCATTTTAATGGCCTCTGGCCGTGTTCCAAAAATGATTAGATTTTTGATTTTATCATGTTCCATATTGACTGCTAATGCATGAAGATCTATTGGTATAAATTTTCAATCATGTATTAAGATGATTATTTTGTTTTTTAAACCATTAACTCTTCAAATGTTCTAATCCACTTCGAAATTATATGTTCCAGTTTGAAATTGTCAATTAAATCGATGTTGGCCTGGGAAAACCGTTTTCTTGTATTTTCAGATTCAATCAGATGATTTATCTTTTCAGCCATAGAGACTACATCAAAGGGCTTAATCAAATATCCGTTTTTACCGTCAAAGACTATTTCTCTTGGCCCTGTAGGTATATCAAAACTTACAAGCGGTAGCTTCTTTGCCATACCTTCTATTAAGGTCATGGGGAAGCCTTCGTATTTTGAGGTCATCACAAGAATTGAATATTCGCTGTACAGTTCATACAATCTATTCGATTGCCCCTTCAATATCATTCGGTCATTCAATTTTTTCTCAGTAATTTTTTTCTGTATTTCAGCTTCCAAAGTACCTGACCCATATATGTGCCATTCCCAATCTTGATGCTTGCCTAGGACCAATTCGGCAATATCCACTGCAACCGTAAAGTTTTTTTGTTCTGTCAATCTTCCGGCACTGATAATCTTTTTGGAATTTAGGCTGTAAGACTTTTCATTTTTGAAAAGTTTCTCATCCACAGGGTTATAAATTTGGCCAACCTCTTTCGCCTTGGTGAATTTCCTATAATTTATCAAATCAGTTTTTGTTAGACTAATTAGCTTGTCAGAAAATAGAGCTGTAAACTTTTCATTGAAAACACGATATTTATTACTCGTGGTGGCTAAAAAACTTGAATGTGACCAATAGACCAATTTAGTTCTTTTCATTAGAGCCCCGAAAACACCCAAAGGCCCTACAATATGTCCTGAACAAATTAGTATATCGATTTTGTTTGCAGTTATAATTTTTCTAAGTTTTGGAATTGCGGGCCACATGCCCCATTTCATAGGCCATCTCTTGTCAATTAGGTTGTGGAAAATTAAATCTTCTGGCCACTCATAACCATTATCTTCCCTTTTTTGATAACTTATTATGTGTACGATTAAATTTTCTTTCTTTATAAGACCTGAGGCGATGATGGAGGTAACCCTTGAAATTCCACCTCTTTCTGACACCCTGCCCAATAAGAATGCGATGTTGACTGTCTTGTTCATGTAACATTTAATTGAAGTAGTTACCTATATTTATATAATGTATTACCAATGGATAAAAAGCTCCAAAATACAATGCTTGAAATTAGAATCGTGACACAGAAGCATTCATTAATTAGGTTTATTGCCTAACTTCAAGACCTTGGATAATTGACCCTTGATTTCCAGGTATGTGTCTATCTTTAGATATTCGTGGATGCCCACCATTATTACCGTACCGACCAAAAGTTGAACCAATCCTTGATTTAGAAAGTCCAAATGTAAAAATTCCACACTCCTCATACCCAAAAACATTGATAAACACACCAGAATAATAGGAAATATGCTCTTCAACTGATCAATGCTTGAATAATCGATTAATCGTTTTGAATATTGACTATTAATAAAGTATTCGACAAAGGCAAATGAAATCAGACCATAAAGCATAACCTCGATTGAGAAAAATACAGTCACAATAACCAGCGGTATCAATATGACCTTCTTTATCACTTCCATTTTTAAGTATCTGTCAGAATAGCCAAGGACGGAGTTCAATTCAATATTCAATACTTGAAGAGGATAAAGCATACCAGGAATGCACAGTAACTGTAAATAGTATATAGAAGTTTCCCATTTCTCCCCAATCAAAACTAATACTATTGATTCAGCAGCCCCAGCAATAAAGGTTAAAATGGTCATATTAATCAAGGTTGCAAACTTAAAGAACTTTACAAACATGGCTTTCATTTGGTCTGGGTTTTCCTGAGCTCGAGAAAGAATAGGGTAACTTATGCGAGATACAGCTCTTGTGATATTATTTGAAAATGGAGCCTGAAATTGATCAGCACGCGAATAGAAACCAAGAGAAGAAGTTGAAAAGAACTTACCTATTAAAAGATAGTAAATATTGCGATAAATTGCATTTAAAAGGTTGGCCAATAATAGCTTAGATCCAAAACCAAATAATTCCTTAAAACTAGTTAGTGAAAACAAAAGACTCGGTTTCCAATTGCTTTTAATCCACAAAATGATACAGGTTAAGGCAGGTCTCAATAAAGAAAGAGCCATAAGACTCCATACACCAAATTCATTGAAGGCCATAAGCACTGCAATAAAACCGCTCAAAACAGTAGAAATTACAGAGATAACACCCTTTGTTTTAAAATCCAATAATCTTGAAAGTAGGGTCTGTTGTATAATTGACAAGGCATTGATTACCATGATTAATCCTCCCACACGTAAAAGGGCAATCAATTGAGGCTCATCAAAATAAATACCAACCGATGGAGCTGTAATAAATAGAATGCCATAGAGAAATACAGCGATGCAAATATTAGTATAAAAGATGGTATTGTAATCAAAATGGTCGACATCTATTTTTCGAAGTAGGGCATTACTGAACCCACCTTCAATAATGATGTTCGAAATCGACATGAACGCAGTGATTATTCCTATAAGTCCAAAATCTTTTGGGTCCAAGAGATTGGCCAGTATAATGCCCACAAGAAAAAGGACACCTTGACTGAAGATGCCTTCGAAGGTGGTCCAACTAAATCCTGATATTGCTTTTTGCCGCAAACTCATTTGGCAGCGTTAGCTTTACTCGGTTTTGATAACAGTAATGCTAAGCGGTATTGTAAACCGATGAACATGAAAAAATACAACATGGCGTACGGCACCTTATAGAAAACAAAGAAGTTGTTATAAAGCAAAAACGTGATAAAAAACAATAAATGTAGTTTCAGAAACGGGTTCTTTGGAAATTTTCTCAACAGGGAATACCCTTTGAAAAAAGGAAAAAAAAATAGTACTAACAATATGATACCCCCAATGATGCCATGTTCTGAAAGTGCCTCTGCATATGAGTTGTGAGTAAATTGTTTCGAACGGTTGAACATTGGAAATTGTCCTAGACCTATACCTAAGAGAGGGTGTTCAATAAAGAGTTCGATACCTTGTCGTGCCAAATAAGCTCTTGAGTCATCACCAGAGCTCGAAAAGCGTTGAGCAATGTTCGATTTTTGATAAACATTGTTAAGTTGAATAGCCAGAAAGATACCGACGGCCAAAACCCCAATAAACCTAACAATTTTAAAAAGACTGTTCTGAGCATTGGTGCTCTTGTTTATAAAGAGCCAAAAAAAGGTATTTACCAACAATACAAACAATAGCCCAGATCTTGATTGCGTGATAAAGGCAAGTGCCAAAAAAAGGAAGGGCAGTACCAAAGTCAGAATGAAGGTTAATTTATTTTTGTATCTTAAATGTAGGTATAGAATGGAAATATTGGCAAAATAACTTATATATGAGTAATAGTTGGCATTGAAGAAAAAACGATCTCTTTGTACTTTCATCGATGAAAATCCCAATAATGCAAAATTGCCCCTACTGTAGGCAATCAAAATCAAAACAATTATAGAGACCAAAAAGCCTATGTACACAAAATTTTCATTGTTCTTTCGAAGCCCGAAAATTAAACCTACGAAAGCTGCCATCAATGACGCAACGAGTTTTCTGAAATCGGTCAAGAAGGCATCCACAGAGATTCCTGGCATGTAGATGGTTGCAAGTGATAGCACTACAAGGAGTGATAAAACAATTATTTCCTGTGTGTTTTTTTGCGACAACTCTTTGTGGAAAAGTAATATAGATACAAAGAACAGAAGTGGAAGAAGCCCAGATACAATCAAATTTTGTACGCCCAAATATGAACCCAAAGAAGTACTAAAGATTATGAATAGGGTAAGAAATACTCCGAGAGGGTGAAGAAACGATTCTCTATTGACTTTTTCCAAACTTTTCAATGTCAGTTAATATTGGCAAAGTAAGTTAAAAAACCAGTCGAATGGTACTAATTCGATATCATTTAAAAAAAGTCGTTGAACTCAAGAAAAGTTTGATATTCTAAATATCCAGTCTATTTTTTTCGGACACTATCCCAATAAGTGTGTAAGTTTAAATTAGCAGGGGTTTGACTTTATTTAAAGTCTGACCCTTTTTTCATAGATCGTAAGGAACTGGTTCAGGATTATGCCCCAGTTCCTGATGGGCATAGACCATTTTTTGGTGGCCTCCCTTACGGCCAAATATACGGATTTCATCACGGCGTCGTCGGTCGGGAAGGACAGCTTGTTCTTGGTGTACTTGCGTATCTTCCCGTTCAGGTTCTCGATAAGGTTGGTGGTATAGATAATCTTGCGTATCTCCACAGGGAACTCGTAGAACACGGTCAGTTCGTCCCAGTTGTCCCTCCAGCTCCTTATGGCATAGGAGTACTTGCCCTCCCATTTCTGCGCGAAGTCCTCCAGGGCGGCCTTGGCGGCCTTCTCGTTGGGGGCGTTGTAGATGCCTTTCATATCCGAGGTAAAGGCCTTTTTGTCCTTCCAGACCACGTAGCGGCATGCGTTGCGGATCTGGTGCACCACGCATATCTGGGTCTTGGATTCGGGGAAGACGTTCTTGGTGGTATCGGTAAAGCCGTTCAGGTTGTCGGTGGCCGTGATCAGGATGTCCTCGGTGCCACGGGCCTTCATGTCGGTAAGGACGGACATCCAGAAAGCGGCGGACTCGTTCTTGCCCAGCCACAGGCCGAGTACCTCCTTTTTCCCGTCACTTCGCAAGCCTACGGCCACGTACACGGTCTTGTTGACGACCTTGGAGGATTCCCTGACCTTGAAGACGATGCCGTCCATCCATACGATCAGATAGACCGGTTCCAGGGGACGGTTCTGCCATGCCGTGATATCGGCGGCCACCTTTTCGGTGATACGCGATATGGTGGAGGTGGAGACATCGAACCCGTAGGCCTCCCGTATCTGCTCTTCGATATCGCTCACCGACATCCCCTTGGCATACAGGGACACGATGATGTTCTCCAGCCCATCGACCATATTGCCCCGTTTGGGGACTATCATCGGGTTGAACGACGCGTCACGGTCCCTGGGAACGGCTATCTCAGATTCCCCGAAGGAAGTCCTTACCTTCTTCTTGGAATGCCCGTTGCGCTTGTTGGCATTGGACGAACGCTGGTGCCTTTCATAGTCCAGGTGGCCGTCGAGCTCGCCCTCGAGCATCTTCTCGATGCCGCGTTTTTGGAGTTCCTTCAGAAAACCGTTGAGCTCGTCCCCGGTCTTGAACTGTTTCAGTAAATCGTCGTTGAACAATTCTTCTTTCTTCATGATGTGCAAATATTTAAAATTAGACAAAAAATTAGCGGGGGCATGCCCCCGCTAATTTTCTATTTACACACTTTATGAGATAGTCCTTTTTTCGGGACATGAGTACCCATAAAAATATTGACCTCTTTAGATTGGTTATAGCCTTGTGATGGTCGATGATGCCTCCGGCCCATAAAAAACGGGCAGTATCGTACTACCCTCCCTTTTTTACTATCACCAACCTTAGGCCAGATAGTGCGACTGCACATCCGTATATAAAATTCGCTAACTTTACATACAAAACCTCGAACGGAAAGATTGGTTGTCGGCACCATCGACATCTTGGGCTATGCCGAATGTGCGTGTAATGGCGACCTCTTGCTTAGGCAAGCTACGCTTATCACGCAACTCGCCATAGCCGACTGGTCTCTTATTTTTAAGATTTTAGAATTATAACCATCCCTCAAGACTAGTTTTCAAATGCTCCAATTGACCAACCACTTGATGACGGTCTTGGATTATTATTGTGGTCAATTGCTGAAAGATTTGAGATGGATGATGCATTAACTCCAATGCCAATTAATTGACTGTTTGAAGATAAGGTATAATCATCCGTCATTGGATTATTGAACCCTGGATTTAAAGTAGTAACATTTGTGCCTGAGGGGATTGAGAAAGCAACATTGTGAAAGTTCACATGGTCATAGGTTGCATTGAAAGAATAACTGGTATTATTATCCCTACTAGTCTTAAATCCATCGGTTACATTATTTATACTGGTATTTATCAAGATGATATTTTCAACCGGACGATCTTGTTTGAACAAATAAGGTGCCCCATCAAAAGTTCCTCCAATTACATAATTAGTGCCGGCATCATCTCCGTCAGGACCCAAAAACATGAACTCAATGAAACCTCCATGCCATGGGTGAATGTTTTTAATGACAGGATTTATAAATAAATTGTTGCTGCCAGCTGTCGGGGCAAATGAAACCCGACTTTCGCATTCAGAATAGTTGGAACCCAAGAACATGATTCCCCCAGAGTTATACATTTTAAAATTGATAAACGCATTTCGATTGGAATCTCCAAATATTTGCACTCCGCCCTCATTGATTTGCCCAGTAGTACTTATCAAAGTAATATCTTTAAAAACATTATCGTCGGAATTAAAGTAGCATTGAAATCGAAGGTTTTCAGCATAGCCCCCTTCAATTAAGTTATTATTTGAATCACATTTTATTGCATAAGCCCTACTTTGATGCGATACACCAGTTTTTCTAATGCTAACAAAATTGCGGACAACATTATTGTCAGAGCTCCAAAGGGTTTGATGATAGTCTGTGGGATTTCCATCTTTGGTAACTACAACAGTATTATTCTCAAGCGTATTGTTGTCTGAAGAAATCAAATCAATACCAACATGGCCTGCGTTAAACACAATACAGTTCTTCACAAGCATTTCGTCGCAATTTGATAGCCTAAGACCGTGTCCACTCAGATTTCCTCCTGTCGACTCAGCATATGTAACAGGATCATTCCATTGTGGGTTGGTGGGATCCCAATTTCCAGTTTCGTTACTGACAATATTTATTAAAGTAAGGCCTTTGGTGCCACTAGCTCTTACAGTCATATCATTATATTGCCCCATGAAATTTTCAATCCAAATATAATCGTGATTGATTGTAAAGGCATTATCGCCGGGATCAGGATCATTGTCAGATCCTCTATCGGTTTGTATCAAAGGCATAATATTGTTTGGTAGCACTTCCCCATCCGAATTGAAGTCTTCTCTAGTATATGTGGAAAAAACATCAGATACAATATCGTTAGGGGCATTTTGATAACCAATAATTCGAATGGGTTTTGAAGCGGTGCCATTTCTTCTAGAAAAAACAGTTGCACCACCATAATTACCGGCTTTAACCCAAACTATATCGCCAGGTTCCGCATGGTCAACGGCTCTTTGAATAGTTCTAAATGCAGTAGCTTCGGTTAGCCCATCGTTCGAATTGTCACCGTCAACTCTTACAAAGTAATTTGTGTCACCTGTTCTATCGGAATTGCCACCTGTATTCGAATCGTCCCCTGAACCTCCGTCATTATTGTTCGAGTCATCTCCTGAAGAACCCCCGTCATTGTTGTTCGAATCATCAGAACCGCTATTATCATTATTGTCAGTGTTCTCTTCAGCATTTTGGTCACCATTTTCTGGGGTGCCCAAATAGGTCAGTGTCAATTTTGGTACAACATCAGCTACATTTTCCCTCGAGGCAACCGCAATATCATTACCATCTCGTTGTATCAGAACGATATTAGTAAGGTCGCCAATCAAATCATTGGCATTCAGGTCAATCTGAAAATAACTTTCTCCATCATAAACTATAGTAGAGCCTAACAGCAAGTTTTCTTGTGGAGCATTAGATTGATTTAGAGTTTCTTCTGTCCAATCCGTATCACTACCTTCATAAGCTTCGAAAGTTCCATAGCCTGCATCTTGCGACACAGTTAATACTAATTTGGCATCTTCAATAGGACCATTGACCTCACTCAAATCAAAGGTCAGGTAACTTTTACGACGGCCATTTTCGATACGTATGATATCAACATCATAGCCTTGGCCATCTTGCACATAAGCATCTTGCACAGGAACGAAGGTCTTGGTTAAAAGGGTGAGGCCATCATTTCCTTCGCTGCTGCTCGAGTCACCGATATTCTTTTCAATATCTTCAGAAACAGCTTCCTTAAAAAGATCGGAATCTTTAGTGCAAGAGAGGTTAAAAATTAAGAAAAAAACAAAAAGAATCAAGCCAATGAATTTTGTGGGGATGAAATTCATACTAAGTAAGTTAAATTTAAGTTCTTGGTGCCATTTGGGAATGTAAAATTAGACTATAAATTTTTATCATCGACCAAAAGCTTAGTTTTTTCGATGAAATGCATTATTTTCTAATTTCTGCCCAAAAATTTTTTCATTCGAGGTTAATACGCGACTAAAGGCAGGTTTGGATCGTTGAATTACCGATTTTAACAACTAATTAAGAACATCTTCGATGAACGGTCATTTTTTTTAACAACTTTCGTATTACTTAAAAATATTTTTTTGGAAGATTGTCTTTTTGCTAGTTGAGATTGCACAAATGAAGACATTTCGGCAGGTCTATTTTTTCTGACTTTCCTTTATTATTTTCGCGATTTCTTCGTGCCAATGGTCAAGAGGTGCACAAAAGGCAATTTCACAATCAATAAATTTTGGGTCGTATCCCTCAAAACCATAGGGCGTGGTGATGAACCTGATATTGTTCTCTAGGTAGGTCTTGATTTTTATTTTAACTCCACCACCAATGACATCAGGATTGATATAAAGTCCATTTTTAAGGTAGGGCCATCCATCGCCATCATAAAATCCGTGTCCCCATATTTTGTTTTTTTTATCATGATAGACATGTGACCCATAACCGAATAGATGGAAATTTAGATTGGGAAACACCTCTCGAAGTTGTGGCCAAATATATGAGATAAACTGGCCAAGCGATTTCTTTTTATGGGATTCTACACCTCCAAAATAGACCAGTCGGGTAATGGGCCAGAAGCTTTCTTTGACCATTTCTTGCTTGTTCACCCCAACACCCCATAGCATACTATTGGTACGCCCGGTTTGCGCTCTGAAAAAAGACTGGTCTTCAGTGCTCAAAAAAATTGGGGTGGTATTGGTGTCGGCGAAAATTTCTTTTTCAAGTCGCGTAAATATTTTCAACTGCTTTGAAAATTTTCTGTCGAGCCCGATGTTCTGTTCATTTCTTCTTGTGTCAATACGATAGAAACAATTGTGGAACCGAACCAGCAAATGCTTTTCTGGATATTTTCTCCTTACCGTTCGGTAAAAAATGGTATCTCCACAAAAAATAGTGGTGTAATCATCTACCAAAGGAAGTTCAGCCAGCATCTTTTTTGAAATTTCCGTACTCGGCCTATTCTGCAACACTTTTATAAATCTGTAAAAAATTGAGATACGTCCTCTATCTATGAAAAGATGGTTTCCTTTTAATTTGTTGTCGGTATTATAAGTGTACCAAACAATGGTGTCATCTTTAGAAACGGAGAGTCGATTGTAATCTTCACCGACCACTATCCCGTAACCATTGTACTTTGAAATTTCGTGGGGAAACAAAAATAAATTCATTCGATGTATCGGTTAGCCATTCTATTCAGATTAAATATGTTGGGATTGGGTAAATGAAAATTAATCAAAATTAGTCAGTATGGCCTTGAAATTTTTGTTGCAGAATTTGTTATCTCTGCAATTCATCAAATAGGCTTGTCCACTTTTTTATTATTTGTCCAACAGAAAATTCATCGGGTAATTTTGAATTCGCTTTTGAAAACAAATATCTTTTTTCATGGTCTATGAGGAGTGTTACAATTTTCTCTGCCATTTGATCACAATCGAAAGCGGGTATTAAATAACCATTCTCATTGTTTCTTATAATTTCATTTGGCCCCGTGGGAACATCAAAGCTGACCATGGGCAACTGATTTGCCATGCCCTCCAACAACACCATGGGAAACCCCTCAAAAGAGGATGTCATTACAAGCAAGGCATATTGTGGATAAAGTGTATAAATGTCATCTGCATGCCCCTTGAGCACAACTTTTCCTTCGAGTTTCTGTTCTGATATTTCTTCGAGGATGTAGTCTTTATAATCCCCTGAACCGTATATGTGCCATTCATGGCCTGGAAGCCTATCGAATACCTTTTTTGCCACATCAAGGGTGTATGAATGAAAATTTTTGGATTCGTCAAGCCGGCCCACACTGATTACCTTTTTTGAATCCATATTGTACGTTTTATTGCCCCTTAAAATTCTTTCATCTACGGGATTATATATCTGTACAATCTTTTTGGCCCGTGTTCTTTTGCGATAAGTGACTTTGTCGGCCTTGGTCAGGGTCACCACTGCATCGGCAAAATAACTTGCCATTTGCTCGTTGAAGTTTTTAAAGGGGACTTTATACCCTTTAAAACTTGAATGCGACCAATAGAGCACTTTTGTCTTTTTGAAACGTGTCGCGGCCACACCTAACAATCCCACGTTAAAGCCACAGATTACAAGCACCTCAATTTCATACTGTGCAACATTTGACCTTAACCGCTTTAGGGCCTTGGGCAACCCACGAAACATGTTTTTGGGGACATCAAGAAGATCATGCACCACAATACTGTCATTCCAGTGAAAACCACTACTTAACAGGCTCGGATGAAAACTGAACACATGTATTTCGTACTGACCTGTGTGCACTAGTGCATCGCTCAAGATTGATGACACCCTGGCGATGCCACCGGTACCATCGACCTTGCCCATCAAAAAGCCGATTCTACGCTTATCGTTCATATGACTGGGTGCTGAAAAAAGTCTGGAAGAAGTCCATTTTATTAGTGGTTTGCCAGAATATGGTAATGTGTGCCATTTTTGTCAACCCTGATTGAAATAGTGTTGGTACCAATCCACAAAGTTTTTCACGCCCACTTTGATAGGGGTAGAAGGGCGGTAACCATAATCATTTACCAAGTCATCGACATTGGCCCATGTATTCTCAACATCCCCAGGCTGAAGGGGCAGCAGTTCCATTTTGGCCTTTTTGCCCAAGTTCTTTTCAATTTCCTTGATAAAGTCCAATAGACTTACTGAATGGGTATTGCCAATGTTATAAATTTTGTACTGCTGTAAGGCCTTTTTGCGTTCATCTAAATTTTTGGTCATTACCTCGACCACTCCTTCTGCAATATCTGATACATAGGTAAAGTCGCGTTTCATCTTACCATAATTGAATACTTTCAGCGGTTTGCCTTTGGCTATGGCATCGGTGAAGAGAAACATGGCCATGTCGGGTCGTCCCCAAGGGCCATAAACGGTGAAAAATCGAAGACCGGTGGTTGGCAATCCGTACAAATGGCTATAGGTGTGGGCCATGAGTTCGTTACTTTTTTTACTGGCAGCATAGATACTGATCGGGCGATCGACCTTGTCGTGCACCGAAAAGGGAATTCTATCGTTCAATCCGTACACACTTGAACTGCTGGCATATACCAGATGTTTGATGCCATGGGTCTTGCAGCACTCCAATATGTTTAAAAACCCGACAATATTACTGTCTATGTAGGCTCTGGGATTTTTAAGGCTGTAACGAACCCCTACCTGGGCGGCAAGATTACAGACCACATCGAACTTTTCTTCACCAAACACGGTCGAAAGACCGTCCAAATCTTCCAACTGTAATCGGATAAATGCGAACTGCGCGCCGAAATGGGAACTGACCAAATTTTTGCCAAAGGCCAGTGTTTCATTTGCAGAAATGCCCAACTGGTTCAAGCGACCATATTTTAGTTGTGGGTCGTAGTAGTCGTTGATACTGTCGAGTCCGACAACTGTGTGGCCATTGGCCAACAATAACATGCTTACATGATAGCCTATAAAACCGGCTGCGCCGGTAACCAATATTTTCATTTACCGATTGTCTAAAACAGGATGGGCGTGAAAATTAGTGAAATTTTATCAGTTTTTGCTTTAAGATACGGGTACTTACGATTCGCCTATTTTGTAAAACTTGAACCCGATGGATGCCATGGCATCTTTGTCGAGAAGGCGCCTACCGTCAAAAACAAAGGCCGGTTTCAGCATATTGGCATAGATTTTTTTCCAGTCATATGTTTTAAACTCATCCCATTCGGTCAAAATGGCAATGGCATGGGCATCCTTGGTTGCCTCAATAGGGGCCTTGGTAACCTGTAATAATTCCCTATTCTCTTTGGGGTCACGGGTGCCAAGGTAATCTAAATCGGCATAGATCGTTTCTTCAGATACTTTTGGGTCATAGACAACAATCTGTGCTTTTTCCTCCAGTAGTGCATCTGCCACATAAATGGCCGCTGACTCGCGGGTATCGTTGGTGTCTTTTTTGAAGGCCCATCCGTAGAAAACTATTTTTTTGCCCGACACCGTGTTGTAAAGGGTAGAAACGATATTTTCAGCAAATCGTCTCTTTTGGTAGTCGTTCATAATGATGACCTGCTCCCAGTATTCGGCCACTTCTTGCAGCCCAAAACTTTTGGCGATGTAGACAAGATTCAGAATGTCTTTTTGAAAACAAGAGCCGCCAAAACCAACCGATGAATTTAAAAATTTGGAGCCGATTCTACTGTCAAAGCCAATGGCCCTGGCCACTTCAGCCACATTTGCATCGGTCTTTTCACAGAGCGCAGAGATTGAATTTATGGAAGACACTCGTTGTGCTAAAAAGGCATTGGCCACAAGTTTAGAGAGTTCTGATGACCAAACATTTGTTTGCAGAATACGCTCTTTGGGCAACCAGTGTTCATATACCCAACTAAGTGAGTCTTTTGCAGCTTGCCCTGAGGGAGTTTCGTCACCACCGATCAGAACCCTATCGGCATTAAGCAAATCATCGATAGCCGTGCCTTCTGCCAGAAATTCGGGGTTTGACAAAATTTCAAATTTGACTCCTTTTCCGGTATTGTCCAAGATGCTTTTAAGGGTTTCTGCGGTGCGAACGGGCAAGGTAGATTTTTCGACCACGATTTTATCTTCTTTGGCCACCTTGGCAATATTACGGGCACAAAGCTCGATGTTCTTAAGGTCTGCCGCCTGCCCCTTTCCTTTTCCATATGTCTTGGTTGGGGTATTAACCGAAATAAAGATCATCTCGGCCTCATCAATGCCCTTATCCACATCCGATGAAAAAAATAAGTTTTTGCCCCTTGTTTCGGCGACGATTTCTTTAAGGCCAGGCTCATAGATGGGCAGGTTGTCTAGATTGTCATCATTCCATTGCGCTATACGCTTCTCGTTCAAATCTACCACTGTTACCTGAATTTCGGGACATTTAAGGGCTATGACAGACATGGTCGGCCCACCAACATAACCTGCGCCGATACAACAAATCTTACTTATTTTTTTCATTTAGTATGGTTTTATGGCTGCAAAGATTAAAAAATATTGAAGCTTAACATTGTAGTTTTAGACAAAATATACACTATAGCAGGCATTCTACACATTAAAAATAAATCTAGTAAAGTTGTTTGGGGTTTACGTTCATTTAATCGATATTTTTAAGGGTTTAACGATTATTGGGCTTATGAGCCACCCCGATAGTTATTTTTGACCATGAATAGTACTAAAGACCCCAAATTTTGATCACGAAAACCCGAATATGGCTATCTTCTCCCCATATGGGAGGTACCGAAGAGCGTTATGTTAAAGAAGCATTCGATACAAATTGGATAGCACCCCTTGGACCCAACGTCACCTTTTTCGAAAAATCATTGGAAGAATATGTGGGCGGTGATGTGCACGTGGCGGCCCTGAGCGCAGGTACCGCGGCCATTCATCTGGCCCTTCAAATTTTAGGTGTTTCACATGGTGATGAGGTAATCTGTCAGAGCATGACTTTTTCAGCCTCCGCCAATCCCATTACCTATTTGGGCGCGACACCGGTTTTTATTGACAGTGAGCGGAAGACCTGGAACCTTTCGCCTGAACTTGTGGAACGTGCCATATTGAATGGAATTTCAAAAGGAAAAAAACCCAGGGCCATTGTAGCCGTTCACTTGTACGGGATGCCTTATCAAATAGCTGAGATAGCCGAGATTTCACAAAAGTACGCCATTCCCGTAATTGAAGATAGCGCGGAAGCACTGGGCAGTACTTACCACGAAAAAAAATGTGGGCAGTTTGGGGATATCGGTATTCTCTCTTTCAATGGCAACAAGATCATCACCACTTCAGGAGGTGGTGCCCTGCTTTCAAAAGACCCCGAGATTAAAGAAAAAGCTGTTTTTTTAGCTACCCAAGCACGGGATAATGCACCCCATTACCAGCACTCGGCAGTTGGCTACAACTATCGTATGAGCAATGTGTTGGCAGGAATAGGTAGGGGCCAAATGGAGGTCATCGATGACCGGGTAATGGCGAGAAGGGCCAATTATAATTTTTACAAGGAAAGATTGGCTGGTTTTGATCAGATTTCTTTTTTGGATGAGCCTGCTGGATTTTTCAGTAATCGATGGTTGACCTGTATATTGACCGATGCTTATGAAACGAGGGAACAACTGCGTTTGGCATTGGCCAAAGAAGACATTGAATCGAGGCCGTTGTGGAAGCCCATGCACTTACAGCCGGTTTTTGAAAATTCACCATCCTTTACAGATGGCACAGCTGAAGATTTATTCAACAGGGGGCTATGTTTGCCAAGTGGATCAAACCTTTTGGAAGAAGATTTGGAAAGAACAATTTCCGTAATAAAGAAAGTACTTGACCAATGATTAAAAACTACATACTTCGACATGCGGATAGATATGCCCCAGGATGGCTGGTTTTGATAATCGATGTGCTTATCATTGGTGTGTCTTTTGTGCTCTCGTACATCATAAGGTTCAATATGACCTTTAATTTTGATGTTGAGAAACTGCTGGTGCAGCTACCCGCAGTAATGGTCATTTCTACCCTAGCGTTTTTGGTGGCCAAATCTTATAAAGGTTTTGTAAGGCACACAGGGATCAAAGACGTATACAACATATTCAATGCTATTTGTCTTGCCAGTATATTAACAATATTCTTGGTTATTTTCAATAGGCAATTTGAAGTGGTGGATGATTTTACGATACCTCTTTCCATTATTATTATCCACAGCTTGATAAGCTTTATTGCATTGACTGCTGCCCGATATCTTTTTAAGACGCTGTTTGAAAGCATGACTAAAAAAATCAAAGCGACCAAAAATGTTTTGATCTATGGGGCCGGGGAGTCGGGAATCATAACGTACAACGCCTTGGAAAGCCATACGGCCACCAACGTAAAGGTAATAGGTTACATAGATGACGATAAAAAGAAGGTCGGAAAGACCATAAATGGGGTTAGGGTCTATGGAAGAGAAATTTTGAACGAATATTTTCTTGCAAGCAACAACATAAGCGAGATTATCGTTGCCATCCATATTATAGACAATCACAGGCTCCGTTTGTTGGTAGAGAGCTTGGTCGACTTTTCCGTAGATGTCAAAATTGTTCCCCCGGTACAGGATTGGATCAATGGAGAGTTCAAGGTTTCCCAGATAAAAAATGTTCAGATAGAAGACTTGTTGAACCGGGCACCCATTAACATCAAAAGATCTAAGGTCGTTGAAGAGCTAAAGGACAAATGCATTATGGTGACCGGTGGAGCAGGATCTATCGGCAGTGAAATAGTTCGGCAAATTGCCACCTATGAATACAAGTCATTGATCATCATAGACCAGGCAGAATCTCCATTGTACGATCTTCAGCAGGAGCTCAAGCAAAACGGGTTCCACAATTTTATTTCGATTGTAGCGGATATCAGGGATAAAAACCGAATGAACCTATTCTTTGAGGAATACAAACCAGACATAATTTTTCATGCTGCCGCTTACAAACATGTACCTCTGATGGAGTATAACGCATATGAAGCCATAAAAATAAATGTCGGGGGAACCAAAATAATTGCTGACCTGGCATTGGCCCATAATGTAGGGAAATTCGTTTTTATTTCGACCGATAAGGCGGTGAACCCTACCAATGTCATGGGCGCCACCAAGCGAATCGCAGAGATGTACATCAGCTGCATGCAACAAGAAGGCATGACAAAATTCATTACAACACGTTTTGGCAATGTGCTTGGCTCCAACGGTTCGGTAATCCCGCTTTTCAAAAAACAAATAGAGAAAGGCGGTCCCTTGACGGTCACGCACAAGGATATAACCCGATATTTCATGACCATCCCTGAGGCCTCACAATTGGTCCTTGAGGCCGGTGCCATGGGAAAAGGTGGAGAAATCTTCATTTTTGATATGGGGGAATCGGTGAAAATATTCGATTTGGCCAAAAACATGATCAAACTTTCAGGTCTTCGTTATCCAGAAGACATCGATATTGAAATTACGGGATTACGACCAGGCGAGAAACTGTACGAAGAGCTTTTGGCCAACGGGGAGAATACCATGCCGACCTACCATAAAAAGATTATGATCAGTAAGGTTCGGGAACTAAATTATGGTTGGGTAAGGTCAAAGATCGATGAACTTTGTGTATCGAACATCTTTTTCAATGAGAACACGATAAAAATTATGAAGGAAATAGTGCCAGAGTACATTTCCAATAACTCCAATCTTTGTAAGTTTGACAAACGGCCAACCAATGATTCGTTGGAAAAAACAAAAGAAGCCAAAATATTGCAGCCTTGATCTAGGCACTATCAGCAACAAAACACTAATTTTTTATGAAAACAAATTTATTGCTTTCAAGATTGTCAATACTATTGATAATCTTGGTATTGAGCTCATGTGCCTCAAAAAAGGAGGTCGTTTATTTTCAAAATGCGGGTGATTTTGAAACGATTGTAGACAGAAACAGTTTTACCCCAAAATTTAAGGTTGATGATGTGGTCAGTATACATATTTCCACCCTGAATGAGGAAGCCAGTGCACCCTTTAACCTATATCGTGGACCCAGGACTGGAACTTCCTTAGCTCCGCAAAGTGTTGATTATATCATAGACCAACAGGGCGAAATAGATTTTCCGGTAATCGGCAAAATAAAAATCGCGGGATTGTCACCCGAAGAGGTGCGGGTGTTGTTACGGGAGAAATTGTCAGAATACTTGAAAGACCCCATCATAAATATTCGTCTACAAAATTTTACGGTTACTGTTTTGGGCGAGGTCAATAGGCCGGGCACATATCCAGTAAATGGGGAGCGGATAACCATTTTGGAAGCCTTGGGGCTGGCTGGCGACCTTACCATAAAGGGTCAGCGCGAAAATGTACTCGTCATACGTGACTTCGACGGAACAAAAGTTTATCACAGGATTGATCTGCGAACCAAGGAAGCCCTTGACTCACCAGTTTATTACCTAACCCAAAACGATGTCGTGTATGTTGAACCCAATGAGTCAGCTGTTACTTCCTCCCAATTAGACAATAGGGCGAGCATATGGGTCTCTATTGCATCTGTATTGATAACCTCTACAGTTTTGATCATAACCAGAAATTAACAAATATTATTTAATTAGGAAATTCATAATCAATGGGGGATGATATTGATTTAAAGGAGCTAATCCGAACCTATACAAAACATTGGAAATGGTTTGCCGTTTCGGTGGTTTTCGCCATAACGGCTGCATATCTTTATATTAAGTACACCACCCCTCTTTATGTTGCGGAGGCCAAAATAAAGATTTTGGAAGACGAAAGTTCCAGTGGCGGGATCGATTTGTTCAAAGAGCTCAATATTTTTTCAGGATCGAAGAATAAAGTCGAAGATGAAATAGAGATCATCAATTCGCGATCCAACATGATTGAGGTTGTAAAAAAGCTGGGGTTGAACACTCAGGTCTTTGCTTTAGGAGATATCAGGGATACCGAATTGTATTCTCCCCCCCCTATTCAGATAAACTTCATAATGGCTGATTCACTTTTGAGTAAAGCCGATTTCACATTCTATATCACACCTACCTCAAAAACGGCATTTCGCTATGGCGAGGGAAACGACACACCTCCCAAAGGCTATTCTTTTGGGCAGAATGTGAAGACTCCCTATGGTGACATAGTTGTAACCCCTAACCTTGATACCTTTGAAAGGTACATAGGTCAAGATTTTATGGTGCAATTGTCTCCAGTAGGCGATATGGCACAATATTATGTGGACCAAATAAATATAGGGGCAGCTGATGAGTTTTCCAATATTGTGTATATATCGCTACAAGATCCTATAAAGAAGAAGGCTAAAGATATTATTGATGAACTCATAAAGACATATAATGCCAATGCCATAAAAGACAAGAAAGAAATAGCCGATAGAACGGCAGAATTCATTAATGAACGGATTGCCGATATATCTTCAAGCCTCACTTCGGTCGATCAAACGGCCGAAGATTTCAAGACCCAAAAGGGGGTTACGGATATTGCATCCGAGGCAAATGTCAACCTAAATATAGGCGCGGCAACACGTCAAGAATTGGCAAGGGCGCAGACCGAACTGCAAATGGCCGAATCAATGCGGGACATTGTTGCTAAGCAAGAAGGATTCGAGGTATTGCCCAGCAATATCGGACTTTCAGATCCCACTATAGCCAACGCCACCGAACAATACAACCAATTGGTGCAACAAAGAAAACGTTTGTTGGAAAGTTCTAATGAGAAGAACCCGGTCATTCAGAATCTTGACAAACAATTGAGTAGCTTAAAGCAGACCATGGAGGCCAGTTTAAGTGGTACCGTCAATAATTTGGGACTTCAGGTGAACACCCTAAGCGGCCAACAGGCCATTATCCAGTCAAAGATTTATTCGGCACCTAGAAACGAGCGGGCTCTTCGCGATATTACCAGACAACAACAAACCACAGAGTCACTTTATCTCTATTTGTTGCAGAAACGTGAGGAAGCGCAAATAGCAGTGGCATCGACTTCACCCAAGTGCAAGGTCATTGATGCGGCCCATAATCCGACTGAATTCCCCGTTTCACCTAAAAGGGCTTTCGTTTATATGGCATCTTTTATTTTGGGTCTTTTAATTCCCTTTTCAGTGATTTATGTTAACAACCTCATAGACAATAAGGTACACAATATGAATGGTCTAGAAAAAATGGTCAATGGCGTACCAATTTTAGGTGAAATACCCAAGTTAAGTAAAAAAGAGCAAAAATTAATTGCCAAAGATGACCGTTCCGTTTTGGCGGAAGCATTGCGAATCATTAGGACAAACCTGGATTATTTGATCAAGACCAGACAATCAAAAGGGGAGGGGAAAAACAACGTTGTGTTCATTACCTCAAGCGTTTCGGGTGAAGGAAAAACATTTATTTCATCAAACTTGGCCATGATATTGGCCAGTACCAACAAAAAGGTTCTGCTGATCGGGGCAGATATCAGAAATCCGAAGATTTACTCTTTTTTCAGGGGAGGACAAATAGATAAATTATCCGGACCCAAAAGGGGCAAGGATGCGGGGTTGACGGAGTACATATTGGATGAAAATTTAGGAATACGCGATATTACCAATACCATGTTGGTCTATGAAAATGACATCGATGTCATTTATTCAGGAAGAATACCCCCCAACCCTGCAGAATTGCTGTTAAGTCCCCGTATAAAATCTTTGTTGAGTGAAGCTTCCGAAAAATATGACTATGTGCTGGTCGATACGGCGCCCTTAATGGTAGTGACCGATACCTTGCTGATAAGTGAATATGCAGATCACTTGATATATGTAACAAGGGCGGACGTAACCGAAGAAAATGCCGTAGAATATCCCATCAAACTGCAAGAAGAAGGAAAAATAAAAGGACTTTGTTTCGTTGTAAACGATGTGAAGATTTCAGAGTTGGGCTATGGTGGTAAGTATGGCTACGGTTATGGCCGAACCACAAAAAAATGGTGGAAATTCGGGTAGATCATTAAATTGTCCAACAAATTCCTTTGTTGGTGGAATTTTATATTAATCAGTAGTATTTGTCCAAAAACTTGTTGTTTGGATAATTATTTGAAACCAAGGATATTGCCTACAGGCCAGTAGTGCATTTTTCTTACATATTTCACTTTATCTTTTGTGGTCGTAGTTTATCGATAAACTATTCTAGTTGAACGAATATTAAGTGGGTCGTTCTTTATTTTTTTTGCTAAGGGGTATCTTTGAAATTGGAAAGATTCCCCCCTATCTTCCGATTATTAAAAATTGCTAACACGCCCCAATTATGAAAAAAAATTACCCCAATTTGCCAAAGTACGTCTTTGTATTTGCTGTTGTTTCCATTCTGGGCTTATTTCAGATGAATTTGAACGCCCAAAGTTTTAATGCTTCAAACCTTGTTGGAGAATCACTTACAAATCCAACCTCCTTGGCTTTTGGTCCTGATGGTAAACTTTATGTGGCCCAACAAGATGGAACCATACATCAATATTCTGTATCTCGTGATGGAGCCCCGGCCGGAAGCGGCACATACACGGTTACCAATACGGTGGTAATTAACGACATTAAGATAAAGGTCAAAAACCATAATGACAGTGGGGTTTTGGACAACATAGATCCAGCGGTAAACCAAAAAAGACAGGTCACCGGAATAGCGGTATCAGGTACTTCCGCAAACCCTATTATATACGTAAGCTCCTCAGACCCTCGAATAGGTGGGGCTAGTAATAGTAATCCAACTGGTGAATTGGACCGAAACTTAGATACTAACTCAGGAGTACTTTCTAGGCTCACCTGGAATGGCAGTGGTTGGGATCACGTCGATTTGGTCCGTGGCCTACCGCGTTGCGAAGAAAACCATGCGACCAATGGTCTTGACATTTTTACAAAGAATGGAGATACATACATTCTTTTGCAGCAAGGCGGCAATACTAATAAGGGGGCGCCCAGCAATAATTTTGGTGGAATTGCGGAAACGTACTTAGCGGGGGCCATACTGATTGTGAACTTGACACAATTGGAATCTATGCCCATATACACCGACCCTAGAACTGGATCGGATTATGTCTATGACTTGCCAACACTCAATGACCCCGCAAGGACCGATATAGACAACACACATCCAGAGTTCCCATATCCCTCGGGTCATCCTATGTACAATGCAACTATAGATATAGGTGACCCCTTTGGAGGCAACAATACCCGTAATCAAGCATTTCCAGAACCGGGAGGGCCCGTACAGATATTTTCGCCAGGTTGGCGAAATGGATATGATGTTGTAGTTACCGAAGCTGGGTTAATTTATTCAGTTGATAACGGTGGCAACTCGACTTGGGGCGGTCAGCCCGTAATAAGAACAAGTGATGGAACCTTTAAAGGGGATCAATCAACAACCACCTATGATCCAGGGGCAGGTGATTATGTGACCAATGAATTCAATGAGTCAGGTAGTGCTACGGTTTGGGACGCCCTTCATTATATCGGGACTATTAATGATGCCAACGGGACGTATTATGCTGGGCATCCAGCACCAATTAGGGCATTTCCCGATAAAGCCGAGGTAATCAGTTATACATATAATGGTTCTTCATGGGTTGAAGCTTCAAGACATGATTTTTCAGTTTTATTGAATGGGGTATCAGGCTATTTCAATAGTTCATTTGGCATGGCAAATTTTCCGAATGATCCAGATCAAGGCGAGTTCTTGAGTGCCAACCAAAGTAGTGGAAAAGTGAATATTTTTGATGTAGTGACTTCTTCCACAAATGGTATATGTGAATATGCCGCCAGCAATTTCAACAATGCCATGAAGGGCGATTTGTTGACTGCATCTTTCAACGGCAACATCAATAGATATGAATTGAATGCTTCCGGTACGGGTATTTTGGCCAAAGACAATGGTTTTCTCAATGGCTTCGGCTCTGTACCCCTTGATGTCATTGCGCAAGGTGATCTTGACGTTTTTCCAGGTACTATTTGGGCGGCTACTTATGGTTCTGGGAACATTACGGTTTTTGAGCCTGATGATTTTGGTTCATGCCCACAACCAGGTGAACAAGGGTATGATCCCTTGGCCGATTATGATGGGGATGGCTATACCAATGGGGATGAGATTGATAATGGCACCAACCATTGTTCGGGGGGTAGCAAGCCAGAGGACAATGATGGTGATTTTGTCTCAAATCTAAATGATACTGACGATGATAATGATGGCATAGCAGATGTCAATGATCCCTTTCAATGGGATGCCGACAATGGAACAACCACCAATTTGCCTGTTGAATATCCTTTTTGGAACAATGATCCTGGTACCGGTTTTGCAGGACTTGGCTTTACAGGTTGGATGACCAATGGAAGTACTGACTATCTCGACCAATACGATTTTGACAACCTGTCTTTCGGCGGGGCTGGGGGAAAGGCTACCATTGATTTTGTCTCTGAAGGAGATGCCCTGGGTACTTCAAACAATCAGGATAATGGATTTCAATTTGGAGTTAATGTAGATAGTAATTCCAACCCCTTTACGGTGTATGCTGTTTTAGAGACCCCTTTTGGGGGTATTGCCCCAGTTGACACAGAGTCCTACGGTATTCAAATTGGTTTGGGTGATCAGGACAACTACCTAAAACTAGCTATTTCAACAGGTACCTCGACAAGTGATAACGAGTATGGTTTTGATGTGGTGCTTGAAAATAGTGGAGCTGTAACTAGCAACAGCTATGATGCACCCGGGTTTTCTGCGGCAAACAATATTCATTTATACATAAGTGTAAATCCATCTGCCAACACTGCACAGCCCTATTATTCATTAGATGGTGGCACAACAATAGCACCTTTGGGAGGTTTGGTCAGTTTACCCACGAGCTTTTTAAATGCATCAGATAATCAAGGTTTGGCCGTAGGTATAATTTCAACTTCTGTAGGGAGTGGCCCAGAATATACTGCTACTTGGGATTACATAAATGTCACTGAGGATTCCAATGGCCAACTTGCTTGGAATCCTGATCCAGTTGACTTTGGCACATTACCGGTCACCTCTGGTCCTGTTGAGTTGAATACTTTTGCCCAGAATACCGGAGGGCCCTCAAGTGGTACCATTTCCATCACAGATGTTTCTTTTACAGGTCAGGATGCCACTTTATTTTCAAACACATCAAGTTTACCATTAACAGTAGAGCCTGGAGCGAGTATTGCTGTGCCCATAACTTTTTCTCCTGATGGTAACGCTGGTGCCAAATCGGCCAATGTGGTCATCACTCATTCAGGTACCAATAGCCCTCTTACAGTGCCGATAACCGCTAATCTTAGTGACAACACGTCAGTCAGTAGGGTTAATGCGGGTGGCGCTCAAGTATCCGCTACTGATGGTGGGGTTGATTGGGAAGCCAACAGCGCCGGTGGTGCCACAAGTGGAACTACCTATGCAGTCAACACGGGTAGTGTATTCAGTACGGGAGGTGCTTTTCAATATAGTAATAGAGATGCTTCTATTCCAGCCTATGTAGATCAAACCACATTCGATGCACTTTTTGCACAAGAACGCAATGATGAAGCCACAGGCACAGAGATGGAGTTTACTTTTCCTGTTGCCAATGGTAATTATATAGTCAATTTGTTTTTGGGAAATAGTTTTTCGGGAACCAGTCAAATAGGACAGCGGGTTTTCGATATTGAGATTGAAGGTACTGTGGTTAGGGATAATTTAGATCTTATTGAAGAATTTGGCCATCAAGTGGCAGGAATGTTGTCATTTGCTGTACCGGTCACCGACGGCGTACTTAATCTACGATTCTTGCACGAAGTAGAGAACCCCTTGGTAAATGCCATAGAGATTCTTGATGCAGCTGGCCAGTTGCCCTTTGATATTGTACCCATTGCCAATCAGGCGAATTATGCGGGTCAACAAGCTAATTTGACAGCGGTTGCCTTTGGGGGCGATGAGGCCCAACCCATTGTGTATAGCATTTCGGGCCAACCAGAAGGGTTAGCCATCAACACTTCAACAGGACTTATTTCAGGTACCATTTCTGTAAATGCATTGACCGGTGGACCAAACGGTGATGGTGTGCATCAGGTTACGGTAACGGCCAGTCGCGCCGGATCATCCGATGTGCAGACGCAATTCAGTTGGACAATCACCAGTATGAGCACCTTGAGAATAAACGCTGGCGGAGTTCAGGTCAATGCTTCAGATAGCGAATCAGACTGGCTTGAGAATGCGACAGGCGGCGCCTACGATGGCCCCGGATATTATGTAAACACAGGTGGTATTTTTAATGGTAATTTAGATTATGCCAATAGACACACTTCAATACCATCCTATATAGACCAGAATACTTTTAATGCATTGTTTGCACAAGAAAGGTTTGACACCAATGGCGGAGTTGATATGGATTTTGCCATTCCCATGCTCAACGGGAATTATTCGGTAAATCTCTACATGGGTAACGCTTTTAGTGGCACAAGCCAACCCGGCCAAAGGGTATATGACATTCTTTTGGAAGGGGCTGTGGTACGGCAAAACTTTGATTTAATTGTCGAATTCGGGCACCAATCGGGCGGAATGCTCTCATTTCCGGTATCAGTGACCGATGGGGTGTTGAATATTGGATTTAGCAATACTGTGCAAAGTGCATTGGTCAATGCCATAGAAGTGATTGCGGACAATTCACAGTTCCCGCCGATAATAATAGACCCTGTTGCTGATCAGAATCACCAAGTGGGTGAGAATCCTGATTTGACCATTACGGCCTCTGGCGGTGACCCGCAGGGTAATTTTGAATTCAGTTTGTCTGGCCAGCCTGCAGGCATTGACATTGAACCTACCAATGGGCTGGTATTTGGTACCATTCAATCTGCAGCATTGACTGGGGGTCCCAATGGCGACGGGGTACACAATGTAACGGTCTTGGTGAACAAACCCGGTTCGGCACCAGCAACGACCAACTTCACTTGGACCGTTAGCCAAGATTGGGTGGAGAAAGATGAAGATGAAAATTACACCGCACGCCATGAATGTTCATTTGTTCAAGCCGGGAATAAGTTTTATTTGATGGGGGGTCGTGAAAACGCCACTGCGATCGATGTATACGACTACACCACGAACAGTTGGGTAGAATTGGCGAACTCTACACCAGTTATCAATTCTACGCAGTTAGAGTTTAACCACTTTCAGGCCACTGAATATGAAGGCTTGATTTGGGTGATTGGGGCGTTTAAGACCAATGTGTTCCCGAATGAGATTCCAGCAGATTATATATGGGCGTTTGACCCAACTACTAATGAGTGGATACAAGGTCCTGAGATTCCTTCCGGAAGAAAAAGAGGTTCCACGGGTCTGGTTGTTTACAATGACAAATTCTATATCGTAGGTGGAAACACTGATGGCCACGATGGAGGGTATGTGGCCTGGTTCGATGAATATGACCCACGAACGGGTGTCTGGACACCTTTAACTGACGCACCAAACGCCAGAGACCACTTTCAAGCTGCGGTAATAGGCGATAAGTTGTACGCTGTGGGCGGTAGACTGTCAGGTGGGCCGGGCGGTACTTTTGCCCCGACCATCCCAGAAGTGGACGTATATGACTTTATTAGTGGCACATGGAGCACTTTGCCTGCCGGGCAGAACTTACCTACCGAAAGGGCTGCCCCCGCTGTGGTCAACTTTGAAGATAAGTTGGTCGTGATAGGTGGAGAAGGTAATGGACAGGCCTATAATACTACTGAACAATATGATCCGAACACCCAAACATGGAGCACCTTGGCCGATATGAACCATGCACGGCATGGCACACAGGCCATTGTATCGGGCAATGGAATTTATATATTGGGGGGTTCACCTAACTTGGGTGGCGGCAACCAAAAAAACATGGAATATCTTGGAGCCGATAATGCCACTGGCGTGCCCAGCATAACCAGTACCTTGTCAGCACCTTCCATTGTGGATGTGCCTGATGGGGGCAGTCGTGACATTTTAATTACCGCTGAGGATGGTAATGTAGGCATCATGGTGACTTCTATGGAGATTACCGGACCCGATGCCGCCGACTTCAGCATTACTTCGGGTGAATTGAACCCCGGTCTCATTGGAACTTCTGAAACACATACGGTCACAGTGGCCCTGAGCGGAACAGGTGCGGATAGAAATGCTGTGTTGACCATCAATTATGGCCCCTCATCATCGATTACGATTGATTTGACCAACAACAATGTGCCGCCTGATGTCGAGAACCCGGGCACACAGAACAATGTAGAGGGTGAAAACGTTTCACTGCAGATATTGGCCACTGATGCCAGCAGCAATCTTGCGTATAGTGCCACGGGCTTGCCACCCGACTTGACCATTGACCCCAACACGGGCCTCATTTCGGGTACCATAGCACAGGCTCAATCGGGTAATGGGGTCTTTCAGGAAGAGAATGGTCTGGTAATCATTGAAACCGAGTCAGGAACGATAGACCCAACGTGGAGTTTGACCACTCTTGATAATGAAACAGGTATTATTGCGGGGTCCAACTATCTTAGTGGTACGGTTGCAGGCAATGGAGGCACTATTCCGTACCAAATAAATATCTCGACCCCTGGGGTATATCGTTTTGATTGGAAAAGCTTTTACAGTGGACCAAACTCAACTGAAGAAAATGACAGCTGGTTGCGGTTTCCGAACAATGATGATGTCTGGTTCTTTGGCTTTAGGGGAAATCCTGTGAGTGAGGCTAATTTGATTGACAAAATTCAAAATGACTTCACCAATGTGGTCTTCCCAGGTGGAACCTCTAGATATTTTTCAAATCCAGGAACCGAAAGCGATCCATCAGACGATACGGCACCGGTAGGCCAAACCGGTAATGGTTATTTCAAGATTTTTTTGTCAGGAGCGCAATCAGAAGTTTATGAATGGGAGTCGTTTACCAGTGACAATGGCACGGCACATCAAATTTATGTGTGGTTCGTGAATCCGGGCACTTATACCATGGAAATTTCTGAACGCTCTGCGGGCCATGCCATTCATAAAGTCGCACTTTACAAAGTGGACGGGCCAAATTACACAGATGCCCAGTTGGATACATTCCCAGAGTCCAATACAGGAGGAGGGTCTCAAGGAGCGGCAGCCAACAGTCCCTATACGGTTGATGTGACGGTGACCGATGATGGCAATCCTCAAGAATCTACAACCGAACAGTTCATCTGGAACATTGGTCCGGCGGGTACCGCACCACCTTCTGCGGTCGCAGAGGCCTCCCCATTGACAGGCGTAGCGCCTTTGCAGGTCACTTTTACAGGCAGTAATTCTACCGATGACTCGAACATTGTTAGCTATGCTTGGGACTTTAAGGACGGTGGTACTTCTACGGAAGCCGATCCAGTCTATACCTTCAATTCTTCCGGCACCTATGATGTGGAATTGACAGTGACCGACAATGATGGACTCACGGATACCGATACGGTGACCATTCAGATAAATGGAGCTAACCTACCGCCCACGGCAGTGGCAGAGGCCACCCCGTTGACGGGCGAGTCACCACTTCAAGTGACCTTTACGGGCAGCAACTCGACCGATGATGTGGGAATCGTCAGCTACGCTTGGGATTTCATTGATGGCGGCAATTCAACCGAGGCAGATCCCATATATACCTTCAATACACCTGGAATCTATGATGTTGAATTGACCGTGACCGATGGCGAGGGGTTAACAGATACAGATGTTGTTACCATCACTGTGAATGCGCCAAACCAAGCACCCACTGCAGTGGCCGAGGCCACCCCGTTGACGGGCGAGTCACCACTTCAAGTGACCTTTACGGGCAGCAATTCTTCCGATACCGATGGTACAATTGAAAGCTATTCTTGGAACTTTGGCGATGGTGGTTCCTCCACAGAGGCAGACCCTGTCTATACTTTCAATACAGCGGGTACTTATGACGTGGAGCTTACCGTGACCGACGATGGAGGGCTGACCAATACCGATACGGTGACCATCACCGTGAGTGAACCGAACCAGCCACCCACGGCAGTGGCCGAGGCGACACCTTTGAGTGGAGATGCTCCGTTGCAGGTGGCCTTTACGGGCAGCAACTCGACCGATGATGTGGGCATCGTCAGCTATGCATGGGACTTCAAGGACGGCAGCACATCGACCCAGGCCGACCCGTCCCATACCTTTAACACGGCCGGCACCTACGTGGTGGAGCTCACGGTGGTCGACGCCGAAGGGCTGACCGATACGGATACGGTGACCATTACGGTAAATCAATCGACCAATGAACCGCCAGTGGCAGTGGCAACTGCCAATCCCACACAAGGAGAAGCACCATTACCGGTCATATTTGATGGTAGTAATTCTACCGATGATGTTGGAATCGTCAGCTATTTTTGGGATTTTGATAATGGTACAACCTCTACCGAGATAAATCCGGTAACAACATTTACAGATGCTGGCACTTATGAGGTTACCTTGACTGTAACCGATGACGGAGGCCTGACCGATATGACAACCATTACGATTACAGTAGTGGATCCGATGGGCAATTTGCCCCCGAATGCAGTTGTCAGTGCCACTCCAGATTCAGGTGAAGCACCTTTGGAGGTTTCCTTCACAGGAAGCAATTCTACCGATGATGTAGGTGTTGTCAGCTATGCTTGGGACTTTGGTGATGGGGGAAGTTCAACGGAAGCGGACCCTGTTCATACCTATAATACTCCGGGCAACTATTTGGCAACCCTTACCGTAACTGATGGGGAAGGCCTGATGGACAACGCCACAGTGACTATTACCGTTACTGAAGCAGGTGCAAATCAGCCCCCGAATGCAGTTGTCAGTGCCACTCCAGATTCGGGTGAAGCACCTTTGGAGGTTTCCTTCACAGGGAGCAATTCTACCGATGATGTAGGTGTTGTCAGCTATACTTGGGATTTTGGGGATGGAGAAACCTCGACCGAGGTGAACCCGAGCCATACCTTTACTTTTGCGGGTTCCTTTGAAGTTTCTCTGACTGTAGAAGATGAGGAGGGATTGACCGATACCGCAACGATTACAATTGAAGTAGAAGACAACAATCCATCTGGAATAACTGATTTTGAGGTAATAATTGCTCCTAATCCAGCCGATCAAACCGCGAATATCAGTGTGTTGAACATACCAGAAGGTACGGTAGTAACAATGATATATCTACATGATTCCACTGGTAGGCTATTGGGTGCATTCGAACCACAAGATGTGTTTAGTGACAACAGATACGAAATTCCCGTTTTTATGTTAAGGGATGAAGTATATTATGTAAAAATTGAACTGAACAATGGCGATTCCATTGCGGTAAGGTTATTGGTAAAAAATTGATAATCTACCCTAGTGGTAAAGATTTCCTTACACATATTCTAAGAAAGAAGGGGGGCTCAAATGCCCTCCTTTTTTTGTCCAGCAATAATTTGTAAATCAATGTTTTGCCATTGGTCGGGATAATGGTTCAATTAGTCGAATAAGCTAAACGTACAGTATCTTCAGCTTTAAAAACAGATACTTTTGGTACAATCCCCCAAGACTTGTTGATTTCCTAACGCCAATCAGAAATATATGAAAGGTTTCTATTACATTCAGTTTTGGGTAACTATTTTTATTTTTACTGTTTTCCCTACCTCAAATATTCATTCACAAGGTTTTAACAGCTCAGCTCTCTTGGGTGAAAGTCTAAACAATCCAACCTCATTGGCTTTTGGCCCGGACGGAAAGCTCTATGTGGCACAACAAGATGGAACCATACACCAATACACCGTGGCCAGGGACGGTGCCCCGGCAGGTAGCGGAACCTATTCGGTTACCAATACCGTGGTGATCAATCACATCAAGTTAAATGTTCTAAACCACAATGATATCGGTGAACTGGACAATAATGGGAGTGCTGTAAATGGAAAGCGTCAGGTAACGGGCATCTTAGCAGCGGGTACAGCTGCGAATCCGATTTTATATGTGACTTCTTCTGACCCACGTATTGGTGGTGCCAGCAGTAGCAATCCCAGTGGTGAACTCGATAGAAACCTTGACACCAATTCTGGAATTTTATCAAGGTTGACCTGGAATGGCAACAGTTGGAACCAGGTTGATCTGGTTCGAGGCCTGCCACGTTGCGAAGAAAACCATGCTTCCAATGGCTTGGATATCTTCACAAAAAGTGGAAGTACTTATCTGCTCTTGCAACAGGGTGGCAACACCAACAAGGGGGCTCCCAGCAATAATTTCGGAGGTATTGCAGAAACGTATCTCGCCGGTGCCATCTTGATCATCAACCTGACCCAATTGGAAGGGATGGCAGTCTATACCGATCCCAGAACCGGATTTGACTATGTCTATGACCTGCCCACCCTGAACGATCCAACAAGAACCGATATAACCAATACACACCCAAAGTTCCCCTATCCTTCAGGGCACCCTATGTACAATGCCACTATTGACATTGGCGATCCCTTTGGGGGCAACAATACCCGTAACCAAGCAATCCCTGAACCAGGTGGACCGGTTCAGATTTTTTCGCCAGGTTGGCGCAATGGCTATGATGTGGTGGTGACAGAGGCAGGATTGGTGTATTCGGTCGATAACGGGGGCAACTCAACATGGGGAGGGGTGCCGCTCATCTATTTGAGCAATGGTACCTTAAAGGGGCACCACTACACAACGACCTATGACCCCGGTGCAGGTGATTATGTGACCAATGACTTTCATGAGAACGGTAGTAGCACGGTTTGGGATGCATTACATTTCATTGGCTCTGTGAATGATGCCAATGGCACTTATTATGCAGGCCACCCAGTGCCCATTAGGGCTTTCCCCGCACTGGCCGAGGTGATAAGCTATAATTACAATGGCTCTAGTTGGGTTGAAGTGTCAAGAGATGATTTTTCTTCTTTATTAAATGGGGTTTCTGGTTATTTCAACAGTTCGTTCAACATGTCTAATTTCCCTAATGATACAAGGCAGGGAGAGTTCTTGAGTGCGAACCAAAGCAGCAGTAAGGTCAACATTTTTGATGTCGTGACCTCTTCTACCAACGGTATATGTGAATACACGGCCAGCAACTTTAACAATGCCATGAAGGGAGATTTATTGACGGCTTCTTTCAATGGTAAGATCAACAGATACCAATTGAACTCATCAGGTACCACCTTGTTGGTCAAAGACAATAATTTCTTTTCAGGTTTTGGGTCTGTACCACTTGATGTCATTGCACAGGGCGATTCGGATGTCTTTCCCGGCACCGTGTGGGCCGCTACGTATAGCTCAGGCAACATTACAGTTTTTGAACCCACAGATTTTGTCAATTGCCCCCAACCGGGTGAAGGCGGTTACGACCCTTTTGCAGATTCTGACGGCGATGGTTTTACCAATGAAGATGAAGTTGCCAATGGCACCAATCATTGCTCTGGGGGCAGCAAACCTGAGGATAATGATGGTGATTTTGTGTCGGATCTGATGGATGCCGATGATGACAATGATGGTATTGCAGATGTCAACGATTCCTTTCAATGGGATGCTGATAATGGTACCACCACCAATTTGCCCGTTGATTACCCCTTTTGGAACAATGACCCTGGCACTGGTTTTGCCGGATTGGGTTTTACAGGATGGATGACCAATGGCAGCACTGATTATCTAGATCAATATGACGAAGGCAATCTCTCTTTCGGCGGGGCAGGGGGCAAGGCCACTATTGACTTCACCGGTAATGGCGATGCTCTGGGGGCTTCCAATGACCAAGAAAATGGTTTTCAATTTGGGATCAATGTTGACAGCAATTCCAATCCATTTACAGTCCACTCTAAAATAGAGACGCCTTTTGGTGGTAACCCACCCGTCGGCACTCAATCATACGGAATCCAGATAGGCACAGGCGACCAAGACAATTATCTTAAATTGGCCGCCAGCACAGGCACCTCTAGCAGTGACAGCGAGCATGGGTTCGAAGTAGTTTTGGAGAACGGTGGCTTAGTAACAAGCAATGCTTATGATGCACCGGGCTTTTTGGCGGCCAATGCAATGGATTTGTACATAAGCATTGACCCATCTGCAAATACGGCCCAATGTTTTTACTCATTTGATTCTGGCACAACAATAAATGCTTTAGGAGGCCCACTGACGCTTCCGTCAAGTTTTTTGGATACCAACGATAACCAAGGCCTTGCGGTAGGTATAATATCGACTTCAGGGGGTTCAGGCCCTGATTATACAGCCACGTGGGACTTTATCAATGTCGATGAGGGTACTGTTGGAGGCGAATCCTGTATATGGAATGGTTTGACCGATGCAGGCTTGGGGCGTTTCGAAACCAGAAAAGAACAAGTCGGGGATAAATTATATATAATGGGAGGTTGGTTGACCGGATTGATTGCCTCGAATACAGTGGAGATTTATGACATGACCAATGATACTTGGAGTTTTGGAGCCAATATGCCCATAAATGTGACCCATATGGGCAGTGCAGTGGTTGGCAATGATATTTGGCTTATTGGAGGTTTTGTCGGCAATCACCCAGGAACCGCAACCGGCGAGGTGCATATTTATAATACGATAACCGATAGTTGGAGCCAGGGGCCAGCTTTACCAAGCCCTATTGGTTCGGGAGCAGCCACATATAATAATGGAAAAATTCATTTCTTCGGTGGATTGCTTCCCGATAGGCAAACCGATGTTGGAAACCATTATGTACTTGATGTAAACGATATCGGTGCCGGATGGGCAACTGCAGCTTCCTTGCCCAACCCTAGAAACCATCATGGCGCAGCAAGTGTCAACGGATTTGTTTACGCCATAGGCGGGCAATTTGGCCATGATTCGAGTCCCCAGTACCAAAATTTGTTGCATGCTTATAATCCATCCACTGATACATGGACCAATTTGGCGGCTTTGCCCCAGAACCGATCTCATTTTGAGCCCGGAACAACTGTTCACGATGGAAAAATAATCATTGTTGGCGGTAGGGGTGGCCCAAGCATCTTCTTTGATGAGGTATCACAATATGATCCAATTACCAACACATGGATGGAGCTTTGTCAACTACCAGAAAAATTAGTTGCCCCAGTGGCCCATTCCTTTGGTGATAGATTGATAGTTTCAGGCGGAGGGGTCAATAGTACCAGTAACCTTACTACATCTACCCAATGGCTGCAATTGGAATCTGGCAACTCAGGCCTAACATGGAATGACAAGAATGAAAATGAAACTTATTTAGGAAGACATGAATGTGGTTTTGTTCAAGCAGGTGACAAATTCTATTTAATTGGAGGTAGAGAGTCAGATTTGGTGCAATATTATGATTATTCGGCCGATATCTGGACCACTGTAACGGACCCTGCCCCCTTGTTGTTCAATCATTTTCAAGGTATTGAATACAAAGGGTTGATTTGGGTTATCGCTGCACTTAAGGGAGATAACTTTCCCAACGACACCCCGACTGATTATGTTTGGATGTTTGACCCTGCTAACCAAGAATGGATCCAAGGTACGGAAATTCCCTCGGGTAGAAAAAGAGGTTCAACAGGTTTGGCTCTTTACAATGATAAATTCTATGTTGTTGGTGGCAACACCAATGGCCATGATGGCGGCTATGTGGCCTGGATGGATGAGTATGACCCGGCAACTGGCGCCTGGACCACCTTGCCCGATGCGCCACATGCGAGGGATCATTTTTCGATATCAGTGATTGGGAATAAATTATACGCTGTTGGGGGTAGGTTATCAGGTGGCCCTGGTGGGGTATTTTCACCTTATGTTCCTGAGGTCGATGTTTATGATTTTACTAGCCAAAGTTGGCAGACCCTACCGCCAAGCGCAAATATCCCAACATCTAGGGCAAGTGCCATCAACGCCATATACAATGGTAAACTTATGATAATAGGGGGCTCGGTTCAAAATGAACTCGTCTATGGCATGCTCACCACAGACGCTTTACAGATTACCGAAGAGTTTGATCCTGTTACACATACATGGACGAGGCTTGCCGATACCAATTACAAACGACGGGCCACCCAGGCCATCGTGAACGGCAATGGTATATTTATGACGGCCGGTTCAGACCAATTGGGCGGCGCACAGCAAAAAAATATGGAATATTATGGACAGGATAATCCTTCTGGAACTCCCATTGTAGCAAGTCAATTCTCGGCCCCATCATCGATAAGTGTAGAACAAGGTTCCAATGCAGACGCATCGCTCGATGTTTCGGGCGGCAATGTGGGAATTTTTGTTCGGTCAATGCAAATTTCAGGCACCAACGCCTCTGAATTCAGCATTGTTTCAGGTGAGTTGCCAAATGGCGGCTTGTTGATGCCCAACAGTACCCATAATTTCAGCGTTGGTTTCAATGGAACCACCAATGGTGCGACAGCTACCTTGACAGTTGAATATGGGGCAAGCTCACAAGAACAAATTCAACTATTTGGGCCTTTGGATGTCAATACCGATTGGGTTGACAAGAACGAAAATGAAAATTATACAGCACGTCACGAATGCTCCTTTGTGCAATCGGGTGATAAGTTCTATTTAATGGGCGGAAGAGAAAATTCAACCACCATCGATGTATATGACTACACATCAAATAGTTGGAGTCAATTGACAAATTCTGCCCCAGAAGAATTCAACCATTTTCAGGCCCTTGAATATCATGGTCTGATTTGGGTCATCGGTGCCTTTAGAACGAATATTTTCCCTAGTGAAATACCGGCAGATTATGTTTGGGCCTTCGATCCTTCGACCAATGAATGGATTCAGGGGCCCGAAATTCCTTCCGGAAGAAAAAGGGGATCTTCGGCCTTGGCACTGCACAATGGAAAATTCTACATTATGGGAGGCAATACCGACGGGCACGATGGAGGATATGTCGCATGGTTTGATGAATATGACCCAGCTACTGGAACGTGGACAACCCTTACAGATGCTCCAAGGGCAAGAGACCATTTTCATGCCACAGTAATCGACGGTAAGTTGTATGCCGCAGGGGGTAGGTTGTCTGGTGGTGCAGGCGGAACCTTTTCTCCAACGATTCCAGAAGTAGATGTGTACGATTTTGCCAGCGCAACCTGGAGTACCTTGCCCAGTGCGCAAAATATTCCTACACAAAGAGCCGCCGCCGCTACAGTAAAATTCAATGACCGATTGATTGTCATTGGAGGCGAGGCAGCTGGTACCGGAGCCATGGCAGTTACCGAAGAATATGACCCTGTTGCCCAATCTTGGAGAACCCTTTCTGATATGAACCATGCTCGACATGGTACCCAGGCAATTGTTTCAGGAAGCGGAATTTTCATTTTGGCAGGTTCACCAAATCTGGGAAATGGCAACCAAAAGAACATGGAATATTTGGGCACTGATAATCCACAGGGCGTTCCACTGGTGACAAGTACCCTAAGTGCTCCCACAAGTATGGGTATCGTTGAAAATTCATCAGCCGACATTACTTTAAATGTTTCTGGTGGAAATACAGGAGTGGTTGTTACTTCAATGAGCATAACCGGCCCCGATGCCAGCGATTTTAACATTGTTTCAGGAGAATTGACCAATGGATTGTTGGTGCCTTTATCATCCCACAATGTTACCGTGGTCCTTACGGGTACCGGAGCTAATAGAAATGCAGTGCTCACAATCAATTATGGGGTTTCCTCATCTGTTACGGTTGACCTTGTCTCAATTGTTCCTTCTACCGACGGGGTGATCAGTTTCACTTTGATTGATGCAGATACCGACAATGACCTGTTCAACCTCTTCGATGGTCAACAAATAGATATTTCTTCACTCCCTACATCAAATTTGAATGTAAGGGGCAACACCGAACCCCCTACTGTGGGCAGCGTCTTTTTCCAGCTGTCGGGCACGACTTCAAATACACGCAACGAAAATGGCGCCCCGTATGCACTTTTTGGCGATAGCGCAGGTGATTATTTTCCAGGTAGTCTTCCTGAAGGAAATTATAGTTTGACGGCCACCGCCTATAACGGTCCAAATCAATCAGGAGGCATTCTTGGTCAACCGTTTATTGTGAATTTCTCAATTAACCAGACCGGTGGTGGAAATCTGCCACCCACGGCGATTGCGTCAGCGAATCCAGAATCAGGTAATGCCCCCTTATCTGTTGATTTTGCCGGTAGTGGATCTACCGACGATATGGGAGTCACTTCCTATTTCTGGGACTTTAAGGACGGAAATACTTCTACGGATGCGGATCCAACCCATATATTTACTTCCAATGGAACATATATGGTGGAATTCACTGTCACAGATGGTGGAGGGCTTATTGATACCACCACTTTGCCAATATCTGTTTCCCCTGTAGGCCAGGGCACCGAGCTTTGGCTTGAGGCCGAGTGCGCGACGGTGGGGGCCAATTGGAGCACTGTCAGCGACGGTTCGGCCTCGAACGGGGAGTATCTGTTGCCACCTGCAGGGAACAACTGGAACTCCCCATCCTCCGATACGGATGATTGGGTCACCTTTACCTTTAATGCTTCCCAAGGCACGTACAGCATATATGGACTGGTGAGCACGCCATCTGGTAGTAACGACAGTTTTTGGATCAGGGCCAATGGCGGCACCTGGGTGAAGTGGAACTCTATTCCAGGAGGCACTGCCTTTTCATGGCACCAGGTGTGGGACAACGACAACAATAATACGGTGGTGGCCTTCGACCTGGTGGACGGGGCGAACACCATTGACGTCACCAACCGTGAACAGGGCACGGGGCTCGACAAGCTCTATGTGACCGACACGGCCAACGTGCCCGCGGGCCTTGGGGGCGCCGACCCGAACTGTACGGTTACCCCTCAGCCACCGGTCGCCAATGCGGGCGCTGACCAGACCGTGACACTGCCCACGAGCAGCGTTACGCTGAACGGATCGGGCACGGACCCCGACGGCGGTGTGATAACGGGCTACCAGTGGACCCAGCAGAGCGGCCCGAACACGGCGGCCCTCAGTGGCGACGACACCCCCGACCTGACGGCCAGTGGCCTTGTTGAGGGCAGCTACGTGTTCCGACTGACGGTGACCGACGACGAGAGCGACACCGGTTTCGACGAGGCGACCGTGGTGGTCAACGCGGCAGGCCAGGGCACCGAGCTTTGGCTTGAGGCCGAGTGCGCGACGGTGGGGGCCAATTGGAGCACTGTCAGCGACGGTTCGGCCTCGAACGGGGAGTATCTGTTGCCACCTGCAGGGAACAACTGGAACTCCCCATCCTCCGATACGGATGATTGGGTCACCTTTACCTTTAATGCTTCCCAAGGCACGTACAGCATATATGGACTGGTGAGCACGCCATCTGGTAGTAACGACAGTTTTTGGATCAGGGCCAATGGCGGCACCTGGGTGAAGTGGAACTCTATTCCAGGAGGCACTGCCTTTTCATGGCACCAGGTGTGGGACAACGACAACAATAATACGGTGGTGGCCTTCGACCTGGTGGACGGGGCGAACACCATTGACGTCACCAACCGTGAACAGGGCACGGGGCTCGACAAGCTCTATGTGACCGACACGGCCAACGTGCCCGCGGGCCTTGGGGGCGCCGACCCGAACTGTACGGTTACCCCTCAGCCACCGGTCGCCAATGCGGGCGCTGACCAGACCGTGACACTGCCCACGAGCAGCGTTACGCTGAACGGATCGGGCACGGACCCCGACGGCGGTGTGATAACGGGCTACCAGTGGACCCAGCAGAGCGGCCCGAACACGGCGGCCCTTAGTGGCGACGACACCCCCGACCTGACGGCCAGTGGCCTTGTTGAGGGCAGCTACGTGTTCCGACTGACGGTGACCGACGACGAGAGCGACACCGGTTTCGACGAGGCGACCGTGGTGGTCAACGCGGCAGGCCAGGGCACCGAGCTTTGGCTTGAGGCCGAGTGCGCGACGGTGGGGGCCAATTGGAGCACTGTCAGCGACGGTTCGGCCTCGAACGGGGAGTATCTGTTGCCACCTGCAGGGAACAACTGGAACTCCCCATCCTCCGATACGGATGATTGGGTCACCTTTACCTTTAATGCTTCCCAAGGCACGTACAGCATATATGGACTGGTGAGCACGCCATCTGGTAGTAACGACAGTTTTTGGATCAGGGCCAATGGCGGCACCTGGGTGAAGTGGAACTCTATTCCAGGAGGCACTGCCTTTTCATGGCACCAGGTGTGGGACAACGACAACAATAATACGGTGGTGGCCTTCGACCTGGTGGACGGGGCGAACACCATTGACGTCACCAACCGTGAACAGGGCACGGGGCTCGACAAGCTCTATGTGACCGACACGGCCAACGTGCCCGCGGGCCTTGGGGGCGCCGACCCGAACTGTACGGTTACCCCTCAGCCACCGGTCGCCAATGCGGGCGCTGACCAGACCGTGACACTGCCCACGAGCAGCGTTACGCTGAACGGATCGGGCACGGACCCCGACGGCGGTGTGATAACGGGCTACCAGTGGACCCAGCAGAGCGGCCCGAACACGGCGGCCCTCAGTGGCGACGACACCCCCGACCTGACGGCCAGTGGCCTTGTTGAGGGCAGCTACGTGTTCCGACTGACGGTGACCGACGACGAGAGCGACACCGGTTTCGACGAGGCGACCGTGGTGGTAAGTGCTTCCGGAGGAAACTTGCCACCCAATGTGAACAATCCTGGTGACCAGAACGATAATGAGAGCGATGCCATATCATTGCAGATCAATGCTACCGATCAAAGCTCAAATTTGACATACAGCGCAAGTAACCTGCCGTCTAATCTATCTATCAATAGTAATACTGGTTTGATTTCTGGAACTTTGTCCCAAGGCCAACCTTCTGGAGCCTTTTTGGAAGAGAACGGATTAGTAATCATTGAGGCGGAATCGGGAACATTGGAGCCTGCATGGAGCTTGACAAACTTGGACAATGAGACAGGCATCATTGCGGGCAGCAATCATTTCAATGATCAAAATGGGGGCACTATTCCCTATGAGATTACCATTACTACTCCAGGGGTTTATCGATTTATCTGGAACAGTTTTTACAGTGGCAACTCAGCTTCTGACGAGAATGATAACTGGTTACGATTTCCGAATGATGATGATGTCTGGTTTTTGGGCTACAAAAATGGGCCATTTACTGAGAGTGCCATTATCGCTGCGGCACAAGCTGGAGCTGCCAATGTGGTTTTTCCAAAAGGCAGTTCAAGAGAGGGTCAGGGCGGCACTTTGAACGGTTCAGGTGGCAATGGATACTTTAAGATATATAAATCCAGTGGTGGTTCTGAACAATACACATGGCAGTCATTTACTGGGGATAGCCAAGGCTTTGCGGTTTTTGTCTGGTTCGTTAACCCAGGCACCTATACCATGGAGATTTCAGAACGATCTGCAGGCCATGCCATTGACAGAGTTGCCCTGTATAGAGTTACTGCCAGCTATACAGATGCCCAGCTGGATGCCGCCCCAGAATCTCCCTCTTCGGGAGGCTCCCAGGGCGCTGCCGCAAACAGCCCCTATAATGTAATGGTTACCGTAACCGATGATGGCGTGCCACAAGAATCGACGACCATTCAGTTCGACTGGATTGTGGGTACGGGTGGAGGCAACCCCAATACTCAATCAGTGGAAAGCTTCACTTTGATCAATGCAGATACCGATTCCGATTTATTTGAAATCACCGATGGCATGCAGATACAAGAATCCACAATTCAAGGACTGGGTCTTAATGTACGGGCAAACACAAACCCAACCATTGTCGGTAGTGTTTCCTTGTCACTTACAGGCCCTGTGAGTAATACCAGACCAGAGAATGGGGCACCCTATGCTTTATTCGGAGATAGCGGGGGCGATTATTTTGCAGCTACATTTTCCGTAGGAAATTACACGCTTTCTGCTACTCCTTATCCAAATCCATCTTTAGGGGGTACACCAGGGCAGCCCTTGACAGTTCAGTTTGCAATCGTTGCGGGCGGCACTGCAAGATTGCCCAATAGTGGTCTGGGAGAAGACGGTATCGAGATACTATTGTCGCCAAATCCGACCTCGTATTTGGTAGACGTGGTCTCGACACCGAGGGCTGCCATCGAGAAGGTCTATATTTTTGATGTTGCCGGTCGTTTGGTGAAATCGATAGATATTGACTCCCAAAGTACTTTCGATGGACAGTTTAGCTTCGATGTTTTGGGAATTGAGGACGGAATTTATGTTGTTCAAATGTGGTCGGCGAAGACCCAAAAAGTTTCAGAACATAAATTGATCATCAGAAAATAGAAAAAGGGATATCACAAGAAATTTTCTATGGTACTGGCAATTATAGGCTGGATTTTTTTGAGCGTCCTGCCAGAGATTGTACTGTCTTTTAAAAACTTCAACTGGCTCTTATTGTGAACATCTGACCCTAAAAAATCAATCATACCATTGTTGAGAAGTTTTGTGGCTGTGTTCTTTACATCGTCGCCATAATACCCCGCCAATGATAGAAGATTGGCTTGAAACAGAATATTTTCTTTTTTGAAGGTTTGATATTTCTGGAAATTTCCATACAAGAACGTATATCGCTCTGGATGTGCCAGTATAGGAAAGTATCCAGCTGAAATAACCTTTTTAATGGCCCTGTCAAAATTGATGGACGCTTGAAGAAAAGACATCTCGACCAAGAGATGAAACTTCTTTAAAGGAATCGTATGTCCGTTTTCGAGGATTTCTTCAAAATTATCATCAATCATGTGTTCAGCGGCATAATCAATTGACACATCGGTGATTCCCTCTTCCGCCATCTTCTTTTTTAGGGTAACAAAGGCTTCTTTTATAGTCTCTGGCGTATTATCATAATAGTTGTGCATAATGTGTGGGGTGCAAATGAAGTTGCTCACCCCAAATTCATGGAAACCATTGATAAGCTCGACTGAATCTTCAACACTTTTGGCTCCGTCATCAATACCCGGTAAAATATGGTTATGGATGTCGATGAACCCTTCTAGACAATCAACCAAATAATGTTTTTTCTGAAAAAAACTGAACATCGATTTTATGGTTTTGGCAAAAGTAGGGCTTATGATGTTAAAGAAAAATGAAAAAGAACTACTTTCCCCCGGTGCAATATTTTACAATCCCCATAAACAGTAGAGTAGGGGCGTTCGGGGTGGAAAATAGGTGAAAACCTTTGTTTTCTTTTAGTAGTATTTTTGTAGCCGTCCCTAAAAATTGGACAGTTTAAAATTCAGATTTTATAACCTTAAATTTTAACTGTCACATGAAAAAAAGCAAGTTTGCCGAGAGCCAGATCATCAAGGCACTGAAAGAGAACGAACAGGGCCGCAAGGTGGGTGATATATCCCGTGAGATGGGCATTGACACCAGCACTTTTTATTATTGGAGGAAGATTTTGAAATCGTTGAACTAGATGGTTGTGAGTATATTGTTTACACCCACTCAGAAACAGCAAACAGAGTTTATGGCTTGATGGCTCACAAAGGTAATTGCAAGAACCCGATTCATGTATATCAATCATCGAAGTTTGTTACAGGTACAGCGGTTGATTCGATTAGCATCAATGAATAAAAACCATCTTTAGTTAACACGTAAGAAATACAGTGAAAATAAAACCAAGATGGTGAATAATTCAAGCCTGTCCAGTGACATCAAAAATGATAAAAAACCATTGGCCAAAAACCAGTATTTTGGCGAAGGTGTTGATTGGACCCACTTCTTTGATGGAGGAACCAACATTATTCGGGGACAAGCAACTTAACCTATGGCGGTCAAAACGGCTAGTTGATATCATTCAGCACAACCATCAGTATCAAGGACTCAATACCGAACAAATAAGGAAGTGTGCGGAAAAAGGGAAATAGAGACCCTCCCAGGGCATGAATCATGTAGCCTTTTTGGTTGCCGAGTTTCCCTTTTTCATCAAATCTGTACCACAATGATAACATGCCTGTTAAAATGGTGATATCTGAGCGGTCTGCATCGGGTCAACATTGCCACTTTCATAATAGAAAAAAGGCACAACGGTTAGCATAAAGCAGTCAATTACAATAAGCAAAGCACCCGAGACATTCGAAACAATACCGATATTTAACAATTTGGGCCTTGCATCTATTTGAATACTTTTTCCACGGAATTGATTGAATCAAAGTGGGCATAGACGATTACCCAGTCACGAACCTGAATAGAAAGTTCCCATTTTACCCCTCCAAGAGGGCGACGGCTTTTATCCCTACTTTTCAGATATAGCGGAATATATCGTTGGCAACGATTAGTTTTAATAATAATCATGTCAACCCCTATATTCTAGAAAATGTAAGTATACCCTCAATAGTTTACTAGCTCGATGGTTTTGTAAACCCCAGTTTCCCTTGCCAAACGACAACAGATGGTGTTGATTTCAAAGTCGTCTGCCAGGGAGATAAAAGCTATTTTGCCATTCATTGAATCGGAATTAATTCCCGGGTCCTTTCTTCATTGATAAAAGTATTCCAATCAACAGTGACAAAGCAATGAACCCAAGTGAAAGCCATTCCGGGAATTTGTAATGATGTGCCAGAATCAATTTTATACCTACAAAGCTTAATATGGCAACCAGACTATATTTTAAATAATTAAAGCGGTCTAACATATTTGCCAAGAAAAAATACATGGAGCGCAATCCCAAAATGGCAAAAATGTTTGAACTGAAAACCAAAAATGGGTCGGATGTAATGGCCAAAATGGCGGGCACACTGTCCAATGCGAATAGAATATCTGTAAATTCTATAACCACCAAAGCAATGAACAAAGGGGTTGCAGCAGTAATATGGCGCAGTTTCACAAAGAATTTTTGTCCTTGCATATGGCTGGTAATTGGCATGACCTTCCTCAATTTTCCATATATAAAAGACTTTTTGGGGTTAAACTTTTTTTCCTTCGAAAACAGCATCCTATATGCCGTAAAAAGCAAGAAAGTTCCAAAAATATAAGTGGTAAAACTGAATTTCTTGATCAAAACAACACCAAAAAATATCATCAAAGCTCTAAAAACTATGGCACCCAAAATTCCCCAAAACAATACCCTATGTTGATATTTCTGTGGGATATGGAACGAGCTAAAAATAACGGCAATCACAAAAATATTGTCGATACTTAAGGAAAGCTCAATCAAATACCCCGTAATGTACTTAATTGTTGCATCTGTTGGGGTCAAGGCATCAACATTATCTATTTCTCCTGTACTATAGAGCCAATATATGACACCCGAAAACAAAAAAGACAAACAGACCCAAATACTGGTCCAAATCGAAGCTTCTTTTACACTAATGGCATGGGGATTCTTATTAAAAACGCCCAAATCCAAAGCCAAAAAAACAAGTATTCCTAAGAGGAAAAGAGACCAAACAATCATTGACAAAAATTCGATAGCTTATTTAGTGTTAAAAGTAATAACCTTTTCTAAAACAAATTGCAAGTATTCAAACAAATTTGAATTTGCCCTGCCCAAGGCTCAAGTGAGAAGTCAGCAGACTAAAATATTTTCTTTAGCGAATTGTTGTCTGGGCAAAGAGATATTCCGTTGTTGTTTTGCTTTCTTTTGGTAGTGTTTTGTTTTCCATAGAGCTATTTATTTTAATCTTCATTGGATAGTGGATGCTCTCGTATTGTTCAATAATATCCGAAATTTCAAGAAATTCCAATGTTAATGGATCATCGGTCGGAGTATTGTCATCGACCAAATTGATTAATTCTTCCAATCGATGGGTCGCAGCCAGGTATTGTTTTTGAGAGATTTTTTTCACCTCGAATAATTATTACTTCAGTTATTTGATAAATTTAGGAATATCCCTTCTACCATGTAGCACTCTTGCAATCAGGATATGATTTTCATGTATCTCATAAAATACAATATGCTCATTTTCAATAATGCTGTAAATACCTTTTTTTATTTCATTTCGCTCTCTTCCAAGATTGGGGTTTTGGACCAACTGTTCGAACAAGTTGTCCAAATCAGATAAATATTTGACTGCTTGATTAAATCCATATTCACCTTCTGTATAATCAAAGATTTCATCTAAATCTGAATCGGCATCTTTGGTTAACAAGAAGGATTTAAGTTTGCGGGAATTCATCAAGCGGTTTTCCTAGATTTGCGTTTAGTATCGATAATATCCTTTACCGACCTTTTGCTAATGCCACTATTTAAACCTTTTTCAATCTCAGCCCTTAAGTCCGCAATGACCTTTTCACGATAAATCTCGTGTAATCGTAGGGCATCCCGAATTACTTCGCTATTGTTCTGGTATTCACCAGAAGCTACTTGCTTGGCGATGTACTCTTCCTGTTTTTTAGTGAAACTAATGTTCATTTTTTTGAGCTTTAATAACATAAAGGTACTTATTTTAATGATATTTAGCAAATATAGACATATAGAACCGTCATTTTTGAGACTGTCCCAAATCTTACAAAAACTTTGCGCGCAGTTCCTGTGGAATTTCTTCCGCGTTCGGGAAGATGAGCGGGAAGCCCCGCTTTATCTTATACTTCCCCTGGATATATTCCGCTTTTCGAATAGCAAGAATATTTTCGGCTAGTTCCCAGGTTTCTTCATCCTTTCGTTTTTCATCATTGGATTCGGGATTCTCAGAAACGTAAAGTTTTAGATATTCAAATTTCGGCGATGCTTTTTCACCCCGTCTTTGTCAATGGAATACCCATTGTAGAATTCAATAAACAAACTCAACTTGTTGCTTTTTAGCCGCTTACTTTTTAATGTGATTTTCATGAGATTCGAATTTCGAGGTGTAATAAAAGTATGAAAATAGGCTATTAAAAGAAACGAAGAAAAGAAATATTTTTCAACAACTTATTGATAATCAACTAAATGAAAACAAATGAATCTAAATGAAATTTTAAAATCAACTTACTTATTTCCCGATACAAAATCTAATGTACCACTGACTATCAGTTAGTTAGCTGTCAATAGGTACAAATTAGCAACAAAAAGTGTTGATTTATAGCTAATTAAGGGCTAAAGAAAGGAAAAATGAAAGGTGTGGGCATAAAAAAACCGCTCTACAAAGAAAGCGGTTTTTAAGGAAAACGTCAATCCTTCTTATGTCTCCTGAATAGGTTCAGAAGTGATTGTCACAGAGCCGATATATACACTATTTGCAACTTTAGAGCCATCTTCGGAGATAAACCCTAAGAAGACTTCAACATCTTCACCGGTGTACTCAGAAGGCACGGAAATGGTCTCAGTTCCGGCTGATCTTGCTGGTCCAGCTGTGGTGAATACTGCTTCTTGGCGAGTGGTGTTCAATAGAACAATCAGTGCTTTATCTGTTGCCTGTGCGCTACCACTTCCTGAATTGTCGTCCCAGGTGATTTGAACATCTCCAGCACTTGGAGAAGAAGCTGCTCCGTTGGCTGCACCTGTGAGGTTTCCACGGGTAACCAATGCACTTGCATAGTCAACCATGAAGTTTGGATAAGCTCCCGTGATTGCGTTGTTCAGGTTGTATGACATGGCCGCATTGAACTGCGTCATCTTGTTAGCATACAACTTGAAGCCTACTCTCAGGAAGTCAGTTATTGGTTGCAAAAACCTTAGAACTGTAGAGAATTTGGAACGTTGGTCAACCTGACCTTCTGTTCTCGGGTTGGTTACATTGGCAGGCTTGATTCTCATGTAGTCAATCCCTTTCCAAGTTCCACCTACGACATTTCCGACCTTGCCGGAGAAGCCGCCTAATACACCTTGTGAAATTTTTCCCATTGCTTTTTAAATTTTACGGGGTTAAACAAATGCTTGGACTTGGCACGGACTAAACACGGCTTCATCCTATCGCATCTAAAATACTCCAAGAAGTATGCAAGGTTGTTGGCTTGGGTGCTGTTGCATTAGAACGCTTCTTTTTGCTTATCAATTAGTTACAAGTTGGCAGGGTAGGTATTTATCCTGCACCTGTGTCACGAAGTAGCTGGCAGAAAATTGACCTTCTTGCTGCATCTACCATCTTTAATGAGACCTTGATTTTTTCTTCATGGATTTCTAAAAGTCTGAGTGCGTTGATTGCCTTTTCAAATGCCTGGGCTTTAGTCTTTGCTTTTGCTTCTGACTCTGTTAGGTGCTTTCTTAGCTCGTGAATAGATATGAAAGGTATTACAGATCCACGGAGAAAGAACTGAAAGGATTTGGAATGCCACAATCCGAAGCAAAGCCAGTACATAAATTCTCTGTCTCCTTCATTTTCAGTCAAGCAAACAAAGCAATTCGGGCAAGGTGCATTCAGCGGTTTCCCACTATTCAATCCTTTATTCAGGATATAGAAATGGGGTTTGGTGTAGGTGGTTTCTGGTCTGTGTGTTATCAAGCGAAACGATTTCATATAGCAAGCCATTAGAATTATGCTCGCTGCGCTTCGCACAGACATTTTCAAAAGAGAAAAGAAAAAAGGGAAAAAAAGAAAAGAGAAAGCTCTTGAAAAGGCGGGTGTGGCAGGGTTGACAAGGTTTTTGAGAAAAATACTACCCGTAGGGTGGAGATTTTTTTCAAAACCCGAAGGGCTTGACCTTGACATCCCGGTTGTGCGGTTGGCTTGTGCGAACCCGCCTAACTTTGCTTGTCTCTTTTTTTTGAATGGTCTGGATTTTTAACTGCCTTTTAAAAGGACTTTAAATCAATTCTGAATCAATCATCAACTGTGGAGGAACGTGAATTTTGGTCGTGGGGTGAACGCAGGTAAACTAAGGCGTAGCCATTCATGCGAGCCGCCTGCGAGCGGAGCAAGGGTGGTGGCTGCAAAAGCCTGAAGAATGAAGGCGGCAGACGCCTACCGTTTACGGCAGGGCTGGCGTGATTTTTTGCTTTAGGGTCGGGAAAGGCAAGGGTAGCGATTGAACGGAACGAAACGATTGTTGGGGTGAAATGAAGCAATTAATGGCTGTTGTTGGTGTAGGAGTATTTGACATCTTAAATCACCTATCAAATACCAATTGAAGGTCAAACAGCCATATTGCTGAATGGAACTGTGTTGGCTCGTGTAGTGAAGTGAAAGAGCTACTCTTGTGTGGGGTGCTGAAAGTGGCTGAATGCAAGGAAAGAGGAACGAGAGACTGAAATGAAGCGACTGCAGGCACTGGATTAACTGCAAAAAGCATGACAGCCCGATCAGCCCGCAGCGACCCGCAGGCGAGCAAAAACAATAAGCAGCGGCAGACCTCCAATTATAAATTTGGTGAGTGTAGCGAACACCATAGAAGGGGTTTGGGGGTATGAAATAGCTGCGAGTGAGGAGGAAGAGAGTGTGTGAAGCAAAGCAAGTGAACGGCAGTGAGTGAGCACCTACTGGAGCGCAAACGAGCTGGTAAGTGAACGATATATGCAAGGGCGACCGTAGGGAGTTTATTGCACCCTTGCAGATATGTTTTTGCGGAACAAAACGGAACGACTGACGAACACCGCTTTACCTGCGTTGGGGTGTGCGTTGGGAAAAGCAAGTGTGGCACGGTATGGAATGCAGCCTTGCGGAATGGAATAACGGGCTACTCTTGCTGTGCGGTGCAGGAAGTGGGTGAATGAAGAGAGTGAGGCACGAACGAACGTAATGAGCCTACTGGAAGCACATGGGTGAGGGAGGGGAATAAATTAGGCTTAGTAAGTGTTTATAAGTATTTGGAATACCACATGTTCAAATTATCGATGATTTTTTATTATACTAAATGAAATAAACAAGGTGTTGTTATGAAAGAATATTTAGAAGCTACTCGGGATTCTGGTAAACAGTTTTATCAAAGCTTTAATGGGAAAGGAGAAATTGTAATGCTTAATTTACTCAAATTTAAGGAGAAAGCTGATTATAAAACCCTAGCACACTTAAGACCCGGACAAGAGATAAGTGGAGAGGAAGCATATCAATTATATCTTGATAGTACTTTGCCACAACTTCAAGAGGCAGGAAGCGAGATTCTTTATTTCGGCAAAGGGAGAGACTTTTTAATTGGACCTGAAACCGAAAAATGGGATGCTATTTTATTGGTTAAACATGAATCAGTAAAAACGTTTATGGAATTTGCACAAAGTGAGGGTTATTTAAAAAGTGCTGGTCATCGAACTGCTGCGCTTGAAGACTCTCGCCTTTTGCCAACAACTGAAATTAAAGAATACTTATAGAAAGAAGACTTCAAGCCGGATTATTAAGGAGTAAGGACTATGTGAAATAGTATTGGTTCATAAGTAGGGTGTATGAAGCTCACAGGCTGGAGAGAAAAATAGGATCAGTAGTGAAGCATCGGCATTGATGGAAAGGAGATTAAACCGTTTCTTTGCAGTAAAAAAAAAGAAAACACCTTTTGATCATGGAATCAGAAAATATTACCATTGTCGTACAGCCAATTGAGGGTCATGGTGCAAATGATTCGCTGCCAATATTCTGCAAAGCCCTTACGGCTGATTTAATTACTGAGTTAGCTCAGTTTAAGCAATTCCTTATTAAAAGTAGATCAGCTGACATACTGACTAGTTTACAAAGAGAAGGTGATTACTTGGTGCAGGGCTCGATAACTCAATTGGGCAATGAAGTTAACCTTAATATACACCTGACCAGGCTTAGGGATGATTCTATTGTTTGGGCATACCGAAACGGTGGCAATATTACCTCTATTCAGCAGGTACAGCAGCAAATGATAGGTAATCTGGTCGCGTCTCTTCAGCAGCAGCTTGACTTGGATTTGCTCAATCAAATTAGGAAACGAAATGTTACAGATTTCAAAGCCTATGAGTATTGGCTATATGGATTTGAAGCTTTGAAGAAAGGTTCTGTAACAGCTGATGAGGAAGCTAGAGTTTATTTTACCAAAGCGCTGCAAATAGATCCCAATTATTCATTGGCATATTCTGGAATGTCCTTATCATATTTCAATGAGTGGAGTTGTCAGGTGTGGGATCGGTGGGAGCTGAACCAAAATGGTGCTAAGGAGTGGGCCATGAAAGCCCTTGAGCTGGATCCTGATAATTATATCGCAAATATGATCCTTGGCAGGGTACTCTTATTTGAGCATTGTTTTCAAGAAAGTGAGATATATCTAAGAAAGGGGCTAAGGTTCAATAGAAGTGATCCGTTTAATCTTATCCAGATAGCTGGTGCCTTTATTTATCTTAATTATTTGGAAGAAGCAGAGGATTTGTATAAAAAGGCTTTGTTACTGAACCCGGAGCATGAGGAAAAGTATCATCCAATTGGGGCATATATCTATTTTGAACAAAGGGATTTTGAGAAGAGTATTAAAACAGGTGAGCGATTTGTAAAAATGGGTTGGGTGGATTATCCGGTGATTATGGCAGCTTCCTATTTTTATGAGGGAAACCTGAATCAATCAAATCATTATTGGAAACAATACCTATGCAATTTTTCAGAACGCATTAGCAGGGATAGAGTAAACCTTGAAAGCGAAGCTTTGCAATGGATGATCAACCTAAATCCTTACCGATATAAGTCTGCTTTTCAACCTTTTTGGGATTACATATGCAATAAAACGGGAATAGTTATAATTAAACCTGAAGAGGATTTAAATATATCTAACTCCTTCCAAAAAGAAGAACACACCTGGAAATTGGCATACCTAGGGAAGGAGGCTCATTTACCTCATAGCAAAGGAATGCTAGATATTGCTTATTTACTGAAAAATGCAGGGGAGGCAATCAAAGCTGAAGTACTCCTTGGTGGACAAGTGCGTCAGACTACTGTAGAACTGACAGACAAGGAAGCACTTCTAAATATTAAAAGTCGACTTGAAGAAATCGAAGCATTGCTTGCAGATGCCCGGGATGAGGATATGAATGAGACTGAAAGTTTGAAAAGGGAATACGATCAGCTTACTGAATATATTAGCTCTGTTTTAGATAATAAAGGCCGGATCAGGGTTAAAGGCTCGACCTCCGACAAGGCCAGGTCAGCCGTTACCCAGAGAATAAGAAGTGCCCTAAGGAAAATTGAGCAGGTACATCCGGAGCTTTACCAACACTTAAGCTCCACGATAAAGACAGGAAATTATTGCAGTTATCAGCCGGAGAAAAAAATCGACTGGGATCTTTAGTTGTCTTACACTGTAAGATACAATCTTACGCATAGCAGGGTAAAGGTAAAAGACTCTGATTTATGCAAAATTCATTTGAAATTCTAATTGACCCACTGGCTATTTTGCTTTATATGTATGTGGGTTTGTGGGTTTGGGAGAGTGTTGCCCCGGCCAAGCCGCTCCCAAAAATGAAGTATTGGAAACTGAGGGGCATTATATTTTTCTTCTTCAATTTCACTCTGGCTTCCATACTGCCGCTAGTGGTAGATAATCATCTGGCCAACTATCAGTTGCTAGATTTATCTGCTTTTAATCCTGTCCTGGGAGCAATAGTTGGGGTAACTATTTATCAGGGCATACTTTATTTCTGGCATAGGGCTATACACAGGTATAACGTCTTATGGAGGTTTTTTCATCAGATGCATCACAGTCCTGAGCGGCTCGATATACCTAGTGCATTTTATACAGGTCCCTGGGATACCATCATGTTTACTCTGATTGGAAGTGTGAGTTTTGTGTTAATTCTTGGTTTATCATCTAAGGCGGCAACTATTGGTGTTTTGTTCCTTACTTTTCTGAGTCTATTTCAGCATGCTAACATCAAGACACCTGTTTGGTTGGGATACTTTATTCAACGACCTGAATCTCACAGTCTGCATCATGGGAGGGGCATTCACCGCTATAATTATTCTGATTTTCCTATATACGACATGGTCTTCGGCACCTTCAAAAACCCTGAAAAACATGTAGAGGAAACCGGTTTTTATGATGGGGCATCATCCAGGGTGTTGGATATGCTGGTAATGAAGGATGTTTCAAATCCCAAGGAATTGTAGACATGGGAAGGTTTAAAGTATTAATAGCGATGATTATGACCATACTGGCGAACACAACTATTTTGGCTCAACAAAGCGAGCATCAAAAAGTTAAAGGCGAAAATTTTGTCACCGTTGACGGGGTGAAATTGCACTACCGGAAAGGAGGGCAAGGGCCTTATCTGTTGCTATTTCATGGCTTTACCTTATCAAGCCATCAGTGGTCGGAGTACTTTAGTGAGTTGAGTGAAAACTATACTGTGATTGCATTTGATTTTCCCGGACATGGTCAATCAGAAAGAACAGGTAAGGAATTTAGTTTTGACCACTGGACTAAACTGATGATCAAAGCTATTGATAAACTGGGGGTTAATAGGGCAAAAGCGATTGGTCATAGCTACGGAGCAATTACACTTATGTCTATTGCCATGCAACAACCGAAACTTATTGAGTCGATGGTGCTGATCAGTGGTGCGCACCGGCTTGATCCGGCCATGCAGGAGATACTGCTGGAAGATTCTTTTGAGAAGGCAGATGCGGATTTTCAGGAGTACTATCGCAAAATCCACAACAATGACATGCAGCAAATCGATGGAATATTTTCAGATATTCGGAAATTTGTAAGAACCAGAGAAGTTTTTTCCGTAGATGAAATCAGAGAAATTCAAATTCCGATACTATTGATTTTCGGAGATCGTGACACTTTCTACCCTATGGAAATTCCAATCGAAATGTACAACGCCCTGCCCAATGCGAGCTTGTGGGTCCTGCCGGATCAGGGACATACACCGGTTTGGAAAACCATGGGAGCTGATGACATGATCGTTGGAGTGTTCTCAAAGAGAGTTCACAGGTTTCTAAGCAAATGATACAATGGTTGTTGCGAAAAAGTTAATCGTAGAGCAGTTCATCAGGGCTACCAATGAGCAAGATTGGGAAAGAGCAAAGTCATTGCTCCATGAAAATGTCCAAAGACATTCAAGTACTCATGGAATGGAACCGGTATCGAATAGTGAGGAACTCATTGAGTTTCATAAGCAGGAAGTACTGGCTTTTCCCGATTTAAAAGAAACGGTGCTTTTTATGGTAGAAGAAGGAGATAAGGTGGCCGCACGTATTCACTTTCGGGGGACTCAACTTGGTCACCTTGGAGATTTTCGACCTTCAGGAAAGGTGCTGGATGCCTGTTTTCATTGTTTCTTTAAGGTTATTGATGAGAAGATTGCGGAAATATGGGTGGAGTATGATCAGCTAAATGGGTTGATTCAGTTGGGGCACTATTCACTACCTCCTAACAAAAACTAGGGCCTTGTTAGCCATGCAAAACTATATAGATTTTGCACGAAAAAACGGAGTAGGACTTAATGGCACAGGAAGCTGTCAGGTTTGTGGTAGGATCACTCAGCGAGGTGTTAACGAATGAGCCAGTGAAGTCTATCAGATTTGGAATAGGTATCATTCTATAGTGGATGCAATAACAAGTAGCTTTTTAATTCAGTAAGATGAGCAGTAAGAGAAAAATAAATCATTCCTTTCCAACCATCGTTACCGATCGGTTTGTAATGAGAGAAATAGTATCCGATGATCAGCCATTCATTTATCAGGGATTATCGCACCCTGAGGTGATCCGGTACTATGGAATAAGTTTTGAGGATCTGGAAGCTACTAAGGAACAAATGGATTGGTTTGAAAGGCTGAAAAAGGAAGAAACAGGTATCTGGTGGGCGATTTGTTCAAAAACGGATCACTCCTTTTTAGGAGCTGGAGGTCTCAATGATATCGACCATACACATCGTAAGGCAGAGGTTGGGTTTTGGTTGTTACCACAACATTGGGGTAAGGGTATTATGAGGGAAACCATGCCTGAAATATTGAAATATGGTTTTGGGCGATTAAACCTTCATAGAATAGAAGGATTTGTGGAGCATGAGTGGAAACGCCGGACATAGTATACCACCCTCGCCGGGTTAAAGTGACCATAGCTGGCCGGACGAAACTGACCCCCCCGCGCCGGGCCAAAGTGTACCACCTTTAGATTAGATCTATCTCTAAATGGCGAAGTGCTTTTTTTGCTAAAAAAGCACCATGGCGAACAAGCAGATAGATATGCGAAAAATAAAACTGATTTATAAGCTCTACACCTCTGGTGTAAGCAAGCGACGGATAAGCCAGCAATTGGGCATATCCCGCGTTACCATTAGAAAGTACATCGAATTCTTCAAGCGGTACCGTTTCACGGGGTACGAAGTGGAGAAGATGACCCTGGAGGAACTCCACAATCTTTTTAAGGACGGGCAAAGGCCGAAGAGCCAACGCCTGCTGACCCTAAGGCAGTACTTTCCCCACTTTGACAAGGAACTCCGCAAGACGGGCGTTACGCGACGATTGCTGTGGGAGGAATATTATGCGAAGCACCCCGATGGGTTCAGGCTCTCACAGTTCAAGTATTGGTACGCCGAATGGCGCAAGGAGACCTCGCCCGTGATGCACATGGAGCATAAGGCCGGCGACAAGCTCTTTATCGACTTCACGGGAAAGAAACTCCATATCGTCGACAGGGACACCGGCGAACTTCAGGAACTGGAAGTGTTCGTGTGCATACTGGGCAGCAGCCAGTATACCTATGTGGAGGCCTGCGCAAGCCAAAAACTGGAAGATTTTATACGTTGTACCGAGAACGCCCTATGGTTCTATGGCGGCGTGCCAAAGGCCTTGGTGCCCGATAACCTCAAATCGGCCGTGACAAAGAGCAGTCGTTACGAACCTAGTTTGAACAAGGTATTCGCGGACTTTGCCGAACATTACGAAACAGCCGTACTGCCCACACGTACCTACAGGCCAAGGGACAAGGCCATAGTGGAGAACGCCGTGAAGATAATCTACACTAGGGTGTTCGCCCCTTTACGGAACCGGACCTTCCATAACATCACAGATATCAACAAAGCGATATGGGAGCTGTTAGAGAAGCACAATGGAATGTCATTTAGGGGGAGGGAATACTCCCGTTGTTCATTGTTCCTTGAGATAGAGAGGCAAGAACTGATGCCCTTGCCCGAAAAACGCTATGAGATAAAAAGGTATGCCCGAGGTACCGTGCACAAGAACAGCCATATCTATTTTGGGAAGGACAAGCACTATTACAGTGTTCCCTATCGCCATATCGGCAAACAGGTCAAGCTGGTCTATACCGACAGCATCGTCGAGATTTACCATAAACACGAAAGGTTCGCGGTACATAAAAGGAACAAAAAGAAATATGGCTATACCACCCTGGCCGACCATATGCCATCGCACCACCGCTTTGTGAGCGAATGGAGCAGTGAGAGGTTCATTGGTTGGGCAGGCAATATCGGCGAACACTGCAAAGGGTACATCATCGCCATATTGGAAAAGAAACAGCACCCGGAACAATCCTATAAATCCTGTCTTGGCATATTGCACCTTGCCAAAAAGTATGGAAGGGAACGTCTTGAGAACGCCTGCAAACGTGCCTCGGAATATGGAGCGTACAATTACAATATGGTCGAGCGCATCTTAAAGAAGGGATGGGACCAAATTGATGAAGGTATCGACGGGGATCTGGAAATGCCCGAGCACAAGAACATAAGGGGCGGAAAATACTATGAATAAAAACAACACTTAAAAACAGAACATATGAACGAAAAAACAATGGAACTGATGAAACAAATGAGGTTCTTTGGAATGCACAGGGCCTTCGCCACAACAATGGAAACCGGAGGTGCCGATACCACCTACACCAATGACGAGCTCATCGCCTATCTCATCCAGAGCGAATGGGACGACCGCCGCAACCGCAGGATAGAGCGATTGACCAAGTCCGCAAGGTTCAGGTACACGGCCGTTATGGAGGCCTTGGACTACCGTCCATCGCGCCAACTGGACAAAAATCTTGTACAGCGGCTCGGCTCCTGCGGCTTTATCCGAAAAAGGGAGAACATACTTGTCACGGGCAGTACGGGCGTGGGCAAAAGTTATCTGGCCTCCGCCATTGGCCACCAGGCCTGCTCGATGGGGTATAGAACAATGTACTTCAACACCCGCCAAACTATTCACCCTGCTAAAGACCTCCAAGGCCGACGGTTCCTACCTGAAACAGATAAACCGATTGGAAAGACAGGACTTGCTCATATTGGATGATTTTGGGCTGAAGCCCCTGGACAACATAAACCGCCACTCCCTGATGGAGATCATCGAGGACAGGCACGGCAAAAGATCCACCATAATAGCATCACAGCTACCTGTCGAAGTATGGCACGACATTATAGGTGAAAAAACACTGGCCGATGCCATCCTGGACCGTTTGGTGCACACGGCACACAGAATAGATATAAAAGGAGAATCAATGAGAAGAAAATTGAAAAATAAAAACTAAGTTTAACCCACGGATAGATCAAATCTGAGCAGTTCGTTTACACTGGTCACTTTCATCCGGCGAAGGTGGGTCACTTTACCCGGCTTATCCACCTTTGGATTCGTAACGTTCTTCTTGAAGTGTTTTATAGAAGTCAAAAAGAAGGATATTCCCTTTTTTGTTATCCTTAAGTTTATACTTTCCCTGATAGAATTCTGATTTACGTATAGAAAGGATTTTTTCAGCCAATTCATAAATCTCCTTATTCTTTCTTTTTTCCTCTATGTTTTTTGGATCGTCAAAAATATACTGTTTTAGATATTCAAATTTCCTAAGATGTTTTTTGACTCCATTTTTATCTATTCGGTATCCATTATAGAATTCAAGAAATAAACTTGATTTGCCATTTGTCAACTTTTTTTGCTTCAGGCTGATTTTCATATCCAAAGGCTTTCGAGGTGGAAAAATTACACCTCAAGATGAAAAAAATTTTGTGAGGTGTAAAAAAGGTGTAATAAATGTATGAAAATTGGCTATTAAAAGAAATCAAGAAACAAAATATTTTTCAACACCTTGTTGATAATCAATTAAATGAAAACAAATGAAAATAAAAAATCAACTTATTTATTTCCCGATGCAGAAATTCGAAAAGATATTGCCCAAAAGATCATCGGTTGTCACTTCACCGGTTATTTCCCCAAGATGGAAAAGTGCTTGTCTAACGTCGATAGCCAATAGGTCACCGCTCAATTCTTGTTGCATTCCTGCCCTTACCTTTTGAATTTCTTCCAGGGCCTTTAAAAGTGCGCTGTAGTGGCGATTATTTGTAACAATCGTGTCGTTGCCGCCCAGCGCACCCGTGTTTACGAGATTGAGCAACATTTTTTTTAGGTCATCCACGCCATCGCCCCTTTGGGCTGAAAGCAAGTGTACTTTTGCCCCGCTATTTTTTGGGAGAAGTGAAATTAGTTTTGACTTTTCATTTTCCGATAGCTTGTCGGCTTTGTTTACGACCAATACAAATGATTTCTTCGGAAATTTTTCTAGCAGGCCATCAATTTCATCAAACGATTTCCAATTTTTTGCCTTTTCGGCATCCAACATATAGAGCACCACCTTGGCCTGTTCAATTTTCTGAAGGGTACGTTGTATGCCAATGCCCTCAACCACATCAACCGTTTCGCGAATACCAGCGGTATCGATAAATCGAAAGTTGATGCCGCCGATCGCTAGTTGGTCTTCAATGGTATCGCGGGTAGTGCCAGGGATATCGCTGACAATGGCGCGTTCTTCTTTCAACAGCGTATTTAAAAGTGTCGATTTGCCCACATTTGGTTCACCCACTATGGCAACCGGAATACCATTTTTGATCACGTTGCCCAAGGCGAAGGAGTCGATAAGGTTTTTGAGCACTTTTGAAATCTCTGCCAAGAGACCCTCGAACTTTTCGCGGTCGACAAATTCCACATCCTCTTCTGAAAAATCAAGCTCTAGCTCCAAAAGGGAGGCAAAATTCAAAAGCTCATCGCGAAGACGGTTGATTTCGTTGCTGAAGCCCCCTCGCATTTGCTGCATGGCAATTTCGTGCGATGCCTCACTATCACTCGCTATTAAGTCGGCCACCGCCTCTGCTTGGCTCAAATCCATTTTGCCATTTAAGAAGGCACGTAACGTAAACTCACCCGCCGACGCTGTTCGGCAACCGTTTCTCAAAAAAAGTTGAATGATTTGTTGTTGTATGTAGGGTGAGCCGTGGCACGACACTTCTACCACATCTTCTCCCGTATATGAATTGGGGGCTCTAAAGATGGAAACCAGTACCTTATCCAAAACCTTTTCACCATCAATAATATGCCCCAAATGAATGGTATGGGTCTTTTGCTTTGTTAGATCTTTACCTGAAATCGATTTAAAGACGATGGCTGCACGGGCAATGGCCTCTGGGCCTGAAATGCGTATCACAGCTATCGCCCCTACGCCTGATGGGGTGGCCAAAGCAACTATGGTATCTTGGTGTGACATGCCGACAAAAATACGAAGAAGTGCTTTCTTGTAACATTTTGGTAAAAATTGCTACATATAGGTAAATCATCAATCACAATATCATGGAACTTGTCAATCAAAATGTTTTACGAAAGGATACCACATTACTTTCCATTACCCATCTAACGCAATTGCTGCATTATGTTACCGGGTTCGGGGGCTTTATAGTGCCCTTGATCATTTGGCTGACCTCGCGCAACAGCGTTGAGGGAATGGACGAACATGGGAAGGCCATTATAAATCTGCAATTGAGCCTTTTACTCTACATTGTTTTGAGCATACCGGCCATTCTGTTGTTGGGCTTGGGAATTCTAACACTAATAGGAACGGGAATTTTAGGCTTTGTATTGCCGATAGTCAATGCAGTAAAGGCTGCCAATGGTGAAGCACCTTCTTACTTCATGACCATAAAATTCATTTAAAAAAAAAGCCAGGGTTGTTCCCTGGCTTTTTTATCGTAATGTCAAGCTTTCTTTCAACTGTTGAGCATCACCGGCATCACCAACATAGTGATGTGCTCGCCCTCATCAAGGCCATCAGAGGGGGTCAGTATTCCAGCCCGATTGGGCAAGCTCATTTCCAACGTTACTTCTTCAGATGACAGGTTGTTCAGCATTTCAATCAGAAAACGCGAGTTGAAACCAATTTGCATATCATCCCCTTGGTATGAGCATGAAAGCCGCTCTTCGGCCTTGTTGCTATAATCGATATCCTCGGCAGAAATATTCAGTTCCGCACCCGCGATTTTCAAGCGAATTTGGTGTGTTGTCTTGTTGGAGAAGATGGAAACCCTTTTCACCGAACTCAAGAACTGACTCCTTGAAATTGTTAATTTATTGGGATTTTCCTTCGGGATGACCGCCTCATAATTCGGATACTTTCCATCTATCAATCGGCAGATAAGCTCTGTGTTCTCAAATGAAAACTTGGCGTTGCTTTCGTTGTATTCGATTTTTACATCAGATTCCGATCCCGCCAAAATACCTTTCAAAAGGTTCAAAGGTTTTTTGGGCATAATGAACTCGGCCACCTCAGAAGCAGTAACATCGGCTCGTTGGTATTTGACCAGTTTATGGGCATCTGTTGAGACAAAAGTCAGGTTCTCAGGTGAAAACTGAAAAAACACCCCGCTCATTACAGGTCTTAGGTCATCGTTGCCTGCTGCAAAAATGGTTTTCTCGATGGCCGTTGCCAAAATGTCACCCATGAGAGTGGTGGAACTCGGGTTTGAAAGTTCAATGGCTTTTGGAAACTCAGCACCATCGGCATACGCCAAGGCATACTTACCATGGTTAGAGCTTATTTCAACTGTATTGTTGTCTTCGACCACAAAGGTCAAGGGCTGTTCTGGAAAAGTCTTTAGCGTATCCAACAAAAGCCGTGCAGGAACGGCAATAACCCCTTCAGAATCTGAATCCACCTCCAAAACCGAACTCATGGTGGTCTCAAGGTCAGATGCCGAAACGGTCAGCTTATTCTTCTTTAGGTCAAAAAGAAAATTATCCAGTATAGGCAGCGTATTACTGTTGTTGATTACTCCACCCAATACCTGTAATTGCTTCAATAAATAAGTGCTCGATACTATAAACTTCATCAAACAAAATTTTGTGGTATCTCGTGTACGAGAATTAAAAATTGGTTATATCGTAAATCCAATACAACTGAACCAAGCAAATATATTTTAAAACTGCTTGTCAACGAAACTAACTTATCAACACTTAGGCCGAATACTTCCGCTTTCTTGTAAAGGTGAAAAGCCAACCAAAAAGTAAGGTTGCCAACAGGGGAAGTCCAATGGCAATCAACTGCCACTTGTTTTTCTGGGCGACTACCTTTTGTGGGTCGAGCAGCGGAATCGAAACTTCTTTGTTTCGAATGTTTATAAGTCCAGAATCATCCAAGAGGTAATTCAGGCTATTTAGCAAAAACTCTTTGTTGCCATACGAGCTATTGGTCCACTTGTCATAGCCCAGTTCCAAAGGCCGTCCGTTTCTGAGTTGGTTCTTGATAATGTCACCATCGGCCACGACCAGCATCTTGTTTTCACCGCCTTTTTCCTGTGCACCTTCCAAAGCGATGGGTTTAATACGGTTGGTAAAGGCCGAATTGAACTTTCCTTCGATCAGCACGGCAAGCGGCAGGTTGCCCTTGCCCTCGTATTGGGTACGGTCAGGCGGTCGGTTGATGATATCCAGACTTATTGGTTTTGGCACCCCCTCGGCCCTGGATAGGGGTGAGGACCGTAATAGAATGGTTTTCTTGTTGTTATTTGAGAGCGTGTCAAGGGTATTGGCAAACTGCAACCGCAACGCTTCTATGTTTTTGTTGATAGGATGGTCGTTTCTTGAAAACACCATTGGATGGTACACCCAGGGAAGCGGGTTGTACTGTGAGTCGTTGCCTTCTCCTGTGGCCAACACAATCGGCGTATTGTACATATCGTTCACCAACTCAGGATTTACCCGTACCCCGTACCGGAAAAAAAAGTCGTTCAATTTTAAGTCGCGCAACAAAGCAACATTGCTGCCCTGTTCATTAAAAAGACTGTCAAGTTCAATGGCAACTTGGTCAATAAGCCACATGGTCTTGCCCCCGTTGACCACAAATTGGTCCATTACATATTTTTCTTCATCGCTAAAGGGCTCTGTAGGTTTGGCGATGAGTGCCAAATCATAGTTTTTGAGCTGGTCAAAGACATTTTGGGGATTGCTTGAAACGGAATCCAACGTAATGGCCCCGATGTTGTAATAATCACGAATGGTGGTCAGAAAATCGGCGATATATGGGTCGCCCAACTCGCCATTGCCCTTTATGACCGCAACCTTTTTTTTCTGTTCTATGCCCAGTTTGGCAAACGCATCTGCAAAAGCATATTCCAATTGCTGTACCGAGTTGTTGATGCGCTCCTCGGACGAGCTTCCGAGTTTGTTCTTCAGCAATGGCACTTTCACCGTTTGGTTGTTGTAATTTGCCATGGCCCACGGAAAGACCAGCTCTTGTGACACCTTTCCATCTTCTTCGATGGTTACCGAAGCAGGGGTAAGGCCTATGCGCTGCAATTCCTTTAATGTCTCTTCCTGCATAGAGATATCCTCCAAGGGGTCGACCAGTGTATATTTTATATTCTGATTTTTATCGGCGAACTGCTCTAACAACAACACTGTTTCGGTTCTCAGCCTTGCAAACTCAGCGGGAATATTGCCATCCAACAATATGTCGACAATTACGGGAGCGTCAAATTTATTGGCCACTGCAATGGCAGGCTCCGACAGGGTGTAGCGTTGGTCTTCGGTTAGGTCAAAACGTTTGTGGGTTAACGACCCAAGCATATTGATTGCCAATAACAACGGAAGCCCCTTTAAGAGAGCCAGCCCTATGTGCTTGGGTTTCAGCCCGTGTTTGATGACCTCTTGGCTAAGGTAAAGAAAAAAGAGGGCCAGCGTTAAAAAGTAAATAATATCGCGGGTGTCGATGATGCCCCGAGCAATGCTTTCAAAATGGGCCTTTGCCCCGAGCGCTTTAATGTTTTCTTGCAAGTTCCCGTCTGTGGTAAGGGTGGCCAGTGCTTCAAATCCGTAGAAAACAAAGAAACTAAGCACAATGCCCACTATAAAGGCGACAATTTGGTTATCAGATAGAGACGAGGCGAACAGACCTATTGCCGTATAGGCGGCCATTAAAAAAAACAGGCCAAAGTAGGATCCCGCTACAATGCCAGCATCGTAATTTCCTTCGGTGGTACCTAGCGCTGAGATGGCAAAAACATAGATTATGGTGGGTACTACCGCAATGACACTGAGGATAAGGGCTCCCCAAAATTTTCCGAGTACGACCTGGCCAATGGAGATTGGTTTAATGAGCAAGAGCTCAAGGGTGCCCAGTTTTTTTTCCTCCGAGAACCCTTTCATGGTTATCGCTGGAATCAAAAAGAGGAAGACCCAGGGAGCCAATAAAAAAAAGCTGCTCAAATCGGCAAATCCGTTATCGAAAATATTGAAGCTGCCTTTGAACACCCATAAAAAGAGTCCGCTCAGCAACAAAAAAAGGCCGATGATCAAATACCCGATAGGCGACGCAAAAAAAGATGAAACCTCTCTTTTAAAAATGGCCAGCATACGATGTCAGTTAACGGTTTTTATTGGTGTCATGCTATAGGCTTCTGGTTTTGCATCGAACAGCTGTTTGGTCTTGGCCCAAACTGTTTTAAAGAATTCAGAATTTCGATAGGCCTGCAACGCCTGTTCGTTGCTCCAATGTGATTGGGTATAAAAAACGTTCTGATTGTCAACATCGCGGTACAACGCCAAAAATGAACATCCCTCAAAATTTCTGATGCCCTCTTTGGTATTTTCAAAAATGCGTTCAAAACTAGCAATATTTTCGCTTTTGAAGGTCAGTTTTACTATCCGTACCAGCATTTATATAAAATTAATGGTTATCATATCACGATAGCCCAGGCCGAGCAGGGTCGAGGCACCGCCAACCGTTTTCAGATCGCTTTTGTAAATGGCCAGCTCTATGTAGCCCGATGCGTTGAACAGGGCAAGGGCATCGCCGGGGCCTTTTCGTTGGTTCTTGTCCAACCCATAATTGATAATGCCGTTGTAGTTGTTATATATATTGCGAATCTTGTTGGTGCGGGCTATGATCTCAAAGTCTCGACCATTTCTATAGGCCTCGAAAAGGGCCTTTTTTATGTTGGTGACCACGTTTCCGTAATTGTCGATATAGATGACATTGCCAACGATGGTTCTGCCCTCGTTGGTGACCCGGGGCTCAAAATCTTTGAGTTTTTTAAAGTTTTCGAACGGTTTACTGACCACTTCGAGTTTTCCGCCCCTAGCCAAGTGGCAGGCCACTTGGGCAAAAACCTTTAGTTCAGGGAAGGAATCTGTTTCAGCGTTCGGCAAATTGATCTCGACAACTTTCTCAAGTTCAGAATCTGAAGCAATCAATGACATGACACCATTGTTGGCACTTACAAAATAATGTCCATCGAGTACCACCACCAAATGTTCGTTTTCTGGTGATTTCTCCGAATCGACACCCACTATATGGATACTCCCTTTTGGAAAATGTTGGTAGGCGTTCTTGAGCACATAGGCACATTCTTGGATATTGAAAGGTGATATGCCATGCGAGATATCAACGATGTCAACTTCGTCAAGGGCACCTAATATTGTTCCCTTCAAGGCAGCAACAAAGTGATCTTTATGACCGAAATCTGTGGTCAGGGTTATAATTGGCATGCCGTAGTGTTGATATGTTTTTGCCTTTTGAGAATGATTTTTGGTTAAGTTTGTTGGGTAAAATTACACAAAAGGGAAGAAGTATAAATCATTCTTTCACCCGAACACGTTAATATCCAATTTTCATTGAACGAACTTATAATTGAACTTACCGAAATAAGCCCTAGGGAATTTTTTGGGCAGCGCAATGAAAACATAGAATTGCTCAAGAAATACTTTCCGAAACTGAAGATAGTTGCGAGGGGCAACAAAATCAAGGTATACGGTGACGAAGAGCTCTTGGAGGAGTTCGACCGTCGATTCGATATGCTTACCGAGCGCTTTGCCAAGTACAACAAACTTGACGAGAACATGATCGAACGCGTTTTGACAAGCAACGGCAAAGAAGACTATGAAGGGTCTGGCAATAGTGGCGATGTGCTGGTACACGGTGTGAGCGGCCGCTTGATCAAGGCCCAGACCGTTAACCAACGTAGGCTGGTTGATGCCTGTTCAAAGAACGATATGGTTTTTGCCATTGGGCCGGCCGGTACCGGTAAAACCTATACAGGGGTCGCTTTGGCCGTGAAGGCCTTAAAAGAAAAGCAGGTAAGAAGAATCATTTTGACGCGCCCAGCTGTGGAGGCCGGTGAAAATTTGGGATTTCTACCAGGAGACCTAAAGGAAAAACTAGATCCCTACATGCAACCACTTTATGATGCGCTGCGCGATATGATCCCCGGTGAAAAGTTGATGAAGTACATCGAAGACGGCACTATACAGATTGCCCCCATGGCCTTTATGCGCGGCCGTACGCTCGACAACGCTTTCGTAATTTTGGACGAGGCCCAGAACACCACACATGCCCAGATGAAAATGTTCTTGACCCGAATGGGTAAAAATGCCAAATTCTTGTTGACGGGCGACCCTGGGCAGATTGATTTGCCGCGTAGGGTCATTTCGGGGCTCAAAGAAGCATTACTCATCTTAAAAAATGTAAAGGGCATTGAAATCATCCACTTAGATGATAAAGATGTTATTCGCCACGGGCTCGTCAAAAAAATCATTTCGGCCTACAAAACCATTGAACACCAAAACTAAGTTTGCATGCCCAATACCTTGATGCACACCAACTTCACCTTTCAGGGCCAGCTATCGGTGTATAAGGGAAAGGTTCGAGAAGTGTACCGCCTTAAAAACGATATTTTGGTCATGATCGCCACTGATCGGCTTTCGGCCTTTGACGTGGTAATGCCGAAGGGGATTCCGTACAAGGGGCAGATTTTGAACCAGATTGCCACAAAAATGATGAAGGCCACCGAAGATTTGGTGCCGAATTGGCTACTGGCCACCCCAGACCCCAATGTGGCGGTCGGCAAGGCCTGTGAACCCTTCAAAGTAGAAATGGTGATTCGCGGTTACCTTTCGGGGCACGCTGCAAGAGAGTACAAAGCAGGTAGGCGAATGTTGTGTGGGGTGCCCATGCCCGAGGGCATTAGAGAGAACGACCCATTTCCTGAACCGATCATCACCCCAGCTACCAAAGCGGAAAAAGGCGACCATGACGAGGACATCTCCAAAGAGGAAATCCTTTCGCGCGGCATTGTATCAGAACTCGATTATACGGTTTTGGAAGAGTATACACGAAAACTATTTCAACGTGGCACCGAGATTGCGGCCGACCGCGGATTGATCCTTGTTGATACCAAGTATGAATTCGGAAAGACAAAAGAAGGGGAAATCGTTTTGATAGATGAAATACACACACCAGATTCCTCACGTTACTTTTATGCGGAAGGATACCAAGAACGTCAAGAAAAGGGTGAGCCCCAAAAGCAGCTTTCAAAAGAATTTGTGCGACAGTGGTTGATTTCCAACGGATTTCAGGGGCTTAAAGGTCAGAAAGTTCCTGAAATGGGCGATGAATATATCACATCCGTCTCAGAACGGTATATTGAACTCTACGAAAGCATCATGGGAGAAACCTTTCAAAAAGCCGATGTCTCGAACATACATGAGCGTATTGGCCAAAATATTGCCTCCTATTTGAATTCTATTTCTTGATAGGCCCATTCAAGAAGACTTTACCAGTGTTTTTATATCTTTCAGCATAAATCAATTCAGTGAAGAATTCCAACCACAAAAAATACTGGCGTGAGAACCTAAAATACCTTGCCATCCTGCTTTCCATTTGGTTCTTGGTCTCTTACGGCTTCGGTATCCTTCTTGTCGATGAATTGAACACGATTCGCTTGGGTGGTTTTAAACTCGGTTTTTGGTTTGCCCAACAGGGAAGCATCTACGTGTTTGTAGTCCTCATTTTTGTGTATGTATGGTTGATGAACAGACTTGATAAAAAATACAAACTCAACGAATGATGGATATTCAAACTTGGACGTTCATTATCGTTGGTCTCACATTTGCCCTATATATAGGCATTGCTATTTGGTCACGTGCCGCTTCTACCAAAGATTTCTATGTGGCCGGTGGTGGCGTATCGCCTTTGGCCAATGGGCTTGCAACCGCAGCCGATTGGATGTCGGCCGCCTCTTTTTTGGGCATGGCCGGGATTATCGCGTTTTCAGGTTATGACGGCTCTGTCTATCTGATGGGCTGGACTGGCGGTTATGTGCTCTTGGCATTGCTATTGGCCCCTTATCTTAGAAAATTTGGCAAATTCACGGTTCCAGATTTTATAGGTGACCGCTATTATTCGAATGTGGCACGCACGGTTGCGGTAATTGCCGCTTTGTTTGTATCGTTTACCTATGTGGCCGGGCAGATGCGTGGAGTAGGGGTAGTCTTTTCAAGATTTTTGGATGTTGAGGTGAATACCGGGGTCTTTATCGGTATGGCGGTAGTGCTTTTCTATGCTTTTTTGGGAGGAATGAAGGGCATCACCTATACCCAAGTGGCCCAATATTGTGTACTGATTTTTGCCTTTATGGTGCCGGCCATTTTTATTTCGTTGATGGCCACCGGCAATCCAGTGCCCCAAATCGGCTTCGGCTCCACCGGAAGCGATGGGGTCTATTTGTTGGACAAGCTTGACGGACTTATGACCGAACTGGGCTTTACGGCCTATACTGATGGGTCAAAGGCCAAAATCGATGTCTTTTTTATCACTGCCGCGTTGATGTTGGGTACGGCAGGATTGCCACATGTAATCATTCGTTTTTTTACAGTACCCAAGGTAAAAGACGCCCGAAAGTCTGCGGGTTATGCCCTATTGTTCATCGCTATTCTGTACACAACGGCACCCGCCATTGCGGTCTTTGCCCGCACCAATCTGATGGAAACGGTGCAAGACACACCGTATCAAGAAATTCCGGCGTGGTTCACGAAATGGGAAGATACAGGACTCATAGCATGGACAGATAAAAATGATGATGGCAAAATACAGTACCTGCCCGGTACCGCCATCAACGGAAAAAAGCCTGAGTTTATTGAAACAAGGGGCTTGTTGGGGCAACGAGTCATTAGAAATGCCAGTACCTCGCCAAATGAGCTTTACATCGATCGGGATATTACGGTGCTGGCAAACCCTGAGATTGCCGGGCTGCCCAACTGGGTGATTGCCTTGGTGGCCGCAGGTGGATTGGCAGCGGCGCTTTCCACAGCAGCAGGCTTATTATTGGTGATTTCGACCTCAATTTCACATGACCTGATCAAAAAACAATTTGCCAAGAACATGTCGGATAGAAAAGAATTGTTGATTGCACGAATTTCTGCTTTTTTCGCAGTAATCGTGGCCGGATATTTTGGCATCAACCCTCCAGGGTTTGTGGCCTCTGTGGTGGCCCTGGCCTTTGGTCTTGCCGCTTCTTCGTTCTTTCCGGCCATTGTCATGGGTATTTTCAGTAAGCGCATGAACCGAGAGGGCGCCATTTCAGGTATGGTGGCAGGTCTGGCCATTACCACCTACTACATTGCCCGTTTCAAATTGGGTTGGATTGGCAACCCAGAAACCAGTACTGCCGATGATTGGTGGTTTGGCATTTCGCCCGAAGGGTTTGGTACCTTGGGTATGTTGGTGAACTTTGTAGTGGCCATTGCCGTATCACATTTTTTTCCTGCGCCGCCACAAGATGTTCAAGAAATAGTTGAAAACATTCGAATACCCAGTGGTGTGGGTGAGGCCCAAGGACATTAATAATGAATTGATTTCAAATTCTTTTTGATCAGGAGGTAGAATTTCCCAATAATTTTTAAATTGACAAGGCCTAACCACACTTCATTAAATAAACAAAACGGGTATACACTATGATTGAATTAAGGCCCCTGAGGAAGCAGGGGATTTCAATGGTTTACAAAGTCTTTTTGATTGCTTTTTTGTGCATCGCGGTATTGGGGTGCAAAGAAAATAAGGAGAAAGCGGAGAACTTGAGCATAACTGGTATTGAAACACCCAAAGGTGTTGATAACATTGCCTATAAATGGGGAGAAATGGCGTTGACAGCAACCGCCAAAGATACTGATAGGTTTCAGCCAAGGCCAACGGTCACCTCAAGATATTTAGGATTGATTTTTGTTTCGGTCTTTGATGCATGGTCTCGATATGATGATAAAGCGATTCCGGTTTATCTCGAGGGAGTTGAAAGAAGACCTGAAAGTGAACAAACCTTGAAGAATAAAGAAATCGCTATTAGTTATGCCGCCTTTCGTGCCATGAACGAGTATTATTACTCTGACAAAGAATTGTTTGCTGGTTTTATGGAAGAATTGGGGTTGGACCCCTCAAACGAGTCTTTGGACCCAACAACGCCAGAGGGTATCGGAAATTTAGCCGCGAAGGCAGTCATTGAGGCCCGCAAAGGCGACGGTTCAAATCAATACGGGGAAGAAGAGGGTTCAAATGGGGAGCCCTATTTCAACTACACTGGCTACGAACCCGTTAACTCTGCAGATGAAAATGTAGACCCCAACCGTTGGCAGCCCAAATACTTTTCTGATGGAAAAGGAGGTAAATTTGCTCCCGGTTGTCTTACGCCTTTTTGGGACAAGGTGGAACCGATAGCTCTAAAATCAGCAGACCAATTTAGACCTGGCCCTCCACCCATGATAGGATCTGAGCAATTGGAAAGAGAGGTCAAAGAGGTCATTGAGATGCAGGCAAATTTGACTGACGAGCAAAAAGCATTGGTGGAGTTTATGAGAGATGGTCCACAATCAGTGCAGCAAGCTGGACATTGGTTGAAATTTGCTCAAGATGTTTCGCGAAGAGACAACCACACTCTTGATGAAGATGTAAAAATGTATTTCTACAACCAAGTGGTGGCCATGGATGGCTTTATTGCCTCTTGGGATTCAAAAATGTACTATGACTATGCCAGACCCTACGCTTTGGTTCATAAATACTACGAAGATCAAAAAATCAAGGCATGGGGCGGTGAAGGTAAGGGTATGATGGAGATAGATGGTTCGCAATGGCGGCCTTACTCTCCAGAAACTTTTTTGTGTCCTCCTTTTCCAAGCTATGTGTCGGGTCATAGTACGATAAGCGGTGGCTGTGCGGAAGCTTTGAAGCTTTGGACGGGTAGTGATCATTTTGGAGAGGAGGTCGAATTGGTCGCAGGGGCGCTCACCGAACCCGATAATTTGGGCGATACGGTAGTCCTTAAGTTTCCAACCTTCACTGAAACTGCTGAGATGGCCGGTATATCAAGGGTTTTGGGCGGTTATCACATTCAGGCCGATAATGTTGCCGGTCTTGAGCTTGGGCGAAATGTAGCCAAAGAAGTTTGGAAGTTCTATAAAAAGCATGTGGGCGAAGAATAGGGTTTATTGTGATCTTTACATTATAAAAATTCCTTCCCTTCAGATGAGTGAAGGTGGATTCCGCACATGCGTAAGACGGAAGGATTGACTTTTTACAATCCTTTCCGACCTTACTTTGTTCGGCCACTTTTCCCTGACCAGGGGAAAGGAGCTGAAATCTGATTCTCGAAGTCATTCGTGTACCAAGCGGGAATGGTGAGGCAAAAATAAGTTTAACAGTTTCCCCACTTTTTCCCGCCAAAGGCGAAAAACCACCCCTTGCCATATGCGGCCAAAACTCGAATAGGTTGGCGGACAGGTTTGTCTAAAGAAGAGAGCCCGAAATGGTTGAAAATTCTTCTTTTTCCCTATTTTTAAGGTTCACGAAAATCCAATAAAGACGCATGAGCAACTACCATATCAAACACCTCGAAGAATATTTTCAGGTCTATCGCAAGTCGGTTCGCAATCCCGAGGCCTTTTGGGAAGAAATAGCCGAAGAACACTTTGTTTGGCGAAAACGCTGGAACAAGGTGCTCAAGTGGGATTTTTCCAAACCTGAAATTAAATGGTTTAATGGGGCCCAACTCAATATCACCGAAAATTGCCTTGACCGCCATTTGCACATACGGGGCGACAAAACGGCCATATTGTTCGAGCCAAACGACCCGAAAGAAGAGGCGCAGCATATTACCTACAGGCAATTGCACCAACGGGTATGCAAGATGGCCAATGTTTTAAAGGATGAAGGGGTAAAAAAGGGCGATAGGGTCTGCATTTACCTCCCAATGATTCCTGAACTTGCCGTTTCGGTCTTGGCCTGTGCCCGTATCGGGGCCATACATTCAGTGGTGTTCGCCGGTTTTTCATCCACGGCATTGGCCACACGTATCAATGACTGCGATGCCAGCATGGTCATTACCTCCGATGGTTCTTTTCGGGGAAACAAGACCATTGATCTCAAAGGTATTGTAGACGAAGCACTTAATCATTGCCAAGGCATTAAAACGGTATTGGTCGTTAAGCGAACAGGTGGAAAAGTTGATATGAAAAAGGGGCGCGACCATTGGTTGCAACCATTGTTGGACAAAGCCTATGCCGATTATACGGCTGAAATCATGGAAGCCGAAGACCCATTGTTCATTCTCTATACCTCTGGCTCAACAGGAAAGCCAAAGGGAATGATGCACACCACGGCAGGTTATATGGTCTACACGGCCTATACCTTTAAGAATGTTTTCCAGTACCGAGAAGATGATGTGTACTGGTGTACGGCCGATATTGGCTGGATCACTGGTCATTCGTACATCGTTTACGGTCCGTTGGCCAACGGGGCCACAACGGTCATGTTCGAGGGCGTGCCCTCCTATCCCGATTTTGGACGTTTCTGGGAAGTCGTAGAAAAGCACAAGGTCACACAATTTTATACCGCACCTACGGCCATTCGGGCCTTGGCAAAAGAAAACCTTGATTTTGTGACCAAACACGATTTGTCAAGCCTAAAGGTGCTCGGCACGGTGGGCGAACCCATTAACGAAGAGGCATGGCATTGGTACAACGATCATGTCGGCGAGAAGAAATGCCCGATAGTCGATACGTGGTGGCAAACCGAAACAGGGGGTATATTGATTTCGCCCATTCCGTTTTCAACACCGACCAAACCAACGTACGCCACACTCCCCTTGCCAGGGGTTCAACCGGCTTTAATGGATGAAAACGGCAATGAAATTACCGGAAACCAAGTAGATGGCCGTTTGTGCATCAAATTTCCGTGGCCGGCAATAGCGCGAACCATTTGGGGCGACCATAAGCGTTATAAAGACACCTATTTTTCAGCATTCAAGAATATGTACTTTACCGGAGATGGTGCTTTGCGCGATGAGGTGGGCTATTATCGCATCACGGGGCGTGTTGATGATGTAATTATTGTCTCGGGTCATAATTTGGGAACGGCACCTATAGAAGATGCCATCAACGAACACCCTGCCGTTGCCGAGTCTGCCATCGTGGGCTTTCCCCACGATATCAAGGGCAATGCCCTTTATGGTTACATCATTTTGAAGGAAACAGGCGAGTCTCGCGACCGTGAAAACCTAAAGAAAGAAATCAACCAGGTCATTACCGAACATATTGGCCCGATTGCCAAGTTGGATAAAATCCAGTTCGTGCCCGGACTGCCCAAAACGCGAAGTGGCAAGATCATGCGGCGTATCCTCAGAAAAATTGCCTCTAAAGACACCTCCAATCTCGGGGATACCTCCACGCTGTTGAACCCAGAGGTGGTGCAAGAAATTATGGACGGAGCCCTCTAAAACTAAAAGAAAGAGGTTTTTGGTTTTTTGAACAGGTCCGAGAGCTTTTCGGGTTTGAGAATACCAACGATTTCCATAAAGGCAATGGCCGTTATATAGGCATCTCCCAAGGCGGTATGGCGGTCTTCCATCGGTATGCTGAATTTTTGTGCCAGATCATCAAGTGTATAATGTTGCTTTTTGTACACCATGGGGCTGGGCAATAGGGTTCTTTTGTACAGGTCAGCAGTGTCGAGCACTTTGTTCTTTAGTTTCGGCAGCCCCTTGCGCTGCAACATCTGATTGATCATTTCAACGTCGAACATTACATGGTGGCCCACGATGATGTGGTTTTTGATATAGGAGAGCAGCAGTTTGATGGCCTCTTTTTCAGAAATCTTTTTTTCCTGCTCTTTTTTAAGGATGCCGTGCACCTTGGCATTTTGGCCTTTGTAGTTTTTGCGCTTGATGAATACCTCTAGACTATCACCTACCCGAAACTGCATATTTTGAAGCTTGAGAAGACCGATCGACAGTATCTTGTGCCGTTTTGGGTTCATGCCGGTGGTTTCTGTATCGAGAACTACAAAAACAGCCTCTTCAAGTGTTTTTGGTGGATCGCTCTCAAAACAGGCCGTGTACGCTTTCCAGAATTCTGGATGTTCTTTCGTCTCTTTTTTCTTGAACAGTTGCATCATACCGAGATAGCTGAGGTTTGAAAACGTACCGAGATCAGTTCCTGCAATTCTTTGATGGTCTTAAAGGTACGCTTCAACTTTACTTTTTCTTCTTTTGAAAGCTTGTCCAAGGCAATAAACCGACCCGAGTCGTTGTGCAATAGTCCTTGCTTGGTACGAAATTTCAACAGGGCCTTGCTAGCGTACGAACAGGCCATGTACAGTTCTTTGTTCTGGGGCTCTAACGTTGCCAATTTTTCAAAGCGCTCTGCTGTATTGTTGATGGATTTTACCGCATGCGATAGAATCAACACACGGGCACCATCTACCAAGGGCATCAAGGCCCGCTGCTTAAGGTCGAAGAAATCTTTGTGGGCACCGTCTTGTTCTACCAAAAAAGAACGGAAAAAACCAGAGGGCGAAGGGTTCTGAAGTGCTCCTTTTGCCAATCGTGCCAGAAACAAGGGATGTTTTTCAACATTCTCAAAGATGAAATTTGACAGGTCGTTCACCAAATCTTTATCACCGTAGGTAAGGTTGTAATCGAAAAAGATGGAAGATAGCAGCACCTCATCAGGGCCCGGATTTTTCATCCAATGCAGCACCACCTCTTTCCACTCGTTCAAGCTATGGCACCACAACGGATTTGAGGCCATCATGTTGGCTGGGCAATATTCGTAACCAATGGCTTTTAGGCCTTCGTTCACCTTTTTGGCAAATTGATGAAAATATTCAGAGGTTTTTTTGTGCAGCTTTTTTGGTACATTTTCGAACAATAGTGCATTGTCTTGGTCGGTGTGCAGCAACTGCTCGCTGCGACCTTGGCTTCCCATGGCCAGCCAAGCAAAGCCCACTGGAGGTTCGGTGGGCATTTGATCCAAAGATAGCTTGATAATCTGTTTGGTGCAGGCATCATTGAGTTCTGAAATGACCTTAGAGGTCAGGGTCATGGGTATGTTCTGATCCAAATACCCCTGCAACAATTGGGTGACACCATTTCTTATACGCTTTAACTCTTTGGTGGTCTGCGCTCTTTTTATGGCATTCATCAGTTCTACGGGATTGTTACCCAAGGCCACCACGATATCGTGTTTTGAAAGAATGCCTATTACCTCTGAGTCAGGAGTGCCGTCCGATGTCAAGATTAGATGGTCGATGTCGCTTTTCATCATGGCCATTTGGGCCTGGGTAATGGTGAGTCCCGGGCGATAGGTAATTACAGGCGAAGTCATCACATCTTTGGCCGGGGTTGTAATGGGTACTTTTCCCGTGACCACTTTATCCCTCAGGTCGTTGTCGGTAATGATTCCGACAAGGCGGTCATCTTTCATTACCAAAACACAGCCCACCTTATTTTTGCTCATCAGTACTGCGGCCTCTTTGATGGGGGTCTGCTCATCTGCGAAAATCAAATCGGTAAAATAGGGTACCGGTTGTAAAGCCAATAACTCGGCAGAGGCCTCGTTTGATGTAGGTTGCTTGCCATCGCCGAACAAACGTCCTTTGTAAACATCTGAATAGGGGTTTCGTGTATTCGAAGCAAAGCTTTCTATCAAGAATTGCCCCACCTCGGTATTTTTCTGGGCCAAAGGCCTGAACAATTCAATGGGAACAGCGTAGAGTATGCTTTCTTCCTTTGTAGTCGCCCTTAGGTAGTAGTCGTCTTTGGCCATCAAAGGGCGCAATCCGAAAATATCGCCTTCATCACAAATGTCAATAACTTCTTTGGATTCTTTATCGGTAAGGGTAACGGCGCCTTTGTGCACCACATAAAAATGATCGTGGGCCTTCTCACCTGCGTTGAATATGATAGAATTTTTTTCTTTATAGATTACTGTTACGTTCTCGGCCAATTTACAAAGCACCTTTTTTTCAAGAAGGGAGAAGGGCGGAAAATCCTTTAAAAAATCAGCTATCCGTTCTGAAATTACATTGCTCATTGCACAAAGGTACATCTAATCGAAAAAGAAGGGAACTATTGGGGTTGTTAGTTATTCGATTGCAGTAGAATTGTTTAATTCACTACAATCTCATCAATGAAGATAAAACTATCACCGCCCGGGTTTTGGTGCCAATCGGGATTTTTCAGTTGGTTCTCGACCTTGATCCGAACGCTTTTGAGTTTTGTCTTTGGAAAATCGATGGCAAATAGGTTTCGTTCAATGCCCGTGGTCGGTGCATTTGGTGGCAAATCAATGGTTTTGATATGTTTGAAATGCTGTCCATCTACCGATCCCCAAACCTTATAGCCGACCGGGGAAAAAATCCAACTATCCGCTGCCGATAGATACCCGACCGCCACACTTGATATCTCGGTTGGCTGCTGTAGCTCGATGGTGGCCAACAGGTGTGAGCGTTCATAACCGAGCCAATTGCCGTCAACAAAATTGTCCGTGCCCCTTTTTTTGTCAAACAGGGTCTTGGCACCTGCCGCGCTGTACTTTTTGTGGGGCGGGACCGCGTAAGAGGCGTTGGCGATCACAGCGCCACTTTTTAAGAACATACGCCTGCTGGGGGCACTGGGCTGCCATCCCTCTTTTGCCGCATAGGCCGCCACGAAACCGGATTGCTTAAGATAGAAGGATCCATGGTATTCAAACTCCAACGTATCTTTTTGCGGCCGCTCTATGCGGTAAAACGTTTTTGAATCTTCAAAAACATTGTTGATGGTTATTAAAATCGAGTCATTAAAAATCTCGCCATCTGCCACGATAATGGGAGGTGTCAACACGCTGGATGCAAATAGACTGTCCAATTCCTTTCCGTGCAGGCTTATCTGACTTGCGTGCAGTGAGGCAAATTCTTTATTGGATAGGGTAGTGGGGTCTAGGTAAACATCTCTCAGATTGGGCATTTTTGTGATGTTGCCAACCACCCTTTCTGAAACCGAAGTGCCGAAAAGGTTTAGTGATTCTAAATGCACAAGTTTGGGGAGCTTCTTCAGCCCCTCATCTGTCAGGGCAGAGTACTGCAATTGTAGCTTGGTGAGGTGTTTGAAGCTTTTTAGTTGTTTGGCCAGGTTATCGTCAAAGTTCGAATGGGCAAGGTTCAGTTCAACCACATGGTCATCGACTTCTTTTAAAATATCAAAATCGTCTTCTGTCAGGTCTTTTCTTCGTGATAGGTTCGCAATCAACAAAGGGCTATCGGCGGCCAATGGTGCCACATTGATACCCTGTTGCCGAATCTTTTCAAGGGTTTCTGGGTCTACAGCCTCCAATTTTTTGGCAATAAGGGCCCTTGTTGAGCGGTCAACCTCAAGGCTGGCCAGTGCCTCTTCGGTTCTTTTATCAGCTTGAAGGTCGGCCACAATACAATCAAAACAGTTTTGGTTTTTTACCCACCATTGCAATAGCAACTTTTCTTCGTCGGTCAATTGAAGCTTGCCCTTGGGCGGCATGTGGTCTTCATTTTCAATCGGCAGTATGAGGCGATGGGCCAATAGATTATTTGCGATATCGTTCAGGGTGTCAAAAAGGCTTCCTGAATCACCACCCTTTAAAATGGCTGCTTTTGAGGTCAGCAAAAGTCCACCTTTTGTTTTGTTGGCGTTATGGCAACTGACACATTTGTTGTTGAAGATCGGCTGTACGATATCGGCATATACCTTTGCTTTGTCCACATCTTCAATTTCGATGGTCGCGCTAGTGCTGTCTTTGAACAAAAAACCTTCTCCATGGGTAATATTTCCCCCAAAATGACCTGTGATGATCAGTAGGATTACGGTAACCGCAAAAAGAGGATGGTATATTTTTTTGGCCCAAAGGGCATCTCTTCTTTTGATGAAAAACAGGGCGCTGCAAGCAATCGTGAAGGCAACGGCCATCCATTTATGGTCGCTTAGAAGATTGGGGTCGTAGCTACCGTTGTCACCCAGCAGCAACCCAGTGGCCAGCGAAAAAATGGCCGATAGTGCCCCTACGCCCAAAACGAACTGTATGGTTTCATCTTTGGTGTTCGAAGGCTTACGAAGTCGCCAGAGCTCCATAAGAAAGGCCAAAATGATGATGCCGATGGGAAGATGTACCAATAAGGGATGTAAATTGCCTATCTGCATAAATTAAGGTGCTATGAGTATTTCATCAATAAAAGTCCATGGTGTGGTTCCCTTGCCTTCGTGCCAATCAGGAATTGCCGGCAGTGCCATGATTTCAATCGACAATTCATCGTATGTGTCCTTTTCCACAGCCACCTCAATGAATTTGGAATTCGGGTTTTCGCGTTCGGCCGGTTCGGGCATTTCGATATCGCCAATAACCCGTTGATTGGCAGAAACCTGTATGGAACGCGGAACAAAAATCCATGAATTATGGTCTGCCAGCACACCCAACATTACTTTTGAAACCGTTGTGGGATTGGGAAGCGTGACCGTGATAATGATTTTCCCATTTTGAAAACCTAACCATTCTGAACCCTTTCGAAAATTTATACCTCCCTTTGCTAGGTCTGTCAAGGTTTCGATTCCTTTCCCTGGATAGTTGGGGTGTGGCCCGGGCTGCACTGTCAGCTGTAATTTGCCGAGGTCTGTCCGTACTTTTACAAGCTCAATTTCCTGTGGATGGCTAGCAAGATATTCGTTGTGCTCTGCCCAATATCTTATTCGAGTCGATTTGTCAATGATCAAGGGGCCCTCAAACTGCAATTTCTGGTGTGGGTACGCGTCTTCATACAGATAGTAGATCTTGCTGTTCGGCTGTTGAAACAAAAGATTCACGGTGGCCTTGTGACGGAATAGGAGTGAGTCGACCTGTACGACCGGACTTGCCAGTTGTATGTTGCCTGCCGGGGTATATGCTTTCTTTTCTTCTTTACAGGAAACCAATGCCGGCAATAGTGAACCCCATAGCAGTAATATCAATAGGCTCTTTCCATATTTAAGTATCATGATGAAACCACTAGTCATTTTTTCCATTAAAAATTATACCCTGAAAAGTTTGATGGGATAGGTCTTCCCTGAATTCCATTGCGCCACATAGATATTTTCATCTGCATCGACACAGACATCGTGTGGATGCTGAAATACTTTTAACGTCTGGTACATGGGCTGCAACTGGTTGTCTTGGTAAACAGGGGGGCAACCTCCCGGTGCCGAGACCAATTGGTCGTTTTCGTCCAGTATTGAGATGAAGCCCGTGTCGGCTGAACCATCGCCCGACCAAATCGTAGCCAGATACACCTGTTTGCCATGAACAACGGGTCGGCATATAAACGAGCCCGGTAGATCAATGGTATTGATATGGTTTCCGTCTAGGTCAAATCGCTTCAATTTGTTCTGCTGCCTTGCCGTTATGAGCAGTGAAACGTTATTGGGATTACGATCATCAATGCAGATACCGTGGGCATTGTTGAACAGGTGGTCTTCATCGCCCTTGCCGCCAAAAACGTTCAACAGCTCTCCTTTGGCATTGTAATGCAAGATGTACTGGGCACCGTAACCATCGGCTATGTACACGTCACCATTGGCGGATATGGCTGTTTCGGTAGGAATGTACTGTTCCTTCTTTTGATATTTTTCAGATTCTTCCGGAAAAGGAAAAACCTGTACCACTTTGCCCTCTATGCTTGTTTTTATGACCTCATGCCGGGCATTGTCTGCTATGTAGAGAAATTCTTCCCCATTTTCATCATGGAGTGTCAGTCCGTGTGCCCCGGGATATTCTGTGCCCCAGGCATCGAGCAATTGCCCGTCTTTGTCATAGACGAGGATATTGTTCTTTGTATGGTTGGTCAACAGCAGAATCCTTCCCTTAGAATCGATGACCATTTCATGGCAATCGTTAACGGGATAGTACCTACTGTTCAACGCGCCCCAGTTCAAATCGATTTTATAGCGATAATCACCATGGCCTATAATGGCATCCTCAACATTCCATAAACCATTTGCAGCAGTTGGAAACGAGGCCAACCCCAAACCTGCGAGAGCAGAGGTTTTGATGAAATGTCTGCGCTGCATCATGCCAAGATTGATTTTACCACATGGCCCTCTACATCGGTCAATCTGAACCTTCGGCCCTGGTATTTGTAGGTGAGCTTTTCATGGTCGATGCCCATTAGATGTAGCAGTGTCGCTTGAAAATCATGCACGTGTACTGGGTCTTTGACAATGTTATAGCCAAATTCGTCGGTTTCGCCATACACGAACCCCGGTTTTATGCCCCCACCGGCCATCCACATGGTAAAACATCGTGGGTGGTGGTCACGGCCGTAATTGGTGTCGGTCAGTATGCCTTGGGAGTAGTTTGTTCGCCCAAATTCACCCCCCCAGATGACAAGTGTATCTTCTAATAGCCCCCGCTGTTTCAGGTCTGCCACCAATGCCGCTGAGGCCTGATCGACGTCTTTGGCCTGCTTTTCAATGGCCATGGGCAGGTTGGCATGTTGGTCCCATCCCATGTGGTACAATTGTATGAACCGTACATCTTGCTCCGCCAACCTTCTTGCCAATAGGCAATTGGCGGCATACGTACCCGGTATTTTGGCATCGGCCCCATACATTTTGTAGATATAATCAGGTTCGTTACTGGTATCGATCACTTCGGGCACCGAGGTCTGCATGCGATAGGCCATCTCGTATTGCGCAATGCGCCCCTGAATTTCGGGGTCACCAAACTCGTGATACTGTTTTTCGTTCAATTCTGCCAGCATATCGAGCATTTCACGTTTGCTCTCTTTTGAAATGCCCTCTGGGTCGTTCAAATACAGCACGGGGTCTTTGGCGGCCCTGAACTGTACACCTTGGTGCATCGAGTGCAAAAACCCATTGCCCCATAGACGGGTATAAAGGGGTTGTCCATTGGGCCGGCCGCTACCACGGGATAGTAGCACCGTAAAAGCAGGAAGGTTTTCATTTTCACTGCCCAAACCGTAGCTTAACCAAGAACCTATGCTTGGTCTTCCGGGCTGTTGCGACCCTGTTTGAAAAAAGGTGACAGCGGGATCGTGGTTAATGGCCTCTGTATACATCGATTTGATGATACAGAGTTCATCGACCATTTTGGCGGTGTAGGGGAGAAGGTCACTAACCCAAGTACCGTTCTTTCCATATTGTTTGAAGCCGAAGAGCGATCCCACCAGTGGAAAACTGTCCTGACCTGAAGTCATACCCGTAAGCCGTTGCCCTTGGCGCACGGACTCGGGCAGATCTTCGCCCCGCCGTTTGTTCAGCAACGGTTTGTAATCGAAAAGTTCCAATTGCGAGGGGCCGCCACTTTGAAACAGGTAAATGACCCGCTTTATTTTGGCAGGATGGTGCAGGGTGTTCAGAACGCCCTTTGCCCCCAATGGCATCTCAGTTTTTGTGAGCAGCCCCGTTTGTTCATCGCGCGAGAAAAAATTGCACCCCAATAAAGTGGATAGTGCCATACCTCCAATGCCGAGGGCCGATTTTCCTAAAAAGGTTCTTCTGTTGCAGTGCAACAAATTTTCTTCCAAGATTTTTTTCTCGCTCATCCTCTTGTGATTGTTTCGTCCAAATTAAGAATGGCATGCGCCGTCATGGCCAGGCCCGCCCACTCTTCTTGCGATTTTATATCGTCTTTTGCAAACGCTCCTATCGATAGGTATTCATCTATATTGATTTCGCCCTTTTCAATCTTTGCCATTGAATTTTCGTAAAACGTCTTGAGCGCTGTCACTTCTTCTTCGCTAGGAAACCGTGAAGTGGCCTTTCTGAACATCTGCACTATTCGTGGTTCGATATCATTCTTTTCTTTGATGGTATGGTAGGCCAATGCACGTGCCGCCTCTATCAATTGCGGATCGTTGAGCAGAACAAGTGCCTGTAAGGGCGTATTGGTCTCTTCGCGCTTTACCGAGCACAGGTCACGTGAAGCGGCATCGAAAGTCATCATGCTGGGCGGGGGCACGGTACGTTTCCAAAATGTATAGAGACTTTTTCGATACAGGTTTTTGCCGGTGCTGGGTATATATCGGGCCGTACTGCCACCACCACCACCGGTAGTTTCTTCCCAAATGCCTTCGGGTTGATAGGGTTTTACGCTGGGGCCACCAACGGTCTTGTTCAACAATCCGCTTACCGCCAGTGCTTGGTCTCTAATGGTCTCTGCCGCTAACCGTAGTCTTGGTGCTCTTGCCAATAATCGGTTTTCGGGGTCTTTTTTGAGCAGATCCTGCGTGGTGCGGGTAGTTTGCTGATACGTTGCCGATATGGCGATATATTTTGTCAGTTGCTTGAGGTCCCAGTTCTCTTCCATTAACTTGACAGCCAAGAAATCAAGAAGTTCTGGGTGGGTGGGCAACGAGCCCTGATTGCCAAAATCGTACGAGCTTTCTACCAACCCCTTGCCGAACATCTTTTGCCATACGCGGTTTACCACTACTCTCGCCGTCAACGGATTGTCTTGATGAAAGAGCCATTTTGAAAGGCCCAATCTGTTTTTTGGATAGTCTTTGGGAAATGGCAGGATACGCTCTGGGGTTGCCGGAAAGACCTGCTCTGTGGGTTGGTCATATACCCCTCTGTCCAGCACATAAGTGGGCCTCGGTCGTTCCATTTCCTTCATAACCATAACAGGTACCTCTTCTACCGTTGCCTCGTTCATATTTACAAATTGCAGTACGCCCTCGGCCTCTTCTTTGGTGATGGTGATATAGGGTTCGGGTATCTCATCGGCGCTGGAAAGCAATCCCTTTTCATTGATATTGTTGAAAAAACTGAAAAGCTGAAAATGTTCTTTTTGGCTTATGGGGTCGTATTTGTGGTCATGGCATCGGGCGCACTCCATCGTTAACCCTAAAAATGCCGTGCCGAAGGTGTTGGTGCGGTCTTCAACATATTCTACACGATATTCTTCTGGAATTACCCCTCCTTCTGCTGTGATTTTGTGGTTTCGGTTGAAACCGGTGGCCAGAATGGTCTCTTTGGTGGCATTTGGCAAAAGATCTCCTGCCAATTGCACGGTGACGAACTCATCATAGGGCATGTTTTCGTAAAATGCCTTGATGACCCAATCACGCCAGGGCCACATGGTACGCTCAAAATCATCTTGGTAGCCATGGGTGTCGGCATAGCGCGCCACTTCCATCCAATCAGTGGCCATATTTTCGGCATAATCCATAGAGTTCAGCAAGGTATCTATCATGTCTTCATAGGCCGAAGGGGAATCGTTTTCCACAAAGGCCTCTATCTGCCCCAAACTGGGCGGCAGCCCCGTAAAATCGAAAGAGATACGCCGAACCAGCCGTTCTTTGGTTGCCCTTGGGGAAGGCTCAAGACCGTTTTCTTGCAATTTTCTAAGGATAAATGCATCGATTTCATTTTTGCACCAATCGTTGTCGATTGTTTTGGGAATGGAAGGCATTGAAGGCTTCAGGAAAGCCCAATGTTCTTTATATTCAGCACCCTGGGCCACCCATTTTTTCAACAATTCCTTTTCATGTTCGGAAAGGCTCAGGTTCGCCTCGGGCGGTGGCATCAGCACGTCCGGGTCTTCGGAAAAGATGCGTTTGACCAGTTCGCTTTGTTCCACATTGCCGGGCACAATGGCATGCCGTTCGGCCCGTTCGGCCCGTTTGCCCAATGCCTTGTAAGCACCTTCTGCGGTGTGGAGCGAGAGCCCTGCTTCAATGGCATTTTCATCAGGACCGTGACATTTGAAGCACCTATCTGACAAGATGGGTTTTATGTGAAGTGAGAAATCGACTGTGTCGGGCAGTTTGCCCATGGTTTCGACTTTTTCTAAAGAGGCAAATGGTTTTTTGTTTTCTGATTGGCAGGCCATGGTCACAAAGAGCAGTACAAAGCTGAACCAAAACAAAGGGCCTTTGGTTTTTATAAAGTATGTGTATCGTCTGGTCATGTTGCCATTCATTTTGCCCGTAGGGAAAATACGGATCACACTGTACCGAATGAAAATATAATACTGTATGGGCAGGTACAACTAATTTCGACTGATAGCATGAGGCTTTCGCCAAAAGCAGTAAGATAAACCGTAAGTGGTACAGGTCAGTTTAGCATTGTAAAGCCCTGTAGCACATCATCGTTGTTGGCGATGAACAGTATCTGTTGGTTGCCAACCCCTACTTTTACAATCTTTTTGGCGTCTTTTCGGGCAATTAGACCACTTTCATAACTCGGTACGGTTTTGAAAGCCCCTTTTCCACTTCCCAAAAGCAAGATTCCGGTACCCGCGTCGTTTCTTGGGGTCTCAATTTCTGAAACGAACAGATTACCAATAGCCAGTATGTCTAAGTTTCCATCTTCATTGAAATCGTCAACCAACATATCGTTGATATTCGATAGCTGGGCCATGTTCGGTAGTTTGTGGATCTTGAAACTTCCGTTGCCCAGGTTTTCAACAAACGATGAGGCAAAGGTGTCTGCTTTGTAGTGAAGCGCGCGTTCAAGATTTTGGCCACCATATACCTCTTCGAGTTCCAATGAGGCGAACACGTTATATTTCTTGAATTTCTTCTTTAGCATGGGTACCTGTTCAGATGAACAGGAAAAGCCCCTTAGGGGATAGTGCTTGTCTCCGTTGTAATAGCCCAATACAATATCGTACTTTCCGTTACCGTCAAAGTCGTTGTAATAAATGTCAAAGGGTTTTTCCTTAGATGTTTTGTATTTGTAGTTCAACCCAAGGTTTCCGGCTATGAAATCAATGTCCCCATCATTATCGAAATCACCTTTTTCGATACTGAACCACCAACCCGATGATTCTGAAAGGTCGGTCTGGCCGTCTTTTACCAGCTGCCCATTTTCGTTTTTAAAAAAGGTAATGGGCATCCATTCACCGACAATGGCCAGATCTTCGTCACCGTCACCATCGTAATCGGCCCATGTGGCATCGGTGACCATTCCTATGTTTTCCAATTCGGGGGCAATACTTTTGGTGGCGTTCACCAGTTGCCCCCCATTGTTCTGTAAGAGCATACTGCTGGCCGGCATGGGGTACTGGTGGGGCCAGTGCCTACCGCCTACAAATAGATCGATATCACCGTCATTGTCATAATCGGAAGCCTTAACTATAGAGCCACTGTCTCTTCCGATGTTTGGAATAGCGGCCTTTTTAAAATTTCCATGGCCATCGTTTATATAGAGTCGGTCAACGTAATGGAAATCGTTTACAGAGTATTCATTGCCACCACTTACCACAAAGAGGTCTTGATGACCATCCCCATTGATATCGACGAACAGCGCGTCAACATCTTCATAGCCGCTTTCGCCTTGCCAGAAATCTTCATTGGCCTTTTTGAAACCACCGTTTGGTATTTGTATAAAAAGCGCGGCACTGAAGCCTGTGGCCCCTCCGACAAAAACATCTTCAAGTCCGTCGTTGTTTACATCGCCTTTGGCCAATGCAGGGCCGAACTGCGATAGCTTATGGGGAAGCAGTACCTGATGGGCATAGTCATCAAAATCGTTTTCTTGATGTTGGTATTCGATGAATGGCTCAGGGGAATGCCCGAAGAAATAATTTTGATTTTCGGTAGCCAAAGGCACTTTACCGCTTTCGTCGGCCTCACTCATTTTTAGATGCAAAACTTGGTTTGTCGGTATATTGCGCAAAATGGTCTGCTTATCATTGGGCCATTGTACCACAAGGCTATCAACAACCGTTTTGCTGCCCACCCCAAAATGGACCAAGGGTTCACTGGTAGAGTAGATGCCCCGAACGTTTGTGGTTTCGCTTACCTGTTTCCCAACACTGTCATATAGGGTCAGTCTTGTGCCAAAAACCGGTCTGTTGTTGACGTCAGAGAGTTCTACCCGTAGAAAATTGGTGTTCTGCATCGTTTCTGCATTGTTACGGTAGATAAAGGCCTCTTTATTGATGTTGTTGACCACAAGGTCGAGATCACCGTCGTTGTCGAGGTCAGCATAGGCAGCACCATTTGAGAACGATTCTTGGTCAAGACCCCAGTCTTCAACCATTTTTTTGAACTCGAGTTGCCCCATGTTTTTATAGGCATAGTTCTGTAGCGGTTGTGAGGGAATCAGTGAAACCACATGGTCGATGTCGATGATGTTCCATATGCTCTCTATTTCCGCTGCATTCGGATTGTTCTTCAACCATTCATACCGCACCTTGTTGATGTATTCGGCCACTTTTTTATCGGCATCGGTATTTCGTATGTCCCTCAACAGACCATTTGTAACAAAAGCATCTTTGAGGCCATCGTTGTCAAAGTCGGCCAAAAGGTTGGCCCAGCTCCAGTCGGTGGCGGCCATACCGGCTATTTGGGCCACATCGCTAAAGGTTGTATTGCCGTTGTTCAGATGAAGCGTATTGTACATGTATTGGTAGTGCCCACCATCGTTTACCACTTTCCAAAAAATATCGGGGTTCATGCCGCTCATATTCGATTTCAGGCGAAAATTGTCTTCGGCGACCATATCCAGTACAAAAACATCCAACCAGCCATCATTGTTGATATCGGCCACATCAACCCCCATGCTGTAGTACGAAATATGGTTCAATGCCTCTTTCATCACCTCCCTAAAAGTACCATCTTGGTTGTTGATGAAAAGAAAATCGGGCGCCTGAAAGTCGTTGGCGATGTACAGGTCGGGCCATCCATCATTGTTCAGATCACTGGCCGAGACGGCATTGGGGAACCCGGTCATTTTGATGCCCGCTGTTTCGGTTGCCTCAATAAAGCGGCCATTACCAGTGTTTTTAAATAATTTGATGTGATATTCAGGTCGTAACAGTTCTTCCCCATAAAGCTCCGATAGGCTTCCCGGGTTTGGGGGTTGGGTCAACAGCAAAAGGTCTAAATGCCCATCTTTGTCATAATCAATAAAGGTGGAATGGCGGGTTCTGCCCGGGTCGGCCACCCCATACTTTTTGGCCGATTCTTCAAACGTTCCATCGCCTTTGTTGATATACAGGAGATTGGTTCGCCAGTCGGGCCTATTGTCATATAATTCTCTGCTTACGTAAATATCATCAAGGCCATCGTTGTTCACGTCTGCCACGGTTACCCCGGTCGACCAGCCGCCATCATCTATGAGCCCGGCCGCTTCTGAAAAGTCTTTGAACTTTATATTGCCTTGGTTTATATACAATTTGTCGGACACCAAGTTTCCCGCAAAGTACAGATCTTGAAGTCCATCGTTGTTGAAGTCGCCAATGCCCACACCGGCACCTCCATAGAAATTTGAGTAAAGTAGAATGTTTTGGTCGGGGGTATCCTCAATTGTGTTCTTGAACTTAATTCCTGTTCGCGAAGTGCCCAACAAGGTGAACAGCTCGGTTTTTGCACTGTTTGGCAGGGGTGTGTTATTGCACGTAAATGCGGCAAATAATAGTATGGCAAATAAGTTCTTAACTCTCATCTCTTACCAAATTACTAAAAATGGATGAAAAAAATAAAGGAGAGTTTCCTCTCCTTTATTCAACTTAAAACTAACTCAATTAATCAAAAATTAGCGCTCAACTAACAGATTATTCAACATCCCACCATACGCGTGTAGTCAACGCATCGGGACCTTGTCTGCTGACAGCTTCGTTATAGTTCTCTAGATTGTTGCTCTGCTCACTGGTGGAGTAGGTGAGCCTTCTCGGTATGGTTCCGTTGGTAACATTCCCAGGATAATTCACCGGAATCAACACCGGAAAACCACTACGTCTCCAATTGGCGAACGCCTCATACTCATTTAGGAAGGTTGCTGCCCAATATTGGGTGTTTATCTGCTCTAGGGCGTTGGCGGCGTCAAAGGGATTTGCCGCTAAGTAAGCATCGATGTCAGCATCGGCTATGGCAGCCTCAGGGCCATATAATTCCAACATTTTCATGGCCGCCCGCACACCGGCATTGTAATGTGGTACGGGATCACCTCCAGCAAGTCCCCAACGTACTGCCGCTTCTGCCAATAAAAATTCTACCTCTGCATATGTTTGGAAAAACATAGGGGTGTCTTCGGCCGTGATCAACGGCCTTCTTGGTTCTGCATAATTGTCAGTGTTTTCTTCACCGGTCGATTCCATCAATAAATTTGAATCCAAACCATTTGGAAGGCCAATCAAATCAGCAGGATTGGTGCTGCCATCCCCTCTTCTGGCTGCCAAAATGGGAAGCCTTGGATCGTTTCCAGCTTGCAAGAAATCGATAAAGGTCTTGCTCATTCTGGGGTTGCCATCTGCAGTGAAAACTTCTCCATTGCCATTCTTGTTTATTCCCTCTGGACCCAATTGGTGTTGTATGTAGGCGATATCATCATTTGATTCCATGACTCCACCTGCTATGGCCTTTGTAACCCAACTCTGGGCGCCGGCGGGGTCTACCTTAATCAACCTAAAGCCAAGACGCAACATTAGTGAATTTGCAAATCTCTTCCATTTGCCCTGGTCACCGTTGAACATAATATCGGCCGAACCAAAACCAGAAGTACCGGAGCCAAGGGCTGCGGCAGATTCTTCCAATTCTTTCAGCATATCGGCGTATATCTCGCTCTGGGGATCGTATTTGGGCTTTAGGATACCTGCAATGACCGCCTTGCCAGCTTCACTGTAAGGAATGTCACCATAAAGATCGGTTAGCCTGCTGTAGATAAAAACCCGTAATATTCTGGTAATGGCCTTCATCTCTTCGGGGGCACCTTCTTCGTCTAATTGTACCAACATGTCTTCAATGGATTTCACCGCACTATCATAATAACGGTCCATCAACGAAGAGGCGTAGCCCATGTTCCAAAGGTATTTGTCCCCTGACCAATATCCTGGTAGGGCAGCGATATGCTGCATCATGGTCGATTGATAAATGAGGTTGGCCCTCCAATTTTCATAACGTCCACCAGAGGTATGCAAAAGTGTGGCGGTCAACTTCGTGTCAACACCTACCTGAGATGGTTTTAACGGGTTCACGTTCAATTCTTCGAACCCTTGGTCGCACGCGCCCAATAAAAAGGCGAATACCAAAATATATATCGATTTTTTCATAACTAACTTTTTAAAATTTTGCGTTTAGACTGATTCCGTAGCCCCTACTTGAAGGTACACCATAATATTCCAATCCTTGTGCATTACTCACGTTATAAGCACTTTCAGGGTCAATGTTGTCAACACTTCTTTTTAAGAAAAATAGGTTGTTGCCAATAAGCGAAACATTTACACTTTGCAGAAACGTTCTATCCAACAAATTTCGAGGCAAACTGTAGCCAATGCTCAACTGTCTAAAGCTTATAAAATCAGAATCTTCGACAAATTGCTCTGCTATATCATTGATTCTGCCATAATAGGTTTGAAGATTTTCAGGGTCCACAGTTGTGGTAAAAGGTTGGCCGGTTGCCCCATCAATTCCAGAGACTGTAAGGCCATTCTCTCGTCCTTCCAAAGTTGCCTTGTGAAGTCCGTTGCCATAAGCCACAGTATTGGTGCCAGAGAAAATTTGGCCACCAAACTTACCATCGATCAAGAAATACAATGAAAAATCTTTATAGGTAAAAGTGTTGGAAAAGCCAACAATCCATGGGGGCACACCTTCTCCTAAAATTTTACGTTCACCAATTTGAGCCAAGGGCACCCCATCGCTGTCTATATCGTAAATGATATTGCCATTGTCATCCCTTACATAAGAGACCCCATAAATAACTCCATAGGGTTCCCCAACAATTTGTCTGATCTCGACATTCCGTGTTCGTGGCTCTCCAAGACCAATCGACCCTTCTTCTTCATTGGTTGCCAGCACCTTTCCCTCGTTAAAGGTCAGATTAAAACTTGCGTTCCATCTAAAATCTGCTGTTTGGATCGGTGTCCCGGTCAATAAAAGTTCAACACCTTTATTTTGTACTTCACCTATGTTGGCCAGTGCGCTTCCATACCCCGAAGCAACTGAAGTGGTCACTGGCACGATGTCATTGGTGGTCTTGTTTGTGTAATATGCAATATCAATTCCCAAACGATTGTTAAAGAACCTGGCATCGACCCCTATCTCCGTTTCACTTTTATTGAAAGGAACAAGATTTGCGTTTGGCACCGAATTTCCATTAATTCCACCAAGTGGCTGCCCTAAATGACCTTGACCGAAAATTTGGTATGTCAAAGCAAGCTGGTAAGGTTCTTGCGCCCCACCGGCTACTTCAGAATACCCTCCCCTTAACTTTAGGAAGCTTATTGGCTCTGGCAAATCCAATGCATCGGAGAGCACCAAACTGGCATTTACCGAAGGATAGAATTGATCGTTGGGTGTTTCCTTTCCAGGGAAAGACAGTGTTGAGAACCAGTCATTTCTACCCGTAAAGGTAATAAAGGCCCAGTTATCATAAGAAAGCTCCAAAGAGCCGTAAACAGAACCAATTTTTCGTTCGCCGAAATTTCTGCTTCTTGATTGGTTTTGTGTGTTGCCAACATCCTCAAGGCCTGGAACAATAAAATTCTCTCCTCGTTGTCCTAAAAACTCATCTTTGATATGGTTGCTGTTGGCACCCACAAAGGCAACGGCCCCGATTTTGTCGGTAATATCTTTCTCGACCCCCAAAATCAAATCAGCATCAATTTGGGTGTACCTGGTTTCATTTTCATTGATGGCACCAAGGGGGCGGTAAGCCGTACCGAATGGTTCAACCGAGGTTCCCCTTATGGTATAATGGTCAATACCGGCCCTTCCTGTTAGGTATAGCCAATCTGTAATATCGTATCGAAGTGTGGTAGAAGCGATCAAACGGTTTCGAACATCTTCATTTCTGAAGTTGTACGCCGCGAAATATGGATTTTGTGAAAAGGTGTTGGAAGAATATTGTCTTTCAGTACCATCAGGGTTGGTACCTGGATCCATAGTGCGAACATCGACATTCGGAGGCAGGTTCAAGACCGTGAAGTTCGGGTTACCAGGGGCATCCGAAAGTCTCGGCCTGTTATTGGCCTCTTCCAATATATACTTAACATTAACCTGGCTGGTTAGCTTTTCACCAAGATTGGCACCTGCATTCAAAGAAAAGGTTTTTCTGTTCACCTTTGAATTGGGAACCACATCATTTGCGGTCAGGTCAGAGGCAGCAAAACGATAATTCATTTGCTCAGAGCCACTGGTAAGTGCCACGGTGTTTATAAAGGTTGTCCCCGTTCTATAGAAGTGGTCCAGATTGCTTCCAACATATGAGTATGGTCTTTCAACCCCGTCCCACTGAACTACCGGTGAGCCATCCAATCGTGCTCCCCAAGAAGAAAGGCCAATGTCGAACGCTTCTTCTTGGTTGGCAGGCTTTCTGCCGAAGCGGCCTTGACCGTACTCCGTCTGAAAATCTTGTATATCTGTATTTACCCTGTTAAAGGTTATTTGGCTGCTGACCTCAACACCCAAGCCTTGTCTTCTTTGTCCGGCTTTGGTGGTCACCAATATAACACCGTTTGCTGCTCGTGATCCGTAAAGGGCAGATGCGGCCCCCCCTTTAAGAACACTGACAGATTCGATTTCATCAGGGTTCAAACTCGATACGCCATCACCTCCGTCGTTGCCGCCCCAGAGACTGGCCGAGCCATTGTTTTCGTTACTAATAGGAATACCATCAACCACATAAAGGGGTTGGTTGTTTCCCGTTAATGAACTGGAACCACGAATAATAACCCTACTTGAACCGGCAGCACCGGTTGCGTTTTGTGAAATATTTACACCCGCAATCTTACCTTGAAGCGCATTGATGGCATTCGGCTGTTTGATCGTTGCCAATTCTTCACCGCCAACCTCGGTCAACGAATAACCAAGTGCCTTGGTCTCTTTTCTGATACCAAGTGCGGTCACCACTACTTCATCGAGCAGTTCCGTATCAGGATTCAAGGTTACATTGATCGTTCTCTGCGAGCCTACGGCAACCTCTGTTGACGTAAAGCCCAACGAAGAAAACTCTAGGATCGCTGAGGGCCCTGAAACCGTGATTGTGTAATTACCATCGAAATCGGTGGAGGTACCATTGGCGGTACCCTTCTCAATAACGTTGGCGCCAGGTAGGGGAGCCCCACTCTCTCCATCCGTGACTGTACCTGAGACGGTCACGTTCTGTGCCATTATACTGCTTGTCAGCAGTACACCGGCAACCATTAAAAAGTAACGAAGTTTTTTGTACATAGTCTGTAGTTATTAATTAGTTAGTTGTAGGAAGTATTGTCAACGTTGTGGCCAAATACAACCTGATAAGCAGGGTACAATATTTAAAGAGCGGTATGGACAGCAAAAAAATTTCGACCAGTAACAATGTTCAAAAGCTAAAGAACAGAATAGCTGAAATTAATCTAAAGCGGCTTTGACCCTATTAAAGGGGACTGGATTTGTGTGCCAAAAAACGGTGGTATTTGTAGTTGTGCCGTTGTAAGAGGCAGCACCTAAGGTGAAAACCTGAAAGGGAAGTACCTATGAAATGTAGTAGGTTCAATGCATAAAAAAAGCCCTCGATTTTCGAGAGCTTTGAGTAGCGAGAGGGGGACTTGAACCCCCGTCCGCCTCAGGCGGATATGAATCCTGCTTCCCGGTCAAAGCGCTCTCTGATCCATGCCCTGCCCACCCCTGATTTAAAGTACTTCTCCCTTTGCCGTGCCTCTTCTTTGGTTCTGTAGAATTCTACATGAATGACCTTCCATGGCCTGAATTTGACCGTATAGCCCTTGTTTGCTAGTTCGTTGTGCGATTTAAACCTTTCGACCAATGAGGCGGTATGCCCCTTGTAGAATATGTCATGTTCAGCGGAGTATAATATGTAAACTACGAATTCAGCCATGTTATCAAATAAAAAAAGCCCTCGATTTTCGAGAGCTTTGAGTAGCGAGAGGGGGACTTGAACCCCCGACCTCAGGGTTATGAATCCTGCGCTCTAACCACCTGAGCTACCTCGCCATGGTCGTAAAGCGGGTGCAAATATAAACGTTAATTTTGGCCCATCAAAAAAGGATATAATTTTATTATTTGGTTTTTATTTTTTTATATTACCGAATCATATATATTGCCGACAGAAAAATGACCATATATGGGCGATAAGGTAAAATTTGAAATTGAGTTTGTGATCCAGTCATCACCCCAATTGCTCTATCAATATATTTCTACCCCCTCCGGGCTTTCTGAGTGGTTTGCCGACAATGTGAACTCCCGAGGCGAAATCTTCAATTTTATATGGGATGGCGCCGAAGAAAGTGCCAAACTATTAAAAAGGAAAAGCGACGAGTTTGTCAGATTTGCTTGGGAAGAAAACGAAGATGATAGCTTTTTCGAAATGCGGATAATCGTTGACGAAATCACCAAAGATGTTTCGTTGTTCATAACAGATTTTGCCGAAGAGGATGAACTTGAGGAGGCCAAAATGCTTTGGAAAAACCAGATTTCAAGCCTTAAGCAAGTACTGGGCTCAACCTGATAATGAATCTATTTCTATACAGTATCTTTGGCCCCGATAAAATCGGGACTTTTTTATGGTCAATTTCAACGGTAAACTGCTAGAAGAAGAAACTGTTTTTCTCAATCAAGGCAACAGGGCTTTCAAATACGGAGATGCCCTTTTTGAGACCATGAGAGTGGTCAACGGAAAGGTGTTTTTTTTAGAGGATCATTATTTTCGGTTGATGGCCTCGATGCGCATTCTTCGAATGGAAATCCCCATGGATTTCACCATGGAATTCATTGAGGAACAAATAAAAAAAACCTTATCCAAAGCGGATTATGGGAGCGGTGCCGCCCGGGTGCGGATGACGGTCTTTAGAAAAAATGGCGGGCTATATGTTCCGTCGACAAATGAAGTTTCTTGGGTAATCGAGGCCTCGCAACTGAACAGTCCTTTCTATGCCATCAACGAAGAAACCTATAGAGTCGAACTGTTCAAAGACTACTTTGTCAATGCCGATATGCTATCCAACCTAAAAAGTACCAACAAGGCCATCAACGTAGTGGCAGGTGTTTTCGCCAAAGAGAACGGTTACCAGAATTGTTTGTTGCTCAACCATAAAAAGCAGGTGGTCGAAGCCATAAATGGCAACCTTTTTTTGGTGTTCAAGAATGAGGTGGTAACACCGCCTTTACCAGATGGGTGTCTCAATGGTGTTTTAAGGAAAAAACTGATCGAGATCTTACATCGGTCAGAAGAATTCGAGATTCTTGAAAGGTCGGTTTCGCCTTTTGAGTTACAGAAGGCCGACGAGGTGTTCATTACCAATGTAGTAATGGGAATTGTACCGGTGACCGATTACAGAAAAAAGAACTACGGCAGCGATGTCGCCAAAAAAATATTGGGCCGCTTGAATGCGATGGCCAGACTGGCCTAATTCAAAATAGGGTTTTCAGGAGCGTTGGACCACAATAAATAGTCGCCGCCCAATTCCAACATTTTTTCTTTCCAAAAGGCAGAGGTGGGTTTACGAATAATATCGCTCTCATATTTATTGTTGACCACTACCCACGATTTTGAAGTGAGTTCATGGTCAAGCTGAAGAGAGGCCCAGCCTGAGTAACCTAGAAAGAAACGAATGTCGTCTTCGGTGATCATACCGTTGTTGATGAGTTCGATGATACGTTCAAAATCGCCTCCCCAGTAGATTCCGTCTGAAATCTCGATACTGCCATCTATCAAGTGGGGCACCTTATGAATGAAGTACAGGTTATCTTGTTCTACGGGCCCACCATTGAAGACCTTAAAGGGCACGTTTATCTCTGAAACAAGTTCGGTAATGTCATATTCCAAGGGTTTGTTTAGGATAAAGCCCACCGACCCCTCTTCGTTGTGCTCGGCCAAAAGCACCACAGACCTATTGAAAGAAACGTCTCCTGTAAGAGAGGGCTCCGCAATCAATAATTTTCCTTTTTTGGGTTTTGAACCGACCATGTTTCGATGATTGAGACTTTTAAATGTAAGATAATATCCTATAAAAGCAAAAGTATCAAACAAAAAAGCACTTCCGGAAGGAAGTGCTTTTCAATGTATATTGTCGCTGAATATTAGTTTACCGCGTTGCTCAATTCGGCACCTGCCTTGAACTTTACAACATTTTTGGCAGCGATCTTAATAGTCTGGCCAGTTTGTGGGTTTCTACCTTCTCTGGCGTTTCTTCTAGATACAGACCAAGATCCGAAACCTACTAAAGAAACCCTATCTCCTTTTTTAAGTGATTTTTCAACGTTGCCTAGGAAAGATTCCAACGCTTTTTTGGCAGCTGCCTTGGTGATGCCAGCATCTGCAGCCATTGCATCGATTAATTCTGTTTTGTTCATAATGGAATAAAATTAATTGTTGTTAAAATAATTTTAAATGCTGAACAAATTTATAGGGATTTGCCAGCGAAGCAAGTAAAACCAAGGGAAATTGCCATTTTTGTTGATAACTTGAAACGTTTGTTGATAACCAGCATGCGTTTTGGGCGAAATTCGCCAGCCCAATGCTGGTGCGACTTTAGCGAACATAAGCCTTTTTAGACAGTTCGTGTCCGTTCAAGAAGTTAGTAACGGTCATTTTTCGTTTGCCCGCAAGTTGAATTTCCTTGAGCTTCAAAAAACCATTTTTGACGGCTACCTTCATTTCTTTGGGGCCAAAAACAATTGCGCCCACGGGTTGATCGCTAGCACTGGGTTCTGGTACCGCCTTGTATATTTTCAAGGTCAATTCCCCACCTTGGTCAAATAAGGTAGTCCATGCCCCGGGATAGGGCGATAGGCCACGTATTTTGTTATGGATGCTTTCAAGAGGGTCATGCCAATCAATCTGGCAAGTTTCCTTGAATATTTTAGGGGCCAATTTCAACTCTCCTTCCACCTCTTGTTGAGTCGTTTGGACATTGCCCTCAGCTATTTTTTCAACGGTTTCAAGAACTAATTCCGCACCCATGGCCGCCAAGCGGTCATGTAGCTCGCCGGCCGTTTCTTGGGGACCGATAGGAGTGGACTTTTGCAGGATTATTTCACCGGTGTCTATTTTCTCGTCTATAAAAAAAGTGGTGACCCCGGTCTGGGTCTCCCCATTGATGATGGCCCAATTGATGGGGGCCGCCCCTCGGTATTCTGGCAACAATGAGGCATGCAGGTTGAACGTGCCGTACTGTGGCATTTGCCAAACAACTTTCGGAAGCATCCTGAAAGCGACCACCACTTGCAGATTGGCGTTGAGGGCTTCAAGCTCTTTCAAAAAGTATGGGTCTTTCAGGTTGCTTGGCTGTAAAATGGGCAGTTTTTCTTGCTTGGCGTATTTCTTGACAGCTGATTCCTGTAGCTTTCTGCCACGGCCAGCGGGCCTATCAGGTGCAGTGATGACCCCTACCACTTGTTGTCTGCGCTCAACCAGCTTTTTGAGACTGGAGACCGCAAATTCTGGGGTTCCCATAAATACAATCCGTAGGTCTTTTTCATTATTTTGCGATGTCATACTGGTTTCTAGTGTTTATCATTATTTCTTCTTCATCGAGCAATTCTTGAATGGATTCCAAGATAATTTTTTCGCTGTAATTTAGATGGTTTGCCAATTCTTTGGAAGATAAGGACCGTTGTTTTAAATGCCTTAATACCTCTTTTTTCGCCTTCGCCAAACTTTGGGTCGGTCGTCTTTGGTCTTTTTGACAAATATCGCACTGACCACATGGGTTTGTCGCTGTTTGGCCGAAATATTCGAGTAAAAACTGGGCCCTGCATTTTTCTTTATTGTCTATATAGGCGAGCATATCAGCAAACCTGCGTTGCCTGTTCTTGTTCAGATCTTTAAGTTTGTGGGCAAAGACATTGATAACCTTGTCATCTTCCCGTGGCACGAGAAAGGTCAGTTCCATATCACTTTTTGAGGCATTGTAGGCCAGAATGCCATCATTGTGCAATTTTTGCAATAGGCTATCAACCTTATCTTCTGTGAGGGAATTTTTTTTGGCGATGAGCGATGTGTTGATGGGGGTTTCATAATCAAAAATGCCCCCATATGTGCGCAATATCGATTTGATGGTCCCTTCCAAAGAGGGATTTTTGTCGAGGTATTTGAACAACTCATGTTTTTTTGCCAAAAATTGCACCGTGGATGTTTGTCTGGAGGCATTGGACCATGCGATGACAGAGTGTTGGTCCAAGATTCTAAGACCGTTATAGGCCAAAAGCGTATTCAACTGATATTGTTGGCAGAATTCGTTGAACAAAAATGTAAAGGTCTGTCCATCACCCTCACCGTAAGCTATTTGAAAATACGCATTCAGTTTTTTATAGAGCAACTTGATAAACAGAACATCGGGTTGGCTCCCCAAAAACTGTTTCTTGGCTTGTAGCCTATCATGTGCATTCGTCAATAGCACGGCTTTAGCGGGCAGGTCGTCGCGGCCTGCCCGGCCCACTTCTTGAAAGTAGCTCTCAAGACTATCGGGTATATGGTGGTGTACAACAAACCTAACATCGGCCTTGTCGACCCCCATGCCGAATGCACTGGTGGCAACCATTATTTTGGTCTCGTTGTTTAACCAGTCTTCTAATTTCTTTTTCTTTTCGTGGTGTAAAAGTCCACCGTGGAAGTAATCCGTACGACAGCCCTTACTTTTAAGAAAAGTTGACAATTCGATCGTTGCCCTTCTGGTGTTCACATAAACTATTCCACTTTGGTCATTTTCGCCCACCAATTGTAGAAGGTGATATCTTTTGTCTTCCACATCCCTAACAAAAAAGGTGATATTCTCCCTGGCCAACGAATCTTTGAAGGTGATGGGATTATCGAGCTCAAGAAGTTCAACGATGTCTTTGGCCACAGTTGCGGTTGGGGTAGCGGTAAGGGCTATTACCGGGGCTTGGGGGGCCAATCTTTTCAATTCATGGCATTGTAGGTAGGCAGGTCTGAAATCATGGCCCCATTGAGAGATGCAGTGTGCCTCGTCAATCGCGATCAAACAGACGTTCATTTCTTTGATACGGTCACGCACCAGCTGCTGTAGCAATCGTTCGGGCGACAGGTACAAGAACTTATAGCCCCCATACAGACAGTTGTCGAACTGCTCTATCAGTTCTTCCGGTTTCAAGCTTCCTGTTAGGGCAATGGCCTTTATGCCCAGTCTTTTGAGTCGTTGTACCTGGTCTTGTATGAGCGATACCAATGGTGAAACCACTACGCAGATACCATCCATCGACAGGGCCGGTACCTGGTAGCAAATCGATTTGCCTCCCCCGGTGGGCATCAGGGCCAAAACATCATTCTGTTGAAGCAGCGCGTTGATGACCTTTTCCTGTGATCCCCTGAAACTGCTATGGCCCCAGTATTGCTTTAATATTTCAATGGGATTTTTTTGCACTACTGTAAGTTAAAGGCTTCGATTATAAAATGGAGCCGTTCTTGTACCGATGTCTTAGGCACCAATATCGGTTCGTAACCAAATCTTTGGTAGGTATCAAGCAGCTGTTCGTGCAGCTTCTCGGCCTCATCATAGCTTTCAAGGCGTTCGTTGTCTGAAACGTAGATTTCTTTCCAGGGGGGCAAGATCAGTACCGAATCATATTGGTTTTTTCTGCATGCTTCTTCAAACTCAGCGGGGTATGGCTGGTCGAAAAAATCCATATAGGCGAGCACGTCGGGAATTCCCCTATCAAAAAAAAGAATGGTATCCGAAGCATTTTTTGATTCCATGTAATGTTGTACCCGACCCGACAGCAAATTTTTGTTGAATTGAAGAGGATCTTCAACAAACATCAAGGGGTTCGACACGGGCTTTTTTGATCCCTTGTTTTTGGCCTTCGCCGTCATTGAACGGATTACTTCATGAAAGCACCGATAACCATTGGCCTCAAGGCTATTGATCACAGAGGTCTTACCGGTGCCAGGTGCACCGGTCACCACGATTCTTTTTTGCTTCACTTCGTAAGTTTGCCACAAAGTAATGAAATCACGTTAAGCCAGAAAAATGCGCAGCATGGAATATATTTGCAAAAAATAACCTGATGGAAAAGAACAAATCCGAAGAATTCTATAAACGCTTACGGGCACAATTGATCGATGACACCGATTGGCCCTCAAACTACCTTTATAAATTCATAGTACCCACCGATAAGGAAAAGATTGAAGGTATCAACAGGATCTTTGACAATACGGGGGCCGTTATCGAGTCTAAATTGTCGAATAAGGGCACCTATACCAGTATTTCTGTCATGGTGCATCTGAGCGGACCTGATGAAGTGATTGAAAAATATATCGAAGTTTCGGCAATTGAAGGGGTTATTTCACTTTAACACCCTTCGACTGGTATAATTTTATTATTTTGCACCCGTTAACTTCCTTAGCGAATTAATCATAAACTTTCCTAATTTGAATCCAGTAGAAAACCTAGAGTACAATACCGAACGGCCAAAACTTATCATTCCCGAATATGGCCGACATTTTCAAAAAATGGTTGACCATGCGGTCTCCATTGAGGATAGGGACGAGCGCAACAAAGTCGCCCAGGCGATCATTAGTGTAATGGGCAACCTTCAGCCCCATTTACGCGACGTTCCCGATTTTCAGCACAAGTTGTGGGACCAGTTGTTTATCATGGCCGATTTTAAATTGGACGTGGACTCCCCATTTCCTATTCCCTCGAAAGAGTTGCTCCAACAAAGGCCAGATCCTTTGGAATATCCGCAAAACCATCCTAAATACCGATTTTACGGAAATAATATTAAAAGGATGATCGACGTGGCGGTCAGCTGGGAAAAGGGCGATATGCGCGACGGCCTTGAATATGCCATTGCCAATCACATGAAAAAGTGTTATCTCAACTGGAACAAAGACACTGTTGAAGATGCTGTAATTTTCAAACACCTGAAAGAGTTGAGCAACGGGGAGATTGACCTGGCTCCAGATGGTGAAAACCTTACCGAAAGCAATCAATTCTTGAAGAACCGAATCCAAAAACCGAATAGGGGCCCTACCAATAAAAAAGGGCAGCGAAACAATCGCAAGAAAAGGTTTTAAGAGTTACATTTTATGGGAACATTCAAAATTGAGGGTGGCCACCAGCTTCATGGCGAGATAATTCCTCAGGGAGCCAAAAACGAGGCACTTCAAATACTCTGTGCCGTTCTGTTGACACCTGAAGAGGTCACCGTTAACAACATACCCGATATCATCGATGTCAACAAATTGATTGACCTTTTAAAAAATCTTGGGGTCAAGGTCAAAAAGTTGGGCAAGGGTACTTATAGCTTCAAGGCGGATGATATTGATTTGGACTACCTTCAAACAGAGCAGTTCAAACAAGATGGCCGCGGTCTCAGAGGGTCCATTATGCTGGTGGGTCCATTATTGGCACGGTTTGGCAAAGGCTATATCCCCAAGCCGGGCGGCGATAAGATTGGCCGTAGAAGATTGGACACCCACTTTGAAGGGTTCATAAAATTAGGGGCCAAATTCAGGTACAACCGCGAAGAACATTTTTATGGTGTTGAGGCACAGAAACTGAAAGGCACCTATATGCTGTTGGATGAAGCCTCGGTTACCGGTACTGCCAATATTGTAATGGCAGCGGTTTTGGCCGAAGGTACCACCACCATTTACAATGCGGCCTGCGAACCCTATTTGCAACAACTTTGCAAAATGTTGTTGAGGATGGGCGCAAAGATTTCAGGAATCGGCTCTAACCTTTTGACGATTGAAGGGGTCGACAGTTTAGGTGGTACCGAGCATACGATGCTGCCCGATATGATCGAGATTGGTAGTTGGGTCGGTCTGGCTGCCATGACCCAGAGCGAGTTGACCATCAAAGATGTAAGTTGGAAGGATTTGGGGCAAATACCCAATGCTTTTCAAAAACTCGGAATCACTCTTGAAAAGAAAGACGACGATATTTACATACCGAAACACACCAATGGTTATGAGGTTCAGAATTATATAGATGGTTCGATATTGACCTTGGCCGATGCACCGTGGCCAGGGCTTACGCCCGACCTTTTGAGCATCTTGCTTGTAGTGGCGACCCAGGCCAAAGGTGAGGTGGTAATTCACCAAAAAATGTTCGAGAGCCGCCTTTTCTTTGTTGACAAACTGCTCGATATGGGGGCAAAAATCATTTTGTGCGATCCCCATCGGGCCACCGTAATCGGGCATGACTTTAAATCTACCCTAAAGGCCACAACAATGGTGTCACCCGACATACGGGCAGGTGTTTCCTTGCTAATTGCGGCACTCTCTGCAAAAGGCACCTCCATCATACACAACATAGAACAGATCGATAGGGGGTATGAGAATATTGAAGAGCGACTTCGTAATATTGGGGCTCGTATTGAGCGCATTTAAGCACATTTTTCATATAGGCGTTTGACGCTATTTCCCTCTTTTTTAGCCTTTTCTGTGAGATTTTGGTTCGGTCTTTTGGATCGATGAACTGCAAATCGGTAATAGTGTAACTACATTTATCGTTGTGCTCACCACACTTTTGAAAGTTTACACAACAAAGATTGAAGCTGTATAGATTAATTACAAAAATTGTAGGAAAATTCTAAAGATTCATCCAATGTCATCCAAAATTACCCAAGAAAACAATTCCACCAAATGGCTCGAACACATGGGCTCGGCCATTGCGCTGCTAGACTCGAAATTCAACTTTGTTGCCGCATCCGATAGTTGGCACAAGAGTTTTCAACTAGGGAAAACAAACAAAGAACTGAACGGTAAAAACATACTTTCAATATTCAAAGACCAAGGCGATGAACTTAAAACGCGTCTCGAATATGCCCTTGACGGACTGAAAGACATTCAACTGATGCAGCGTGCCATTTTGCCCGATGGAGGCATGGATGAAAAAATATGGTATCTAAACCCATGGAAAGATGGCTACGGAAATAATATCGGGGTGGTCATTAATGTAAAGGAAATTTCTGAGCGCAAAAGCTTGGAGCTCGATTTGAAACGAACCCAGCACCTGCTGCACCAAAAAAGCGAGATCGCCAAAATTGGCAGTTGGGAATATGATTTGACCTCCGATAGACTTTTTTGGTCTGATAAGGTGAAAGAAATACATGGCGTTTCGCAAAAATATGCACCAAATTACTCAGAAGCCTTGGGTTTCTTTAAACAGGGCGATTCGCGCAACCGAATGGTGAATGCCTTTAAGGAGGCCATCAATAATGCTAAACCATGGAACGAGGAGGTACAGATAGTAACCGCAGAAGGCAAGACCGTTTGGGTCAATAGTATTGGGCGGCCAAAATTCAAAGAGGGGAAATGTACCCGCATTTTGGGCACGCTACAAGAGATTCAACCAAAGAAAAGTGCCGAACCCGATCGAGAAGGCTCTTTGCCCTTGGGTTACGAAGAACTTTTTTACCACGCTCCGGTGGCCATGGCAGTTTGCGATTATAAGAGCGGTAAAATAATGAACGTCAATGACCAACTGTTGCACATGGTCGGAAGTGATAAAGATGACCTATTTCATAAACCCTTTGCAAGTTTCTTGTCACTTGATAAAGCGCAACGGTTGCCACTTGCCAAAGAATTGATCACCACAAAAAAGGTGGAAGCCATTGTGACGCGTTTCACAAAAACGGGATCAAGGCCGATTTCCATTACGATTGACGCAAAACTGTTGGGCTCACCAGAGGGCCAAAACGTTATTTTGGCCACCATAGCTGTTGCTCAGACTGATTCTAAGAAAAATGATAGAACTGCTGTTGATGAGAATGAAGAATTGAAGAAGCTGGTCAACTTTGACCATCTGGTATCACACAATTTAAAATCGTATGCAACGAACATTTCCCTATTGTTGGGCTTCTTGGACAAAGAAAGTGAGGATGCAGAGCGTAAAAACCTAACAAAGTTGCTCTTTAAGTCCACCGAGAACCTAATGGGCGAAATCAGGGGACTTAGAGAAATGGTGGCCATTGGAGAGAACAAGGGGCTGAAAAAGGTAAGCCTGCCGCTAAATGATTTCATCTTTAGCGCTGAGCAAAAATTATCGGGGCTGATAAAAAAGGAGGGCGTTAAAATTTTCAACGGTATATTGGAAGATGTCAAGGTGAAAGTTGTTCCGGTCTATATGGAGAGTATATTGGGAAATATCTTGTCCAACTCAATCAGGTTTAGGCAAAACGACAAAAGCCCTGTTGTGGTTTTTAATGTGGCTGAGACAAAAAAATATACGGTGTTGTCAATTGAAGACAATGGAGTGGGCATTGATTTGAGCAAGCACCAAGACAAGATATTTGGGCTATACAGAACTATCAATAGCAGCAAATCGAACGGAGTAGGCCTTTATTTGGCCAAATATCAAATGGAACTGATGAAAGGGCATATTGAGGTCGAAAGCACTGTGGGGGTGGGAACCACCTTTAAGCTGTATTTTCCTAAATAAAAAACCACTGGTTTTAATGTAAAAAGCGCTAGGGCCTTATGGCACGGTCTGAAAGGGGTATTTGTGCCAAAGTCTTGATAGCGTCCACGAAAAAAGCACGGTATACACTACAATTCTCAAACGATTGGCCACTAGCAGCTTAACAGCCATTTCATGGGCGTTCTCGGCACCTGCTATAATTTTGCGGTAAAAACGTATTGTAAATTGTAGGGTATAGGCCCACATGAGTACAATGGAAACAAAAGAGCAAACGGTATAAAAACTGATTTTCTCCAACAATTGAAGGCCACTAATGACCAATTGCCCAGGTGCCAGAAGCACAATGATCCACACAATGTTCTCTGCACCATTTCTGAACCAGGTCACCAGCTCTTTTCTCGGAAAGAATTTCAAACTGGGGTAGTACGCAACCTGCAGTAGACCGAGCACCGACAAAATTGCAAAATCGAACATGAGCCGCAAAACATCAAGCATAAACGGTACGGGTTTGATAGTTATTTCAGATATATCTAAAAATTATCTAAAAATTATCTAAAAATTGGTTCGATTAAAGTTTTCGTTTACAAAAATATAAAGATAACCTTGCTGAAACTGGGGTATTGGCAATCGCACATCTAAAGAAAACCATTATTAAATTACGGCTTTTTTATCAAAGTCCCATCAGGGTATTGGGCAAAACGGCCACTTTCCTTATCATGTACATTGTCGGCATAAGGCCACGGCCAACCGCCGAATTGGGTGGTACGGTATTCTTTCATGGCCTGTTGTATCTCTTCTTCAGTGTTCATAACAAAAGGGCCATATTTGGCAATGGGTTCATCAATCGGTTTGCCCTGCAACAATAGAAAATGGGCGTTTTTACCCCCAATTGTTATTTCTGCCTCCAACGAAGCATCCAATGCGATGCCAAAATTGGGATTTATCTTTTTGTCCCCGATAAAAATTTCCGATCCTTCGTAGAAATACAAGGTTCTGGTCACCGGTGTCTTGGCTTTTGGAAGCACGTATTCAGACTCGGCATCGACATGTATGTTCCAAATGGCTACTTCGTTTTTAGGATTGGCCGCCCATGAATCGGGTGCTGGATCATTGGCTTGGGTGCCCCTGTAATTGCCGGCAATAACCTTGATGGTAGCACTTTCTTCCTTAACAATGGGAATATCCTCGTGCCAGAGCATTTTAAAATGGGAATCCACAAATTTGTCTTTCTTCGGAAGGTTGAGCCAAATCTGGAACAATTCCAGCGTATTTTCGCTGTCCGTATTCAACAGGGGAAACATCTCTGAGTGCTGCACACCACGCCCAGCGGTCATCCATTGTACATCGCCTTGGCCGAAGCGCGCCGCGGCACCCAGTGAGTCAGAATGATCACAGAAACCCTTGTTTACAATGGTAATGGTTTCAAAGCCACGGTGAGGGTGATACGGGAACCCGGGTATCGTATGCCCATGGTACATTCGCCAACCATCCTTTAGGGTAAAATCGTTGCCCAAATTCCTCCCTTCGAGGAGCTTTGGATCGGGCCCCATGTTCTCGTTTCCTTTTGGGTAATGGTCTAAATGGTAAACACAGAACAGAAACGGATCTTGTGTCTGCCATGGAAATCCCAAAGGAAAGGTTTGTAGAACGGGGTTGCCCATTTGTATATATGATCAACAAGTTACCAATAAAACATCTATGACGGCCACCCACGCCGCCAGTAATTATGTTTCTGATTGTGGCCAGCATGAAAACCGCAGACCTGGCAGATGCATTATTGCACCTTTCTTTTGGGCGTGTAAAGCAGCAACCAATACGCAACCACCCGAACCTATCTTTTTGACCTTTTCAGGCGTTGGTCAATTGCCCAATCCGTTTTTGTACCTCGTCGGCCAGTGCGTATTTGTCATCGCTTGCCGAGCGGTCTATTTTTGATAGCTCAAAAGCTTCTTTCATGAGCTTTTGGTATTGGTCCTGTAGTTTTTCGAGTTCTGTTTTTTTCTTGAATAATTTGAACATAGCAATTTTTAAGAGGATTAGTTGCCTCCGATGGGAGGTGGGCCATCAATCATTGGCTCATATTTTTCATCGCCTTTGCGGGTCTTGAATTCTTCCTTGACCTTTTCTACCAATTTCGGATTCTCAAAAAGATCGACCATTGTCATGGCCATTGCCTTTGAGGCGTAGACCATGCCCTTGTGCCCGATGCTCATGCCACCACAGGCCACTACGGCCCACGAATGCCATGGCGTGTCTTTCGGGGCTACCGTTACACTGAGGTTGATGTTGGGTACGTTCCAGCTTACATCACCCACGTCGGTAGAACCTCCACCCGGATTTTCTTCTGTTTCGCGCAATGGTTTTATTTCACTATCCATGCCCACCTCTGGTTTTCCGGTGGCCTTCTGAATGGCCTTGCCGAAGGCGATTTCTTCCTCGGTATAGGAAATGGGCCCCAACAGCTCTAGATTTTTCTGCATGATCTCTCCGCCTGCGCGGTTCACCAAGGTCTCATAAATTCCCGAAACCAGTGAAATCTTATAATCTACATTGGCCATAATGGCGGCCCCTTCGGCCATTTTTTTGACCTGCTCGTAAGTGGGCAGCATGATTTTTCGTTTTGGGTCGCGTACCCGCACCCAAATTTTTGAATAATCCGGCACCACGTTGACCACCTGCCCACCGTCTTGAATGTGATAGTGGATGCGCGAGGTGGGCCTGATGTGTTCGCGATAATAGTTTATGCCGGTGGTGTAGAGCTCGAGGGCGTCTGAGGCACTACGGCCGTTCCATGGGTCAGCGGAAGCATGTGCCGCCTGGCCATAGAATTCAACAATAAAGTCGATGAGCGACAACCCGCTCTGTACATCGGCTTCTATGTTTGCACCTGGGTGCCAACTGATGTTGACATCGACGTCGTCCCAAAGTCCGGCTTTAACCATCCATACTTTTGCAAAGTACTTTTCTTCGGCCGGAGTACCCAAAAATTTTACCGTTCCCTTTAACTTTCCCGCCTCAATGAGTTCTTTGATGGCGATGGCCGACCCCAGACTTGCCGCACCGAACATGTTATGTCCGCACCCATGTCCGGCAGCCCCGTCCTTTAACGGTTCTTTGGTCGGTTGTGCTTTTTGCGATATGCCGGGTAGGGCATCGAACTCACCCAAAATACTGATTACAGGCTTTCCAGAACCATAAGTAGCTGTAAAAGCGGTAGGTATGTCTGCGACACCACGGGTTACCTTCATGCCATTCTTTTCGGCATAGTCAGCTAAAATCTTTGATGATTGGTTTTCTTCAAAGGCCGTCTCTGCCAGTGCCCAAATCGAGTCGCTGATTTTGATAAGGTTTTCTTTATGGCTTTCCACCGAGGCGATAACAGCTTTTTTGTTGGTATTCATTTTTTGTGCCGAAAGGGTAATGCTTGCACTTATTAAAATCCCTAAAAGTAGTGCTCTCCTCATCTTTATAATTGAATTAGATTTTCATTGATGTAGTGTAATTTTAGTTTCGAAACTAAAAAACAGGTTAGGTAAATATAGCATTTTCAAAGCTTACAAAGAAGTGTTAGCAATTGAAGGAACATGAAGGGTTCAAAAAAAACGTATTGCCGGTTTATCCCATTTCTATCAATCTAAAAGACTTTAGGGTGCATTTTGTCGAGAAAAGTATTCGAAATGCAATATTAAATTCTTTTATATGTTAATAATCAAGTATTTATGAGACGTACAAAAATTGGAAAACAATTTAACTTCTTCTGTATATGAAACTATTAAATCGAATAACATTACTACTCTTTATCGGATTGCTATTTGGTGGGTGCAGTGCCACAAATAGACTTACCTTAAGTGCCCCGGAGCCGGCACGTATTGCCATTCCATCTGATGTAATGAAGATTGGCATCATCAATCGAAGTATTGCTTCGGAAGAAAATAAGAATATAGACCAAATCGATAAAATTCTGTCATTGGAAGGCCTTAAACTTGACAAAGAAGGGGCAGAGGCAGCCATTACAGGTTTACAAGATGAGCTATCACGATTTGTGAAGTATGAACGGGTTGATATTATTGAGAACAGCAATGTGCAACGAAAAGGTCTTGGGATATTTCCTGCTGCGTTAAGTTGGCAAGATGTAGATAGAATCTGTAGTGAGAACGACGTGGATTTGTTGATTTCCTTGGAATTTTTTGATACTGATACAAAGGCCAATGTTGCGGCCACGTTGGTAGAGGTTCCCAATAATATTGGTGTTAAGGCTAAGGTACCGCATACAAAGGTTACTTTGAATACTGTTATTAAAAGTGGTTGGCGCGTATATTACCCACGAACAAAGGTTATTTTGGATGAATTTGCCTCCAACAACCTAGTAACTTCTACAGGACAAGGAATAAATCCCGTTAAAGCTTTGGAAGCGGTAATTGGAAGAAAGGAGGCTGTTTTGCAGAACAGTACCTACATTGGCAATCTCTATGGCTTGGATACTAGGCCTAAAAGTAGAAGAGTCTTGAGGGACTATTTTGTTGCTGGCACGGATAATTTTGTCGTGGCCCGCAGAAGGGCACAGGCCGGTGACTGGGAGGGCGCCGCACAATTATGGGAACAAGATGTGAACAATCCTAAAGGCAAAATTGCTGGTCGGGCCTGTTACAATATGGCGATTATCAATGAAATAAATGGCAATTTAGAGGCAGCCATTGATTGGGCCTCAAAATCGTACTCTGACTATGGAACCAAGGAGGCATTGCGCTACATTAACGTTTTGAGAAATAGAATCAATGACGAACGAATGGTAAATCAGCAATTATCCAAATAACATTCCAGTCCAAGGTTAATATTTGCAATTAAAATTGCTACTTATAACAGCGCCTTCTTATAGGTTTGAAGACAGCGTTCACGTGCTTCTTTATGGTCGACCATCTTGGAAGGATATGCACTGGTACCATATTCGGGCACCCATTCTTGAATGTATTTTTTGTTTTTGTCAAATTTTTCTACTTGGGTCATCGGGTTAAAAATACGAAAGTAAGGTGCGGCATCTACGCCACTGCCGGCGGCCCATTGCCAGTTGCCCACGTTGCTGGCCATTTCATAATCCAACAGTTTCTCGGCAAAATACGCCTCGCCCCATCGCCAGTCTATCAAAAGGTGTTTGCATAGAAAACTGGCCACCAACATGCGCACCCGGTTGTGCATGTAACCTGTATTGTTCAGTTGCCGCATACCTGCATCTACCAATGCAAAACCGGTTTTGCCCTCTTTCCAGCGTTCAAACTCTTCTTGGTTGTTGCGCCATTCGATGCGGTCGTATTTTGGTTTGAAGGCTTTGTCGACAGTTTTTGGATAGTGCCAAAGGATCTGCATAAAAAATTCGCGCCAAATGAGTTCGCTCCAGAACACTTCTTTTTTTTCGGCAATGGCCTTCTTGACCATCTTTCTGATGGATACCGTTCCGAAACGTAAATGGGGCCCTAGGCGAGAGGTGCCGTTTTGCTTGGCTGGGTAGTTTCTGGTATCTTCATAATTGGCGATAAGCTCAGACGATACGTTGTAGTCGGGAACTTTTATTCCGGAAGTTTTAAAGCCCAAATCACTTAACGAAAGATTTGGCAGACGGCTATGTTCCACAAAGTTTTTAAAAAGTGGTTCGATGGCATGTTCTCTCAGGTGTTTGTCGGGGTCAAACACCTCTTTCCACTTATTTTTGTAAGGGGTGTACACTACGTAGGGGTCGCCATCACTTTTCAGTACTTCGTCCTTTTCAAAAATAACCTGATCTTTAAAGGTTTTGAAAGAGCCCCCTTTTTCTTCAAGCAGTTGTTTTATGGCAGCATCACGCTTTTTGGCATAGGGTTCATAATCGTGGTTGGTGAACACTGTGTCAACATCGTATTCTTCAATCAATCTAGAAAATACTGCATCGGGCTTGCCCTGATAGATGGCCAAACTGCTTTGCACCCTGTCTTGTAGCTCAGAGCGCATCTTTTGCAAGGTCTCAAATATAAAGGTGACCCGGGCATCGTCTTCTGGCAGGAAATCCAAAATTTCTGTATCAAATATGAAGATGGGCATCACGGGCCGCCTACTGGTCAAAGCTTGGTAGAGCCCCACATTGTCATGTAGTCTTAAGTCCCTTCGAAACCAAAAAACATTGATCTTATCGCTCATCAATTTATGTTCAAAGTTGAAATGCCCCCATCGACACCCAATATTTGGCCGGTAATCCAACTACTGCCGCCATTTAGTAAAAATACCGCGGTTTCTGCGATATCCCCGGGTTTGCCCACCCTTTTCAAAGGATGTCTCTCAGACATGGTCTCTTTCTTTTTGTCGTTGTTGAGCAAGCGACTTGCCAATGGGGTATCGACCAACGAGGGGGCAATACAATTAACCCTGACCTTTGGGGCATATTCAGCGGCCAAAGCTTTTGCAAAACCCTCAATAGCTCCCTTGGCGGCGGCGACACTTGTATGAAAAGGCATTCCCACCCCGACGGCAACGGTACTGAAAAAGACCATACTCGAATGTTCGGCCATTTTGGGCATGATGGTCTTTACGACCTTTACCATTGAAAAGAAGTTGATATCCATGTCTTCTTTGAAAGTTTCCATGGATAACATTTTCAAAGGCTTTAAATTGATCGTACCCGGACAATAGGCAAAACCGTGGATTTTTTCAGGTATTTGGTCGCTGTCCAGTTCGTCACGGGTGGCATCAAAGGGTATGTGGGTAGTATTTGAACCATCCAGCCCTTCCTTGGTTCTAGAGGCGACGCATACATTGTGATTTTGCGAAAGTTTATTGGCCATTTCCAGGCCAATGCCATGCGAGCCACCTATCAACACTATATTTTTTTTCATCTTTATGTTAGTTCAAATTCACTTTTATATCCTTCGAAGGCACCAAAAAGTTCAATCAATTTTTCTAGTCGGTATTGAAAAATTTCATTCAATTGCTTTTTTACCAGCCATGGCTGTACCCATTGTCCAATGATTCCGAAAGGTATTTTGTAGTCAATGAGGTCTTCCATTTCAACACCGCCCTCAATTTCCCTAAGAAAATGTTTGTGGTGCCATAGGTCATAGGGGCCAAACCGCTGCTCGTCAACAAAATATTCCCCTTCTTTCACATGGGTGATTTCGGTGACCCATTTGGTTGAATAGCCCTTAAAAGGCTTTACGACATATTGGATGATCTGGCCTTGGTACATGGGCCTGTCGGCCCCGGACAAAATTTGAAAACCCATATGGTCTGGCGTAATTACCTGTAAGTTTCTAGGGTCTGATAGAAACTCCCATGCTTCAGACTTCGAGATGGGGAGGGCTTGTTTGGCCCAAAGACGGTATAGCTTCATTTTTAAGTTTTAACAAAAATAGCGAGCATTTTGTTTAATAAAAATATTAAATAGTTAAACAATTAATAAAATGCGGAGCAGACATCATCGTTCACCGTAAATCTTGAATATTCAGCGGATTGCTAAGGTGGCTATGCCGCTTGTTTGTATCTTTCAGCAGTAAAATTGGTCATGAGAACACTGGTTTACATTGTCATATTTCTTGGTTCTGCGTTTTCGTGGGCGCAAGGCGACATTCAGGTGGTTGGCGATTTGCCTCAACAGATTTTTGAAACATCTGGGTTGATTTATTACGACGGTAAACTGATAACCCATAACGATTCGGGCAATTTGGCCCAATTGTATGAGTTGGATACCGTCAGTTTAGAAATTACCCGAACGGTTACCATTGAAAACGCGACCAATGTTGATTGGGAAGATATCGCTCAAGACGATGCATATATTTATGTGGGCGATATTGGCAACAACAATGGCGATCGGCAGAACCTCGCCGTCCTCAAAATAGCCAAACAAGACTACTACACCTCGGATACCGTGGTCGCAGAACGGATTGATTTTTTTTATGAAGACCAAGAAGATTTTACCACTACGCCCAACAGCGATTGGGATGCAGAAGCCCTTTTTGTGTTGGGCGAAGATTTGGTGATCCTTACAAAACAGTGGCAGGCGCAAGGTGCCGTTGCGTATCGAATTCCCAAATTTCCCGGGGCCTTTTTAGCAGAGCGTTTGGGTAGCTATCCGGTAAACGGCCTGGTGACCGGGGCAACCTTTGACCCGCAATCCAATGAACTCTATTTGGTGGGCTACAACCAATTTTTGGCACCTTTCTTTATGTTTTTTGATGGGGTTGGGGAGCAGGATATTTTTTCAGGCGAGGTAAAGAAAACAAATCTTAATGTGGGTTTTGCCCAGATAGAGGCCATTGAAAAAGTGGATTCGTTGTTTTACGCCACTTCAGAACAGTTTAATAATTCGAATCCGCCCATTAGTTCAGCATCCAGACTGTTCCGGTTTTCATTGGATACCGATGAGGTTCCCGTTGAGGAGGAGGAAGAACCGCAAAATCCTCCTAAGATGGCCAATGACAATGACCAATTACTTCTTTACAAGCCTTTTGAATCCAATATGTTAAATTATCGATTGAATACCAACCGGGCCATATTTGGCATGGGTATTTTTGATGCCAGTGGCCGACAAGTACAGTTTGTGCCACTTGAAGAATTACGAAACGACACAATAGACTTATCCACCTTGGGACCATCCGTATATTACTTCACATTTTTCTTGAGGGGAAAAACGCTTTCCAAGCCCTTTTTCAAGTACTAGGCATGGCCTTTTACAGATATACTTTAAGCTTATTTTAACAAATATGCCATGTCAATATTGGTTAGCTTTGCTGTACTAACAATTTAAAAACACTATCAAAATGAAGAGATTAGTCTTGTTTGCATTTGTGGGGCTGTTGTCGATGACGCTTTCCGCCCAACTTATTCAGACACCACAACCGAGTCCGTCTGCAAAAATGGAGCAGACCGTGGGCTTGACAAACGTGACCGTTGAGTACTCACGACCTTCAATGAAGGGTAGAACCATTTTCGGTAACCTTGTACCGTATGACAAATTATGGAGAACAGGCGCCAACAAGAACACCACTGTTACGTTCAGTGACAATGTTACCATTGACGGCAAAGAACTGAAAGCCGGCTCGTATGCCATTTTCACCAAGCCGGGCGAGGCCGTTTGGGAGGTCATTTTTTATTCGGATACCAACAACTGGGGCACACCACAAAAATGGGATGACTCAAAAGTGGCCCTGATGACGAAGGCCCAGGTACAAGAAATGCCCATGCCCATTGAAACATTTACCATTACAGTCAATGACCTCCATAACAATGGGGCCACCTTGGGCATGCTTTGGGAAAATGTCTATGTAGGGGTGCCCTTCACGGTACCAACCCAAGAAAAGACTGTAAAAAGCATAGAGACTGTCATGTCTGGCCCATCGGCAAATGATTATTATGCGGCCGCTTCATATTACTATGATGAAGGAAAAGACCTTGAAAAAGCCAAAGAGTGGATCGATAAGGCTGTTGCCATGGATAAAGAAGGAAGAGCCTTTTGGGTCATGAGAAAGCAATCATTGATCTATGCCAAGTTGGGAGACAAGCAGGGTGCCATTGAGGCCGCCAAAAGGTCTCTGGCCTCTGCCGAAGCGGCCAAAAATGCCGACTATGTAAAATTGAACAAAGATTCATTGAAAGAGTGGGGCGCTTTATAGACCCAGAAACGTTAAAAGAGACCCGGCACTTATACTGCCGGGTTTTTTTATGCTTCTATGGGAGGGTTTCGCAGCAAACGGTCAAAACTTTCGATGATAAAGGCGATTGAAATGACCAAGGCGCAGCCAAAGGCATTTAGCCACAGATATGACATCCAATCTTGGCTCCAACCTATGATAACGATCAATTGGGTTATAATGGCCGCAATGAACACGGCATTGCCCTTCACAAACTTGAAAAAGAAGGCCAAAAGAAAAATACCCAAGACATTTCCGTAGAAAATAGATCCGATGATATTCACCAATTGAATAAGGTTGTCGAATAGATCTGCCACGCAGGCAATAATGATCGCGATGACCCCCCAAAGCAGTGTGAACCATTTGGTGACCGATACAGATTGCTGGTCGGTCATTTCGCCTTTTTTATTGCGATTGTAGAGGTCAATGGCCGTAATGGTGCCCAAGGAGTTCAGTTCTGAAGCCGTTGACGACATGGCTGCCGACAGGATTACGGCCAAAAGAAGACCTACAAGTCCGACGGGTAGATTGTGGATTATGAAGTGTATAAAGACATAATCTTTGTCATTGGTCTCGACCACGCTGTCAGCCTTGGCAATCAAGTTGCGTGCGACATCACGGTTGTTGCGTTCACGGTTGTTCAACTCGACCATTTTAATACGTGCCTCTTCAATGGCATTATAATCTTTCATGTTCCAGGCCTCTGAAAATTCGTTCTGGGCAAGTCGTTTTTGCACCTCAAGCTCTTTATGGCCTTGCTGCAGGCGTTTGTAGTCTTCAGCATATTCAGAATTCAAGACCGCTTCATTCGCTGCGGGATTAAAGTTGAGCGGAGACGAATTGTATTGATAGAAAACAAAGACCATGACCCCCACCAACAATATAAAAAACTGCATGGGTATTTTTAGAAGACCGTTGAAAATTAGCCCCAATTGACTCTCCTTCACCGATTTGCCCGACAAATAACGCTGTACTTGGCTTTGGTCGGTACCGAAATAGGCCAGTGCCAAAAAGAAGCCACCTGTAATACCGCTCCAAAAGGTGTAGCGGTTTTGGGTGTCAAAATCAAAGTTCAAAATGTTCAGCTTTTCATTGGCCCCTGCAATTTTAAGCACTTCACCAAAGGTAATATCAACGGGTAAAGACCCCAAAATGAAGAAAAAGGCGAAGAACATGCCCGTCATGATAATGAACATTTGTTGCTTGTGCGTTACGCTTACGGCCCGGGTACCACCAGATACGGTATAGATTATGACGAGAATGCCAATGATGATGTTGAGGGTTCTAAGATCCCAACCCAGCACGGCCGATAGAATAATGGAGGGGGCAAATATGGTGATGCCTGCTGCCAACCCTCTTTGGATCAAAAAGAGTATAGCCGTCAGTGTTCTGGTTTTGAGGTCAAACCGCTTTTCAAGAAGCTCATAGGCCGTAAAAACCTTGAGCTTGTGGTAAATCGGCACAAATACCGCACAGATGACAATCATGGCAAGGGGCAGTCCAAAATAGAACTGCACAAAGCCCATACCATCGTGAAAGGCTTGCCCGGGAGTGGACAAAAACGTAATGGCACTTGCCTGTGTGGCCATGACCGATAGGCCAATGGTCCACCAGCGGGCCTTATTTCCACCACGCACGTAATCATCAACACTCTTGCTTCCCCTTGTTCTCCATACCCCATAGGCCGCGATAAAAACAAGTGTGGTTGCCAGAACAACCCAATCAAGTACCGTCATAGATCAAATGTTACCCTTCATTAACAAATAGAAAATCACCACGTAGAGGGCATTCAAAAAAAGAACGAGCGAATATTCCCATTTCCAGATAAATTTTGTGAGCAGTCTATCCTTTGATCTCATCTGTTGATTGCAGGTTTTCCTTTCCTATGGAAAGCATATTGGCAAATAATTTGAAAGCTCCAGGTACGCCAGCGGGCAACTCCCTAAAAAAACTCAGGCCCGTATAGATGTAGTGGCCCTGACCGTATGGAGCAACCAAAAGACTTCCCTTTTTGGGCGTTTCCCCTTTATCGGCCATTGACAGAATGGGTGTAAATTCTTTGCCCCATTCATCGGGAAAATATAGTCCACGTTCCTGTACCCATCCGTCAAAATCTTTTTCGTCGATGGTATTCGGAAAATTGACCAATGCGTGGTTTTTGGCCAAAATTTCCACGGGGGCCGTTTCATCTGTAACACGATCTCGTGATATTTTAAGGGGGTAGGGGGCAATGTTCTCAAATTGTGAGCTCCAACGGTTGGCCGTATTGTATTGTACGATCAAGGTGCCGCCGTTTTTTACATAATCTAACAGATACGGCTGCTTAAACTTTAAATCATCCACCACGTTGTAGGCCCTAATGCCGACCACGATGCCGTCAAATCTAGACAAATCCTCTTTGCCGATATCCTCTACGTTGATCGTGTGTACCTGATATCCAATTTGTTCAAGGCTTTCTGGTACCTTGTCGCCAGCACCGACAATGTAACCAATATGTTCGCCGGTCTTCAAAATGTTGAGTCGCACTACCTTGGCCTTTGCCGGGAGCAGTACATATTGTTTGGGAATATGGTCGTACGCTATTTCAACCAATTCTTTATCATATACGGCTCCCTCGGCCGTAATTTTTGGTTTGATGGTACCCTCACTGTCATTACTGGGAGGTGTTACCACGAAGTCAATGCTACGTGTCTCACCTTTTTGGGAAAGCTCGAAAGTGGCTTCTGGGGGTGAAACCGACCACCCCGCTGGATGATCAAGGGCTACAGTACCCGATATATTTTCTTTGCCGGCACGCACCGTAACAGAGACGGTTTTGGGTTTTGCCTCGGAAAAAATCAATACATCTTCCTCGAATGAGGCCGTTACTTTGGGCAAAACCGCAAAAGGTTCGTATAATTCGCCCTTGTCTGGTTTGGAATAGCGATAAACAATGGGCTTTTCGAATGTTAACCTATTGCCATCGAAGTTAAGCGCAAAAAGGGTCTTGAAAGCTTCAGGTGTTTCCGGCTTGCCTATCAGACTATCCTCAGAAACCGTATACATGCCCATAGTACCAGGCTCACGCAACCAATACGGACTGCTGTACCCTTTATTGGCAGGCACCTTGAACTTTAGTGTAAGGTTGTGTTTTTGGTTTTTTGCCAATGGGATGCCGGGTGAGAGCTGACTTGTTGTGCCCGAAACCGAAAGGGTCTCTAAGGTGACACCAACATCACTGCGGTTGAGCACCTCTACATTAACGGTCACAGAATCACCGGGATATGTGGTAGCATTTGTGGCACTTGTTTCGAGGTATAGGCCCGCGCAGGCCAAGATGATTTCTTTCAGTTGGGCACTCTTGACCTCTCGCCAGTGGTCGTCTTCAATTTTTTGCAAACGGGTGTAGGCCTTTATCAAATCGGGCACATGTACACTGGGGTTCTTAAAATCAAAGTTTTTTTCCACTGCATACAAAATGCCGCCAATGGCCTCACCGCCCTTGACCCGAGACCACGAAGTGTCAATGCCATCAAAGAGATTGGTCTTGTCTGCGGGCAATGAACCCTTGATTAGCTCCACATACTCGTCTTGTGAGCCACGGGTCGAAATCCTGCCAAAACCTTGGCAAAGGTGCTGGCTGCTGGCAAGGGAGGCTATTTCGTTGTTCGAGACCCCAAGGGTAGGATAATAAAGCCCGACATCCAAGTTCAACATGTTCGACTTGTCGGCCTTTTGAAAATTTTCCTGGCTACCATAAAACCACCATGAAGTATTGAAAAAGATACGCTTTGGTTGCCAGGGCTCTGTTTTTTTCAGTTGCTGCGGATAGGCATTGGGGTCATTGGCCAAATCAAAAGCCTCAACGCTCAGCATGGCCGATGAGGTATGGTGCCCATGTGTTCTGCCCGGAGTACTATGGTCGAAGCGGTTGATGATCACATCGGGCTTCAATTGCCGAATGGTCTTAACGAGATCTCCGAGCACCATTTCCTTGTCCCATATGCGCAAGGTTTCATCAGGATGTTTCGAATAGCCAAAATCATTGGCCCGAGTAAAGCGTTGCTCACCTCCGTCAATACGGCGGGCGGCCAAAAGTTCTTGTGTTCGAAGTACCCCTAAGAGTTCGCGCAGTTCAGGGCCGATAAGGTTCTGCCCTCCGTCACCCCTGGTAACCGATAGGTAGGCGGTTCTGGCCTTGACCTCGTTGGAGAGATATGAAATGAGGCGGGTATTTTCGTCATCAGGGTGTGCGGCCACATAGAGCGCCGTTCCCAAAAAATTCAATTTCTGTAGTTCGTGAAAAATTTCAGAAGAAGTGGGCTTTTCGGGTTTTTGGGCATTCACCAACAGTGAAAAAGTAGCTACAAAAAAGCATATCACCCGAAATCTAAGCATGGTCAATCATTTAGTGGTGTCGCTCAAAGATAGAAAGATTAGGCACCTGGCAGTTTTTTTTTAAAACTTCTTTAACAGCTCAGAACATCTGTTCGAGGTCGTCTTCGGTGGCCACCTGTTTTTGTATAAGTACCACCCCTTTTTGCAATAATAGGTTGTTGGGGTACGTCAACAATTCGCCGTTATCTTTTATAAGATTTATGTGAAATGCCTTGATATCAAAAATAATGGCCTCTTCGGGGAAATCTTTGTCTTGTATGCGTATGCGGTCTCCAATCTTGAAGGGAAAATAAAAGAACAGAATAATACCTGCCGTGATATTGCTCAGAATAGACCAAGTGGCAAACAGGGCGACCCCGATCACAGCAAAAACCGAAGAGAGCAAGAGTCCGACTTCTTTGAAGTTGACACCCCATATCAGAATCAAGAGTACCAACAATACCACAAACAGCCCAAAGGTGACGTACTTGATGACCAGTCGTGTGCGTACGTGGTTGATGTCGCTTATGCGACCAACTTTCTTGATGGTCTTAACAGATAGTGATCGCAGAATGGTAAAGGCCACCAAACAGATAAAGGTGGCCAATAGCTCACTTTGATGTTGCAAAAAGAATTCTTTCATGGTCGGTTAAAGCCCTAGTGTATCGCGAAGTACGGTATATTTATTTGAGTTTTGCCGCCAATAGGGCGATTTCAACTGCTTTATCTTTGTGGCCTTTGAGATGAGTATTTGGGCATTGGCCCCAAAACCGCTTTTAAATTCTTCTGACCAGCTTTCAATCGTATGTGGAAACGCACTGGTGAAATGGATGGTCAACGTACGCTCAAGTTTCGGATAATGCAATGAATACGCCATCATGCCATTTTCTTCAACCAACTCGCCATGGGCCTCGTAGGCTTTGATTTCCTTATGTCCCATTCGGATATATTCGAGCGAGGGGATGACCCTGATATCGCCTGTGGGAAGTCCCATAGGGTCTATCCGGATCTTGTTCCATAGCTCGTTTTCCAGAACGGCCTTTGGCAGCTTCAAGTTTTGGTCGGCCTCGCCCTCAAAATAACTATGCGAGGTAACCTCGAACTGTGCCCGGTTGTTGATTTGCGAATAAACGTGCCCGCACCATTCTTGGGCGCTAAAACTTGTTTTGAGGGCATGTTGGTTGTCACTGACCGGGTAAAAGGTACTGCTCATGATGGAGTAGGGGTAGATTCCCGTCAAGTATTTTTTTGTCGCGTTCAGCTTCAGCACCGACACATTGTCGGGTCTGCTTTTGTCGGCCTTTACCTGTACCTCTGGCAAAAAGGGCTCGGTCACAAAAATGAGCACCGCGGTGCCCTTACGAAGCTCCCCATACCGCGCTTGCTCTAAACGGTAAGAGGTAATTTCTGCCTCACCGTCGTACCAGTAATTTTTAAAGGCTTCCGATAAGGGCTTTTTGGGTATCTCCACGCTTGGCCTGTCAACTTCTTCCGCATTGCTTGCCAAATCTTTTGAGCCAGTTTCGGTTTTTTCTTTACAGGATTCAAACCACACCGTCATCAAGGTGAAGAGAACGACAAAAAGCTCAAAGCGTATCCATTTTTTCATGACTGGAATTTTTCTTAAAAATAAGGATTACGTCCTAGGAAACCATGTCTGTTAACGTTTTATAGACCAATTGGGTGGGCAATCCGACAACGTTTGTGTAAGCACCCTTTATTTCCTCAATTCCGATAAGCCCGATCCACTCTTGTATGCCGTATGCACCTGCCTTATCGAAGGGTTTGAAGCACTCGATGTAGTAGGTTATTTCGTCATCGTCGAGCTTGGCCAGTTTTACATGGGTGGTATGGTTCACCAGTTTCTGCTCTTCAATGGTACTGAAGCATACCGAAGTGATGACCTCATGCCAATCATTTGAGAGAGTTTTGAGCATCGCAAAGGCTTCCTTTTTGTTGGCCGCTTTTTCGAGCGATCGGCCTTTGTGCCAGACCACGGTATCAGAGGTAACCAAGATTTCTTTTTCGCTCAGGGTGTCTAAAAGCGCGTGGGCTTTTGCTTTTGCCAAAAAATCAGGGATTTCTGCACCCTTTAAGTGCTCGGGGTAGTATTCGTCAATAGACTTTACCCGCACCTCGAACCGCAGCCCAAACTCTTTAAAGAATTGTTGGCGTCGGGGCGACCCCGACCCGAGAACGATGTTATAGTCCTTTAGTTTTTTGGCAAGCGGATTTTCAATCATTGGCCGCACTGTAATTCGAGTTCCAATCCCCACGAACCTTCAAGACCTGTTCGATAATATCGCGAACACAGCCTTCGCCGCCATTCTTATGGGAAACATAGTCACAGATAGCCTTTACCTCTGCCACCGCGTTCTGTGGGCAAGTGGCCAGGGCCACCATTTTCATGGCGGGAATGTCCGGGACATCATCACCCATGTAAAGTGCATTCCCCGGATCAATACCGTGAATGTCCAAATATTCGCCAAGTGGCTCCTGTTTGTGGTGTGCGCCCAAGTAAATATCGGTTACCCCCAAACCTTTAAGCCTGTCACGGACACCCTCGTTGCTGCCCCCCGAAATAACGCAGACATTATAGCCCTTCATCAAAGCGGTTTTAAGGGCATATCCATCTTTGACGTTCATCTTGCGCAGCATTTCCCCTGAAGTGGTCACCAAAACGGAACCGTCGGTCAAAACACCATCTACATCCAAAATAAACGTGGTAATATCCTTTAAATATTCCTTATAATTTTTTTTCATGGACCTGTCTGATTGATTGGCTCAAAAGCTGATATATTTTTTTGTGCAAGGGGTCGGCAAGTTCATCTAAATGGCGTTGCATGGTTTCGATGTCATTTCGCGTTGCAGGCCCTGTTTGTGCTTCTTCAGGGGGCAAAAGTCGTACTTTATCGGCAGTTTCGCCAATCAGGGGGCGCAATAAATCGAACGGTACATGGCTGGCCTCGCAAATCGCCGCCGAGATGGCAAACAGATGATTGGCAAAATTATTGGCAAAAACAGCGGCCAGATGCAGTTTACGGCGCTGCTCGGAAGTGATTTCATGAACATTGCCTGAAAGACTCTGCGCAAGTTTCCCCAACACAGAAAGGGTTGTTGCGTTGTTGCCCTCGATACATATGGGAACCTCACTGAGATTTACCGGTTTTTCTTTGGAAAACGTTTGTAATGGATAGAAAACCCCGTAAGATTCCGTTTCTGACAAAACGGTCATGGGAACGCTGCCCGATGTATGGGCAACCACCCCTTGTTTTGTTTTCAAATAAGGGATCAATTCCCGTATGGCCGAGTCACTGACCGCCAAAAGATAGACATCGGCATTTTTGATAGTGCCAAAATCTGTTGCCCTATCGGTTTCTGGGGCAAATTGGTCGAGTGCAACCTTATTGCGGGCCACCACTTGAACCACCTCAGTATGTTTTACGCAGTTGAATGCTTGAAAAAGGTGGAACGCCACATTGCCCGAACCGATTATTATAACCGAAAGCATGCCCAAAAGTACGAACTTGTAGAGAACGACCTTTACTAATAATTAACAATTTTGTTCAACTTTTTATCGTACATCCGTTTCCATAAAGTCGCCAAAACACCGTAATTTTGCAAGCCAAAGAAAGGCTTCATATGCTTGAATTTCTCAAGAAAACCCTGTTTTCTACCCGATTGATGGCCGTTTTGTTCATACTCTTTGCAGTGGCCATGGCTCTTGGGACCTTCATCGAGAGCTGGTACAGCACCGAAACCGCCAGGATTTATATCTATAATGCCACTTGGTTTGAGGCCATTATGGTTTTCTTCGTCATAAACTTTATCGGCAACATTTTCCGCTATCGGTTGCTTCGTTGGGAAAAATGGCCCGTACTTCTTTTACACCTTTCATGGATATTGATTATTATTGGTGCTTTTGTGACCCGCTATATCAGTTTTGAAGGGGTCATGCCCATTCGCGAAGGCAATTCAGAAAACATTTTTTACTCAGACAAGACCTTTCTTACCGCTTTTGTTGATGGTGAAATTGATGGGCAGATCAAAAGAAGGGTGTTGGAGGATGATATTTTGGTAACCGAGCAAGGCAGGCGTACCAGCTTGCCATGGAAAGCCGATTTCAATGGCCAGCCCTTTACCATAGCTTATGTTGATTTTATCGAAGGGGCCAAAGAGGGGTTGATTCCCGATGAAAACGGGGATGCCTTCCTCAAGATTGTTGAGGCCGGCGATGGCCAGCGCCACGAACATTATCTACAAGATGGGCAGGTGGCGAGCATTCATAACATTCTGTTTGCGCTCAACAACAAAACCAATGGGGCCGTCAATATTTTTACCACTGACAGCACCTATACGATACAATCGCCCTTTGCAGGGAATTTTATGCGTATGGCAGATCAGCTTCAAGGCGAGGTTATGGCAGATAGCCTTCAAACACTGCAGTTACGATCCCTGTACAATCTTGGAGGAATGCAATTTGTGATTCCCGAGCCACTGAACAAGGGGTCTTACGGCATTGTACAGGTGCCCAAGGAAGAAATTGACGACAACACCCAAAATGCACTGGTAGTCGCGGTTTCAAGCAACGGAGAAACAGTGGAGAAAAAACTGTTGGGCGGTAAGGGCCCCTCCAACTTTTCAGATAAGTTCACGGTTGGCGGCCTGGAATTTTCACTTCGCTATGGCTCAAAGGAATACCAGTTGCCATTCAGTGTGCGCCTCAACGATTTCATTGCTGAAAAGTACCCAGGCACCGAGAGGGGCTACGCATCGTTTATGAGCAAGGTAACCGTTGAAGACGAACGGCCCTTTGATTACGATATTTATATGAACCATGTGCTCGACCATAGGGGCTACCGCTTTTTCCAATCGAGTTTTCATCCAGATGAAAAGGGCACCGTTCTGTCCGTAAACCATGACCAGTGGGGTACTTGGATCACGTATATCGGATATTTTCTGCTCTATGCAGGACTTATGGGTATTATGTTCTTTGGCAAGACCCGTTTTAGGGAACTCACCAAGGCACTTGAAAAATTAAAGTCTAAAAAGGCAACATTGACCGTGTTGTTGGCTTTTGCCTCAATAGGGGCTTTTTCGCAAGAGGACCATGGCCACGACAACCTGCCCACACAGCAACGGGTAGACTCCATCATTATGGCCACCGTGGTGTCTGAAGAACACGCGGCCAAGTTCGGGGAGCTTGTCATACAAGATGATGGGGGGCGTATGAAACCCATTAATACCTTTGCTTCCGAACTGTTGCGAAAGCTGAGCTTCAAACCTACCTATAAAGATTTGAACGCCGATCAAGTATTGCTGTCGATGATGATGAACCCAGCTGTGTGGTTCAATACGGAATTCATTGCACTTGACAAAAAGGGACAGAACGATAGCATCCGCAAGATCATCGGCATTCCCGAAGGAAAAAGGTATGTCAAGGTAACCGACTTCTTCGATGAGCAAGGGCGAAATAAGATGGCGCCATATCTGCAGGAAGCCTACGCCACCAATACCCCTAATAAGTTCGAGCAAGACTTTAAAGACCTTGACCTTCGATTGGGTCTTCTGAACCGGGCGCTGAGCGGTGAGATTCTAAAGATATTTCCGTTGTTGAACGATGAGAACAACAAATGGATTTCGGCCATCGAGTATCGTTCGGGCCAGTACCAGGTTTCCGATTCGCTCTATGCCAATTTCATCAAAAATGCAGTACCTTTCTACCTGTCCACCTTACAAAAGGCCATCGAAACGGGCGATTATTCAGAGCCAGATAAACTTTTACAGGCCTTTCATCAAAACCAAAAGAACCATGGTTCTGAGGTATTGCCCTCTGAGAAGAAGGTGAAAACCGAGATTCTCTATAACAAACTCGACATTTTCAACCGCCTCTACAAATATTATGCACTCGTCGGTGTCTTGATGTTTTTCATTTTGGTTTTTCGAATTTTCAAAGACCGTGAAATATTAAAGGCGGGCACCTATTTCTTCAAAGGACTCATCTTTTTGTTTTTTCTCTGGCACACGGCCGGGCTGATATTGCGATGGTATATTTCGGGGCATGCACCCTGGAGCGATGCCTATGAAAGTATTTTATATGTCTCATGGGCCACCATGGGCATGGGATTGTTGTTTGCCCGTAAAAGCGATATGACCATTGCTGCCAGTGCCTTTGTGACCTCTATGCTTTTGTGGATCGCCCACCAAAGCTGGGTGGATCCCGCTATTGCCAATTTGGTGCCGGTCTTGGACAGTTATTGGTTAATGATCCACGTGGCAGTGATCGTTGGCAGTTATGGCCCCTTGACGGTGGGCATGATACTGGGCGTGGTGTCGTTGGTTTTGATCATCATGACGACCAAAAAGAACAAAAAGCGGATGGAGCATAACTTAAAAGAACTGACCATTATAAACGAGCTGTCACTGACGGTTGGCCTGGTAATGCTCACGATCGGCAACTTTTTGGGAGGCCAGTGGGCCAACGAGAGTTGGGGGCGCTATTGGGGCTGGGACCCAAAGGAAACATGGGCGCTGATCTCGATCATGGTTTATGCCTTTGTTCTCCATATGCGTTTAGTACCGGGCCTTCGGGGCCGATGGACGTTCAACTTTGCCAGTATCTTGGCCTTCTCCAGTATTATGATGACCTACTTCGGGGTCAATTTCTATTTGGTAGGCTTGCACAGCTATGCCAGTGGGGATCAGGTGATCACCCCAACTTTCGTCTGGTACACGCTGTTTGGGGTATTGCTTTTGGGGGGTGTCAGTTGGTGGCGCTATAGCAAGGTATATGTCAAATAGGGTTGTTTGATTTTCAATTTCCAAAATTTTAACGCATCTTTACGGCATCATGAAGTTATAAGAATTATGTACACTATGGATGTCTTTGGCCGAAGGCCGATAAAGTGAGCTGGCCAACCGGTCGGTTTTTGACATCCCTTTTCTTTTTGCAACATAATTCTTGATAAAATGACAACTTCAAATAAAATCTCCCTAAAACAGTTTTTAAACTACTTCTGGATTGCCGTTAGAGGCAAGGAAACCGAGTTTACCACAGGCAGTATCCGCAAGGCGATCTTCATGCTCTCCATCCCCATGATTCTGGAAATGCTCATGGAATCAATTTTCGCCTTGGTCGATATCGCCTATGTCTCTCAGGTAAGCGTCAATGCCGTGGCGACCATCGGTTTGACCGAATCGGTCATCACCTTGGTATATGCGGTGGCCATTGGGCTGAGCATGGCAGCTACGGCGGTGGTGGCCCGTAGGGTGGGCGAAAAAGATATCAAGGGCGCACGGGAGGCTGCCGTACAGGCCATAGCACTGGGTATTTTTGTTTCCATTGTGGTGGGGATCATAGGATTTCTATATGCCAAAGAAATACTTGCCCTAATGGGTGCCGAACCCGATTTGATCTCTGAGGGTTATGGGTATACCAAATGGCTGATCGGTGGCAATATCACGATAATGCTGCTCTTTTTGATCAATGCGATTTTCAGGGGTGCGGGCGATGCGTCCATAGCCATGTGGACCTTGGTGCTCTCAAACGGACTCAATATCATCTTAGACCCCTTTTTTATCTTCGGATGGGGTCCTTTTCCCGAATACGGGGTCATGGGTGCGGCAGTGGCCACCAATATAGGCCGTGGTACAGCAGTGCTGTTTCAATTGGGCATCCTCTTCTTTGGATGGGGAAAAATCAAATTGGTATTGCAGGATGTTGTGCTGAACATCAAGGTAATGGTGAACCTCATAAAGATTTCTATGGGTGGTATTGCCCAGTTTTTGATCGGCACCTCTAGTTGGGTCTTTTTGATGCGGATCATGTCAGAGTTTGGCAGCGAGGTTTTGGCAGGGTATACCATTGCCATTCGGGTAATGATGTTTACCCTGATGCCCTCTTGGGGCATGAGCAATGCCGCCGCAACATTGGTCGGACAAAATTTGGGGGCCAAGCAGCCCGAGCGTGCAGAAAAATCTGTCTGGAAAACGGGCAAGTACAACGCCTATTTCATGGGCTTTGTATCGGTGCTATATCTGATTTTCGCCAAACGGATCATCACTATGTTCAATGACACGCCGAGTGTGGTGGAAAATGGTGCTCTGTGCCTACAGATTATCGCTGCGGGGTATATTTTCTATGCCTATGGCATGGTAATGACCCAAGCATTCAATGGATCTGGCGATACGCAGACTCCTACCAAAATCAATTTTATATCGTTTTGGGTCTTTCAGCTACCGGTAGCTTACCTCTTGTCGATAGTGTTGGGATTGGGTTCAAAAGGGGTGTTCATTGCCATCACCACCGCTGAGGTGTTATTGGCCGTTTTGGCCATGTTATGGTTTAAAAAGGGCCGGTGGAAAGAGGTTCAGGTGTAGTCAGGGTTTCTAAATGTTTTGCCCAATTGCAGAGGGCACTTTTAATTTTTAACTTTAGCGTTCATAACATGAAACAATGAACAGACAGAAAAAGGGGGTCAATACCATATGTACCCATGTTGGCGAAGTCGAGGACAAGCAGTTTAAGGGTGCCATTTCACCCCTGTACATGACCTCTTCGTACGCCTTTGAAGATGTAGATGTCAAACGTTATCCCAGATACTTCAATACACCCAACCAAGAGGCGTTGTGCGAGAAGATAGCGGCCCTTGAGCACGCCGAGGCATCATTGGTTTTTGGTAGCGGCATGGCGGCCATTAGCACGGCACTAATGGCTTTTCTACAAGCGGGCGACCATATTGTTCTGCAGCAGACGCTATATGGCGGCACCTATAATTTTGTGGTGACCCAGTTAGAGAAATACGGAATTACCTATTCCTTTACGGAAGGATGGAAGGCCGGTGATTTTGAGAAAGAGTTGAGGCCCAATACCAAGGTCATTTACATCGAGACCCCTTCAAATCCGCTTCTTACGATAACGGATATGAAAGCGGTGGCGCAGTTGGCCAAAAAGCATGGCGCCGTTTCTATGATCGACAATACCTTTGCAAGCCCTGTGAACCAAAACCCCATTGATTTTGGCATTGATGTGGTCATACACAGTGCCACGAAATATATGGGCGGTCATTCCGATGTCTGTGCTGGGGCCGTAGCCTGTTCAAAAGAACACCGCGACCTGATTTGGCAATCGGCCATTTGTTTCGGGGGTAGTTTGAGCGAATACACGGTATGGCTGCTCGAACGAAGCATCAAAACAATGGGCATAAGGGTGAGGGCACAGAACAGTAACGCCATGGCCTTGGCAGCGTATCTTTATAAAAACGAAGATGTGGATGCAGTTTATTATCCCGGGCTTCCCACACATGCAGACCATGATCTTGCAAAGCAGCAAATGAAGGGTTTTGGGGGAATGCTTTCTTTTGAATTGAAAGCCGGCCTGGATGCTTCAGAATTCATGAAATTCTTAAAGTTGATAAAACCTTCCATGAGTTTGGCGGGAGTGGAAAGCACCATGCTATCTCCCGTAAAGACATCCCATGCATTGATGAGTGCCGAAGATAGGGCGAAGCAGGGCATTGGAGACGGGCTTATACGGTTTTCAGTGGGCATAGAGGAAACCGACGATTTGATCGCAGACATTGAGCAGGCACTTGAAAAAATAAAATCCAAAACAGTACTGACCTAAATGGAATTGGACATCTTAGTTTTTGGCGCCCATCCTGATGATGCGGAGCTAGGCGCCGGAGCCACCATTGCCAAAGAGGTGGCCAATGGCAAAAAAGTGGGCATCATTGATCTGACACGGGGTGAACTGGGTACACGCGGCACCCCCGAAATTAGGGATATGGAAGCAGACAAGGCTGCCAAGATCTTAGGGCTTGCCGTACGCGAAAACCTTGAATTTGCAGATGGTTTTTTTGTAAACGACCATAAACATCAGATAGAGGTGATCAAGACCATTCGCAAGTATCGTCCCAAAATTGTGTTGTGCAACGCCGTCGAAGACCGTCACATCGATCACGCCAGGGGCAGCAAATTGGTGAGTGATGCCTGTTTTTTGAGCGGACTTGTGAAAATCGATACCAAACTGGAAGAAGACGGGCAATGGCAAGAACCATGGCGGCCAAAGGCGGTGTACCACTATATTCAATGGAAGAACCTAGAGCCTGATTTTGTGGTCGATGTATCGGGGTTTATTGATAAGAAAAAAGAGGCCATTATGGCCTATGCATCGCAGTTTTATGACCCTGAAAGCGATGAGCCGGAAACCCCTATTAGCAGTAAAAATTTTATTGATAGCGTGATTTATCGGGCGCGTGACCTGGGTAGGCTGATAGGCGTTGAACATGCCGAGGGTTTCACCGTTGAGCGGCATATCGGTGTTCACCATCTTGAAGACCTGATTTAACTGGCCTTGCGATATTTCTTGTCAGCTTTTGGAACCGTGAAATAGAAGCAAGATCCTTTTCTAAGATAGCTCTCGACCCATATTTCACCCTTGTTTTTTTGTACCATTTCTTTACAGAGAGAAAGGCCAAGTCCGGTTCCCTTTTCATTGTTTGTGCCGTAGGTGGTAAAATTGGTATTGTCGCAAAAAATCTTGTCTTGGGTTTCTGGGTCCATGCCCACGCCGGTATCACGTACCGTGATTTCCCAATTGTTTTTTCTTTCAACGGCCTTTATGTTGATAAGGCCGTTTTCGGGGGTGAATTTAAGGGCATTGCTGATAAGGTTTCGAACCACAATGTCGATTTGGTTCTTATCGGCCCATGCGTATACATTTTCAGGCAGTTCATTAATTAATCGTATGGATTTCTTGACAGCCAGTTTAGAGAGCAGGTTGATATTTTCTTCTACAATTGAGTTCAATGAAATACGCTTGGGTTTGGTAACGGCACCGTTCATTTGCGTCTGGCCCCAAGAAAGCAGGTTGTTCAACGTAAACGAGATGCTGTCAACATCAGATTTTAGTTTGGGCATTTGCGTTAAAAACTCATCTTTGGTAAGGTCTCCGTTCGCAAAAAGGTCTAAAAGACTTTGAAGTGCCCCAATGGGCCCCCGTAAGTCGTGGCCTATAATACTGAACAGTTTATCTTTTGTGGCATTGATGGCCTTGAGTTCTGATTCGCGTTCCTCCAATGAAGCGGTCTTGTTGTACAGTTCTATGTTCAATTTTTTCTGGATCTCTTGGTTTCGGTAAACCAAGAAGGTAATGCTCAACAATATCAAGAAGATAATAATGGCCAATATGGTATAATTGCGCTGGCGCGCAAGGCTTCTCTTGTTTTCATCGATCAGTGATTGTTTTTGCTTTTCATAGTCAAGTTTCACCTTCAACATGGCCAAACTTTTCTTGTTGTCCCTTCTTGAAAGGTCGTTTGAGAGCTGTTGGTAGATTTCATGGTACCCTAGGGCCTCATCATAATCGCCCAACTTTTTATGTATCTCGTAGAGGGTTTTGGCACAATCTTTTTGACCTTCCAGAGATTTTATATTGGTGGCTATGTCAAAAGCCTGTACGGCATATTCTTTGGCGACATCGTCATTGTCCATACCCAAATGCGCTTGGGCGATGCCGTTGTAAAGGTCAATTTTGGCCCTTTCGTCATCGAGGTTTTGGTGAAGCAACTGGCTATGGTCGTACCAGTACAGGGCCCATTTATACTTTTTTTGTTTTAGGTATATCTTTCCTTTAACCTCGTACGCGTAGGCCAACCAATCAAGTATCTCGTGCTTTTCGAAAATGCTGATGCTCTGGTTGATATTGAACATGGCATAATCGAATTTTTCGATATCGGCATACACAGAGGCCACGTTGCTCATGGTTTCTGCAGAAGGTATGGGCTTGCCCACTTGTTCATTAAGATCCTTGACTTTTTCATAAAATTCAAGGGCACTGTCATAATCGTTTTGGGCGGCATATAGATTGGCAATGTTCTCGTTGAGGATTGAGAGCATGGCCAAATCCTCTTCTTTTTCGGCCAGTTCAATGGTCAACAGGTAGAGGTTTAGCGCCTTTGCATTATCGCCCATATAGGCATATTCGCCGGCCAAATTGTTTTGGGCCTTAATGGTCAATTCATTGTTTTTGTTTGATTTGGCCACTTCAAGGGCGTTCTTTATGTGTGCTATCGCTTTTTTGCAGTTTCCTTGGTCCGAATAATACGCGCCCATAGACAGCAGGGCAATGATTTTGCCCTTTACATAATTTTTTTCTTCACTAAGTTTCAAGGCCTTTTTTGACAGCAGTAAGAGACTGTCAGATTTATAATACCGGTACCTTGAAGCAAGGGAGTTCACCAAGTTGATGTAGGTGGTGTCTTTTTTACTGCTTTGTTTTGATATGTTCAGTGATTCAACCTCATGCAACAGACTATCACGTACACTCTTTTGGGCATGTACCTTATTGAACGGTGATCCCGCTATCAAAAAAAGCAACAGGGTCAGGCCCCCAATATTAAAAGACAATCGTTTGATGAAAAGATTTGAGGTCATTAATCTATTTTCAACTAAGCGGTTCTAAAATTAGAATCCTACAGCGCGATACACCAATTATTGTTGTGAACGATCAATTTTTGTGTGTTTTATCTGTAAAATTGTGCATTTGGTCGATAAAAGTAGGAAAAGTAGCAATATAAAAATCCTTTTTTCTTCCTCTTATTGCGGCACCTTCAGCTTGCCTTCCAGTGTTTTAAACCATTGTCAAGGAACTTTTTTTATAGATTTTTCCCTAACAAATTTTATCCTATCAAATATTTGGAATGATAATCGAAAAAAAATTACCTTTGCAACCGCTTAAACGGTGGTTGTAGCTCAGCTGGTTAGAGCGCCGGATTGTGGTTCCGGAGGTCGCCGGTTCGAACCCGGTCTTCCACCCTCGATTTTTGAAGAGTCCCGATCACTCCGATCGGGACTTTTTTTATTCCAATAATTTTGGTTGAGCGAAGTTAAATGTGAGTGACCGTTTTGTTGGCGCAAAGAACTTTAATAAAAAAAGCCCCTTTGGTACAGGGGCTTTTTTTATTTGGCGGCTTTGTCTACCGTTAGCTTAGTCTCTCGGTTCGCTATTTCCCAAGCGGTATGGAATACCAACTTTGTTCGGTTCTCGAGCAGGTCATACTCGATTTTGTCGGGCGTATCGCCGGGCCGGTGGTAATCGGCATGGGTTCCGTTGAAATAAAAGATAATGGGTATGTTGTTCTTGGCAAAGTTATAATGGTCGCTACGGTAGTAAAACCTGTTTGGGTCGTTTTCGTCATTAAAGGTATAATCGAGCTCTAATTGGGTGTACTTTTCATTTACCGCTTCTGACAGCTCATGGAGTTCGGTACTCAATTTATCGGCACCGATCAGATAAACATAATTTCTATCGCCTTCACGTTTTGGGTCAATACGGCCTATCATATCGATATTAAGGTTGGCCACTGTGTTCGATAGCGGAAAAATCGGGTCATAATCAGTATAGTACTTTGAGCCAAGCAGTCCCTTTTCTTCCCCTGTGACATGAAGAAAAACAATGGATCTCTTGGGTCCGTCACCCTTTTCTTGTGCCTCTTTGAATGCCTCTGCCATTTCAAGCATGGCCACTGTGCCCGAACCGTCATCATCGGCCCCATTGTTGATTTGGCCATCTGCAGTAATGCCAATATGATCTAAATGGGAAGAGACAACCACATATTCATCAGGTTTTTCAGAACCTTTGATGACCGCCACCACGTTTTCTGAATCTACTGCCTCGTTGGCACTTTCGATGTTGAGGGCAACCTCAGCCTTGAACACACCGGGGGCGGTAGCTGTCATGATATCTTCTTTCAAGGTTGCGGCAGCGTTTTGGTTCAGCAGCAAAAAGAAGTAATCAGAGGTCTCATCTTTCAGTTGCATTCGTCCACTTGCGTTGGTCTTCATATATGAGAAGTATCCTTTGAACCTAGAAAAATTCTGCTCATCCAAGTAGAGCAATCCAACGGCACCTTTGTTTTGGGCCAACTCGGCTTTCTTGCCCAATGCTTCTGACATATTGCTCCATGCCGATGGTTCTTGGGTACCGGTTACCGCATAGGTGCCGTTATCTTTCATCGGTTCACCAGATTTGGCCAGAACCAGTTTACCAGACACGTCAAGATCTTTGTAGTCTGAGTAATCGCCCTCTTCAACACCGTATCCAACATATACAATCTCATCGAAGTTGCCCATGGCGGTTGTAAAGGTGAGAACGTCTTCACCAAGTTCAAAGGTTTCACCGTTGAATACGACATTGCCCGTTGGCACTTGGCTCACCTCAAGCGGTACTTTCTGAAAATAATCGCCATCAGCTTTGGCCGCAAGAATGCCCATGGCCTGATATTGTGTTTTTAGGTATTCTACAGCTTTTTTCTGTCCGGGCTCTCCGGTCTCACGGCCCTCAAACTCATCTGAGGCATATACAAAAAGATGCTCTTTCAGCTCTTCGCTCGTAATGGTTTGGGCATAGGCCGTGGGCTCTGCCGTTTGTTTTGGTGCCGGGGTACTCTCTGAAACGGTCTTTTGTGAAGAATTGCAGGCCCAGGCAAGGGCTACTGCCAATAAGAATGCTTTTTTCATCAATTCAATTTTGAAATTCATCAAAAATAGTCAATCGATACCAAATGGGAGCTATCTCAAGCGGCACGAAAGCCTTTTAGAAAATCAGAGGGGGTCTGCCCCTTAATAGCCTTGAATTTTCTGTTGAAGTTGGTAATGCAGTTGAACCCAGAGGCAAAGGCGGCATCAGCTATCGTCAAATCGCCATTGTTCGCCAGTAATTGGCAGGCATGCTCGATACGGAGCTCAATCAAGAATTGAAAATAGGTTTTTTGGGTACGTTGCTTAAAATAGCGGCAAAAGGCATTTTTGGTCATATGGATTTGGGCGGCCACATCTTCCAACCGTATATCATCCAAAAAATGGTTCATTGTGAAATCAAAGATTTTCTGTAGCCGTAGCCCCTGTTCATCGGTTATCTTTTTGTGGTGGCCAACGCCACCCATGATGAGCTTGTCAGCCTGGTCGAGCTGTTTTAATAGCGTGAAAAATTGCAAAAAGAGGCCAAACCTATCGAGCAGGGTAAGGCTTGTGAAAATCCCATCAAAGGCATAGCCAGCCCCAATGACCTTAAAGCCCAATTGGGCATTGTTGAAAAAAGGTTTGAGCGCCTTCAATTCTGGTTGCTCGAATATATTATGGTAGATGTCCGGCTTGAAAAAAAGCGATATCATGTGTGATGCTTCCTCGCTGGCCGCACTTTGAAAGAGATGTGGCACATGACTGCCGATGACGAATGTCTCGCCAGCCTCGAAACCGCCAACGTAATTGCCCGCAACCAGTTTGCCACTTCCGCTTATAATATGGCTGACCTGTATTTCTTCGTGCTGGTGCAGCTTATCATAAAACTTTGGGGCCACGTCTTCCTGTACCAACAGGTTTTCTTCAGGGCGCTTCGGAATTCTAAATGGATAAACTTTCATTCTTAATCAAAAATAACCAATTAGTATCCAATGATTATTTATATAAGATAATATAGTACTAAAAGTAGATAATATCCATTAATTTTCTTTGGTGTTGGGAGGGTACATTTGCCTTAAATATGTTAACTATGCCACAATTCGAATGGAAAGGCGTCATGCCCGCCGTCACCACAAAGTTTACAAAAAACGATACCCTCGACCTTGAGATGTTTTCTACCAATATTAAGGCCCAATTGGATGCTGGCGTCAGTGCCATTATTTTGGGCGGAACCCTAGGTGAGGCCAGTACCCTTACCGCTGAGGAGAAGAAAACCTTGGTCGAGCACACCGTTGACCTGGTCAATGGCAAAGTGCCCGTTATTCTTAACATTGCCGAACAATCAACAAAAGATGCCGTGGCAGCTGCGGAGAATGCACAGCGATTCGGGGCAAGCGGATTGATGATGTTGCCCCCCATGCGCTATAAGGCCACCGATTACGAGACAGTCGCATATTTTAGAACGGTTGCCCAAAACACCGATTTGCCCATTATGATCTACAACAATCCGGTGGACTATAAAATTGAGGTAACGCTTGAAATGTTTGAAGAATTGCTGAAACACGAAAATATCCAAGCTGTAAAGGAATCCACTAGAGATCTGACCAATGTAACACGAATAAAAAATGCTTTTGGCGACCGTTTAAAAATACTTTGTGGGGTCGACACCATTGCGCTAGAAAGCATTGTAATGGGCGCCGAGGGCTGGGTTGCGGGCCTGGTGTGCGCGTTTCCCCAAGAAACTGTGGCCATTTACAAATTGGCCTTAGCGGGCCGAATCGAAGAAGCTAGGCAAATCTTCCGCTGGTTCTTACCTTTGTTAGAGCTGGATATCAACCCCCAGTTGGTGCAGAACATCAAATTGGCCGAAGTGGCCACAGGGCTGGGCACCGAATATGTACGCCCCCCTAGATTGCCCCTACAGGGCGAAGAGCGCGAACGCGTTCTGCAGATTATTGAAGAGGGCGTACGGTCACGCCCTGAACTGCCCGATTATAAAAACATATAAATGATTACAGGAAAGAATTATATCGGAAACCGTCTTTCGGCACTGGGAAACAAAACGTACAGAACGTTCAATCCGAAGCTGAACATAGAAAATGAGCACACTTTTATAGAGGCATCGCAAGATGAAATCGATGAAGCGGCAGCCTTGGCCGCTGAGGCCTTTAAAACGTTCAGAACCATTTCAGGTGACAGGAAGGCAACTTTTTTAAGGGCCATTGCCGATGGAATTCTTGATTTGGGCGATGCGCTCATAGACACCTATTGTTCAGAAACGGGCCTGCCCAAGGGCCGTGCCGAGGGCGAACGAGGCCGAACCGTATTTCAATTGCGCACCTTTGCCGATTTGGTTGAAGAAGGCAGTTGGGTCGAGGCCTCAATCGATACGGCCCTGCCTGATAGAACACCCATGCCCAAGCCCGATTTACGAAAAATGTCCATTCCCATTGGGCCCATCGTGGTCTTTGGTGCAAGCAATTTTCCGCTGGCGTATTCGACCGCAGGGGGCGATACCGCTGCAGCCCTTGCAGCGGGGTGCCCGGTAATCGTAAAATCGCACCCCATGCACGCGGGTACGGGCGAGTTGGTCGCCTCGGCCGTCGTCAAGGCAGCCAAAGATACCGGCATGCCCAACGGTGTGTTTTCGAACTTGAACAGTTCGGGCATTGAAGTGGGGCAACAATTGGTACAACATCCTGAAGTAAAGGGGGTAGGTTTTACAGGAAGTATTCGCGGAGGAAGGGCCTTGTACGATTTGGCCGCACAACGGGACGAGCCCATTCCTGTTTTTGCTGAAATGGGAAGCATCAACCCCGTGGTATTATTGCCAAGAGGCCTGAAAAAAGATAAGGACAAATGGGCGGCGACCTATGCCAACTCGATTACCTTGGGCACGGGACAGTTCTGTACAAATCCAGGTTTGTTGTTGGGCATCAAGGGTGATGACTTGGATGAATTTGTTCAGAAACTGGCCGATGAAATCATAAAAATAGAGCCCAGTTGCATGCTGCACCCGAACATTGTCGGGGCCTATGAAAAGAACAAGTCAAAGGCCCTTGAACAACCCGCTCTCAGTGTGGTGGCCGATTATGATGGTGGTGTCGCTGAAAACCATGCAAGACAGGCCTTGACCACGGTCGATGGAGCTTCATTTTTAAACAATCCGACCCTGCACCAAGAGGTGTTCGGGCCCTTTTCAATGGTGGTGCAGTGCAAGGATGTGAAAGAACTGGAAACGGTCATCTCAAAACTTGAAGGGCAATTGACGGGAACCCTGATAGCCACGGATGACGAGGTCAAAGAACATCGGTCTTTAATGGAGGCGCTGCAGAATAGGGTAGGGCGAATCATTTTTAACGGAGTGCCAACAGGTGTCGAAGTGTGCCCGTCGATGACGCACGGTGGCCCATATCCTGCATCCACAGATAGCCGATTTACCGCAGTGGGCATTCATTCCATCAAAAGGTGGGTGCGGCCATTCAGTTTTCAAGATTGGCCGAACGGATTGCTTCCCGATGAATTGAAAAATGAAAATCCGTTGGGCATTGGCAGGTTGGTAAATGGAGAGTGGACACACGCAAAAATCCGATAAGTTGATGTCAACCGAAAAAACTTTTTGGATATGGATCTTATTGGCATTGCTGCTTTTTCAATCCTGTAAAAAAACTACTGAAAGTTCGGAAGCAGAACAACTTGCCAAGGTCATCCAAACGGTTCAAGATTTTTCGTTGTACGACAAAGAGGCCTATCCTTTGGGCATCCATACCGATAGCATCGAAAGAAAGTATGTCTCATTTGCCAAGCAACAACTGGAAGCACTGAAATCCATCGATGCCAAAAACCTTACCGAGACGCAGCACATTTCGTTGCAATTGCTGCAGTTTAAGCTGCAGAACGATTTGGATGAATACCAGTACCAAATGCACCTGAACCCCATTCAGGCCGACCAAGGTTTCCATCTGAGCCTCAACTATCGTATTCGCCCGATATTGTCAATTGAGGATGCCGGGAAATATTTGGGAACATTACGGGCTATCCCAGATTTCGTGGACCAACATTTTGTGCTCATGCGTTCCGGAATTGAAAAAGGAATTTCACAGCCGAAGGTCATTTTTGAAGGTTACGAATCAACCTACGAAGACCATATAGTTGACAAAGCCGAAGAAAGTCCATTCTATGGTCCGTTACAAAAGCTTCCAGCTACCATCCCTCCGGGCAAACAAGACTCACTGCGTCAAGAGGCAAAGACGTTGATAGCACAACAAGTGGTGCCATCCTTTAAGAGGATCAAACTATTTTTTGAGGAGGAATACATACCCAACACCCGAACCGCCATTGGGGTTTCTGAGACACCGAACGGCCAAGAATTTTACCAGAACCGCATCAACTACTACACCACCTCAAACGAGTATACCGCTGAAGACATCCATCAAATCGGTTTAAAAGAGGTGGCACTTATTAGGGCCGAGATGGAAAAAATTATCAACGACCTGCAATTTCAAGGTTCCTTTGGTGATTTCTTAACGTTCTTGCGTACCGACGAACAGTTTTATGCAAAAAGTGGCGAAGAATTATTGATGCATGCCCGCGATATTGCCAAAAGGCTCGATGCCGAACTGCCCAAATTTTTCAAGACCTTGCCCCGCCGCCCCTACGGGGTAAAAAAAGTGCCCGATGCCATAGCCCCAAAATATACCAGGGGGCGCTATTCGCCTCCGTCAAAAGAAACCGAGCCGGGCTATTATTTGGTGAACACCTATAAACTGGATAGTCGCCCCTTGTACGTGCTTCCTTCCTTGACTGCGCACGAAGCCGTACCGGGCCATCATTTGCAAGGCGCGCTGAACCACGAGCTGGGCGATAGTATTCCCCAGTTCAGAAGAAATATGTACCTCTCGGCCTATGGTGAGGGATGGGCACTCTACACCGAGTTTTTAGCAAATAAAATGGGGATCTATAGAACGCCTTATGAAGAATTCGGCAAGTTGACCTATGAGATGTGGCGTGCCTGTCGCCTAGTGGTCGATACCGGTATTCATGCCAAAGGCTGGACACGGCAAGCGGCCGTCGACTATATGCTTGACAATACAGCCCTTTCGGTACACGAGGTCAATACCGAAATAGACCGGTATATCGCTTGGCCCGGTCAGGCACTTTCTTATAAGGTGGGCGAACTGAAAATTCGTGAACTGCGCAAGAAGGCCGAAAAGGCATTGGGCGAAGCTTTTGACATCAGGACATTTCACGAGGTAATTCTTGAACAGGGTACAGTTACCCTACCGATCCTTGAACAGCGTATCAATAATTATATGACTACGAACAAACAATAAAATGACCGCCAATATCTTCAAATGCATCGATGCCCATACCTGCGGCAATCCTGTAAGGGTGGTGCAAGAGGGTGGCCCTGAGTTGAAAGGGGCCACAATGAGCGAAAAGCGCCAACACTTTCTACAAGAATTTGACTGGATTCGCAGAGGGCTTATGTTTGAACCACGTGGGCACGACATGATGAGTGGCAGCATTCTGTACCCGCCCCATGATCCGCAAAATGATTTTTCGATTCTTTTTATCGAAACCTCAGGCTGTTTGCCCATGTGCGGCCATGGCACCATTGGCACGATAACGGTGGCCATAGAAAGGGGTTTGATCTCTCCTAAAACACCTGGGAGAATCAGAATGGAGGCCCCGGCCGGTCTGGTTGAGATCAACTATCAACAAAACGAAAGGGGCAAGGTCGAATGGGTAGAATTGACGAATGTAAAAAGTTATTTGGCGGCTACCGACCTAACCGTTGAATGCCCAGAACTGGGCGTGCTGACCTTTGATGTAGCCTACGGTGGCAATTACTATGCCATCGTGGATCCCCAAGAAAATTACACGGGCCTACTAGATTTTAGCGCTGACCAAATAATAAGGTTATCGAGGGTGGTACGAAAACGCATCATTGAGAAGTACCCTGATCGGTTCGTTCACCCCGAGAATGAGACCATTCGTGATGTAAGCCATATGATGTGGACAGGCAAACCGTTGGATGAGAATTCATCGGGAAGGAATGCAGTGTTCTATGGAGATAAGGCCATTGACCGCAGTCCGTGTGGCACCGGTACTTCGGCGCGAATGGCACAATTGTATTTCAAAGGAAAATTGGGGATTGGCGAAGCGTTCATCCATGAAAGTTATATTGGCTCAACTTTCGAGGGAACCATTGCAGGGGAAACCCGTATTGGAAAAACACAGGCGATTGTTCCGAAAATAAAGGGCTGGGCAAAAATCTACGGTGAGAACACCATAACCATCGACCCTGATGATGACCCCTATGCATATGGGTTTCAAGTAATTTGATATGACAAAGGAAGTAGTGGTCATCGGGGGCGGAATTATCGGGTTGTGTACGGCCTATTTTCTTCAAAGGGAAGGCCATAAGGTCATGGTAATCGATAAAACCACTATCGACTCAGGGGCATCTTTCGTGAATGCAGGTTATTTGACACCCAGCCATATTGTTCCCTTGGCCGCACCGGGAATGATTTCAAAAGGGTTGCGCTATATGTTCGACTCTTCGAGTCCGTTCTACATGAAACCGCGATTCGACTGGGATTTTTTCAAGTGGGCCTGGTATTTCAAAAAATCATCGACCAAGGCAAAGGTTGAGAAGGCCATGCCCCTGATCAAGGATATCAACTTGTTGAGTCGAGAACTTTTTGAGGCCATGGCCGTGTCAGGTGAATTGGGCGATTTTCATTTGGACAGAAAGGGACTTCTAATGCTCTACCAGACAGAAAAAGAGGGCGACCATGAACGAAGGGTGGCACAAAAGGCCAAGGCAATAGGATTGCCCGTGGAGCATTTGGGCCCTTCAGAACTAAAAAAAATCGAGCCCCATGTGACCATCAATGCATTGGGGGCTTTTCACTATCTGTGTGATGGCCATACCACACCACCACAGTTAATGCGGCAATTGTTGGCATTTTTAGAGGCCAAGGGAGTTGAAATCAGAAGGGGCGAAGAGGTCATCGAATTGGTTGGTGACAAAGAACATATCACAGAAGTACAGACCAACAAAAGCGTGTATCGTGCAGATGAGGTGGTTTTTGCTGCCGGGGCCTGGACGGGGGAGCTCGCTCACAAACTGCGAATAAAAATGCCCTTGCAAGCAGGAAAAGGCTATCGAATCGACGTTCAATCACCGACGGGCATTACCATGCCGACGATTTTAATGGAGGCAAAAATGGCAGTGACCCCCATGCGGGGTTTCACCCGCTTTGCCGGCACGATGGAGTTTTCAGGAAACAATAACACCATACGAAAAGAAAGGGTGCGTGCCATTGCCAAAGGGGCCTCGCGATATTATGAAGGCCTTACCATACCAAAAGAGGCAGTCGATGGGGCAAAATGCGGGTTGCGACCCGTATCGCCCGATGGGTTGCCGTACATTGGCCGTAGCTCGGTTTTCCGCAATTTGATTTTTGCCACAGGCCACGCCATGATGGGATGGAGCTTGGGCCCGGCCACGGGTAAATTGGTTGCTGAATTGGTCTCCAACAAAAAAACGAGTATGGATATTTCGGCTTTCCATCCTGAAAGAAAGTTTTAGAGGTAGCTGTTTTTGTCGTTTGGCACTATACTTGCCTTTCAATTATAGAATTAGTGGTAATTTTGGGATATGGTGAAAAACTACCTTGTACTTTTCGTTGGTTTTTGTTCGATGGTCGGCATGGCCCAGTCACCCAGACTTTTCAAGGTCGAGGATTTTGATCTGAAGGGTCCGGTAAAAACGTGTGAGGTAGTGACCGACTACGGGAAAGAAATTTTTGAATTCAACGATGAGGGTATCTTGGTAAAATCAACGACCCAATACAACGAACAAGACCAAGACATTACCTACTACATGATCGGGAATGGCCATCTAAGCGAGAAAAGAATGGAAAGCTTTAAAGACAATGTGCTTGACAAAGCCACTTCTATGGCCAATTTTTATGAAGTGGACACCACCCAGAACAAGGTGGTGAGCGAGAAGATAGTTTCGTACGATAAGAATTTTGTTGAACACCAAGAATACCGTTATGACGAAAGCGGAAGGTTGGTGGGCATTATTTCTTCGCACCTTGACGGGGTCGATGAGACCAACATCACGTATGAGGTCTATCAAAATGAGCGTACCGAGTCACACTTTTTGAACGGGGTGCTTGAAAAAACAATTCGTGTTTCTGAAAACGAACAGGGAAAGACCGTATTGACCAAAGAGTTTGTTGATGGCAATCCCGATACGGCCACGGAACAAAAGTACGATGCCACCGGAAAGTTGGTTTCTGAAGAGTTGTTTGACTACGACGAGGCCAATAAACGGTTCAAATCGAGGGAAAAGCACATTTTTGGATACGATGCCGAAGGCGTGTTGACAGAAGAAACGATCATTCGTGGTGCGGCAAGATCAAAAAAGGAATATATTTTTCAGTTCGATAGCCACAAGCCCAAAAATTGGGTAAAGAAGATAGTGTTGCCCGACAATGACTATACCACTAGAAAAATTGAATACTACCTGGTAGCTGAAGAGGCTGAAAAACCTGAGTGATCAGTCTTTTTGCACTTTCCACTCCTCTGGCAAGAGACCATAGCAACAAGTGTTACGCTTATAGTCATCCAGTAGATAGACATTTTTTCGCAAGATACCCTCAAGCTGGGCCCCCAGCTTTTCAACGGCCCTGCGCGAGCGGGTGTTTCGTTCATCGATTCTGAACTCAATCTTTTCAAAGCCCATGGCACCAAAGGCATGGTCTACCATCAATGTCTTTATGGCGCGGTTGAGCCCTGTTCCCTGAAACTCTCTTCCAATCCAAGTGGATCCAATTTCGAGCACCTTGTTTTTGGGGTCGATGTTCATAAATCGGGTGCAGCCGGCATAGGCATTTTTAAGTCGATCATATACCAAAAATGGGATTGCCTCGCCATTGGCCTTTTGTTTTAGGGCCTCCAACACATAAGCCCGTAACTTTTCGGGGGTTTCGATATCTGACGGTGAGAATTGCACCAATTTTTTCTGTGAGGCCGCCGGAATGAGCAATTTATAATTGGCTAGGCTCAGCGGTTCTAGCCGGGCCCTTTTATTTTCCAACGTGACATCTACGACCATTCAATATAATTTTTCAAGAAGTTCTGGTTTAATTTCATGGCCACCCTCAAAGGTCACAACCTCTGCATGGTTTCCGAACAGTTGCTTTCGCTTATCGTCCTCGATTTCCATGCGCTCTTCGGTAAGGTATTGGTCTTGGTTGCCGTACACGAACCTCACCACATTGGGGTCAAAACCCATGGCATCGAAGTGTTGTTTGGTGATTTCATTGGGAATTCCACCCGCATATAAGATCAACCGATGGCAAGCTATTTGGCTCTTGACCACCCAGCGCATCGCAATCGAAACGCCCTGTGAAAATCCGAAAATGACCAGCTTAGGGTTGTCGGGAAGGTTTTCTGCATTATAGACAGCCTGAACATAGTTCATAATGTTGCCGAGCTCGGTTTGGGTGTTTTCCTTGGTAAGCCAGCTGGCCCCCACATATTTGAACTGGTCGTTCAAATAGTATTTAGAGGGGGCTTGGGGGGCTATGATATAGTGTTTTTTGGAATCAAGATCTCTGAAAGATCTTAAAAAATATCGGCTCAAAAAGCCCATTCCGTGAAATACCATCCAAATATATTCGGTGGAAGCGGTCAACCGGTTAAGGGTTGTATACGAATTCGTGGCCTGGTAGGTGACCGATTTCTCTGCTGTTTCCATTCAAAAATATATACGCTTATTTATTGCAATTGCTTTGGTAATTTTACAAAAAATACGAGATGGAAGACTACAAAGCGAAGATTTTAAAGGTCTGTAACGAAATGAGCAAGGACACATTGATGGAAACCCTTGATATCGAGTATGTTGATGTAGGGGAAAACTATTTGGTCGCCCGTATGCCCGTCACTGCCAAGGTGTATCAACCCGATGGCGTATTGCACGGCGGGGCTACCGTAGCCCTGGCAGAAAGCGTTGGCAGTGCCGCTTCCTATATTTTCATAGATGCCAAAAAATACTTTGTGAGGGGTATCGAAATTGCCGCCAACCATGTAAAAAGTGTCAGGGAAGGGTATGTATATGCACGGGCATCCATCATACACAAAGGAAAGACCACACAACTGTGGGAAATAAAGGTGACCGATGAGAGCGACCAGCTGGTGTCTAACTGCAAATTGACCACCATTGCCTTACCCAGAAAATAGTCTTGAAACCGTATTCGAAGAAGCCTCGGTACAACTTCGGAAGCAGTTGCCTTTTGTTTTGTATCGAAAACCGGGGGCAGATCAGCTTTTAGGCATTTTTCAAGGCAATAGGGATGTAAACTTAATAACCGATTTCACGAAACGCGGGTTTGTGTTCGCACCTTTTAACACGGCTCAGGGGGTTGTTGTATTACAACCCGATAAAAGGGTTTCGGCTGTGCTGCCATCTATGGTGGATGATGGCACTGAAACGGGTAGAGCAACTTTGGTTGAGGATGCAAGCGCCAAGGGCGCGTACCTTAAGAAAGTGCACATGTGCATCGAAGAAATCAAAAAAGGGACCATCAGAAAAGTGGTTTTCTCAAGACGAATCCATGTTAAAACAGGCAAATCGGCATTTTCAATCTTTGAAAAGTCCTTAAATCTTTACCCAAACGCCTTTTGCTATCTTTTTTACCATCCGCAGGTGGGCACATGGTTGGGGGCCACCCCAGAGACACTTTTACGGGTGGAAGGCCAACATCTTGAAACCGTTTCTTTGGCCGGCACTTCGGCGGCACAAACACCTAAGTGGAAAAACAAGGAGTTTGATGAACAGCAGATGGTGACTGATTTCATTGCCACTGCATTGTCTGACAAGACATCGGAATTGATCATTTCGGAAACCTCCACCGTCAAAGCGGGAAAATTGTGGCATTTGCAGACCAGGTTCGTTGGCGAACTGCGCGGGCACGTTCCGTTAAGGGATGTTGTTACGGCACTTCACCCGACCCCCGCAGTCTGCGGATTGCCAAGGGACAAGGCCAAAACCCTTATCGAACGCCACGAGGGGTATGATAGGGCTTACTATACGGGGTTTCTGGGAGAGTTAAACTTACATCATGCGGGTTCAATGGAATTCTATGTCAACCTGCGGTGTATGCAATTGACAGGCGATGAGGCCATGCTTTACGTCGGTGGCGGACTAACAGGGGCCTCAGACCCCATGGTAGAATGGCAAGAGACCCAAAACAAGAGTCGTACAATGCTGCGATTGCTTTAGGTGATTCCGCTGGGAATTGGCTAATTTTGCACCCAATGAACTATTCCAAAATTCCCTCGGCACAGACTGTTGTTGCTTACTGTAAGGCCTTTGGCATTAAAAACATCGTCATTTCTCCCGGTTCTCGAAATGCCCCGTTGATTCTTGGTTTTAATGGGGATGATTTTTTTAAGTGCTACAGTGTTGTAGATGAGCGTTGTGCCGGTTTTTTTACCCTTGGCATGGCACAGCAGCTTAACGGTCCCGTGGCCGTGGTCTGTACATCAGGGAGTGCCCTTTTAAACTACTATCCGGCAGTGGCCGAGGCTTTTTATAGCCAGATTCCGTTGGTGGTGATTTCTGCGGATAGGCCCACATATAAGATAGATATAGGTGATGGGCAGACCATTCGCCAAGAAAATGTCTTGGAAAAGCACATAGGCTATTCAGCCAACTTGAAACAAGATGTAAACCATGCCGTCAAGGCCATAGAGCATATGGCGCCCCAATTACTTGAGCAGTCACAACAGGCCATAGAGCAATTTAATGCCGGTGAGGTGAACAAGGCCTTGGGCGTGGCTGTTTCGAAAAAGCTTCCCGTACATATCAATGTACCGTTCGAAGAACCCCTTTACCAAACCGTTCAGCAACCGACCATTGGTGCCGTCAAGGCCCAATTTGACCGAGAAATATCCAAAAATGATTTTTCAGAATTGCTCACTACATGGCATGGGGCAAAACGTAAATTGGTGTTGGTGGGCACGAATGCACCAGCGGATATCGAACAGAAGTATCTAAATCGGCTAGGGGAGGATGCCTCGGTGGCCGTCTTGACCGAGACCACTTCCAATTTGCACCATGGGCAATTCTTTTCGAGCATCGATAGCATTATAGCACCCATTGAGAAAATTGAAAACAGCGAAGCGGTTTTTGAGGCCTTGAAACCCGAAGTACTGGTAACGTTCGGCGGACTGGTGGTCTCAAAAAAAATAAAGACCTTTTTAAGAAAGTACCGACCAAAATACCACTACCATATCGGGCAGAACCGTGCCAACGACACCTTTTTTACATTGACCCGCCACTATAAAGCTTCCCCAAAAGATTTTTTGAAGGTGCTTTATAACGAGAAAAGTGCGATGCAAAGCGATTATCGAGATGCTTGGATGGCTTTTAAGAAACGCTATGAAAAGGGTCGGCGAGAATATCTTGGGCAAATCCCTTTTTGTGACTTCAAAGCATTCGCAATTATTATGGAGACCATACCGGCGACATATCAAGTACATTTTGCCAATAGTTCGGCCATTCGGTATGCGCAGTTGTTCAATGTTGATGCCTCTTTAAAAGTTTTTTGCAACCGTGGCACAAGTGGAATCGAAGGTTCTACTTCGACCGCCATCGGGGCCTCGGTGTACGCAAGTACACCCACTTTACTGGTTACTGGGGATCTGAGTTTTTTCTATGATAGCAATGCCCTTTGGAACAATTATATCAGACACGATTTTCGAATTATTGTGGTCAACAATTCAGGCGGGGGCATATTCCGCATTTTGCCAGGTGCAGAGAATACAGAGCAATTTGCCACCTATTTTGAGACTAGACATGCGCAGACGGCCCAACAGCTATGCGAGATGTTCAATTTTGGGTATAGCCGGGCAAACGATGGCGAGAGCCTTGCAACACAGCTGGCGCATTTTTACCAAATTTCTGACCGGCCCAAGTTACTTGAAATATTTACTCCCGTCGAGTTGAACGACAAAGTGCTATTGGGGTACTTTGAATATCTGCGCAAGCGTTGACTTTCAGATGTTTTGTCTTCATTTTTTGCAAACCCAAAAAGGGTTGTCTATCTTAGGGGCCGTATACAAACTTTAAAGAAACACTAACTATTATGAGCAGTAGAAGAGACGAATTAATCGCCAAGTATGCCGAAGATATCAAAGAGAAATTCGGTGAAAATCCAGATATGGATTTGTTGACAAAAGTGGCCGTTGGTCTTGGCCCGGCCATCTACAATCTTGATGCCTCCAAGGTATCTGGGTCTGATGAAAAAGAACTGGAAACGGTTAAGAACAACTATTTGGTAAAGAAGTTGGGCCTTTCTGACGGTCCGCAATTGATGGAAGCCGTTAAAACCGTTATCGAGCGTTATGGCAAGTCTGAAAAGAACAAGCACCGCGCAGTAATCTACTACATGCTGTGCAAGCACTTTGGAAAAGAATCGGTGTATAACTAATAAAGAGTAGTTTTGAAAATCACCCTTTGTTTTGCAAAGGGTTTTTTTATTTCTGGAGTATGATAGAGGTAGGCAACTATAATAAATTGGAAATTTTACGAAGCACCAGTGTAGGGCTTTTTTTGGGTGATGGCGAGGGCACCGAGATTTTGTTGCCCACCAAGTATGCACCCGAAGCGTTTTCAATTGGTGACGAGCTCACCGTTTTCTGTTATCTAGATCATGAAGAGCGACCGGTCGCCACTACCATAAAGCCCAAGATCAGGCGAAATACCTTCGGCTATCTAAAGGTCGAAGATGTAAACGATTACGGGGCTTTTTTAGACTGGGGTCTTGAAAAACAGCTCATGGCGCCCTTTAGAGAGCAAGCAGTGCGCATGCAGGTGGGCAAAAGCTACGTGGTTTTCTGCTATTTGGATACCGAGACATTTCGGTTGGTGGCTTCAAGTCGTTTGCACAAATTTTTAGACAACAATGAAGTTGCCTTGGCACCAAACGAAGAAGTAGACCTTTTGATGACCAGAAAAACCGACTTGGGTTGGGAAGCCATTATCAACGACCGACACATCGGACTCATATTCCTCGATGATGTGTACGCCTCGATAAAGACAGGCGACCGTACCAAAGGCTTTGTCAAAAAGGTAAGAAATGACAATAAAGTAGATTTGGCCTTACAGCCGCTCGGCCATAAACAATTGGACAGAAACGCCGAAAAGGTCTACCAAAAGTTATCTGAGGCCGGGGGATCTCTGCCCTTTCATGACCGTTCGGCACCCGAAGCTATCAAGCAGCATTTTCAAATGAGCAAAAAATCGTTCAAGAAAGCCATTGGTGTATTGTATAGGCAGCGAAAGATTACAATAACTGACAAAGGTATAACAATCAGTAATTCAGCGATTTAACAAGTGCTTTGTCGAACGGTTTCCAATTTTGTGGGCGATAATTTTTTTCTTTTCCCAAAAATTTTACATTTGTAATACTTTCAATTACAAGGAATTGAAAGTCAGATGTTTCAGACAATAAAATTAAATCCTTCCTGTATGCCGTTTATTGAAGAAAATGATTTGCTTGATTTGCATAAGGATGTAGAGAAGGCCCAGATTATCAACGAGAGGCTTTTAGACCAGATAAAGTACAAGAACAAAGACCTCAAAAGAATCAAAATCCAGCGAAATGTACTGCTAGGGGTCACCACCCTATTTTTGATAGGAACCTTGGCCATTACGTCATTTACTGCAGGTCTTAGCAGTTCCAATAGGTTAGAGAACCAGAACAATCTGTTGGTATCCATCGATAGCCTTGACGCCATCAAAAAAAGAATCGACAATTTAAAGCAACGTAACGAAGAGCTGAGCTTGGTCAACGAATTTTATCTGGCCAAGAAGTTTCTAGAGAAAGAGACCATCTACTCGGTACAGGTAAAATCGTTTGTCGACAACAATGTCACCTTGGCTTCTGAGGCGCTGACAAATACCCTTTTTGTAAAGACCAACCCGTTCTATGCCTATTCCCTCGGCAACTTTGAAACCCTTGAAGAGGCCCGAAAGTTCAGACAGCAGTTGGTGGATATGGGCTTTAAAGATGCCTTTGTGGCCTCTTACCAAGACGGTAAGCGGGTAAAAATTGAAGATCCCTATTAATATTTCCATTCGTTGAAAAAGTTCAGGGTTTGGCTTTATGCTTCTAGGGTAAGAACGCTTCCTCTTTCCGTTTCGGGCATTTTGGTCGGTACCGCACTCGCCATTTCAGAGGGGCAATTTGACCTTACCATATTTCTTTTGGCATTGTGTACTACCATTGCCTTTCAAATCACCTCCAATTTTGCCAATGACTATGGTGATGGTGTAAAAGGCACCGATGACCTACGTGTGGGGCCGAAACGTGCCTTACAAAGCGGAATGCTCACAAAGGCTGAAATGAAAACCGGCATTATTGTCATGGTTTTGCTCAGTCTTATTTTATCGTTTGCACTTATATTCAAGGCCTTTTCGGCCCAATCGTGGCCCTACGTGTTGGTATTTGTGCTATTGGGCGCCTTGAGCATTTGGGCGGCCCTGAAGTACACCATTGGGGCAACACCCTACGGATACAAAGGGTTGGGCGATGCATTTGTTTTTGTTTTCTTTGGTTTGGTGGCCGTGTTGGGCAGCATGTTTCTCTACACCAAAAATATTTCGCCAGATGCCATTTTACCGGCTGTGGCCATAGGATTGTTGAGTGTGGGGGTGTTGAACTTGAACAATATGCGCGATATTGATTCTGACCGGTTATATGGTAAAAATACCGTAGCATCGAAACTTGGTTTTAAGCGGGCAAAAGTGTATCACTATGCCATTCTTTTGGTGGCCTTCATCAGTATGGTCTTCTATTCAGCTATACATTATAGAGGTTGGTTCAGTCTGGTTCACCTGTTGGCATTCGTGCCCATTTTTGTTCATCTTAAAAATGTATTCAAGACCGATGATCCCTCAAAACTGGACCCTGAATTGAAGAAACTTGCGTTGGCCACCTTCTTGCTGGCCTTGCTGTTTATGATGGCTGTCAATAATTTTTTGTAATTTTGAATGGTAACCATCAAAACCTTAATGATTTGGAACACCCCATAAAAATACTTATCGTTGAGGACAATGTTATTATTGCAGATGACATGCAGTCCATGCTCGAAGAGATTGGCTATGAGGTAGTTGACAACGTTATAGTCTACGAGCAAGCGGTTGAGGTTCTTAAAAATAAACATGTCGATTTAGTACTTATCGATATTATTTTGGCCTCTGACAAGACGGGTATCGATCTTGGCAAACATATTCGTGAAGTCTATAACATTCCGTTTATATTTGTTACCTCAAACTCTGACCGTGCCACGGTCGAGAACGCCAAAACGGTTAAACCAGACGGGTATTTGGTAAAACCGTTTGAACAACAAGACCTTTACACTTCCATTGAGATTGCCCTTTCCAATTTCAATTATGCCAAGAAATCCGGTGCCACGGCCTCACAACCAACGAGCGATGATAGCGTGGTCTCGAACTCGGTATTAAAAGATTCCATTTTTGTAAAAAAACAGCATTTGTACTATAGGATCCAGTTTGAGGATATCCAGTTCATAAAGGCTGACAATGTGTATCTTGAAGTAAATACGGTCGACAAAAAGTTTTTGGTACGTTCGCCACTCAAAGATTACCTTGAAAAACTGCCAAGAAACAAATTCTACCGGGCGCACAAATCGTATATCGTGAATGTTGACCATATTGATGCCATCAATTCGAAAGATATCATGATAAACAACACCCTTATACCGATATCCAAAGAATTCAAAGAGTTCATCATATCTTCGATGAATTCTTAGCGGGTCAAACCGTTCAACAAGAGCCTTTTGTTGGCTTCAAATGTCAAAAAGAGGTGTTCGCAACAATATTGGGGCACTTCACAACAATATTTTTCATATTTAAGATTACGGGGATACTTTAGTAATGTAAAATTTAAACGACAAGTAATTTTTTCATTTTCATATAGTGTTCTCGTAGCGAAAGCCCCTAAATTTCTATGAAATAGGGGCTTTTGTCATTTAGGGCTTTTCTGCCCAAACTTCAGTAAAACACCAATAATCGTCATTTGACATACAGTAATCGACGTTTCACAACAGTAAGGGGCACTTTCACAACAATCTTGAAATCTACACAGGTAATGACATTATTTTTGAACGATGTCCAACATCCGAGTCTTACCAATATTGACATAGGAGAAGGCCGTACAATTTTTGTATGGCCTACTTTTTAGGGGTGCTAAAAAAAGAATTTATAGAGGTAAACAGGGCTACGCCCCAAGGTTTTGGCAATTGACAACAAAAATTTAGCCCGGATGTCGGAACATTGTAATTTTGAATACCGTTAAGCAACGAGACCGAACAAAAGGGTTATCGACCAAGTTACGGGGTACAGCGGTCCATAACAAATAGGTATAGCCAGCAATGCGAATAACAACGATTTTTATCTTCTTGGTTCTGGTATGCAATGGCCTGATCGCCCAAAACGGCGAGGTGGTTGCCGATAGGCTGCAAGAATTTCAGCGGATACAATCTCCTGAGGAAAAACTTGAATATTTTTTTGCCAGTCCGTTCAGATATACCGAAAGTTCGGCCTATGATTGGCTCGATACAATAAACGTGTACTTAAACAGCGCAGAGAAAATCAACGATACCACCGCTGTACTCTCATACAAATTGATGCAGAGCCAGTTGTACAACGACTTGGGCGATTACGACAAAAGCGTTGCCATAGCCAAAGACCTGCACGACAATTTTCAAGATTTAGGGCCCCGCACCAAAGAAATGCTCTTGAACATTCTTGATGACAGCTATGGCAAGTTGAAGCTGTACGACCAACAGCTTGAAATACGAAAACAAAAGCGAGAAGAGGGCTTTACAGAGAACATCACTTTTTATGATGTATATGCCAATATTGGTCTATATCGAGAGGCCATGAAACGTTTCATCAAAGAGGTTAAACCGACCATTGCTGATAACGAGGCTTTCAAATTGGCCAAGTTTTATAACCAAGTAGGTGATTTTCTGAGGAAAGACAACTCTGCCCGAACCGCCATCAAAGAGTATAAAAAAGCAGAAGGCTTTTTGCAGGTATACATCAACAATACTGCTGTACAAAAAACAGAACAGGAATTGCTTGAAAGTTCGTTGCTGAAGGCCAAATTGGAAGGCAACATCGGCAAGTGCCATGTTATGTTGAAAGAATATGATGAGGGCATACCACTTTTGGAACGCAGCATTGAAGAACTAACAGATTTTGGCGATACCAATCAAAAACAACAACTGGTCGAAAACAGCCTATACCTTGCCGAGGCCTATCTGAACCGTAAAGAGTATGAAAAGGCTAAAAAGTTTCTTGAGGTAGAGGCGCATGACCTGTCGATTGATTATAGATTAAAGAAAAATAGGCTTCTTGCCTCGTATTATGACCGTACCCAAAACTATGAGGATGCCATTGTTTATTACAAGAGGAACCAACGTTTAAGAGATTCACTTGAGTTAAACGAGTCTTCCATATTGAAAAAGCAATTAGTGGCCTTGGTCGCCAACGAAGAAATAGAGAACTCCCAGCAATTGATTGAAGAGCAGAAGTCTGCAAATGAAAGGATCAGGAGCGAGATTCAGGCCAAAGACGAACGCATCAACCTGGTCTTCATCTCTTTGGTGTTCACCCTTTTGGGCTTTGCGGGTCTTGTATATGCCTATTTGAAGAGTATCAAAAACCAGCGGTTGATCGCACAGCAGAAGCATATTATCGAGAACTCGCTGATCGAAAAAGATTCGTTGCTAAAAGAAATACACCATAGGGTCAAGAATAACTTACAAATGGTTTCCAGCCTTTTGAGCCTACAAACAAAAAATACCCGTAGCAAGGCTGCCATTGAAGCACTTGAAGAAGGAAAAAGCAGGGTAAAGGCCATGGCGCTCATACACCAAAAGCTGTATCAAAACGATGATCTTTCGGTCATTGAAATGCAAGGGTACATAGAAAGTCTTATAAACAGCGTACAATCGGTCTACAAAAAAGGGGGCCACAACATCAGCATTACCATCGATGCAGAGGGTACCGAACTGGATATTGACCGCGCCATTCCGTTCGGACTCATATTGAACGAACTGGTCTCCAATTCCTTTAAATATGCCTTTCCTGAGAGCGATGAAAATGGAAAGATCTATATCCATCTCAGAAAAAATGGTGACCAAGGCTATTTCGAATATACCGATAATGGGGTTGGGTTGCCCGATGATACCGATGAGCGGGCAAATTCTTCAATGGGCATTCGGTTGATAAACCGACTGGTAAACCAACTACAGTCAAAACTCAATATTGACAAGACCAACGAAGGGGTCCGTTTTTGGTTCAACTTCAGTTGATTTGACCTTTACAGCAAAACATCCCCAGATATTGTAATAATTTTGACGACCGCACCAGGTTTTCTACGTCCCTTTCCGAAATAATAGGGTAGTTAAAGCAAGTCAAATATTTTCTGTAGCTGGCAAATCCACTATGCTAAAGGGCCGCAAAATATGGTTACATTTGATGCCGATATGAAGGCCAACTTTCGAAAGTACACACTGAAATTCAAAAGACCGAGCGGCACCTCGCGAGGAATACTGCACGAGAAGGATACGTATTTTTTGATGGTTTCCAATGATGGGAAAACGGGCATTGGCGAATGTGGTCTTTTGCGCGGACTTAGTGCTGACGATGTGCCTGATTATGAAGAGAAACTGCAATGGGCCTGTGAAAACATCCATTTGGGTGAAAAGGCCCTATTACAGGAGCTAAGGGCCTATCCCTCGATACGGTTCGGAATTGAACAGGCATTCCTTTCAGTAAAATCAGAAAACCCTTTTGTGCTTTTTCCATCAAGGTTTACAGAGGAAGAGTCCCCCATTGAAATCAACGGACTGGTCTGGATGGGAAACGAGGACTTTATGCTAGAACAGATAAAACAAAAGATCGAGAGTGGCTTCAACTGCATAAAGATGAAAATTGGGGCCATTGATTTTGCCACGGAACTTACAATATTGGCATCCATCCGAAAAAAATTTTCAAAAGATGCCATTGAGCTTCGAGTCGATGCCAACGGAGCGTTTTCACCTAAAGAAGCACTTGGCAAACTGCATGAGCTCTCACAATTCGACATACACTCCATAGAGCAGCCCATAAAGCCGGGCCAGTGGTCGGCCATGCGCGTACTTTGTGAACAAACACCCATTGCCATTGCCCTGGATGAAGAACTGATTGGGGTAAACGCTCTAACCGAAAAAGCGGATTTGCTACAAACCATACAACCGCAATACGTTATTTTAAAGCCAAGTTTGGTGGGCGGTTTTGCAAGTAGTCTCGAATGGATCCGATTGGCCGAAAAACTTGGTATTGGGTGGTGGGTAACCAGCGCCCTTGAAAGTAACATTGGGCTGAACGCTATTGCACAATGGACGTTTACACTGGGCAGCAAGTTGCCACAGGGTCTAGGCACCGGAGGGTTGTACACCAATAATTTTGAGTCTCCATTGCAAGTTGAAAACGGTAAATTATTCTATAGAAAAGATCTATCTTGGCAAACAGCACTAATAGAAGAATTATGTACATAGAACAAGGGTATAAGGGTACTATCGGTCTGTGGAAATATTTCGTGTTGCCCATTGGTTTTTTGGGCTTCATGGCAATCAATTATTGGTTGACCATCACCTCGCCTGTGAGTACCGAAGAGATTATGCGCGACATGATTTCGAAAATTGGCTCGAATGCTGTTTTGGTCATTCTGTTGCTTCCGTTGGTAGTTGGTTTTTTTGTGGTGCTCGGCTGGACCTATCTGGTACACCAGCAATCCATTAAATCACTGACCACTGCCCGAAAAAATGTAGATTGGAAACGCATCTTCTTCGCTTTTTTTCTTTGGGGCGGCATAACTGTACTGTTGACCTTAATTGACATCTATTTCTCTCCAGACGATTATGTGTTGAACTTCAACCTATCAAAGTTTTTGGTGTTGGCGGTAATCGCCATTCTTTTGATTCCCCTTCAGACCAGTTTTGAGGAATACCTCTTTAGGGGACACATGATGCAGGGTCTTGGCTTGGTGGCCAAGAACAGATGGTTGCCCTTGGTGGTGACCTCGGTGTTGTTCGGGTTGATGCATATCGCCAATCCTGAGGTCGAGAAGTTGGGATATGGCATTATGGTATACTACATCGGAACCGGCTTTTTTCTTGGTATTATGACCTTGATGGATGACGGACTTGAGTTGGCCCTTGGCTTTCATGCAGCCAACAATCTGTTCACCGCTTTATTGGTTACAGCCGATTGGACCGCCTTTCAAACACATTCCATCTATAAAGATGTCTCTGAGCCCGGATTGGGCTGGGATGTGCTGATACCTGTTTTTGTGGTGTTTCCTATATTGTTATGGGTATTTGCAAAGAAATATGGGTGGAAAAACTGGAAGGAAAAACTCTTTGGAAGGGTATTATCAAAAGAAGAATTTGTAGCGATTGAAAATGAAAAGGCAAACATGGCATGAGGTCCATCCAGCTTTTAAGTTGAATGGCATCCCTTACACAAAAGAAGATTTAAAAGAGGTGGGCTATAGTCTTGTCAAAGAGGGAGTTGAACACGAACAATCCATCGGTGATTTTTTGCTTGACTGGCTCTCTGAAAGCCCAATCATTGAGGTGAACACTTCAGGTTCTACAGGCGAGCCAAAAACCATACGACTCAAAAAAGAACACATGGTAAACTCTGCTTTGGCCACGGGCACTTATTTTGGTTTAGAGCCGGGCCAAACAGCTTTACATTGTTTGCCATCCAGATTTATTGCAGGAAAAATGATGCTCGTCAGGGCCATGGTGCTGGGCTTGGAAATGGACTATTTGGAGCCTTCTTCACGTCCTTTACTGCATACAGACAAAAAGTATGATTTCTGTGCGATGGTGCCCTTGCAGGCTACGCATTCGTATGAAAAATTGCACCTGATCAACACACTTATTGTCGGGGGGGCGCCCATAACCAATAAGTTGAAGGCGCTGCTACAAGACCACCCTACAAAGGTCTATGAAACGTACGGTATGACCGAGACGGTTACGCACATTGCCGTTAAAAAGGTCAATGGCCCCGACAAGTCCGATTATTTCAAGACTTTGCCAGATGTAAAAATATCCAAAGACGAACGCGGTTGCCTGGTTATTGATGCCCCTAAAGTGGCCGATGCACCTGTGGTGACCAACGATGTTGTGGCCCTGGTTTCCGATACCGAATTTGAATGGTTGGGGCGTTTTGACAATATCATCAATTCAGGAGGTGTTAAGTTGGTTCCCGAGCAGATTGAGGCCAAGCTCGCCAACATTTTTGAGAATCGCTTTTTTGTGGCCGGCATACCAGATGAAGAATTGGGCCAACGTCTTATTTTGGTGATGGAAGGAGATGGCGATGCTGACCAAATACGGGGGGCCATTGAAGCTTCTAAAGATTTGGAAAAGTTTGAAAAGCCAAAAGAGGTCTATTTTATCAAGGCTTTCTTGGAGACCGATACCCAAAAAATCCTTAGAAAAGAAAATTTGGAACGATTGTCTCTGTGAATTGAGTACATTTTGAATATTTAACAGTCATTGTAAAATTATGCGAACACTGCTTGCCCTTATCTTTTTCACTTGTTTTTTATGGGGTCGTTCCCAGCAGATTCTTCCAGAATCAGAGAGAGCCAAGGTTATCGATCAAATTCTTGATGAACGCTTTAATAAACTACTACCTGAATTGATGGACCAAACGAACATCGATATGTGGATATTGATTTCAAGGGAATACAACGAAGACCCGGTCTTGAGAACCATGTTGCCCGCCACATGGCTGAATGCCCGTAGAAGAACCATACTGCTTTTTTATCGCGATAGGGAAAAGAACACCATTGACAAACTTGCCGTGGCGCGCTACAATGTGGGCAAGAACATCGAGTCGGCTTGGGACAAAGAAAAGGAGCCCGATCAATGGAAAAGGCTGATGCAATTAATTGAAGAACGGAATCCGAAGATAATAGGCCTCAATTATTCAAAAGACCACAACATTGCCGATGGGCTCGATAAGACCGACTACGATGAATTTATGGCCAACCTTCCAAAGAAGTACCGTTCAAAGGTGGTATCAGCCGAGCAATTGGCGGTTCGGTGGATCGAGACCCGTACCGAGCGCGAGATGGTCATCTTCAACCAATTGGTAGACATTACCCACGATATCATTGCCCAAGCATTTTCAGAAAAGGTCATAACACCAGGGGTGACCACCACCACCGAAGTAGAATGGTGGATGCGCCAAAAGGTGACCGACCTGGGGCTCGAAACCTGGTTCCACCCCACAGTTGATGTGCAGCGTACCAGTGAAGAATTGGTCGGCCACCTGTATTCTTTTTCAGGACGACCAGAAGATATGGTTATCTTGCCCGGCGACCTATTGCACTGTGATTTCGGCATTACCTACCTGCGCCTGAACACCGATTGTCAAGAGTTGGCCTATGTACTGCGACCTGGAGAAACCGAAGCCCCTGCCTTTTTGGTGGAAGCATTGAAAAAGGGCAATCAGGTGCAGGACTTTTTGACCAAGAATATGATTAGGGGCAGAACAGGCAATGAAATTTTGGCAAAATCGTTGGCAGGGGCGAAAGCCGCAGGCCTGCGGCCGGCCATTTATACACATCCATTGGGATCTTATGGCCACTCTGCCGGTACAACCATCGGTATGTGGGATGCCCAGGGAGGTGTCATGAAAGACGATGGCGAAAACTATCCGCTGAACCCAAATACGGTCTATGCCATTGAACTCAACACCACGGTTAACATACCCGAATGGAAAAGGGATATCCGCATCATGCTTGAAGAAGCGGGCTTTTTCGGCGAAAACGGTTTTCGCTATGTAAACGGGCGCCAGACCGAGTTGATGTTGATCCCGAGGGTTAAAATGCATATTGACAAGTAGTTGGATCTATCAGTTTCTTACAAAGATTGACAACCGAATTAATTTATTTCGTAACTTTTGGGTAAAATCATGAGTTATGAAAAAATTGCTATATCTATTTTTATTTATTGGATTGTTTGGGCTCGCACAAGAGAACGAACGAAAAATTTCAGGAAAGGTTACCGATGGCCGCTCTCCGGTTTCCAATGTTTCGGTAAGCATTGAGGACAAGGGCACGAAAGCCTTTACCGATCAAGATGGCCGCTATGAGATAATGGCCAGCACGGGTGATGTAATACAATATTCCTATACCGGTCTAAAAACCATTCGTATAAAGGTAGAGGATGTTACCAGAATTCTAAACCCGGTCATGGTACCAGATGTTACCGAGCTTGAAGAGGTGGTTGTCAAGGGCAGTAACCGAAAATCGCAACGGGAGTTGGAACTGGAATACCCTGTTAACCTGAACATCATCAGAACAGCTTACGGTTATCTCAATGCCGAAACAGCACCGGGCAATATCCGGTTCATGGATGAAAAAGATATAACTCCGGTGAGTCTCTGTATTTTGGATTTATTACGAAACCGCTTTGCCGGGGTAAGGGTACAGGGCAGCTGTCTTGGGGCTTTTGGGCCAGGGGCGGGAACCGGTACCCAATTAACCAATATCGAGGCTCAAAACACCAACGACCCTGGCGTGGTCGGTAGGGCCAACGCTGCAGGGGGTGTACAGTCGTCACTTAATAATGGAAGGGTATTCATTAGAGGAACCAATTCATTGTTCAATCCGCGCTCGGCCATTTTTGATGTCGATGGCCAAATTTTCAATGAGCCGCCCATTTGGTTGGATGTCAAGAATATCAAACGACTGGCGATTTTGAACAACTTTGCTACGACCACTATGTATGGTAATGCCGGTGCAGGTGGTGTCATCGTCATCAACACGATTTCAGCGTCTCCAAAGAGCGATAAAATCCACGACATGGCACGCCTTCGAAACAACTATGTAAAGGGCCCTGCACTGTCGCAGACAGAAGTACTTGAAAATAGTGCAACATATCTTAAAAAGCTATATGCCAGTGGTGATTTGGAATCGGCCAAAAAAGTGTACGATGAATATTCAAAAATGTACGCCAGTTCTCCTTATTTCCATATTGACGCACAGCATTATTTTCAAGAGCGATGGGGAGCAACGGAGTACGCTGATGGCATCATAGAGTCAAAATTCTATCTTTTTGATAAAAACCCGGTGCTCTTCAAGGCACTGGCCTATAATTATGAGGCACAAGGGCAATTCAAAAAAGCACATGAATTCTATAAGAAGGTGATGACCCTGAGACCCGACTATGGCCAATCGTACATGGACTTGGCAAATAGTTTCAGAAACTTGCGAATGCCCAAGGAAGCGGCCACCATTTACAACCGATACAGCTATTTGGTCGAAGAAGATATGATGCGCGCCGATTCAACGGGATTTTTGACAATCATCAATCGTGAATATAACAACCTCTTGATGCTCAACAAGAATGCAATAGTCGATGCCGATAAAGCCAAAGATCTTTTTGTGGAGCAAGAAGATTTTGAGGGCACACGCCTTGTGTTTGAGTGGAATGATGGAGAAGCTGAATTTGATCTTCAATTTGTAAATCCTGAAAACCAGCATTTCACCTTAAAACATACTTTGGCCGACAATGCCGATATTATCGAGAGAGAGAAAAACCAAGGATACAGTTGCACCGAGTACCTGATAGACGGTTCGCTACCTGGTACCTGGAAAGTGAACATCAACTACCATGGAAATAAGAGCCTGACACCGACCTACCTGAAGGCAACCATTTACCATGATTATGGCACCTTTGCCCAACGCAAAGAGGTGAAGGTCTTCAAGTTGAGCCTGAAAGGGGTCAACCAAGAGCTTTTCCAGCTTGTCAAATCGAGCAAGATCACCTCAAGGTTATAACCTGTATCCAACAATAATCAAAAAGCCCCGTGTGTTTGGTATACGGGGCTTTTTTGTATTTTAAAGAACGAGAATCCAGTTCTTTATGAAAAAAATACTTTTTGTAATCTGCATTTTGACCAGGCAGGGCAGAAAAAATCGGCAAAAACGGTTTTTATCTATTGATAATGTAGTATTTCACCTATTAAAACGGTATATTTAAAGGGGTGGCCCTCAAGATATTGGCAAGATATTTGAGGTCTAAACCACAGAATCACAGTTGATAACTTAAAAAAACACTGCTATGAAAAGACAGCTTACCGCAACCCTTCTATGTATTTTTTTGACGGTCCTCTGCCATTCGCAAGAACAGCGTACGATAAAGGGCAAGGTCTCCGATGGCAAGAACCCCATCGAGAACGTGAACGTCTCGGTAGTCGGCAAAGAGGTGGGCACCACCACCGCGGCCGACGGCAGCTACGAGATTTCCGTTAAAACGGGCGACATGCTACAGTTCAGCCACGCGGGTATGAAGACCATACGCATACTCGTTGAGGATGTAACCCGAATATTGAACCCGATCATGGTACCCGACGTCACGGAGCTCGACGAAGTGGTCGTCAGGGGAAGCAACAGAAAATCTCAAGACGAGCTAGCCAAGGAATACAACATAAGAAAATCGTTGATTAGAACCACGTACGGTATCATCGATGCGGAAACGGCCCCCGGCCAAGTACGGATATTGGATGAGGATGAGATTAACGATGTCGCCTTATGCGTGCTGGACCTTTTGCGCAATCAGTTTCCCGGCGTAACGATTGTTGGGGATTGCTTTAATGGTGGTGCGGTAATAATTAGGGGCTTTGGTTCTTTGAATAATCCTCGGACCGCTGTTTTTGATGTAGACGGAATGATTCTGAATGATGCGCCTATATGGATTGTTCCATCCGCCATAAAACGAATTGCAGTTTTTAACAATTTGGCAATGACTACGCGATATGGTTTTTTGGGTGGCGGTGGTGTTATTGTAATCAACACAAAAGGCGGGTCACAATATAATTTTACGGAGAACGGCAAACCTTACGACCATGCGAAACTGCGCAACAATTTTGCCGATGGCAGGGAGCTGACCGAAGAGCAGTTGGCCGCCAACTACCCAATCTACCTGAGGCAGTTGGAGGCCGCCCCCAGTTTTGAGTCGGCAAAAGCGGTCTATGAAGAGTACGCCCCACGCTACAAGGGCTCCCCCTATTTCTTTCTGGACGCCTATCGCCATTTCTACGAGAAGTGGGATGAGGCCGCCTATGCCGACGGCATCATCGAGGAGAACTTCGGGCTCTTTGGGAACAACGCGGTGCTTTTGAAGGCACTGGCCTACCACTACGAGGCACAGGGCCGTTTTACCAGGGCCAACGAGATTTTCAAGGAGGTGTTCATCCTGAGGCCGAACTACGCCCAGAGCTATATGGACATGGCCAACGGCTACCGCAACGTGGGCAAGGCCAAGGAGGCCGCCGCCATTTACGCGCGATACGACTATCTGCTGGAAGAGGGCTTTATGCAGCCCGACACGGTGGGCTTCGGCCCTATCATTGAGCGGGAGTTCAACAACCTGTTGATGCTCAACAGGGACAAGATCGTCGATGTGAAAAAATCCAAGAAGCTGTACGTGGCCGAGGAGGACTTTGAGGGCACGCGGCTGGTCTTCGAGTGGAACGACAGCGAAGCGGAGTTCGAGCTGCAGTTCGTCAACCCGATGGGGCAATACTACAAATGGAAACACAGCCTGGCCGACAACGAGGAGGCCATCATGGCCGAGAAGCTGCACGGGTACGCCTGCACCGAGTACCTGATAGACGGTTCGCTGCCGGGCACCTGGAAGGTGAACGTGAACTACTTGGGCAACAAGAGCCTGACACCTACCTACCTAAAGGCGACGGTGTACCACGATTACGGCACCCCATCGCAGCGCAAAGAGGTGAAGGTCTTCAAGCTCAGCCTGAAGAACGTGAACAGGCAACTGTTCAGCCTACAAAAGAGCAGTTCGGTGGTTGCCCGTTAAAATGAATCCTATCAAATACCTACTAGCACTTTTTTTGGCCTGTTTTTGTGCAACAGGTTTGTCTGCACAAAAAGATTACAAGGGTCGGGTAATCGATGCCAAGACCAAAGAGCCCATTCCGTATGTAAATATTGGTATAGTCGATGCGGGTGTTGGTACTGTCAGTGATGAGGAAGGGTTGTTTCATTTGTCATTGGATAAAAATCTTTTTAAACCAGATACTCCGGTACTTTTTTCAGCCTTGGGCTATAAGTCCTTTAAAATTCCCTTGCGTTCGGTACCTCGGCTTTTTAATGAATACCCCGATATTGCCATGCAGCCCACAACATTGGAGTTGAATGAAGTGGTCGTTTCCGATAAGGCCACACATTTTATAGAAGATGTTGTTGGCTATCTAAACAATGGGGAAGAAGCCTATGGCTATTGGAAAGACAATATTGCACTAGGTGGTGAGCTTGCTACCAAATCGTGGTCAAGAAGGGTATTCGAAGGCTCGACCGCTTGAGTTTTGAAGTCTGGTACAACCCGTCAGACAGCCTGCTCTTACGGGTAAATGTTTACGATACCGATGGCCCGGCAGGAAAACCGGGTACCAATTTGAACAAGTCTGGCCATAATATGCTATGCACGGTTCGAAAAGATGATAGGTTCGTCAGTCTTGACCTAAAGCCATTCGATATTTATGTAAAAGATGATTTTATAGTTTCGCTCGAGCTATTGAAAATATATGGCGAAAGTGAGCTCGGCTTGGCCTTGGCAGGGGCGGGCCAAGAACATTATGGATCGTTCAGAAAATATGTCAGTCAAGATAAGTGGGAAAAATTAGATGACCGAAATATGGCCTATAAGCTTGAGACCTCTCTACTCGTCTCTGAAAAGGTTGCGCAGCGCTTTGAAAAAAGAAAGTCCAAAAAAGAACGCAAACAGCAAACCGTTTCCGGTTTTGTGATTTTTAGGGGAAAAATGATATCAGAGGTGCAAGTGGTAAACAATCGTACCAAAGAATTGGTGCTGACCGATGAAAAAGGGCGGTACCGCATCCCTATCAGAAACAACGACATACTCACTTTTTCAAAGGATGGACTCAAGACCAAACATCTTCAGATAAAAGACAAATTTACCGTAAACGTTATTATGGAACCTAACGAATAGGTTACACCTGAAGCACTCCCATATTGAACTTTTTCTCGATAGGGGCGTGGTTGGCGGCCTCAATGCCCATTGAAATCCATTTTCGGGTATCCAGTGGGTCAATAATGGCATCCGTCCACAAACGGGCCGCTGCATAATAGGGTGATATTTGGTTATCGTACCGCTCTTTTATTTTATTGTAAAGGGCCGTTTCTCCTTCTTTGGTGATTTTCTTGCCCTTTTTCTCCAAGGCCGCTTTTTCAATCTGCAACAATACCTTGGCTGCAGAGTTGCCGCTCATAACGGCCAGTTCGGCACTCGGCCAGGCCACAATCAGTCTGGGGTCGTATGCTTTGCCGCACATGGCATAGTTGCCGGCCCCATAACTGTTTCCGATGACAATGGTAAATTTGGGCACTACTGAATTGCTCACGGCATTGACCATTTTGGCTCCATCTTTAATGATACCGCCATGTTCGCTTTTGCTTCCGACCATAAATCCAGTCACATCCTGTAAAAACACCAGTGGAATTTTCTTTTGGTTGCAATTGGCAATAAACCGCGTGGCCTTATCGGCTGAATCTGAATAGATGACCCCTCCAAATTGCATTTCGCCCTTGGGCGTCTTTACCACTTTTCGTTGGTTGGCTACAATGCCGACTGCCCAGCCATCGATTCGCGCATAGCCCGTTAAAATGCTCTTACCGTACCCTTCTTTGTACTGCTTGAACTCTGAATTGTCGACCAGACGTTTGATGATTTCGAGCATATCATACTGGTCTGAGCGTGAAGCGGGCAAAAGACCATAAATATCTTCAGCATCTTCTTTTGGTGGCTGTGCCATATCTCTATTGAACCCAGCCTTATCGGCACTGCCCATTTTGCCGACAATATTTTTGATGGTGTCAAGGGCATCTTTATCGTCTTTGGCCTTGTAATCGGTTACCCCGCTGATTTCACTATGGGTAGTGGCACCGCCCAATGTTTCGTTATCTATGCTCTCGCCAATGGCCGCTTTTACCAGATAGCTTCCCGCCAAAAATATACTGCCTGTTTTATCGACGATAAGGGCTTCATCGCTCATAATGGGTAAATAGGCCCCACCGGCCACACAACTGCCCATTACTGCCGCAATTTGGGTGATGCCCATACTGCTCATCACTGCATTGTTCCTGAAAATACGCCCAAAATGCTCTTTGTCAGGAAAGATTTCATCCTGCATCGGCAAATAGACCCCGGCACTATCGACCAAATAAATAATGGGCAATCGGTTTTCAATGGCGATTTCTTGTGCCCTTAGGTTCTTTTTCCCGGTGATAGGAAACCATGCCCCAGCTTTGACCGTGGCATCGTTGGCGACCACGACACAAAGTCTTTTTTGTACATATCCTATTTTGACCACCACGCCGCCAGATGGGCAGCCCCCATGTTCTTCGTACATGCCTTCGCCGGCAAAGGCACCAATTTCTAGGCAGTCGCTATCATCATCCAAAAGATAATCAATACGCTCACGAGCGGTCATTTTGCCCTTGGCATGGTGCTTTTCAATGCGGGCTTTACCTCCGCCCATTTTAACGGTGGCAAGTTTTTTTCGTAGTTCAGATAGTTTAAGTTTGTTGTGGTCTTCGTTTTTATTGAAATTGAGATCCATTGAGGTTATTAATTTGCACTGGCTTAAAGATACGGAGTTCCTTCGATTGAAAAAGGGTGCAGTAAATTAGAAATGTATGGCACAAAAGATTCGTTGGGGAATTGTGGGTTTGGGTAAGATCGCCACGAGTTTTGTGAACGACCTGAAATTGGTAGAGCATGCCGAACTAACGGCAGTGGCATCGCGTAGCCAACAGAAAGCCGAGGCCTTTGCAAAAGAACATGGTGCGCGATTTGCTTTTGGTGACTACACATCACTTTTTGAACATGATCGGGTGGATGTGGTCTATATCGCCACGCCCCATACCTTTCATGCCGAATTGGCCATTCAGGCCATGCAGCACAAAAAGCATGTTCTGTGCGAAAAACCAATGGGAATCTCCTTAGAAGAAGTTGAACGCATGGTAGAAACGGCTACCGCCCAAAAGGTATTTTTGATGGAAGCCCTTTGGTCACGCTTCAACCCGACCATTAGAAAGGTAAAGCAACTGGTCGAATCGGGTGAAATAGGCAGGGTTCGTTACCTACATGCCGATTTTGCCTTTTATGGCCTTGACAAAGACCCAAAAGGCCGATTGTTGAATCCGTCACTTGCTGGTGGATCCTTGTTGGATATAGGGATCTACCCGATTTTTTTGGCATACCTTTTATTTGGAAAGCCCCAGGAAATTATCGCTAGGGCTAAGTTCCATTCCACAGGGGTAGAGGTGCAGACCGCTATGCTTTTTGAGTACGAAGACAAGCAGGCCATACTGTATAGTGGTCTGGGCAATACCTCGCAGATGCGTGCTGAAATATCAGGCGAGGACGGTACCATTTTTATAGAGCCAAGATGGCACGAGGCCCAAGCCTATAGTTTGAGTAAAAATGGGGAAGAAACATGTTTTGATCTTCCTGCCACCGGCAAAGGCTATACCCATGAAATAGAGGAAGTGATCAATTGCATAGCAAGCGGAAAACTGCAGAGCGACCTTTGGTCGCATCAAAACAGTATGGAGCTTATGCAATTGATTGAAGCCGTAAAAAGGCAAGCCGACATTGCATTTTGATGATCTTCACAAAGTGATTGTAAAAGTATCGCAGGCCACCAATTTTTTACGATATTAGCGGTTACCAAAAAGTGAACGTATGACGATGAATAAAAATACAGTATTGGCTTGGGCCACCTTTATCATGATTTTTGTGGGAGTGGGAATGATTGCCCTCGGAGCTTTCAAGTATGACGAAGTGGCCGGTTATGGCTTTGGTGCGGTCGGTGTTGGTTTTTTTGCCATTGCATGGGTGTTCAATGCCCTGAAAGGGCGTGTTTAATAGGCTCTTGTTGTTAGGCAATCTCTACGATAAACACTAAACTCTAAACAGATAAACTTTCCCTATGTCTGACGACAAAAAAGTAATTTTTTCCATGGCTGGGGTCACCAAGACCTATAAATCGGCCAATACACCTGTTTTAAAAGATATTTACCTCAGCTTTTTCTACGGTGCTAAAATTGGCATTTTAGGACTAAACGGTTCTGGTAAGTCAACCTTGCTGAGAATTATTGCCGGGGTCGACAAAAACTATCAAGGCGATGTGGTTTTTTCGCCGGGATATTCCGTGGGATATTTGGAGCAAGAACCCCAACTGGATGATGAAAAGACCGTTCTAGAGGTTGTCAAGGAAGGTGTTGCCGAAACCGTTGCGGTTTTGGACGAATACAATAAGATCAACGATATGTTTGCGCTGCCCGAGGTCTATGAGGATGCTGATAAAATGCAGAAACTCATGGACAAGCAGGCAGCGCTTCAAGACAAAATCGATGCATCGAATGCGTGGGAACTCGACACCAAGCTAGAAATTGCCATGGATGCGTTGCGAACCCCCGAACCTGACAAAAAAATTGCAGTGCTTTCGGGTGGCGAACGTCGTAGGGTGGCCCTTTGCCGTTTGCTCTTGCAAGAACCTGATGTGCTCTTGCTCGATGAGCCCACGAACCATTTGGATGCCGAATCGGTACACTGGCTCGAGCATCATTTGGCCCAATACAAGGGTACCGTGATTGCCGTAACGCACGACCGGTACTTCTTGGACAATGTGGCGGGATGGATTCTCGAACTTGATAGGGGAGAGGGCATTCCATGGAAAGGAAATTACTCGAGTTGGCTTGACCAAAAGGCCAAACGCTTGGCACAAGAGAGCAAACAAGCCTCAAAACGCCAAAAAACACTTGAACGCGAATTGGAATGGGTACGCCAAGGGGCCAAGGGCCGCCAAGCCAAACAAAAGGCACGTCTAAAAAACTATGACAAGCTGCTCAGCCAAGATCAAAAACAGATAGAAGAAAAATTGGAGATTTATATCCCGAACGGTCCACGCTTGGGCACCAAAGTTATCGAGGCAAAAGGTGTCAGCAAGGCCTATGGCGAAAAACTGTTGTACGAAGACCTGAACTTCAACCTGCCACAGGCGGGCATTGTCGGTATTATTGGTCCGAACGGGGCAGGTAAGACCACCATTTTTAAAATGATCATGGGTGAAGAGACCCCTGACAAGGGTGAGTTTATTGTGGGAGACACCGCCAAGATTGCGTATGTTGACCAAAGCCATTCGAATATCGACCCCGAGAAAACAATTTGGGAAAATTTCAGTGACGGACAAGAATTGATCATGATGGGGGGCAAACAGGTAAACTCACGCGCCTACCTGAGCCGTTTCAACTTTTCGGGCAGTGAGCAGAACAAGAAGGTCAGTGCCCTATCGGGCGGTGAGCGAAACCGCTTGCATTTAGCCATGACCCTGAAAGAAGAAGGCAATGTATTGTTACTTGACGAGCCCACCAACGATTTGGACGTAAATACTCTACGGGCGCTGGAAGAGGGTCTTGAGAATTTTGCAGGCTGCGCCGTTATCATCTCGCACGACCGCTGGTTTTTGGATAGAATCTGTACCCATATTCTGGCCTTCGAAGGCGACTCACAGGTGTATTTCTTTGAAGGATCCTTTTCAGATTATGAAGAGAACAAAAAGAAACGATTGGGGGCGGACATCATGCCGAAACGCATCAAATACAAGAAGTTGGTTCGTTGACAAGGGTAGCAAAAAATGCCACATCTAGCCTGCCCATGTAGGTATACAGGCGCAGTCGAGATGTTTTTGGGCAAACACCCTCAAGTGTTCTCGACTACGCCTGAATTTTTTGATATGGTTGTTGCAAATTGAATGCGGGCAACACCGTTCTTTTTACTGTTTCAAAGGAGCTTTGATCGTTTCCTGAATCTGATCTTCGATTTTTTGCTTATCACCGACCACAATCAAGGTCATATTTTCAGGGCGTATATATTTTTGGGTCATCTCCTGCACCTTTTCAGGGGTAACGGCAAACATGTTCTGCACCTTGTTCTTCAAAAATGCCTCGTCGAGATCATGGATCTCCAAAAACACCAACTGCCCGATGATGCCATTGGGAGTGGAATTCTGTAGTACATAAATGCCCGACTCGTAGTTTAAGATGCCTTCCAATTCTTCCTTAGAAGGTGGCTCGTTCTGCAATTTTTCGATTTCCTTCTTGATTTCCATCAAAGAGGCCCCCGTGTGTTCTGTGGTCACATCGGCGGCTTCGTACCAAACCCCGGTTTTGTATTTGGCATCCAACACGCTGTAGGGCGAATAGGTATACCCTTTGTCTTCTCGAATGTTGCTGGTGATTCGCGAAGCGAAAGAACCGCCCAAAATAGAGTTGGTCACATCAAGTGCCAGATAATCTTCATGTGAGGGGTCAGGTGCGGGCAGTCCATAATAGATGGTTGATTGTGGAGCCCCTGGCCTGTCGATGATCATAACCTCATTGGAGGTCACGGGTTTGGCCACAGGGTAATCGATTTCTTTTCCTTCGCGCCAGTCGGCCAAGTGGGTCTCGACAGCTTGGCGAACGGCCTCCTTGTCAAAATTACCCGCTACATATACCGTGGTTCTTTTGGCCCCAAGGTTTTCGTCATAAAACCTTTTGATATTGGCGACGGTGTATGAATCGACCTGCTCATCGGTAGGATATACACGACCATAGGGGTGGTCAGGATAAAGTGTAGCGTAAAAATCACGATAGGCCTGGTTTTGTGGCGTTGACAAATCCACCGACAAGCGTCTTTTGATATCGTTCTTCAAACGATTCAATTCGCTTTCGGGCCATTTGGGGTTCTTGAGTACATCGGCCATCAAAGCAATCGCTTCGGGGGCAAATTCATATAGCACTGAGCTGCTCAGCGAGGTTGTGTGCAAACCGACTCCAATGTTGAGATTGCCGCCCATGCCGGCCATTTCATCGGCTATTTGTTTTGAAGTTTTTGAAGTGCTGCCCTCTTCCATTAAATCGACCATTAGATCGGCCAGCCATACTTCATTTTCCTTTTCGTTGATGTTTCCTGTTTTGATATTGAACTGAATGGTAGCCTTTGGAATGGAGCCATAGGGTACCATTACCAATGTCAAACCGTTATCGAACGCGACCACCTCTTTTTCTGGTAGGGTAAAGTTTTTGGGTTCCCCTCCCTTGGGAGGCATCTCTTTTTCTTGGGCCTGTACCAAGCCTATTGAGAAAAGGCAAGCGATTATATATGTGATATAGTTTTTCATCTTATTTTGTTTTTTCGTTTTCAGCCAATAATGGATTTACGGTGAGGATGCTGCGATTGGTCTTTCGCAGGTACTCATCGATGGTTCTTGAGACGATTTCAGGCGTTATTTTTTTGAATTCTTCTTCGATGGAATTGATACGTTCTGGGTCATCGTCGAACAGCGCAAAGCTGCACAAAAGGTCGGCCCGGCCCAGACCAAAGAATCCGCCAATATCGTCGTAGAGCTGCGACCGTATTTTAATAATGGCCTTGTCGATCATTTCTTGGTCCAAGTTTTGCTTCAAATCGACCATCGCCTCGTCGACCGCGGCCAAAATTTCTTCTTTGGAGGTTTCTTGGTCATAGGTGAAATCATACATCCATAACATGGGGCCTTTGTAGTTGAACATATTGCCCAGATAATTGATGCCACCGTTGACATCAGAGGTAAAGCCCTTTTCCTTTTCTAGTTTTTGTACCAACAGTCCGTTGTCGCCCTGCACCAAGATCTGGTCCAATAGCCCCATGGCGTAGTATTCAGGGGTGTTGCGTTCTGGCATATGGTAGGCAATGGCTATGGCGGGTTTGTTGGCCAAGGGGTCGTTTTTGACCGAGTCTTTTTCCATTTCTTGCCGGGGTTCGGAAATATCAGGCTGTGGGGGCAATTCAGCAGCGGGGATATCACCAAAGTACTTTTCTATCCACGCCTTGGCCTCTTCTATCTCAAAATCGCCCACTACCGCCAATGCAGCATTATTGGGGGCATAGTATGTTTTAAAGAATTGTTCCACATCTTCAAGGTTGGCTGCATCCAAATCCTCTAAATCGCCATAAAAGTTATGGGCGTTGTACCAGTTGTTATTGGCAAACTGTGGCATATCCAACCAAGGGAAGCCCCCATAAGGTTGGTTGAGCACGTTTACCTTAACCTCGTTCTTTACCACCCCCTGTTGGTTGGTCAGGTTTTCTTGGGTAATATCGAGTCCCCGCATACGGTCTGCCTCGGCCCAGAGCATGGTTTCCAGTTTGTGCGAGGGCACGATCTCAAAATAGTTGGTAAAGTCAAAACGGGTAGAACCGTTGAGCACCCCTCCATTCTGCTGTACAAGTTTGATGAATTCCATCTTGCCCAAATTTTTTGAACCTTGAAACATCATATGCTCGAACAAATGGGCAAAGCCGGTACGGTCTTTTGGCTCGATACGAAACCCGATGTTGTAATAGACCGCCACAATGGCCGTGGGCGAGGTCTTGTCTTGTGAGAGAATGACTTTGAGCCCGTTGTCAAGTTTGTAGTACTCCACAGGCACCTTGAATTCCGATGCCGCTTGTTTTTCCTCGGCCTTTTCTTTACAGCCCACTGCCAATACGACCATGGCCAAAAAGAATGCCTTAAATGAATGTTTCATGTTTGAAGGTATTGAGTTATTTGTTAGAAAAAGATAAAGATCTTTTATATGACTGTTTTTTTGCCCAGATGTTACAGGTCAATAATCATCATTCGGGTACCAATCTAATTGTACCACTTCAATGTTTGGATTACCGCTGTTTACCAACCGTTTAAATTTGGCCACATTGCTTACTTCGGGTCGACCCCGGTAATGGTACGGATATACCTGTTTGGGTTCGAATACCAGCACGGCATCGGCAGCGCTTTCCACTGTCATGGTATAGGGCAGGTTCATGCAGACCAAGGCCTTGTCAATGTTGGTCAGGGCCCGCATTTCAGGAATATCCTCCGTATCTCCGGAAATATAGATGCGCTGGCCGCCCATATTGAGCACATAGCCATTGCCGCGACCCTTTTCATGGAACTTTTTTGCTTCATCCCTCAGGTTGTACATGGGCACGGCCTCAATGGTGATGCCGAAACGCTCTTTGGTATCACCATTGTTTAGCACATCTATCTGCGGCGTAAAGGCTGGAGGCATTTTATCGGCGACCGCTTTGGGCACAATTATTTTGGCCTTTTGGGTGTCAAGTTCTTCCAAAGTCTCCAAATTATAATGGTCTCCATGTATATCGGTAATCAAGATAAGGTCAGGGGCTTCAAAACCCTCAAACGCTTCGGCACCACCCGTAGGGTCAACATATATGGTAAGATTGTTCCATTCCAAGACCGCGGTAGCATGTTGAATGGGATGAATTTTGACCTCATCCGACGGGTTTCCCCATGAAGTCTTTTGGCCCATTAGCCCAGAAAAAGACAAAAAAAGAATCGCAAATACTACTGGAAAGATTTTTTTTAAGGTCATCACAGCAATTTAGAATCCTTTAAAAATAAGGCTTCACAGACATTTATTCCACTTTTTTAACAATTATTCCAGATTAAATAATCCAAACCAAAATCTGATACGTAAATAAAGCGGATACAATAAGCAACACTATTGTAAAACAAAAGAATTAATTAAATCAAAAATCATGACTGAAACAAAAAACAACAATGGTTTAAAGGTAATCGCAGGTTTACTGGGAGTGATTCTTCTCGGAACCATTATCTATACGGTAAGCCTTTACCAAGATAAGAAAAAGACGACCCAGCAACTGACCCAAGAGAAAGAGTTGGTCGTTGAAGATTTGAACAGCCTGAAGTCAGAATATGACAAGGCCATTCTAGAGAGCAATGCCACCAATGAAGAATTGGTTGCCGCACGTGACAACATTGCAAAGTACATCGATTCTGTTAAAAACATGAAGGCCGATATCGCTGCACTTTCTCGTTACAGAAGACAAGTAAGCGTTTTGAAGGCAGAAAGGGAAAGATTGTTGCGTCAGGTCGATTCGTTGACCCAATCGAACACCTTGTTGGCCATGGAGCGTGACAGCACCTATGCTGAGCTTGAAAAGCAGACTGTATTCAACGATTCATTGGTTGTACAGAACACCCAATTGGCCGATGCTGTTGAAAGGGGATCTGCGTTGAACCTATCTTCTTTCAAAGTTGATGCGGTTAAGGAAAGAAGCAGCGGTAAATTGGTTTCTACTTCAAGGGCTCGTGCCACTGACAAGTTTAAAGTTTGCTTTACCGTTGCCGATAACGTGATCGCTGAAGCTGGCGACCGGGAATTTTACATTGAGGTATTGGATCCACAAGGCAATGTGTTGGGCGAAAGCTTTACCAAGTCAAATGAAGAAGGTGCTTCAATCACCTACAGCAAGGCTACCAATTTCTACTATGAGAACAACGATTTGGATGTATGCGATTACATCAACAAGCCTTCAGGAGATTTCCCAAAGGGGAACTACATGGTGAACGTTTATGATGACAAGCTGAAATTGTTGGGTACTTCTAAGTTTATTTTGAAGTAGTAAGCACAAATAAACACTATCCATATACTTGATCAAAAAAGGGCGGCCATTTGGCCGCCCTTTTTACGTTCGCTGGATTTCCCTTATTTAAAGGAGCCCACCATATCTTCGGGTTTGACCCATTCATCATATTCTTCCTCGGTCACATACCCAAGCCTTACGGCCTCCTCACGCAAGGTGGTGCCATTTCTGTGGGCGGCGTTCGCTATTTCGGCGGCCTTGTAGTAGCCAATCTTGGTGTTCAATGCCGTTACCAACATCAACGAATTGTTCAGTAGCTCTTTGATTCTGTCGTGGTTCGGTTCTATGCCTGCCGCGCAGTTCTTCTCGAAACTTGCACAGGCATCACCCAACAACTGGGCCGATTGTAGTATGTTGGCCGCCATAACGGGTTTAAAAACATTCAGCTCGTAGTGGCCTTGTGTGCCGCCTACGGTGATGGCCACATCGTTGCCCATTACCTGCGCGCACACCATGGTAAGGGCCTCACATTGGGTCGGATTCACCTTGCCCGGCATAATGGAGCTGCCCGGTTCGTTGGCAGGGATGATGATTTCCCCGATGCCTGAACGTGGTCCGGAGGCCATCATGCGAATATCGTTGGCAATCTTGTTCAGTGAAACGGCCAGTTGTTTCAGTGCGCCATGGCTCTCTACAATGGCATCGTGTGCTGCCAAGGCCTCAAACTTGTTCGGGGCGGTCTTAAAGGGAAGACCGGTAAATTCTGCAATGTATTTCGCCACCAGTACATCATAGCCTTCGGGAGTGTTCAGCCCCGTACCTACCGCCGTACCGCCCAAGGCCAGTTCACTTAAATGATCTAGGGTGTTTTCAAGGGCCTTCAAGCCATGGTCAAGCTGTGACACATAGCCAGAAAACTCTTGGCCAAGTGTAAGGGGCGTGGCATCCATCAAGTGGGTTCGCCCGATTTTGACCACGTTTTTGAATTCTTTGGATTTTTTATCAAGGGTATCCCGCAGCTTTTTCACACCGGGTATGGTGACCTCGGTGATTTTTTTGTAGGCCGCAATGTGCATGCCCGTTGGAAAGGTGTCGTTTGAAGATTGTGACTTGTTCACATCATCGTTGGGCTGAATGGTCTTTTCGCCCTCACCAATTTTTTTGCCGGCCATTTCATGGGCCCTGTTGGCGATGACCTCGTTCACGTTCATGTTGCTCTGGGTGCCCGAGCCGGTTTGCCAAATCACCAAGGGAAACTGGTCATCGTGCTTTCCTTCGAGAATTTCATCGCAAACCTGTGATATCAGATCCCTTTTTTCTTTTGATAAAACCCCCAGTTCATGGTTGGCATGGGCCGCCGCTTTTTTTAAGTAGGCAAATCCATACACAATCTCTAACGGCATTGAGCCTGCCGCACCTATTTTGAAGTTGTTTCTTGAGCGCTCTGTCTGTGCGCCCCAGTACTTGTCGGCGGGTACTTTTACCTCGCCCATGGTATCTTTTTCTATTCTGAACTCCATAGTGCTGAAATTTCTTTTGGCAAAGGTAACCTTTCAAGATTTTTCTTTTTGCTGATATTTGTTTGGTTTTAGATTTTTTTAAAAGGATTTGCAAAGTTTGCCTTTTTCAGGGTATCTTTGCCCTATAAATCGAATCACATGGTAGAGTTTGACCAATACTTAGGCTGGCTAGCGTTTTTGACCATCTTCACAATAGGTTTCTGGTTGATGATATTTCTGATTGGTTTTGTGGTGCCCTATTGGTTGGGAGGAAACCTTATGGAAATGTGGAAAGAAAAACGCGAAGCCAGAAAGGCTCAGCGTCTAGAAGAATAAAAAAAAGAAGCCATTTGGGCTTCTTTTTTGTTTTATGGGGTACCGAACTCTTCGTCGCCCCCGTCAAAATCACGTTCTCTTTCACCACCTCTTCTTTTCTTTTGGTTGAACCGGTAGGTAAAGGCCAAATTAAAACTTCTCACACGCCATTGGAACTCGCTATCGCTCTCAAAAAAGGGCGTAACCGTCTCACTTACCCTTTTACGGCTATTGAACACATCGCTGATATTAAATGCGAGTGATGCCTTTTCGTTGAAAAAGTCTTTGCTGAAGGCCAGATTCAACGAGAAGATGCCCTGGTTGCGTGTCTGTGCATTTTCAACAGGGCCGCGGTAGAACATTCGGGTCTGCCAGTCGATTTTGGCGGGCAGGGTTATTTTATTGTTCAGGCGAACAAACCAGCTCAAATTTTCCGCATCAAAGTTCTGCCCATTGAAATCACCCCTGGTGATCAGGTTGAAAATGTTGAAGTTGGCATTAAGGTTCCATTTTCGACTGGGGCGATAGTTAGTGGTCACCTCAAAACCATAGCGGTCATTTCGGGCCAGGTTTACCGGGGTTCTTCTCAAGATACTGACCTGTTCGCCATCAAAAAAGGTATCTTCTCCGGTATCTTCTGTTATAAAGCTGATGACATCGGTTGCCCTTTGAAAATAGACCGAACTGTTCAACGTCACTTTTTCAAAACGTTTCAAATAGCCCAAATCGACCTGATTTGAAAACGAAGGAGTTAGGGTCGGGTTGCCCTGAAACAGATTGGTCGGGCTTGACCGCGATGGGAACGGATTCAAAAAACGCGATCTTGGCCGACGAATTCTTCGATTGTAGCCAAATTGAAAGCTTTCTTTTTCACTGATCTCGTAGTTGAGGTTTAGGGTAGGAAACAGTCCGTCAAAATTATTCCGGTTAAAATCATTGGTCTCGATTTGGTTGATGATCAACCGGGTGGCCTCGTACCGCAGTCCTGCCAAAAAGGAGAATTTATCGAATTTGGTTCCGAATTGGGTGTACACGGCATTGATGGTCTCCTTATAATCCAATACATTACTAGGGTTGGTAATGCCCAGCTCGTCAACGGTCGGATTGATGAAAACGACATCATAATCGGTTTCGAGTGTATTGAAATCACCGCGGTAGCCCAGTTCAAACTGGCCCGACTTGCCCACGGGCACCACATAATCGGTCTGTAAAAAGAGCCGTTGTTGGTCTTCGGCGGTTCGAACACTTTCACTGTCAAAACCGTTTTGCACGATCAAAGACTCTTCAACTTCGTCGGTAGTCTCGTATTGAAAGGCAAAGGTGAGCTTGTGTTCTGAGTCTCCATTGAACTGCTTATCGAAATTGAATGAATATTGGAAGGTTTTGTCTTCTTCGGTTTCTGGATCGAACCGGAAGCCAGAGCTCCTGTTGCCAGCGGCATCTTCTTGAAAAAAGGTATTGGTCGTTTCACTGCTGTTGTCAGAATCCCTGATGAATATTGATTGTGTGATGGATGCGGTTTGGTTCACATACCATTCTACCCCAAAATTGGCGTTCAGGCCCTTTCGTACCCTGTCAAACTCGCGTTCTTCACGAAGTGAATTGGTAAAATTGCCCGAGGCATCAAAAAAATCGGTATCGTTCAAAGAGTTCCCCGGACGCTCACGATAGTTGTACCCGGTATTGGTGAAAATGTTGACATCACCTGCCCTAAAATTTAGATTGCCGTTGATGCCGGCAGAATTGGGGTAGCCGATGTTTGAGGTCAGGGCGCCGTTAAGGCCCTGTAATTTACTTCTTCGCAAAATAATGTTGATGATTCCGCCAGATCCCTCGGCATCGTAGCGCGCAGAGGGTGAAGTGATCACCTCTACTTTCTCAATTGATTCTGCCGGAAGTTGTCGCAAAGCATCTGTGCTGTTCAGACCGGTAATGGCCGAGGGCTTTCCATTGATGAGTATGCGAACGTCGTCGTTGCCACGAAGCTGCACGTTTCCTTCCACATCGACCGATACCGAGGGCACATTGTCGAGTACGTCGCTTACGGTACCACCGCGAACGGTCAGATCTTTGCCCACATTGTATATTTTCTTGTCCAATCGAAGTTCGACCGTGGTACGCTCGGCTATCACCTCAACCTCTTCGAGTTGCGAGACATCAATCGCCAAGGCTATCTGGCCCAGATCGGTGTCAGCACGTAACAATTGTCGTTCTTTTTTAAAAGTTTCATAGGTGAGGTACTCGACTGAGATGTTATACATGCCGGGTCGTGTCTCTACCTCAAATTTTCCGTTTAAATCGGTGATGCCACCGGTCACAGATTCTGGGTTGCGAACCGGCTCAAGTATAATGGTGGCATACTCAAGGGGCTGCCCTGTATCTTTATCTACGACCTCACCCGTTACGGTAATGGGTTGGGATTGGCCTCCCTGACCCGAGGGCCGCTGTGAAAATGATAGGGCTGAAATAAGAAAAAAGAGCAATACAATTCTTCTGTACATGCGAATTACTTGATTGATTACACCCGCCAAATATCGGGGTAGGGGGCGTTAAATAAAACCCAAAATCTGTCAACAACGGTACCGATCAGATCATCGACAGTTTTAAGCGGGTGAAAATTGGTATGAAGTTTTGTGGGAAGTAAACGGATCGGAAAGTCAATCGGTTTTGTCTTTCCTTTTCTTTTTCTTTTTTCGTTTTTTCTTCAACTGGTTTTTTTGAAGCGCCAGGTAGTTTTCATATTTCTCTTCGGGAAGTCCAGCTTTTATCTCGGCATCTTGCAATTTTTGGATTTTTTCAAACTCTTCCTTCATTTTTTTCGGATCCAGCTTCAAAATCTGCAGTTCCATCCTCTTTTGTACATATTTGGTAAGTGTTGTGCGCACCACTGCCTCCTCGAAGGGATCTAGTTCTAGGGCCTCGATTATCTTGGGCATGCGTTCCTCAACATATTCCTCTGCCGTTTTTGGCTCCGGTTCTTTTTGTGGCGTCTGTGCTTGCGGAATGGAGGTTCGGCGGCCATAGCGGTTGCCATAGCCATATTGTGCTTCTAGGCTTGAGGCAAAGAGCAGCAGAAAAACGGCCGTAAAGAGTTGTAATGACTTTTTCATTCTAGTGTCGGATTTCAAAATTATCGTTTGGCTTGACCTATCTGGGTTAATTGTTTGTTAAAAGGCATAATGCCATCAAGTTAAGGGGTTTTAGACAAATCAATCCTCTTTCTGCCCCATCATCATCAGATATGACTTTAAGAATTGGTCTATATTCCCATCCATTACGGCATCTACATTTCCGGTTTCCTGGCCGGTGCGTACATCTTTTACGAGTTTGTAGGGGTGCATTACATAGTTGCGTATTTGCGAGCCCCATTCGATCTTCATTTTTGACGATTCTATCTCGGCCCTTGCCTCTTGTTTTTTGCGCAGTTCGATCTCATAGAGTTGCGATTTCAACATTTTCATGGCCGTGGCCCGGTTGTCGTGCTGTGAACGGGAGTCGGAGCAGGAAATCTGAATGCCCGTTGGTTTGTGCACCAATTGCACCTTGGTCTCCACCTTGTTCACGTTTTGGCCACCGGCACCGCTTGAACGTGCGGTGGTGATTTCAATATCTGAAGGGTTGATGTCGATTTCGATGGTGTCATCGACCAGCGGATATACATATACCGAGGCAAAAGAGGTATGGCGTTTTGCATTGCTGTCGAAGGGCGAGATGCGTACCAAACGGTGTACGCCGTTTTCCCCTTTCAACCATCCAAAGGCATAATCACCCTCAATTTCGAGGGTCACCGTTTTAATGCCCGCTACATCGCCTTCTTGATAGTTGAGCTCCCTTACCTTGTAGCCATTTTTTTCTGCCCACATAAGATACATGCGCATTAGCATGGCAGCCCAGTCGCAGCTCTCGGTGCCACCGGCACCGGCCGTGATCTGCAAGATAGCGGTCAGCTCGTCGCCCTCGTCAGAGAGCATGTTCTTGAATTCAAGCTTTTCAACCGCGTCGAGGGCCTTATCGTACTGTTTTTGTACTTCCTCCTCAGAAATCTCGCCCTCTTGCTGAAATTCGAGCAGTACTTCAAGGTCGCCGACCAAGGTTTTGGCCTGGTTGAAATCTTCTATCCATTTTTTCTTCGATTTCAGTGATTTCATATGGGCCTGGGCCGTGACAGGGTCGTCCCAAAAGTCGGGCACAAGGGTTTTCTCTTCCTCGTTTTCTATTTCGATACGTTTGGCATCGATGTCAAAGATACCTCCTTAACGCACCAAGGCGTTCAATAAGATCCTTTTGCTGATCTGTGGTTACCATTCATTAGATTTTGGGCAAATTTAATGTTTCGCTATGTAGGAACAATCCATTTTGTATATTTTTAGGCAACAATTCGAACACTTATGAAAAACGCTCTTTTGCTAAGCGCCCTCTTGTATCTTTTTGTCAACACCGCATGGTCTCAAAGCTTTGATAAGGCCAATGGATTTCAAAAGTTCAATGGCTTTTTAAATTTTTATTATGATGACAAGAATGACAAAATCTACCTTCAGGTAGATGAATTGGAAAAGGAATTCTTGTACGTTTATTCGCTAAGCAGCGGAATAGGAAGTAACGACATAGGTTTGGATAGGGGCCAGTTGGGCAACGAACAGGTCGTTTATTTTAAAAAGGCAGGCCAAAAGCTTTTATTGGTACAGCCCAATATGCGTTTTCGTGCCCTGACCGACAACAAACTTGAAAAAATGTCGGTAGAGCAAGCGTTTGCCAAATCAATTTTGGGCGGTTTTGAAATTTTTGACCAATCAAAAGGCAGCTATCTTATCGATATCTCTGATTTTTTGATGCGCGATGCACACGGGGTGGCCAGACGATTGAAACAGACCGATCAGGGCAATTATAGTTTGGATAAAAAACGCAGCGCATGGAATTTTGACCGCACCAAGGCCTTTCCGAAGAATATTGAGTTCGATGTGTTTCTGACCTTTAAGGGCGAGCCCAAAGGAAGAAACATCCGCTCTGTGACCCCCGACCCGACAGCGGTCACCGTGGCGCAGCACCACTCGTTCATCGAACTGCCCGATGACGGTTTTGAGATGCGTGAATTTGACCCCCGTTGCGGCTCGTACCCCTTTACCTATTATGATTACTCGACCCCGGTACAAGAGCCCATTTTAAAACGATACATACCGCGGCACAGATTACAGAAAAAAAATCCCAATGCCGAGATGAGCGAAGCGGTGGAACCCATTATCTACTATCTCGACAATGGCACCCCCGAACCGGTACGTTCGGCCCTTTTGGAAGGTGGCCGTTGGTGGAACCAAGCCTTTGAGGCCATTGGCTATAAAGATGCCTTTCAGGTAAAGATGTTGCCAGACAATGCAGACCCCATGGATGTGCGCTACAATGTCATCCAATGGGTACACCGTTCTACCCGTGGCTGGAGCTACGGCAGCAGCGTACAAGACCCTAGAACAGGCGAGATCATCAAGGGGCATGTGAGTTTGGGAAGCCTACGTATACGCCAAGACTTTATGATCGCCCAAGCCCTTATGGACAAACCGTTCGCCGAGCGTGATGACAACTACCGACCCATGCTCGAATTGGCTTTGGCGCGCATTCGTCAACTTTCGGCGCATGAAATCGGCCATACCTTGGGCTTTGCCCATAATTTTGCAGCCAGCACCAATGACCGGGCTTCGGTGATGGACTATCCGCACCCACAGTTTACCCTCAAAAATGGCGAAATCGACTTTTCCAACGTGTACGATACGGGCATTGGCGAGTGGGACAAGGTAACGGTGGCCTATGCCTATTCCGATTTTCCGAAGGGGGTCGCTGAAGAACAGGCGCTCAACAATATTTTGGCCAAGGCCCAAAGCGATGGATTGCGGTATATTTCAGATCAAGATGCCCGACCGATAGGGGGTGCCCACGGTCTGGCCCATCTATGGGACAATGGCAAGAACGCCAGTAGAGAATTGGATGCCATTTTGAAGATCAGGGAAACGGCCATCGATAATTTTTCTGTGGACAACATCAGAAGTGGGGAACCGCTGTCGGTACTCGAAGATGTTTTTGTGCCACTGTATTTTTTACATCGTTACCAGACCGAAGCGACGGTGAAGTTGGTTGGCGGCCTTGATTATAACTATGCCGTAAAGGGAGATGGGCAACTGACCGTTAAAACACTCGAAAGAACGACCCAGAAAGAGGCCCTGCAAACCTTGCTGAAGACCTTGGAACCAAAGACCTTGGCAATACCTGAAAGTAAATTATCGCTTTTTCCACCCCGAAGTATTGGATACCCTAGAACACGTGAATCGTTCAAGGGGAAAACGGGGGTCGCCTTTGATCCCCTGGGTGTGGCCGAAACGGCAGCCCACCAAACCTTGATGTTGTTGTTACACCCGCAGCGGGCCAACCGATTGGTGCAGCAGAAGGCGTTGGACAAGCAGCAGTTGGGCCTGAAAGAAGTGGTTTCAACACTGCTCGATGCAACCATCATGTCAAAAGTGGATGAGGGTTATTTGGGCGAAGTACAGAAATTGGTCAACTGGCAGACCCTGCAAGAGTTGATGCACCTTGCGAGTGCCAAAGAAAGCCACCCACAGGTTACCGAAACCATACTAAATGCCATGACCGACCTCAAAAAGGAGTTGGAAAGTAGAAAAGAGCAGCCCCATGCGGCCCTTTTGCTAAAAGAGGTTGAGAAGTTTATCGGTAACCCAAAGGGATACGAAAGAAAAATAGAGGCGCCTAAAATTCCAGATGGTTCACCGATCGGAATGGATTGTTTTCATTGATTTTTAACGTATGAATCGTCTATAGGGCCAACAATCAAATACTCTGAATGGAAATCAACCTGATCAGCGATACCGTTACCCGACCGACTGACAGAATGCTCACGGCCATGATGAACGCCAAGGTGGGCGACGATGTGTTTAAAAACGACCCCACGGTCAATGCCCTCGAAGAAAAAGTGGCCGATATGTTCGGGATGGAGGCCGCCCTCTTTTTTCCGAGTGGCACCATGGCCAACCAAACGGCCATAAAGCTGCATACAAATCCTGGCGATCAATTGATCTGCGATAAGTTTGCCCATGTCTACAACTATGAGGGAGGGGGCGTCAGCTTCAATAGTGGCGTTTCTTGCAAATTGGTCGATGGGCACAGGGGAATGATGACGGCCGAACAGGTCGAGGCGGCCATAAACCCGCCCGATTTTTACCATAGTCCGCTGACCGCACTGGTCTGTATTGAAAATACCACCAACAAAGGGGGGGGTGCTTGCTGGGATTTTAAGGAGTTGCAGCGCATAAAGGCCGTTTGTGAAAAACATGGCCTACACTACCATCTGGACGGTGCCCGAATATGGAATGCCCTTATCGCAAAAGGCGAATCACCCAAGCAATACGGGCAGCTATTCGACACCATTAGCGTTTGCCTGAGCAAGGGGCTTGGTTGTCCGGTAGGTTCTGTTTTGATCGGAAGCAAAGAATTGGTTGACAAAGCCCTGCGTATCCGCAAGATTTTGGGTGGGGGAATGCGGCAGTCGGGCTACTTGGCCGCTGCGGGCATCTATGCCTTGGACCACCACATCGAACGATTGGCTGACGACCACCAAAAAGCCAAGGAAATTGGCGGTATCTTGAAAAATCTTGGTTTTATCAAAAAGGTCGAACCCATTGAAACGAACATCATCATCTTTGAATTGAATCAAGAAACGATTTCAGAAACCGAATTTTTGCAAAGGTTGGCTGAGCAACAGATTTCGATTATCGGCATGGGGCAGGGCAAATTGCGCATTGTTACCCATTTAGACTATACCGATGCCATGCACAAGCGGTTTTTGCAAATCTTGCAGGAATTATAGGGGTTTTAAAGGGTTGAAAGAACGGTTTTTAGGTTTTTGATGCCGTTTTCCAAACCCGCCTCAGAGTCGTACAACTGGCTGTTTCCGACCAATGTTCCGTCTTGTAACCTTACTTTAAAAAAGAACTTGCCATCGTGGTTGGTACGGCGTTCAAAAAGCAAGTGGCTTGCCGTCGTCTTTTTGATTTCCGCAACGGCATTTTTTACATCTTGACCGTTGGCAAAGGGGTTGCTCTTGAGCAAAACACCACCAGATGCCGATTTTATCTGAAATCGGTGTACATCGTTACGGTCTTGAAAAACTTCAATCATCTATTCCGGGTCTTTTTCTAAAGATAAGAAAATCCCGAAAGGGAGCTTACTTGAAAAGCGAATCCATCCCCGGTATATTGGGCATGCCCTCTTTGGCCACTGCCGCAAGCTCGGTTTCGTTTACCTTGGTGGCCTTTTCAATGGCCTTGTTGAGCGTCAATACCAAATAATCTTCGAGCTGGTCCTTATCTTCTAAGAGCGCATCGTCGATTTGGATGGATTTCAATTCTCTGTTGGCCGTCAGCGTTACTTTTAGCAACCCATCAGACGATTGCTCATCGACCATGACCGAGTTCAACCGTTCTTTGGTGGCTTCCACTTTGGCCTGGGTTTCCTTCAGTTTCCCCATCATTCCCATTAAATCTCCGAACATTGTGCTAATAATTAAGGATTGGTGAGCCAAAATTACTAATTTGGCTGAAATCACTGCGAATGAAATCACTTCTTTATCGGATTCCCATTTCCATTTTCTGCCTTATTTTTGTCGCCGCTTGCCACGATTCGAATGAAAAACAAATGGACATAACTCCGCCAAAAGCTTCCAAAAAACCAAAAAAACTTGAGATTCACGGCGATGTTCGTGTCGATGACTATTATTGGCTGAACGAACGCGATAACCCAGAGGTCATTGAGTATTTGAACGCAGAGAACGCTTACTATGAAGCGATGACCGCCCATACCAAAGACTTTCAGGAAACGCTTTTTGAAGAGATGAAGGGCCGTATCAAAGAAGATGATTCGTCGGTGCCCTATAAGTTGAATGGCTATTGGTACCTAACACGCTACGAAACGGGCAAGGAATACCCTATTTATGCCCGAAAAAAAGGAAGTCTGGAAGCCCCTGAGGAAATTTTGTTCGATTGCAATGAAATGGCAGAGGGCCACGAATTTTTCAATCTGAGGGGTATTTCCATCAGTCCGGACAACAAATTGGCCGCTTTTGGGGTCGACACGGTGTCGCGGCGACAGTACCACATCCAAATAAAAAATCTGGAAACGGGCGAGATTCTTCCCGATAAAATAGACAATACCACGGGCAGCTCTACTTGGGCGGCAGACAACAAGACGCTTTTCTATACTAAAAAAGACCCAGTAACGCTTCGGTCTGACCGTATTTATAGACACACTCTTGGCACGCCTTCAGAGGATGATGAACTGGTATTTAATGAAGAAGACGAGACTTTTTCAACTTTTGTGTACAAGACTAAATCGAGGAAGTATATCGTTATTGGCTCGGTCAGTACCCTGACCTCTGAATACCGCATTTTGCCCGCCGACGACCCCAATGGCAAATTCAAGGTCTTTTCACCACGTGAAAGGGGACTGGAATACAGTATTTCGCATTACAATGGCAATTTCTATGTGTTGACCAACAAAGACAAGGCCACTAATTTCAAGTTGATGAAAGTAGGGGAGCAGCATACTTCGCATGAGAATTGGCAAGAATTCATTCCACATCGCGATAATGTTTTGTTGGAGGATATTGAGATCTTCAAAAATTATTATGTGCTCTCAGAACGAGAAAATGGGCTGAACAAGATGAAAATTGTCAAGTGGGACGGTTCAGAAGACTATTACTTGCCTATTGAAAGCGAGACCTATGTGATGGGGCCCACCACCAATCTGGATTTTGACACCGACAAACTGCGGTATTTCTACAATGCCATGACTTCGCCCTACGCCATCATCGAATTCGATATGGCTACCAAAGAGCAGACCATTTTAAAGGAACAAGAGGTCTTGGGCGGTACGTTCGATAAAGAAAATTACCGCTCAGAACGTGTTTGGGCCACGGCCCATGATGGGGTAAAAGTGCCCATTTCACTGGTGTACCATAAAGACACCCCATTGGACGGCAGCAGCCCGTTGCTACAATATGCGTACGGTTCCTATGGCAGTACAGTCGACCCCTATTTTTCATCGGTTCGGCTCAGTTTGCTGGATCGTGGCTTTATCTATGCCATTGCCCACGTTCGGGGCGGCGAATACCTGGGCAGGCCGTGGTATGAAGACGGCAAGTTGCTGACCAAGAAAAATACCTTTACCGATTTTGTGGATTGTTCAAAATACCTGATTGCCCAAAAGTATACGAGTGCCGAGCATCTCTATGCCATGGGCGGTTCTGCGGGCGGACTGTTGATGGGTGCGGTGGTCAATATGGCACCCGAGCTGTACAATGGGGTGATCGCTGCAGTGCCCTTTGTAGATGTGGTCACCACCATGTTGGACGATTCCATTCCGCTAACAACGGGCGAATTCGACGAATGGGGCAACCCGAAAGAAAAAGAATACTACGATTACATGCTTTCATATTCGCCTTATGACCAAGTTGAGGCCAAAGACTATCCGAACATGTACGTTTCCACCGGCTTGCACGATTCGCAGGTGCAGTATTGGGAGCCTGCCAAGTGGGTGGCCAAGTTACGGGACATGAAAACCGATAGCAATCTATTGTTTTTAGACACGAATATGGATGCTGGACATGGCGGTGCTTCCGGAAGGTTTGAGGCCCTTAAGGAGACGGCTAAGGAGTATGCATTTCTGTTGGATTTGGAAGGGAAAATCCCAAAAAAATAAAATTTGCTATTTTTGCCACGGAATAAACGGAATAATTGGTATGCAATTACCGTTATCCTTACCTAACAAATGATATGGAAAACAATATCAAGGCCTGCAACAACATTCTTGAGCTTGTAGGTAAAACCCCCCTGATAAAACTCAATAGAATCGCCGAATCGCTCACCGGAAATTTCTATGCCAAGGTAGAGGCATTCAATCCCGGGCATTCGTCAAAAGACCGAATTGCGGTCTATATCATCGAAGAGGCAGAGCGAAGGGGAATCCTGAAAAAAGGTAGTACGGTCATTGAAACGACCTCAGGCAATACAGGCTTTAGCTTGGCAATGGCCTGCATCGTCAAGGGGTATAAATGTATCTTGGCCGTTAGTTCAAAATCTTCAAAAGACAAGATTGACATGCTGCGCTCAATGGGGGCCACTGTATATGTGTGCCCTGCCCATGTTAGCGCCGACGACCCGCGGTCGTATTACCAAGTGGCCAAGCGACTGCACGAAGAGACCAAAGACTCCATTTACATAAACCAGTACTTCAATGAATTGAATATTGAAGCACACTATAAGACCACGGGTCCTGAGATTTGGGAGCAAACAGGTGGGCAAATCACCCATTTGGTGGCTTGTAGCGGTACAGGGGGTACTATTTCAGGCATTGCCCGTTATTTGAAGGAAAAGAACCCAGCTATCAGAATTCTGGGTGTCGATGCTTATGGTTCGGTATTGCAGAAATACCATGAAACTGGTGAATTTGACCACAACGAAATATATCCGTATCGAATAGAGGGTCTTGGCAAGAATCTGATCCCATCGGCCACTGATTTCAACAGCATTGACCGCTATATTAAGGTTTCAGATGCCGACAGTGCCCATATGACCCGTAAGTTGGCCCATGCAGAAGGCCTTTTCTTGGGATATACCAGCGGTGCGGCCATGCAGGCCTTGGTACAATTGAACACCGAAGGCGAGTTTGACAAAGACAGTGTGGTGGTCGTGGTGTTTCCCGACCATGGTTCGCGCTACATGAGCAAGGTCTACAGCAACGAATGGATGGAAAACCAAGGGTTTTTCGATACCGAAAGTGTTGAAGAGGCCCCAAAAATCCAATTTATAAAATAACTGACTCAATATCTATAAATGGAAAAGCAACAGGTAACGCTGTTGCTTTTTTTATGCTTATATTGATTGGAAATGCTTATCAAAATTGCCTACTTTTGCAGTTAAATCAATTCAAGGTAGATGAAGGATTTATTTGATAGAATCATTGAAAACAAGGGGCCGTTGGGCAAATGGGCCTCGCAGGCCGAAGGGTATTTTGTGTTCCCCAAATTAGAGGGCCCCATATCAAATAGAATGAAATTTCAAGGCAAGGAAGTAATCACTTGGAGCATCAATGATTACCTCGGCCTTGCCAATCTGCCGGAGATCAAGAAAGTTGATTCTGAGGCCGCGCTCGAGCACGGTGCCGCCTATCCAATGGGGGCCCGTATGATGAGCGGCCATACCGATTATCATGAAAAACTGGAGAAAGAACTGGCCGCTTTCGTCAAGAAAGAAGCAGCGTACCTGCTGAATTTTGGGTACCAAGGCTTTATGTCGGTCATTGATTCGTTGGTCACCAAAGACGACATCATCGTTTACGATGTTGACTCCCATGCCTGTATCATCGATGGGGTGCGCCTACATATGGGTAAACGCTTCACCTTTAAACACAATGATGTGGAGAGTTTGGAGAAAAACCTTGAAAGGGCTACCAAGATGGCCGAACAAAATGGTGGCGGCATTTTGGTAATTTCCGAGGGGGTTTTTGGAATGCGTGGCGAACAGGGCATCTTAAAAGAGATTGTTGCCCTTAAGAAAAAATATAAGTTCCGATTATTGGTAGATGATGCGCATGGTTTTGGCACATTGGGCAAAACAGGTGCCGGTACGGGCGAAGAGCAGGGTGTACAAGATGATATTGATGTTTATTTGGCCACTTTTGCCAAATCGATGGCCGGTATCGGTGCATTTGTAGCTGCAGATAAAGAAATCATCGATTATTTGAAATACAATATGCGTTCCCAAATGTTCGCCAAATCGTTGCCGATGATCTTTGTTAAGGGTGCCTTGAAACGATTGGAAATGTTGCGCACGATGCCTGAGCTCAAGGCCAAGCTGTGGGAAAACGTGAACGCCTTGCAAAACGGACTCAAAGAGCGCGGGTTCGATATCGGTACCACTTCGAGCTGTGTTACACCCGTGTATCTGAGTGGAAGTATTCCAGAGGCGATGGCCTTGGTAAAAGATCTTCGAGAAAATTATGGAATATTCTGTAGTATAGTGGTTTACCCTGTTATACCTAAAGGAATGATTTTACTTCGATTGATACCCACGGCCACCCATACCATGGACGATATCAACGAAACCTTGGATGCCTTTTCGGCCATCCGTGAGCGTTTACAGAACGGTACCTATAAGCGGCTTTCCGCTGCCGTGGCTGCCGCCATGGGAGAGTGACATGCAGAATTCAAATTTCAATTTCCAACCCCTAATTTAAGATTTAAGGCTCCCCGCCCTGGTCAGGGAGGGGTGGTTCAGCGAAGCGGAAGCGGGGTGGGTGGCGCGGTTTTGAAAATTTTGTCCTTGGGCAAGCAACCCAACCCCCCTTTTTTACCATGTTGTCGAACTAAGCAAAAAGGCATCCTAAACAAACTGATTTTGGGATTCTTCCCTACGCTCAGAATGACAAAAAAGTTACCTGAAATATTTTCCCAAAATTCGCAACACCGAACTCCGATACGAACTTCCAAACAGGTTCAGATGTACCAATAGATAGTACAACTGATAGATATCATTGCAATCTTTTTGGTTTTCATGGGGAGAAATAATTTCGTGATAGGCCCTATAGAAAGCATTGCCAAACCCACCAAAGAGGCGGCTCATCGCCAAGTCAACCTCTGAATGGCCCACATACACGGCCGGGTCAATCAAGTAGGGTATGCCATCGGTGGAAATCAAGTAATTGCCGCCCCAAAGGTCGCCGTGGAGTAGGGATGGGCGCACTTCCCCAAAGAAATGTTGGCACACGTCGCGCATTTTTGTGGCGGGGGGAATCTGCTGTTTCAACAACAATTCTTGTCTCATGGCCATTTCTAGCTGCGGTAGCAAGCGTTCTTCGACATAAAACGTGACCCAATCAATGTGCTGCCTATTACTTTGGGGCAAACTGCCGATAAAATTGTCATGGTCGTTGCCAAATCTTGTGGCTGTCCAGGCCAAATGTAGCTGTGCCAACTGATATCCCAAACGTTCAAAATCCTGCTCTGACGGCCGTTTGCTTTCAACATGCTCCATTACCAAATAGGAAACATCCCCAAGGTGACCAATTTTAAAAATGATGGGAACTTTTATGGTATTGGTGGCCGCCAATTGTTGCAAACCCTTGGTTTCGGCCTCGTACATGGCCGAGGCGCTTGAATCGTTTGAGCTTTTAACAAAATACCGTTCATTGGCGGTCGTAACCATGTGGGCATTTGAGATGTCGCCACCTGAAACCGCACTTATCGTTTTTACGGGCTCGCCCAAAATGGTTTCTAAGTGTTGCTTTAATAAAGAAGACAAGGCTAATTTGGTTTTTGTTGGGGAGTAACAGCACAGCTCTGGGCTGACAAGGTCATTAATAATCTTTTAACTGTATGAACGTTAATATTAATTTTTTAAAAATTCTTCAAGATCAATATCTTCTGAGTAAGAATATTTTTCTATAAAATTTCCATTTTGGTCAAGCAAGAGAGTTGAAGGAAAACGTGTTATGCCATATTTTTCTATAAAGTTTTGTCCGTTGGCAACCAATTCAAAATTGGAATTCTTAAGGTCGAAACCTTTTCGAACTTCATTTTTATTACATTGGAATACAATTATGGATTTAACACTTTTCTTGTTTGCAAGAGCATTTATTTTTTCGTCGAGTTTTTGAATTTCATGCTTTTTAAATCTGAAATCATTTGCACAAAGTTCAAATCTTAAAATTACAAGTTTCCCTTTTAGTTCTTTAAGATCAATTTTTGTTTGGTCGATTGTTGTCATTTTAAAGTTTGGGAAATTTCCTTTTTCAATCAATTCATTTCGGGCATTGGGAGTGTTATTTGCAACTTGATTTTTGGGATCATAAAAATATCGAACAACATTACCATGCTCATCAATTTCCTTTTCCAAATACAAATTTGGATTTTTCCTTATCAATTCACTAAATGTTCTTTTTGTAATTTTGCGCCCAGTATCTTTGTAAAATACCTTGTCAACATCAAAATTTTGATCGATTTCAGTTATGGAGTAGTGGAAACCAAATTGCTTATCCTGCCCATAAGTTAGGTTACCCAAAATCACTATGCCAACAATAACAAGAATTTTCACTTTGCTCAACATTTTATTTTTGTTTGTAAAGGTAGTGCCCAAATCCAGATAGACTGAAATCAATATTTATTAAAGCGATAAAAGTATTGCAATGAATATCCAAAATCCCAATAAACGCTTGCTGACAGCAAAATTTAAAAAGTCACATGCCCTGTCCTATTTCATAGGCTTTATTTAACCCTACAAATCCTTCCTGAATGTCCAGCGCTTTTTATGGGTCACGGGGTTAAAATGCTTCCAGAGCTGGCGAATGGCGATGTTGTCTTCCAATTCGGGGGTGCGGATACAGTTGACAATTCCTTTTTCCGTAAAAGTGTGGTAGTATTCATTAAAGATGATGGCGGTAACCCCCTTGCTCTGGTATTCGGGATGTATCCCTATCAGATAGAAAATAACGTCTTTACTATGTTTTTTGGCTTTTAACAAATGAAAGACGCCAAACGGAAAGAGCTTGCCATTTGCCTTTTGAAGGGCCTTTGAAAAAGAGGGCATTACAATGGCAAAGGCTACCAGGTTATCGCTTTCATCAACCACGAATTTTATATACTCTGGGTTGATAAAGCTGATGTATTTTTTTTTGAAATATTCTTTTTGGATATCGGTGATCTTTACAAAAGACGACAATTTGGCGTAGGAGGCATTGAACAGATCGAACATCTTATCTACCCAGGGCATAATGTCCTCACTTTTGGTAAAGTTCAGCGGTCGTAGTTTGTAGCGGCGTTTTACCAGTTCGTTGGCCTTTGAGAACAGACTGGGGTGGGCGGCAGAAAACAAAAATTTATTTTCTAGGTACCCTTTTTCCTTTACCATGCCGTACGCCTCGTAGTGTGATCGATAATAAGGATGGTTGTACCAAGTGATCATGGTGCCGATATGGTCAAACCCCTCAATCAGCACCCCAACTTTGTCGAGGTTTGAAAAACCTACGGGCCCTTCCATATATTCAAGGTTGTTGGCTTTTCCTATTTCTGCCACCTTGTCGAGCAGTACTTTCGAAACAGCTTTGTCATCCACAAAATCAAACCAGCCGAATCGCATTTTTTTGAGTCCTTGTTCGTTTACCTCAAGCCAGTTGATGATGGCGGCCACACGGCCCACTATCTTGCCATCTTTGTAGGCCAAGAAAAACCAGGCATCGGCATCTTTAAAGACGGGGTTTTTGTTCTTGTCAAATGAATCGACCTCATCTTTGATAATGGGCGGAACCCAATAGGGATTGCCCTTGTAGAGCGAAAAGGGAAATTTGACAAACTGTTTGAGTTCAGACTTGGTGGTGGCTTCTTTAAGTGTGATCATAGTGCTACTTTGCTGCTACTATGTCAAGTCTGGCGCAATTAAAACCTATCGAACGAAAAACGTAAGCTGTTCTCGACTGCGCTCAAACTGACAATTCGTTTGATTACCCACAATATTATGAATATTCGGTGCAGTAGAAAAGCGGGGCCGTCAAAACTTAGAAGTCTAGTTTGTCCTTTTTCTTTCTTTTGCCCCTTTTCCGCTTTTTCATGGCCTTACGGCTGATTTTGTTGCCCGTACTCTGCTGGTCGACAGGTTTCATCTCATCTTTATGAAAATCCAGCCGGTACGAGAACCCGGTGGAAATGAAAATACGGGAGGGCGTGCTTTTAAAACTGGCCCCCAAGTTGATGTCGGCCTGAAAATTCGGGCTAAAAAGGTGTGCGACCCCTGTTCGCAACAACAGGTCTGAATATCGGTCGCTATCTATGCCCTGATGTTCCACAAAAGCACTCCATTTGGGATTTCTAAAGGCATACGACAGCGAAACCAGATAGCTCAACTCTGGGTCATCGGACGAGATGCGGTCATAGGCAATGTTCGATATCAACACCATTCTAGGTGTTAGACGACTTTGTGTGGCCACCATACCACGGTATGAAATGGTGGGGTCTTCGGGGTAGAACGGATTGTCGCCCAAATTGAAGGTGGCCCCACCATAAAGCGACACTGACGGTATCAAATTCTTTAGTTGAAAGAGATTGTTGGCCCGCCAGCTGTACAAATTGGGCTTGTTGCGCTCAGGGTCTTTGTAACGATCGTATATCAAATATTTGATTCCCAATCGGTTTCTTGAAAAATCGGTCCGCTTTTCGCTGAACCCAAAATTGTTGAACGTAATGTTTTGGTTGATAAAGGTACCTTCGTAATTGATTTCCAATTGCTCGACGAGCAGTCCGTATCGCAAAGAAAGGTCTGCTCCCAAAATATTCGATTCGGTGCTAAGGTCGGCATGGTCTTGCTGTTCGTAGAGCATGCCAAATTCTGCCTGCACCACGTTTTTCCCTACCGCATAGGCACTTACCGAGAGTCCGGGCCGGTTTGAGTTGATCACATCGGTGTATTGCCCCAAGGCCGCAAAGGGAAGCAAAAGGGTACAGAAAAGAATTTTTTTCAATGATGAAAGGTCCATACAACCTGTTTTAATACTATTTTATGAAACTTTGTGGCCAAAAAAAGGACCAACAATGTAATTTTGAATTTATAGTGAACACCTATGGCTTTACTGAAAACGATATTAGTACTCATATTAGTATACTATACACTGAAATTGCTGTGGCGGTTATTGGCCCCAAAACTCTTTGGGTATGCCGTTAAAAAGGCTGAGGAACGATTTGGGCAACAGTTCGGCACGTTCGACGATTATTCAGATCCGAAACAGAAAGAGGGCGAGACCACCATTTCAAAGCGGCCCAACCCCAAGGCCAATCCCTCAAAAAAAGTTGGAGAATATATAGATTTTGAAGAAATTGAGTGATCTTTAGGCACTCAAAACCGGTCTATGAAGCTTTCTGCCAAGGCAATTTTCACCCATCTTATCGTAATTGTATTGTTTGTGCTGGCCTCAACGGTGTATTTTTACCCCGTATTGCAGGGCAAGGCCATTTTTCAATCAGACATTGCCCAGTACAAGGGCATGGCCAAAGAGCGCGATGACTTTAAGAAGAACACTGGCATAGAGTCGTATTGGACGAACAGTGCCTTCGGGGGCATGCCCACTTATCAATTGGGAGCCAATTATCCGCACGACTACGTAAAGAAACTCGATAGGCTCATCCGTTTTCTTCCCCGGCCAGCCGATTACCTGTTTTTGTACCTGCTGGGGTTTTATGTGTTGATGCTCTGTATGAAGGCAAAATGGCGATGGGCGGTTTTGGGTGCCCTGGCCTTTGGTTTTTCGACCTATCTCATCATTATCTTGGGGGTGGGCCACAATGCAAAGGCACATGCCCTTGGCTACATTCCCTTTTTGTTGGGCGGAATTATCCTGGTCTTCCGAAAGAAATACATCTTGGGGTTTTTGCTGACCGCTTTGGCGATGGCCCTTGAAATCAGTGCCAACCATTACCAGATGACCTATTATTTTATGCTCTTGGTATTGGTTATGGGGGCCGTCTATCTTATCTATGCCATCAAGGAAAAAGAACTGAAACACTTTTTTGTTTCCGTTGGAATTTTAGTGGGCGCCGTTGTTTTGGGCGTTGCCACCAATGCCACGGGACTCATGGCCACCAAAGAATATGCCGATTGGAGCACACGGGGCAAATCGGAGCTTACCATCAACCCCGACGGTAGCCCGAAAGAAGTAAAAGACGGCCTTGACAAAGAATACATTACCCAATACAGTTACGGCATTTTAGAGTCGCTCAATCTTTTTGTGCCCCGGTTGTTCGGCGGTTCGAACAGCGAAAATCTGGGAAAAGACTCAAAGGCCTATGCCTTTTTGACCGAACAAGGGCTGCCGCCCTCACGTGCCCTTGAATTTACGGGCGGCCTACCGCTTTATTGGGGCAAACAGCCCATCGTGGCGGCCCCGGCCTATGTGGGGGCTGTGGTCTTCTTTTTGTTCGTGCTGGGGCTTTTTTTGGTTAAAGCAAAGCACAAGTGGTGGCTCGTGGCAGGTGTGCTGCTGTCTCTGCTGCTTTCATGGGGAAAGAACTTTCCTGCGTTGACCAATTTCATGATCGATTATTTTCCACTTTATAACAAATTCAGGGCGGTATCATCGGTACAGGTAGTGTTGGAGCTTTGTATCCCCGTTCTTGGAATCTTGGGATTGATGCAGCTCGCCAAAAAGAAGGTGAAGACCACAGAAAAAATGCGGGCCCTAAAATGGAGCACCTTCATTACCGTCGGGCTATGCGTTGCCATTTTTTTGATGAAGGGGTTCTTCGACTTTGAAGGACTGAACGATGACAGCTATCGACGCTATTTTGGTGATGAGCTGATGGCCATGGTACAAAGTGACCGCGAGGCTGTGTATGTGAACGATACCCTGCGAACATTGATTTTTGTACTGCTGACCGCATTGGCGTTGTGGTTTTTTATCAAAGACAAAATTAACAAGAATATCTTGGCATTAGCGTTGGGCGCACTTTTATTGATTGATTTGGTCGGTGTAAACCTGCGTTATGTGAACGCCGATGATTTTGTGCGACAAAGGGTGGTCAACAATCCGTTTCAACCCTCTGAGGCTGATAAGCAAATTATGCAAGACCCCGGTGTTTTCAGGGTCTTTGACCCCAACGAAGGGTTGAACGGTGCGCGCACCTCGTTTTTTCACCACTCGATAGGCGGCTACCATGCGGCCAAGCCCAGGGCCATGCAAGACCTGTTTGAGTTTCATATCTACAAAAACAATTTACAGGTGCTCAATATGCTGAATGTGAAGTATATAATGCAGCAAGATGAAGAGGGTAGAACCTATGCAGCCCTAAACGAAAACGCGAATGGCAATGCATGGTTCGTCGAGAACATCAAAGCGGTCAAATCACCTGATGAGGCAATCCAGGCGCTGGGCGATATCGACACCAAGAAAACTGCCGTGGTGAATACCCAAAAATATCCGTGGCTGGTCAAGACAAGTTATGGGGTGGATTCCACGGCCACCATTCAACTTATCGAGTACCGCCCCGATTACCTGAAGTACCGTTCGAGCAACCCCAACGAGGGCTTTGCCGTATTCTCTGAAATGTTTTACCCCCATGGATGGAATGCCTATTTGGACGGAAAGCCTACCGACCATTATAGGGTCAATTATGCCTTGAGAGGCATGAAAATACCGGCGGGTGAGCATGAAATCGAGTTCAGATTTGAGCCAAAAGTTGTGGAAACCGGAAGCAAAATTGCACTTGGCAGTAATATTTTGCTTGGACTATTGTTTTTGCTCGGACTACTCTATCTATTTTGGCCCAAAAGGGAAAAAACGAAAACCTGATGCAAAAGGTACTTATTATCACGTATTATTGGCCACCGGCAGGTGGGCCAGGGGTGCAGCGATGGTTGAAATTCGTAAAATACCTTCCCGAGTTTGGTTTTGAACCTTGGGTATATGTTCCTGAAAATCCCCATTACCCCCTGATGGATGGATCGTTGGTGAAAGAGATTCCAAAAACCGTAAAAGTCTTGAAACACCCGATCAAAGAACCTTATCGATGGGCCGCTATTTTCTCAAAAAAAAAGATAAAGACAATCAGTTCGGGCATCATTCCAAAAGAAAAACAACAATCCGTTCTTGAAAAAATAATGCTGTGGATTCGTGGCAATCTGTTTATACCCGATGCACGAAAGGCATGGGTAGAGCCATCCGTTCGCTACCTCTCTGAAATTCTGGCCACAGAAAACATCAAGACCATCATCACTTCAGGGCCTCCTCATAGCCTGCATCTAATTGGTATGGGACTCAAGGAAAAATATCCTGACCTGCAATGGATTGCTGATTTTCGGGATCCGTGGACAACCATTGGTTACCATAGAATGTTGCGACTTACAAAATCTTCCCAACGAAAGCACAAACAGCTGGAAAGCAAGGTGCTCAATAATGCCGATAAAATTGTTGTTACCAGCAATACCACCAAAAGTGAACTCGAAAAATTGACTAAAAGACCCATTGAAACCATCACAAATGGCTATGATGACGGTGATGCGCGCGTGATGTTAGATTCAAAATTCACCCTTTCGCATATCGGTTCGTTGTTGACAGACCGCAACCCAGAAGTATTGTGGAAGGTATTGTCAACACTGATAGAAGAAGAACAAGACTTTGCCGAGCACTTGAAAATTCAATTGGGGGGTGCCGTAAGTGGGCAGGTATTACAATCTTTTCGAGAACATGGCCTCGAAAATTTTGTGGAACTATTGGGTTACGTGCCGCACGAAAAAGTCCAAAGTTTGCAACAATCGGCACAGGTATTGTTGTTGTTGGAAATCGATTCAGAAGAAACTAAGGGCATCATTCCGGGGAAAGTGTTCGAATACGTAAGGGCCAAACGCCCGATTTTGGCCATCGGCCCAGCAAATTGGGAAGGGGGGCAGTTGGTCACCGAGACCCAATCGGGCATATATTGTACGCCAAAAGACGGCAAATCATTAAAAGAAGTACTTTTGAAATGGTTTAATGCCTATAAAACCGGTGAGTTGACCATCCAGCCGCAGGGAACAGAAAAATATCATCGGCGGGCTCTCACTGAACAATTGGCCAAGTTTATTGTATGGGAATCGTCTTAAGGCAATCGCTTGCTAATACCATTATCACCTACATCGGATTTGGGGTAGGGGCGGTGAACATTCTCTTTTTATATACCAAGATTCTACCGGCCCAGTATTTCGGACTCGTGACACTGATTTTGGCAACAGGCGCCATTCTTATGCCTTTGATGGCCTTTGGGGTTCACAATACGATGGTAAAATACTTCAATACCCATCGCAATGGCGAAAAAGATGGTTTCTTGAGCCTTATGATACTCGCACCCTTGCTTACTACTGTGCCTCTAGCGGTGTTGACTGTCTTATTTTATGACCCGATTGCAGGACTTTTGGGTACCAAGAACCCTATTGTCAAAGACTATATCTGGTACATTTTTTTGGTAGGGCTGGCCATGGCCTATTTTGAAGTGTTCTATGCTTATAGCAAGGTACACCTGAAATCGGTGTTCGGTAATTTCATGAAAGAGGTCTTTGTCAGGTTGGGAGTAACCCTGTTATTGCTGGCGTACTACTTTGAATGGATAGACCTCGGTTTTTTTCTTAAAGCATTGGTCGCCCTTTACCTCTTGCGAACGGTTATCATGAAAATATATGCCTATACCCTTTACCTGCCCAAGTTGAGCTTTCATTTTCCAAAGGAAACCAAAGAGATACTCACCTATAGCATTCTAATTATTTTGGGTGGATCCGCCGCGCTTATCCTCCTTGAAATCGATAAGGTGATGATCAACCAGTTTGTTGCCATCGAGAATGTGGCGTATTACAGTGTGGCCGTCTTTATCGCCACGGTCATTATCGTGCCCTCAAGATCCATGCACCAAATCACGTATCCCTTGACCTCAGAATTATTGGGAAACCAAGATGAGAAAGGTCTAAAGGCCCTGTATCAAAAAACATCGTTGACCCTCTTTATTGCAGCTGGATTGTTGTTTTTGCTCATCGTGCTGAATCTCAATGACCTGTATTTGCTAATCCCTGGAGAGTACCGTGGCGGTTTTTATATCGTTTTCTTGATCGGATTGGCAAAAGTGATGGATTCCCTCTTGGGAAACAACAATGCCATACTCTATAACTCAAAATACTACAGAACTGTGTTGGCTTTTGGGGTGGGGCTGGCCTTGTTGACCATTTTGCTTAATTGGTTGTTGATTCCCAAAATGGGTATTGTTGGAGCCGCCCTCGCAAGTTTTGTGGCCATCTTTGTTTTCAGCATGTTGAAAGTATGGTACGTTTATTCCAAATTTGGCATTGTACCATTTACAAAGAATACTTTAAAGGTATTTTTGGCCCTCTTGTTGCTTGGATTTTTGTTCAGTTACCTACAATTTCCCTTTCACCCCATTGCCAATATTGGTCTCAAGTCACTCTTGATAGGGGCTATGTATGCAGGTATTTTGTACCGCTTTGACATTTCTGAGGATGTAACCGGATTCATTAAAAAGTTTTTGGGGAAGAAATAAATATTTTATTCTGTATTTGTCATTCTCAGTTCCGATTCCCGATAGCTATCGGGACGGGACGAAGAATCTCACAAAAGTATCATTTGATGTTGAAGAGCCCTTCGATTATGAAAACCTTCGCTTGGCTCAGGGTCGGTTCAACTCTAGAAACAAACTTATTTGCCCAATAAGATTTCGACGTTTCTGGGACTGGTCTACCATTACATTTTGAATTTACTGGTCGTTTTCAAAAATGTGGTTTCACCAAGAAAAACCCCGTAGCAGACGAATCCGCCACGGGGTCAAACAACTAACCAACCTAAAAACTGTCTTTGGCACCCTGATCGAGCGTGTAGTCTCAATGGGAGAGAACCGACGCTACAAACAAGGTTTATTCCTATTAGTGGTTCCGAGTACTTCTGGTTCTCGAGCTTGCACCACTTCTTCTTGAAGTGGGCGCGCTGCGTTTGGCAGAACTTTTTCGAGACGATGAGGTACTTCGCTGTACCGTTTTTCTTTGCGGTGCAGTTTTGCGTTGTACATTTCTCGAGTTACTGCTACGGTCCACTGTTCTTTTTTGTGTTGTGCTTCGTCGCACGTTCTGAGACCTATCGTTTCGGACAACCGAACGTTTCGAGTTTCGGGCCTCCGGCTTCTTATACGACCGGGTCGTGCTGCGCTTTACCGTTTTTGTGCGTGGTGTCGAAGTCACCTCACGCTTGGTCACGGTTCTACCTCTGGGCCTTTTGGTTACCGTTCTTCTTGAAACGGTAGCGGAACGATTGGATCTTTTCCCCACTTTGTCATCTCTTCTTACATCACTCCGCTTAACAGATCTGTTTCTGTCAACGGCCACTCGATCTGTATTGCCACGATAGCCCTTGTTACTGCGAGACACTGTTCTTCGCTCACCCACCGTTCGGTTGCTTCTAGCCTGAAAATCATCTCTTCTACCACGGTTTTCGCGTACAGCAACCCTACGGTCGTTTCTATAGATCTTTGCCCTTCGCGAGTGTCTATATCCATAACGGTCATCGTTATGTCGATACTGCTTGTAGGGTCTTCCAAACCTGTAGAAGGGTCTCCTGAAGTTATGTCTGTAGGGCCTGTAGTAGGTATACCTGATAGGCCTGTAAAACCTCCTATAGGGAGTGTTCCAAACGGTACAGAAGCCTACAGCAGGGCGGGCAAACCACCTATGGAAAGGTCGGTACACATAGTGCCTGTTATAGATGTTGATAAAACCGGTGTAGTGGCTTATAACGCCAGCATTCCAGTACACGTGCAGACCGCCCAAGCGTCGTACACGGCCGTTACGGTACCATATATCAACGCTTCCGATTTGTGAAACACGGCCAAAGGCATCGTAAAAAATGGGTACATTCTCTACCTGAATGACAGCCCCATAGTCATCATACTGCACAAAGGGGTTGTAGTTATAACCGGAGTTGAAGGTAATACCAACGTTACCAATTCGTGCCCCAACCCCGACATTCACTCGATTGTCTATATAGAAATCAAATTCGCCATCGGGATACACAGAAAAGGTAATTCCGTCCTCAACAAAGATGAACGAATTGCCATATCCGCGCACATAGTTGGGAACCAACCTATCTTCACTGACATTGGCCGCTTGGGCGCCAAAGGCAGCCAAGAACAGCACAGCTAAAAAGGGTACAAACTTTTTCATAATACTTAGATTTAAGGTTCCGAATGCAACTATTTACATCCCACCCATGTAGTACCAAACAGTGTGCCAAAAAAAGATGTTTATATTTAAGTATTTGATAGTCAGTTTGATATATTTTGGCTTTACCCTAAAAAAGGTTGTCTTCGAACAAAAGAGAATTTTGCTACATACGAAAAAAAAATATGCTCCACTCTTTTTGATGGTCTATCGTTTTTGGGGCTGTATGGAAGAGGATAGAAAAAAAAACTACTTATTTTGCTGATTTGGCCCCAAATATCACCTGGCTGGTAATCGAAGATTAATCACCAAAGTATTTTTCCAAGTATTTAGACAGTAACTTTGTATTGCCCAAAAACCTGTCGTTTGAGGCCAAAGCCGAGCGGATAGGCTATCAAGACAGTGACGTATTGAAAATACAAAATCACTGAAGTTGACCCACTTTTGCCTATAAACTATCGAACTCCACAAACTCGTATTGGGGCGTGGCTTCAAACAAATGACGTAACAAGGCTGCGTGCCCGTTGCCGAAAATGACCAGAATACGGTCTTTGGGCCCATCGGTGATTTCCACCAATTTTGCAAATATCCGAAGGTTGCGATTGTACCACCACATCGATAGGTAATCGGCCGCTTGGCCATCAGAGTTTCCAATGTTTCCCGTAAGGTACAGCCCATAATTTGCCCTGTGGTTTTCTCGTGAGTTCATACGTTTAAAATAGTCCAATAGGGGCAGTTTTAACCTAATCTTATCCTCATAATCAAGCCATTTTTTGGAAAGTTCCCAATAAGCATCATCGGCCTCCCCATCAATTTTGTTTGTCAGCTCCTTGACCAAAACAGAATCTTTCTCGTACAGATCTCTTATTAATGAATGGGCATCAAGGGCATAAAGCGTATCAAGGCCCAGGTCTTTGGCGATGCGCATGCCCAGTGTAAAACGCTCGTCACGTTTATCGGTGAATCCACCGTTTTTGTATTGCTCGAACTTTTCCATGGTGTTCCATGTGGGGCGGGCCTCGATGACCACTTTGTTGGGCTTGAACTTTTTGATATAGGCGACCAGTTCTTCAAGTTCAGACTTTTTAGGTTCTTTGAGCACATCTACCTTGTTCTCATCAGAGGTCTTGTGTGCATCAAGCCCTGGATATTCAAAGTGAAAAGTGCCCACCACCAATACTTTGACCCGTTCTTTGGGGTAAAAATCAGAGGGCCCCTTTAGAGTGTCGAATGCAGTTTTTTGATCGGTCGAACTGTTATTTTGGGAAGTTTTGGTAGTGCATCCAGCGATTACGACGGCTAAAATGCACAAGCAGAGAGGAAGTCTAAGGTATTTCATCGTTGGCTATCTAATTTATAGTACAGATGAAAATATAGGCAAACTGTTACAGTTTTCTATCTTTAAACCATGAGCAGTATCTTGAAAAGAGCATTTCTCGGGTTTTTGGCGGGACTTTTGGCCGGCACCTTGGTTCTGGGAATAGGCGGGCGACTCGCCATGCGGGGCATCGCCCTGATGGGCGGCCTCAAAGGCGGCTTTAGTTGGGGCGGTACGATGGAGGTCGTCTTGCTCGGACTCATAATCGGGGCCATTTCAGGGACCATATATGGGGTACTTAGCAACTATCTCTTCAAAAACAAATGGTCGGCCGGTGGCCTTTACGGACTTTTGGCATTTGTGGCCATACTAGTATTGCCCATTGAAGGCAAAGGGGCGGCCAAGGGCTTTCCCGATTTACAGGTGCCCATTTCTCTGATTTTTGGTGGCCTGCACGTCGTTTATGGGGTTGTACTGGCTTTTTTGTTTGGGAGGATGAATAGAACTGAATAGGCTTATGGTCAAAGATTTAGGAAATTCCAAGAGATTCCTCGTCACATTGATAGCTATCAGGACTCTGCCGGAATGACTAAAACAATAACACACCCCTGTCCGCCCACGGCGGACTTCCCCTCTCAAGAGGGGGAGGTTGTCATTTAGAACCGCCAAAGGCGGGGAGAAATCTGACCACCAGTTGAAAAACTGGTAGGAGCTGGGGATTAATCTTAGATTTAGTCACTATTGAAAGAATACTCTTTAGGAATTTTAGTTGTAATAAATGTGCCATAAAAGAGTTGAATAGGCAGTCCTATCATTATAAGCACGATTAGAAATGGAAATAGTGGTACAATGAGATATTTTCGTAGTTTCGTATTAATTCTATTTGTGATTAAACCAATGGAATTGTCAAATAATATATCTAAAACAAGGCTGTCATTATATTCTGCTGATTTTATTTTCGGCAGATGCTTCAAACTACCATCCAGCTCAATATCTTGACCAGATGTCCCAGTATGATAGATTTCCATTTTAAATCCTTCATTTCTGTAGAAATAATCAAAAAAAATGGTCACCATCTCTTTATCTTCAGAAATTTCAAATTTAAAATTGTTAGCCTCATTTTTTAAAAATAAAAATCTAGCATCAAGGATATAAGTGTTATTCAAGGTCCTCAAACTAATTGGATTCTTAGGAGAAACGTCACTATAATTAATAACATCATTACCATGATTCCAAAAAGAAAACATTGTAACAGACAAGTTTTTTACTGGCTTTTTCGAATAATGAATGGTTATTTTATCAATCGCAGAAACCTTGTTTTTGAGTAAGTTGAATGTTTTCATTAAATAAGTAGGAGTCTTCTTCTTTTTACTTTTAAAATAAAAGAATATTGTTAGGACAATACTTATTATGGTAAGGGCGAGAAAAATTAGATTTAGCCATCTATTCTCATTTAAAAAATCCAAGAACCTTTCCATTTTAAAACAATTTATCTCTTAAATATCTTCCAGTAAATGATTCTTTATTCTGCACCACTTTCTCGGGGGTGCCCTCGACCACCAAATGGCCACCGTTTTCACCACCCTCAGGGCCGAGGTCAATGATATAGTCGGCGCATTTGATGAGTTCGATATTGTGCTCGATTACGATGATGGAGTGGCCTTTCTCTAACAGCGCATTGAACGAGGCCAAAAGTTTGTTGATGTCGTGAAAGTGCAGGCCCGTGGTGGGTTCATCGAAGATGAAGAGTGCTTTTTCTTTGGTGTTGCCCTTTACCAAAAAGGAAGCGAGTTTAATGCGCTGTGCCTCACCGCCCGATAGGGTAGAAGACGATTGGCCCAAGGTCACATAGCCCAAGCCAACATCTTGCAGGGGCTTTAACTTGGTCACAATTTTGGGCTGGTTGTACTTTTCAAAATGGGCGATGGCATCATCGATGGTCATTTCGAGCACATCGTTGATGTTCTTGCCCTCGAACTGCACCTCGAGAATATCTTTTTTAAAGCGTTTTCCATTACAGACGTCGCATTCCAGATGCACATCTGCCATGAACTGCATCTCGACGGTGATTTCGCCTTCACCCTTGCATTTGTCGCAACGCCCCCCGTCTACATTGAACGAAAAGTGTTTCGCCTGATAGTTTCTGATCTTGCTCAGTTTCTGTGCCGCGAACAAGGCCCGAATGTCATCGTAGGCCTTGATATAGGTGACGGGGTTGCTACGTGATGACCGACCAATGGGGTTTTGGTCAACAAACTCCACGTTTTTGATGTGGGCGTACTTGCCCTCCAATTTGGTGAACTGCCCGGCCTTTTCACCATAGCCCCCAATTTCCTTCAAAATGGCAGGATACAGTATTTTTTTGACCAAGGTGCTCTTGCCACTGCCCGAGACCCCAGTGACCACCGTCAGCATGTTCAGGGGAAAGGTCACATTGATATTCTTTAAGTTGTTTTCACGTGCCCCGATGACCTGAATATAGTTTTTGGAGTTGCGCCTTTCGGCGGGCACCTCGATTTCCTTACTGCCGTTTAGGTAAGAAGCGGTCAGCGAATTTGACTTCAAAATCTCATCAAGCGGGCCCGTGGCAACGATTTCACCGCCCAAAGTGCCCGCTTCGGGGCCAATGTCAATGACCTCGTCGGCGGCCTTCATAATGTCTTCATCGTGCTCGACCACTATTACGGTATTACCCAAATCCCGTAGCGATTTCAGTACTTCGATGAGGTTTTCGGTATCTTTTGGGTGCAGGCCAATGCTGGGCTCGTCCAAAATGTACATGGAACCCACCAAACTGCTGCCCAGTGAAGTGGCGAGGTTGATACGCTGGCTCTCACCACCAGAGAGCGTGTTCGATTTTCGGTTGAGGGTGAGATAGCTGAGCCCGACCTTATCGAGAAAATCCAAACGGGTGGTGATTTCCTTCAACAATCGCTTGGCGATTTTTTGGTCGTGGTCTGACAGCTGCAATTCCCCAAAGAAAGGAACCAGTTTTTTGATGGGCAGCTCAATGAGGTCCACAATCGATTTACCATTGATTTTGACATAGGTGGCTTCCTCACGAAGTCGCTTGCCCTTGCAAAGGCTGCATTTCGTCTTTCCACGGTAGCGGGAGAGCATCACTCTGTTTTGGATCTTATAGCTTTTTTCTTCCAACATCGAAAAAAACTCGTTCAATCCAGTGAAATGCTCATTGCCGTCCCAAACCAATTGTTTTTGCTCTTCTGAAAGCTCATACCAAGGCTTGTGGATGGGAAAATCGAATTTATAGGCGGCATTGACCAATTGGTCACGGTACCACGACATGCTCTCGCCCCGCCAAGGGAATACGGCATTCTCATATACCGATAGGGCCGTATTCGGAACCACCAGGTCTTCATCAATACCAATGACATCACCATAGCCCTCACAGCGGGGGCAGGCCCCATACGGATTGTTAAAGCTGAAAAGGTGTACGTTGGGTTCGAGAAACCTCATGCCATCGAGCTCGAACTGATTGCTGAACAATTGTTGTTTGCCAGTTTCCAAATGTTCGACCACGCAACGCCCCTTGCCCTCAAAAAAGGCATTGTCAACGGCATTTGCCAAACGGTTTCGGAAATCTTCATCATCCTTGACCACAATCCTATCCACCACCAAATCGAATTTACGGCCGATCTCTTTTGGTGCCTGGTCGATCCTAACCACTGCACCATCGTATTTGATACGGGCATAGCCCTGTTTTGAGAAGAGTTGCAGTGATTTCTGTACATCCCTGTCTTCGGGTATGGTGATGGGTGCCAACAGCAATAGCTTTGTGCCTTCTTCAAAAGCCACCACATGTTTCACCACATTGGTGACCGTTTGTTTTTTGACCTCTTTGCCCGAGACGGGTGAAATGGTCTTTCCGACACGGGCAAACAGCAGTTTTAGGTAATCGTATATTTCGGTAGTGGTGCCCACGGTAGAACGGGGATTGGTAGAGTTCACCTTTTGCTCAATGGCAATGGCAGGGGCAATTCCTTTTATATAATCGACCTTGGGCTTGTCGAGCTTGCCCAAAAACTGTCGGGCGTACGAAGATAGGCTCTCGACATAACGCCTTTGCCCCTCGGCATATAAAGTATCAAAGGCAAGGCTCGATTTTCCTGAACCCGAAAGACCGGTAATCACAACCAGTTTGTTTCGGGGGATCACCACATCTATATTCTTGAGATTGTGCAGCTTGGCACCTTTTATGATAATATTCTGTTTGGGATCGATATCTTGTAGTGAAATCATTCTTCGAAATTATAAAAAGGGCACAAACAAATAAATGAAATGAAGCAGAAATAGTGCCCACAACTTGCACTTAATAACTAGATTATTAACTTTGACATATAAAATACTGCATATCACAACATAAGTTTCCATCCAAACACCCTAAGTGTCTATATTTGAGGTGTAATTAAAAATCTGATAGGCCTATACAGTAATAATTACTTTTTTAAGATTAAACTAATAACTCTAAGACCTTTCTGAGTAAGGAAGGCCCCTGATTTAACCAAAAAAGTAATTTGTATGGAACTACAGATTGATGACTCGATATTGGTCAAGAACTACATGGATGGCGACGAAAAAGCCCTAGAAACCCTTATCAACCGGCACAACCAGCGAATTTCAAGCTTTATTTATTCAAAAGTATTGGATAGGGATATCACAGAAGATATCTTTCAAGATACCTTTATCAAAGTCATCAAGACCTTGAAGAAGGGCAGATACAGTGAAGAAGGCAAGTTCTTGCCATGGGTGATGCGCATTGCACACAACCTGATCATAGACCACTTTCGCAAGAACAAACGTATGCCAAAATTCGAGGGCAACGATGATTTCAACATTTTTTCTGTTATCAAGGATGACAAGCTGAACGCTGAGAAGCAGCTTATCAAAGACCAAATTGATAGCGACCTTAGCTTGTTGATCGAAGAACTGCCAGAAGACCAGAAAGAAGTCTTGATGATGCGTATCTACAGGGATATGAGCTTCAAGGAAATTTCTGAAAACACCGGCGTAAGCATCAACACGGCTTTGGGAAGAATGCGATATGCGCTGATCAACCTCAGAAAAATAGTGGAAAAGCACAATATCGTTTTAACGAATTAATCGGCAGTAGGTCGAACCGAACAATATTTCATATTTAGCGTCGTTATTTCTTTATAACAATAACGCTGGAATATGGAAGAAATTTACTCTGAGCAACAACAAATCTGTAAGATCACAAAGGCGCGGCCCGAAACGGTCAAGTTTTTGTTAGGATTTTCGAAATCATTTCAAGTTACTGAATATCAGGACATAAAGTTTGAAAATTACTTAAATTAATCAAACTGTAACAAATCACTAAAGCCGCTTTTTTTAGCGGTTTTTTTTGTGCTTGTAGTAGTCGTTGATCGCACTTTTTCTTCCGATGGTCTTGGTAATGATGTCTTTTTCGAGGTTCCATCCCTGGGCCGGTGAATATTCACGCCCGTACCAAATGATCTGAAGGTGCAGTTTGTTCCATTTCTCTTTTGGAAACAGTCTTTTGGCATCTTTTTCGGTCTGTACCACGTTTTTTCCATTTGATAATCCCCAACGGTACATCAACCTGTGAATATGCGTATCTACCGGGAAGGCTGGTATACCAAAGGCCTGCGAGACCACCACACTGGCGGTTTTGTGGCCCACACCGGGCAATTCTTCCAAAAGTTCGATGTCTTCCGGCACCTTTCCACCATACTTTTCAATCAATATTTCTGAAAGTCGGTGAATGGCCTTGGCCTTGGTGGGCGAGAGCCCAACAGGTTTAATGATCTCACGTATTTGCTCGATTGAGAGTTTGACCATCGCGAAGGGGTTATCGGCCTTTTCAAACAGCAGCGGTGTTACTTGGTTGACCTTTACATCGGTACTTTGGGCCGATAGTAACACAGCAATTAATAGCGTATAAGGGTTTTTGTGGTCTAATGGAATGGGGATGGTCGGATAGATTTCATCCAACGTTTTAATAACAAAGGCCGCTTTTTCCGATTTGGTCATATTTTGTTTAATTTTGAATAAAAATAATTAAACACACAGAACATTTATGAAAATGCTTACTGAAGGTGCCAAAGTACCTGATTTTTCTGCAAAAGACCAAGACGGCAATTCCATCAAACTTTCTGATTATAAAGGAAAAAAATTGGTGGTCTTCTTTTACCCCAGGGCAAACACACCGGGTTGCACGGCCGAGGCCTGTAATCTTCGCGATTATTACCAAGAATTGAAAGATGCCGGTTACGAATTATTGGGCGTAAGCGCGGACTCACAAAAAAAACAGGCCAACTTTAAGAATAAATTTGATTTCCCCTTTCCATTATTGGCTGATGAAGACCATACGGTCATAAATGCATTTGGGGTCTGGGGCCCTAAGAAATTTATGGGGCGTGAGTTTGATGGCATTCACCGGACCACATTCATCATCGATGAGGAGGGCACCGTTGAGCGGGTCATTCAAAAAGTAAAGACCAAAGACCACGCAGCACAGATTTTGGAAGGCTAGAAGAAATACCGGGCGCAACTGAAAATCTCGGTTGCGCCCGGTAAAATATGTTTAAAATAATTATTGTACTTCCTCTTTCTTAGGGAGTTCTTTTCGAACGAACAGGTTTTTCTCTTTGATAATCTCGGCAATGCCCTCTGGTAGCATTTCTTCCCAGCCATCTTCCCCATTGATGATTTTCTTGAGCACATCCCTCGAGAAAATGTGCATGATGTCTGGGTCGTAGTCGATAATGTCCATCACCTTGCCGTTGTACTTGAAGAACTTGTACAATTCTTTCATTCTTGGGTGAACCTTCAAGTTGTTGCTGGTCATGATCTGCCCCGTTTCGGGGTCTTTCATGGGGTAGAGGTATACCTTCAGGTCTTTAAAGAACAGTTTTCCGAAGGCCTCCAAAATACCACCACTCAAATGACGGTAGTACTTTTCGTCGAAAATATCAATGAGGTTGTTGACCCCCATCGTAAGGCCAATCCTGTTCTTGGTGTAGTTGCTAAAGTATTCGACCAGTTTATAATATTCTTGAAATTTCGAGATCATTACATAATGGCCCAAAGAACAGAGTAGTTCGGCACGGTCCATAAAATCACGTTCGTCGATTTCGCCCGATGCCTTAAGGTTTGAAAGTGTTATCTCAAAAATGACAATGGTATTTTCATATTCAACGGTCTGCTCGCGTATGAAGATATCATATGATTTCTGGAACATGTCCATATTTACCTTGGTCACCGGCCTAAAACTACCGCGTAGTGCCAAAATGTTCTTTTTGTAGAGCACCGCAGCCGGTAGCAGGTTATTGCCATCAGGGCCGAACATCACCGCATCGGTCATATCGTTTCTAATAAGCTGAAGGCTCATCAAACGGTTGTCAACATCTTTAAAGTTGGGCCCGGTAAAATTGATCATATCAATTTCCAAAGTGTCTTTATCGATATGGTCATAAAGATATTTCAACAGCTTTTTGGGCTTGTTGTATTTAAAAAAGGCTCCATATATAAGATTCACTCCCAAGATACCCAAGGTCTCTTGCTGCAGGCGTGCTTCATTTTGCTTGAAACGTACATGCAAAATAATCTCATCATACTCTTTCTGTTTCGGGTCTAGTTGAAAACGTAGTCCCACCCAGCCGTGACCTTTATAGCGCTTAGAAAAGTCAATGGTGGCCACGGTGTTGGCATAACAGAAAAAGAGGCGGTTTGGGTTTTGCGTGCGATCAATACGCTCCTCCATTAGCCCCATTTCATGCTCCAGCATTTTTTTTAGCCTACTTTGGGTTACGTAACGACCATCTTCTTCGACCCCGTAAATGGCGTCGCTAAAAGCTTTATCGTACGCACTCATGGCCTTGGCTATGGTACCCGAGGCTCCACCGGCCCTAAAAAAATGTCGGGCGGTCTCTTGTCCCGCGCCGATTTCAGCAAAGGTTCCGTAAATGTCTGGGTTCAGATTGATCCTGAGGGTTTTCGCCTTGATCGAGGGAATGTTCTCAAATTCACTTTCCCTGTTGAGAAGTGGTGCCATATGCTGTTGTTTCTGCTCGCAAAGTTAAGAAGTTAGCTAACTTTTTTAAATAAATAAGTTATAATTTTGACTTTTATGGATGACCGACTGAAAGTCACATTTTTAGGTACGGGAACCTCGCAGGGAATTCCGGTAATAGGCAGTCAACATCCTGTTTGCCTGAGCAGCGACCCCAAAGACAAACGGTTGCGGGTTTCGGTCTTGCTTCAGTTCAACGGATGCCATTACGTTATCGACTGCGGACCCGATTTTCGTCAACAGATGTTGGCAAACCCCGTTGACCGGCTCGATGGCATTCTTTTTACACACGAACATGCCGACCATACCGCCGGCATCGATGATATTCGCCCGTTTTTCTTCCGTCAAGGCGATATTCCCATATACGTATCAGAACGTACCATGGCCTCGTTGCGCGTACGGTTCGATTATATTTTTGCCGATACCAACCGTTACCCCGGTGCCCCAGCGGTGCAGGTCAACCTAATCACCAAAGACAAGCCATTTGAACTGGCGGGTGAAAAGGTCTGGCCCATTGAGGCTTGGCACAACAGACTGCCCGTGTTCGGCTACCGTATCAAGGATTTTGCCTATTTGACCGATGTAAAACGGGTAGAGGATACAGAAATGCCAAAATTGAAAAACCTAAAAGTGCTGGTCGTCAATGCGCTTCGCGAAGAGCCCCATCATTCCCATTTTAATTTGGCGGAAGCACTGGCCTTTGCCAACGAAGTCGGTGCCGAACGAACCTATTTCACGCACATTAGCCATTTGTTGGGTTTTCACGCAGATGTGCAGGCAAGATTGCCCAAAAATGTATTTTTGGCCTACGATAATTTAACCATAATGGTATAACGCATCATGAAAAGTAAAATCTACCTATACCTTTTTTTGTTCACGGCACTTATCTGCCTCTATCTTTTGGTTAGCGGAAACAAAATGCAGAACCAGTTGGGCGAACGAAACGTAAAATTGGAGGAAAAAGTGGAACAACTTGAAGATTCACTTCAAAAGATGCAAATGCGGTTGATGGACATGCAGTATTTTGCGCTGGAAAACAACGACGATGCCCTTGCATATTACGACCATCTGAATTTGGAAAACCCCACAAGGTATATTGAGGACAAGTTATTGGAAACCAACGAGCGAAAGGGCAACAACCCATTGGTGCCCTACGAGGGTATGGAAGGCGATTTTAAGATCAACAAGATCAAGGTGTTGAACCACCGTTGGATTGTGGCCGATTTTTCCGATGGCAAATATTGGGGCGATCTGATCATACGCTACGAGTTAAAGGACGATTTGGGGGTCGATTTTGAACTGGTAGATCATTTGCTGTATACGAGGAGCCAGTAAGGGGCATAGGCACCGATCGTATATAGGCAATGTTCTGAGTTGGCCGAAGTAATACAAGTTATTTCTAAAAGAAAATAGTTGGTTTAAGACAGTAAATGCATATTAATTATCTTTGGGAGACTGGATTATGGCTTGTTATAGGAGCCATTGTTGTAGAAGCTTTTTAATTGAAAGGTGGAGGGAAATCGCTAAGTTGTACGGAAGATAGAGTATGCATATTAAAAGTTTTCCACTCCTTATTAAGGTATTTCATTCTACCAATGGCAATGTCACCACTAGATTGGAAATTATCCCAGCCTACAGTTAAGTTTTTCCAATAATCACCTCCTACTCCAAGTAGAAAGTTAGCTTCATTTCTGTCGTCTTCTGATTGAGCATTATCTAGTATTAAACGGGCTTGTACACTTATCCAAACCCCATGAATATTATTTGGATTAATGCTGACACGTCCATTTGATGGCCAAAAATGAAAGTTATATCCGTCTAAAAATTTCACAGAAATTCCACCTGTTTCTTCCTTTAGGATATCAGCTGGAATATTGTCATCATTTTCATAATTTTCAAGATAATGAGCTCCAAAGATGTCAGAAGTAAATATCCATTGTACCCATCTGTTTTCTGAATTAAGATACCAAGCTTGTAAATTTCTAATTTGAATTCTGGAATTATTGGCAGTCATGGGATTTGTATCTCTATATATTTGCCCCCAAGGAATCATAGCAAACCAATCTGATGGTGGATTATTTCCCCAACCAATTCTTGGGTGTTGACTCCAATCAAATTGAGGTGGAAGTCCGTTTAATTGTCCTTCATGAGGTAAAATCATGTCATTTTCTATAGTAGCTAGAGTATTTTGTTGAACAACTTCTTCATTAGTGTTTAACGAGTCATCATCACAAGAGACCAAAACTGCAATCAATAATAATGGCACAAAAATTAGTCTTCTCATTTTTTTCAAAATTTTCTACAACGTTTTGTTTATGAAGCGTTGATTTCTAAGCACTTCACTTTCAGTTTACCGTAAATTTTATTTATAGCACTAGGTTTCATTTTACCACTTATTGCCCAATGGATTATAGCATCCATGAAAAAGCAGGCGGTCGAGTATCTTTAAAGTTCACCAAAACTTATAGATATGGACACACAACATACTGCACGCCCTAAATTATTCATAGGTATCGACATACACAAGCGCAGCCGGAAAGTGCACTGTTCATCGAATCTGTTCTTCGGCAAACCGTTTAGTATGGCTTTGGAGCCCGAAGGATTATTGAAATAGGTTACGAAATACTTCCCGGGCCACGAGGTATGTGTGGCCTATGAGGCAGGTTTTTGCGCGGTGGAGGAAGGCATGCCCTCATCCTACGGATTCGGCAATCTGGCATTGCGCGGCGATGTTGTCGACTTGATTTTGGCGTGGTGCCTGCGCAAGCAGCGCGACAAAAGTACGCCGCAGGTGAATGCTACCATTTTTAGCTCTTGTATTATTTTTTTAAATCTGCGTTACAGAGCATTGACTTTTGTCCAGTCCTTGAATAGTTTTCAGATATGCTGACTTTGGCATCATCATTTTCGAAATACCAAAAATTTTCTGTGATATTTTCCATTGGGCTTACTGGCGCCTCAAAGGGGATTTCCAAGATTTCATCTTGGTTCTCAAAACTATTATTAAAAAGTACGGTATTTCCAGAATCTTGAAGAAGACCAATTTCCAAATCATCGAAGTAAACATCAGTACCACCTTGACTTCCTTGAGCAAATTCTTGAGAACGCAAAGCGAATGCATAATAAGTCAGAGAAGGTTTGTCAAATGGTATATAATTTGGATAATCCAGTTGAAACCCACTCAAATCAAGTTCGATGTCAGTGGTACCACCAACGAGTTTAACCGATACAAATTCTCTGTTTCCAAAATCTGCCTCTATGGTCATTTTGTACCATGTATTTGGTTCTAATTCTTGATTTATGTCCCTTATTTCCCAATTTTCAGATATCGTTGGCGTTCCTGATAGATTTTCTAGTGCACCTACTCTAAACCAAAAAATGCCGTTTCGCTGAAATCCGGCCAGAGCCATCCAATCAGCGCCTTCAAAGTTAATCGGGTTATCGACACCTTCAAACCATTCAATATCAATACCAAATATTACGTCTTCCGCCAAATCAGGCTCGAAATAAAGATAACCACTCAAGTAGGCTTTGTCGGGGTTCTGAAAGAAAGTATCAAGTTCCTGCCCGTTGTATGCAAATGCTACAGCTGCACTATTGATAAATTCAAGACTTTCAGGTGCCTTATCATCTTCTTCTGTGCAAGCAATAAAAACTAAAAGCGGAATAAAATATTTTGTAAGTCTCATTATATTGGCACCAACTTTTTATAAATAACTTTATCTAATAAAGATTATTGTAAAAAAATCCTTTGGTGCGGTTAAATCCGCTCCTCCAACCACTTTTTAAACGAATAAAAATTTTGGGGCGATACGCCGTGCCCCACGGGAAATTCTTCATAGGTATGGGCAATGCCAAGTTTTTCAAGAAATTCTGGGGCGCGTTGTGCCCATTCAACCGGAATCACCTGATCGACCTGCCCATGCGAAGCATATATCTGTAGTTTTGAATGGTCTTTTTCTTGATACCCCTCCACTAGAATGGCCTCGTTGATATAACCGCTGAGGGCTATCACATTTTTTACCTTCTCTGGATACGAAAGTGCCACGGCATAGCTCAAAATGGTGCCCTGGCTGAACCCTAGCAGGGTAATGTTGTTGCAGTCAATAGGGTAGGCTTTGCAGGCCTCATCGATAAAGGCCACTATTTTTTCGCGCGATTCAATCGCCTGTTGGTCATCGCTCCATTTACCAAATTCTGCATCAAAATTAATGGCGTACCACGCATAACCAAAAAATTCAAGGTTGTGGGGCGCCCTTATAGAAATGATGAAAAGTTCTTGGGGCAGCTCGTTCGCAAAAGAGAAAAGATCTTCTTCATTACTGCCATAGCCGTGCAGCATGAATACCACAGGGGCCTTTTCAACATTTTTGGCGGGACGAATTAGGTGGGTGAGCGATAGTGGGGCGGGGGACATATTGAGTTACGAATTTAGAATTACGAATTTAGAATTATGAATTACGAATTGTGGTTGTATGTTGTGTGTTAGGTTTGGGCATTAAACATTGCATCTGTTTGTCTCACGTCTAAAGTCTAATAGCTAAGCCTCAAGAAATAAAAGTAAACCAATTTTGAAAATGCTCTCCCAAAAGGGGCAATGGCCGCTTTTTTTCATCGAGGGCCGATGTAAGGCCATAGATAAGGCCTATCACGTAGGCCGCAAACAATATGAGCCAAATGTAGGCCGAAAACGAATAGGTGAGTACAATGGCCAGTGCATGAAAAATCAAATGGATACCAAAGGCCTGCCGGGTGTGGAACCGGGCAAAGGCATGCTTGGGCTCGGCATTCATGCTGATGGCGATCAAAGAACCCACAATGGTAATATAGGCGATGATGGCGGTTGATTTCCCTTCAGGTTTCAATTCAATTCTATTTTTCCGTTTTTGATACTACCGAATACGCGGCCCTTTATTTTTCGGTTCAAGAAAATACTGTTTTTTGAGGTTGACCCAATGTGGCCATTGCTGAAAACGAATGTTTCGTCTGGGTCGAAAAGTGTCAGGTTGGCCGGTACTCCCTCTTTTAGGTCAGGGGCGCTAATATGAAAACGTTCTCGGCCCTTTGTGAGCAATTCAACGGCCATGTCTGTGCCCACCAGTGAATTTAATCCGCCGAAGGTACTTTCAAGGCCAATGGTGCCGTAGTTGGCGTTGTCAAATTCCACTCGTTTTTCCTCAATGTCGATCGGTGTATGGTCACTGGTCACATAGTCAATGGTACCGTTCTTAAGGCCCTTTATCAGGGCCTGACTGTCTTTTTTCTCTCTAAGCGGGGGCAAGGTCTTGAAGTTGGTATCAAAGGTTTCGAGTTCTTCATCGGTAAAGAATAGGTTGTGAATGGCCACACTGCAGGTAACGTCCAACCCTTTCTTTTTGGCCTCTGCAATCAATTTTACGGATCTGGCGCTCGAAATGGTGGGTATGTGCAGTTTTCCCCCTGTATATTCCAACAAGAACAGATCACGGGCCAGTTGCAGTTCTTCGGCCAAGGCCGGAATTCCTTTTAAGCCCAACCGTGTCGAAACGGCCCCTTCATGTACATTTCCGTAGGCGGCTATTGAGGCATCTTGTGGGAACGAACATACCAGGCCATTGAAATTTTGGGCATACAACAGCGCTATTTTCAACAGATTGGCATCGGACAACGATTTTTTATGGTCATAGAACGCCACGGCCCCGGCGTTGTGCATATCGTAGAGCTCTGCCAGCCCTTTTCCGTTGCCCCCCAAGGTAAGGTTGCCCATTGGGTGCAGATCGGTTAGTTTGCCGCGCGCCCTATCCTTTAAAAAAACAATATCTGAACTGGTATCAGGGGTGGGGTTGGTATTGGCGTTCAGTACAACATCGGTAAAGCCACTTTTTGCTGCCACATCAAGGCCGTTGGCAATGGTTTCGCGTTCTTCAAATCCGGGTTCGCCAAAGGCAACGCCGCCATCGAACCACCCGATGGATGCGTGCAAATTGGTTCTTTCAATAATTTTCTCGGAACCCTTGGGCGCAATCGTTGAAGCGATTTTTTCAATTTGTCCGCGTTGAATCAGTATATCACGCTTCTTTTGGTGCAAAGAATTGTTGCCTGGCGCGATGATGGTGGCAGACTTGATCAAGATGCTCATGAAATGAGTTTTTGGATGAACATTTCCATAAGGGCGAAAACCAGTGCTAAAATAACAAACCATTTCCAATACGAAGTGATTTCGTCTTGGGCGTTCAGCACCGCAAAGGTATCCTCCAGATTTTCTGTTTGTTCGGTTATAGTAGCGCCAGATAGTTCGTGATAGGCCAAAAGGCTTTCTGTTCGCGGATAATTAAAACTAATACGTCCCACGCGTTGTTGGCCGTTGGTGATGTCATATGTACCGGCAATATGGGGGTTTGCGTCAAAGAACAGGGAGGTCTTATTGGCAAAAGAGCGTTGGCGCGGTATAAACTCTTCCCCATCCAAAGAAAGTTTCAAAATATTGTCTTGACCGGTCTGAACAGGCAGGTCTACCTGGGTGGGCCGCCCCAAAATTTCATACGGCCGAGGCCTTTTTAGGCTTGTCAGGCACATATTGTAGAAAACGGGAACAATAAGCGGGGATCCCTTAAAATTGGTGTTTTCTGAATGAAGCGGCGCAGAGAAAGCATAGAGATTTCCCTGTTGGTACAGAAAGGGCTCGTTGCCATCATACCCCAAAATCGTATTCGCCACACCGTTCGTCTTGTAATGCCCTTCCACTTTTGGATACTGGAAATTTGTCACCTGTTTTTCAAACACGCTCGCCAAAATAGGATGGTCAAAATTGATATTGGATATATTTTTAGGCGCATCAACCCATTCCAAGAACCGGGGAGCGCCAAAAAACGACAACATTTGGTTGTAGTTGCCCAGATCTGCTTCTTTGGAAGGTATAAACACTAGGTTTCCACCATTGGCCATAAAGTCTTTGAGCACTTCTGAAAGGCTTTGGGGGACTCTGGTAAGCCCATCAAGAACCAAGGTGTTCTGTTTTTCTATCAGGCTATAGTCCAGTTGGTCAGGGCGGGCAATGGTCAAATCGAATTCATCTTCGGTATAGATACGCCGCAAATAGTCGCTATTCGCATTGGCGACCACCAGTACCTTGATTTTTTCAGGCTTGCCAATGGTGAAGAAAAAATTGTTGTCATAGGGCAAACCTCCGTCAGAAATCTCTATTCTTCCTTTGATGTCGTCCCCGGCAGGGATTGAGAATATGACCTTTGCACTGCCCGTTTGGTCCATGGCAGCGGAGGTTTTGGCAATCAGGGTATCATTATCAAAGAGTGAAATGGGCAAGTTGTCCTCCTCATGATTGCCAGAGAGATATATGGTAAGATTTGATTGCGAAAGGCCGTTGCCACTTTCAATACTGATGGAGTCGATGGAAACATTGGTTCGTTTTTCGGGCCGTAGGGCCACCGCAAACAGCTTTTGGCCGGGAATGTTATCAGGTACCTCTCCCAATGTTTCTTGAAAGTCTGAGATAAAGACCAAATTGCGAACAGTGCCCTGATTTTTTGAGAAAAGGGTGCTTGCCTTCAACAAGACATCATTAAAGCGTAGTTGCTGTATGGTGGGCCGAATGGCCAATAATTCATTTTTGCTGTCGTTGATGGTAATATTGGCATAGGTTTCACTGTTCGTGATAAGGCTGAACTGGCCATTGTCATCAAAATTGCTTATCAGGTCTTGGATGGCCTTTTCAAGAAGGGCGGCACCCTCTTTCTGTGCCTGCATACTGAATGAATTATCGAGATACACCACCGTTTCTTTGGGGGCCAGCGCGGTTTCATTGGAAGAAAAAGGTTTGGCAAAAGCCAGTACCAAGGCCGTCAATAACCCCAAACGGGTAAGTAACAAAAGCCACTTTTTTAAAGTGCTGCTTTTTCGCGACTCTGAGACCACCTTTTGCAGCATTGCCACATTGGTGAACGGGGTCTTTTTGAACCGTCGCAATTGAAAAAGGTGTACAATGATAGGAACCAGAAGAAGAAAAAGGGCCCAAAGTAGTGCTGGATGTTCGAACTGCATTCCCAATAAGATTGGCCAAATATAGAAAATATGTTTATGGTGGCTATGTTTCTTGTTTAGAGTTTAACAGTTTATGATATTTTCGGGAGAGGCTAGGGCAAGTGTTCTATGTGATGTTTCAAAACAATGATAAGAATTGACTTTTACACCCAACACGTAAACTTGTTCAGCAAAAGAAATAATGGTCTTTCATGGGCTGTTGGCCGAGTTCTTTCAGGTAGCCCCGGATCTCTTTTTGGGCATCTTCATTCGCCACCGTAACGATGCTTTGGGGGTTTCCCATCGCTGGAAGGATGGAAAAGTGCGACAACTTTTTCCCATAAATTTTTTTATCGATTTTATTTGGATTGTCACACAGCCAGGTAAAATCCACCCCTTTTTCAAGCAATGTTTTGGCAATGGTCTTTCCTTTGAACCCGGCGCCCCAAATGACCAAGGGGCGGTTGGGGTCATAATCCAGCTTTAAGAAATAGTGCAGTTTAATATCCAAAAAATAGTTTTGGGCATAGTGCTCATGGGTGCGTGAGGTACGTGTGTCGTAATCGCGCCACAGGTGCAATACTTCTTTGCAGGGAATTATTTTCAATCCCTTTTCATAAAACCGAAAGGTAAGGTCATAGTCTTCTGGGTATCTATCGGGTCGAAATGCGCCACAGGCCTCAAAATCGTCGCGATGTACCATCCAACAGGGCGAGGGAATCACACATTCCTTATAAATTTCCGAATAGTTTTTTCCTTCGGAAATCAATTCGTTCAGCCACTTTTCATAACGGTCATACCCGTCACTGATGCCCCTATCAGAAAAATATTTCACCTGACCCACGGCCACATGGCCTTTTCCCTGTTTTTGAAGCGATTCGACCATTACCTGCAACCGATCGGGCATCATGATATCGTCAGAGTCCATACGGGTAGTGAATTCACCCGAACTGTGCTTGTAGGCCGTACGCAGCGCGGGAATGATTCCACTCCTTTGATTCTCAAAAACCTTTATCCTCAAATCTTCTTTTGCATATGATTTCAGCACTTCAATGCTTTTATCGGTAGAATGGTCATCCACGGCCAACACCTCCCAATCTGTGTGGGTTTGGGCCAAAATGCTTTCAATACATTCGGGTAGATAATGGGCCGTGTTCTTAAAGGGTATCAGGATGCTGACCATATATCAACTCAACAACGAATAATCGATCAACAATTTTCCATTTCGTTGCCATCGTATCCAGCCCTTGCCAATGGGTCTGAAGTCATCGTTCCATAGCTCGACCTGCATCCATTCGTTTTTAATGGAAACGGGCTTTAAGAAGGAATAGGGGAGGTTTACCTCGCTTGCCTGTTCAAAAGGTCGTGCCCTGATCTTTTCGTTGGAATCGGGCGGAAATTCAACCGAATGGACCTGCAACAGAAACGCTGGCCAGAAAATGATTTTACCATCATACTTATTTACAAGGGCAGTTCTTCGGGTTTGGGTGTTTACGACCACTTCGGCAAATTCACGACCCAAAGCAGCTATCTCAAAATAGAGCATGTCATAGTCTAATTTCATGTGCTCGGGCACCAGCCACGGCGGAGCTTGGGCAATATCGAAACCGCCCTGCCCACGTCTTTTAAAAACGATACTGTCGGTAGGGGCATGTTCCATCACCGATTTTTCAGGGTTCACATTGCCATAAAAATAAAGGAGGGGATTGTCGTAAAAATTGGGCGTAAAAAAGCCAAGGCCCATGTCGTTTTCAGGGTTCTGCAAATGTTTTTTTTTTGGGATGGCTGACCAAATCAAGAGATTTCCCTTTTCGGCCGGAGCTGTGGGTTTTGGCGCCTTCATTTCATGCTCGGCAGGTTTGGGGCTGTTTCGGTTTTTGTATTGGATCCTAAAATATAGCAAGAAAGACACCAACAACACCGAAAGCACTATATTGGCGATGACCACATATCGATGCTTTGTATAGCGCACGATTATGAAAGAGGTTACAAAGGCCAGCCCAGCAAACAGCACCCCATAGCCCAAAACAATTGCTCCGGCGGCAAGCATTTGGCCCTTGCCGGCATCAATCAACTTTGCAAACAACAGTCCGACAAAGAAGAACGATACGGGCATCAGCAGATAAAAGAGAAGAAAGGCAGGTTTTAAGAACTTTTTCATCTACGGCCCCTTAAGTGTTTCTTCAATGGCCTTTTCGACCAGTTTTTCCATAATGGCGTATCCTTTTTTGGTAGGATGCACTTCATCACCCGCTAATTCTTTGGGCAGTCCGTTGCGGTCGTCGGCCATGGCCGAAAAATAATCCAAGTACATGACGCCCTTTTCTTTGGCCATTTTTTTGAGCATGGTGTTCAGTTTTGGGATTTTGATGTTGGGTTCCAAACCGGGTCGCCACGGATAGTCATACGCAGGAAGCACAGACGAAACAATGGGTTTGATGCCATTGGCCTGTGCCAATTCGACCATCGAAAGAATGTTGTCGTGTATTTGTTGCAAGGTCATCGGCCCCGTATTGCCCGCAATGTCGTTGGTGCCCGCCAAAATGACCACGACCTTTGGTTGTAGGTCGATGACATCTTGCCGAAAGCGTAACAGGATTTGGGGCGTGGTCTGCCCACTGATACCGCGGTTGATATAGGGCTTGCCCTCAAAAAAACCAGGATTGGCCACCGACCAACCTTCAGTAATGGAATTGCCCATAAAAACCACTCGATTCTCACCCTCTGCCGGTGCCTCGAGCCGGGCATTGGCCTCTTTGTATTTTTGTAGGTTGGCCCAGTCTTGGGCAGTAGCGGTCATGGTTACGGCAAAAAACAGCATCATTATTGTCAGCTTTGATATCAATTGAGGTTTCATGTTATTTTAGAATTGTGTATACGGTTAAAAATAGTTCTTAATGTAGATAGTAGCAATTTTCTGTCTTTCAAAGTTTTGGTATAAATCTTTTCTTTTCCACCTTGTTTGGCAGGTCTGTTAAGTTCAAGCCATGTGGCCATATTTTTGAGGTTCCATAAGCTGTTGACCAAAATCTCATTAAAGCATGGTCAAAGCCCTTAAAATATCAATGGATGCTACACGCATGTTTTCTTGTTGTTCGACTGCCCTATTGGAAGGGGTTACTGCGCATTAGTTTTTTTCTTTTTCCTGAATGGCCGCTGTCATGGCCCTGAAGGTCAATACAGGGCTACGCCCTTTTTCATCCAGTGTGTGTGATGGATCTTTGTACGCTTCCATAAACCGTTCGGCCGAAGACCAGTAGGTGTGCATGACACCCAAATATCGGTCGGCCATTTTTTTGATGGAATTGGCCTTGAAGTCGGCCATCATTTCAACCTGTTTTTTGGCCACCTCTGGAATGCGCCAAGGGCAGGCCACCACATCAAAACCCTTCGTGGCAAAATAGGCAGGCGTCGGGTCGGCCCTTTCGTAGTGCCAATCAGAGATGACCACGTCTTTTGGAATCATATCGATGGCCCGTGCGGTGTTGTTCATACTGGCTTCCCACATACCTATGCCCGTTTCGGCACCGTCGATAAGACGGTCGCCCCAAATCCATAAGCGAATCTTGTTTTGTGCCAAATGGTTACGGATCTTGCGCACCTCATCGGCAAAGAGTTTGGCAGGGTCACGGCCATGGCACCGTGGGCAATCTTCATGGGCCAGGTAAAAGACCTCATCCATGCCCGCGTGAAAGGCTTTTGCCTCAAACACCTCCACAATCTCATCGACCAGATCGAAGACCACCTCGTGTACATCGGGATGCAACGGACAGTAACTCTTGCAGTAGAGACCGTCTTCGTTGGGCCATTCGTAGTTTTCAGGAAGCTTGATGTTCGGGGTTTCGTCAAATTCGGGATATAATTCGAGCAGTTTGGTAGCCTTTGAATGCCAGCTTTGGTGCCCCAACAAATTTACCTGCGGAATGATTTCAATACCCACTTCTTTACAGCCGCTCACCAATTTCTTTACCTGTTCTTTGCTCAGCGCATTCTCTCCTCTAAGCTCGGGCCTAGAGTCATATTCATAGCGATAGTCAACACGCAAAACCAAGGTGTTGATGCCGTTGGGCGCCAATTCTTTTTTTGCAAAATCGATGAACTCATCAAGGGATCCGGGTTGTGGGGCCGCAATGCAGAGCCCTTGCACGGCAAAGACATCTTGACTTAGCGTTGGGGGTATGTTGCCAAAGAAAAGGTATGCCAAAAGAAGGTATTGAAAGGGTTTCATCATGGTTGGAAGTTTTGATTGCCCAATGGGAACCCTCAAAATAGCAAATAAATAGCTCTTGGGCTAACTTAGCCACCAAAAGAGCAAGACAAAGAGAAAGATGGTGGCAACAGCTGCCCACAAAGTTGCCCGAAGGTTCTTTCGCTTTTGAATGGCGATTTTTTTACGGATGGCTGCCATATCTTTGGGAATGGAAGTCTTGAGGCTTAGCTGTGTCAGGTTTTGTTTGCCGTAAACCTCCTCTTTGGTTTTTTTGCTACGTCCCTTCTTTTTGAGCAAACTTCTGTTCTGCCTGATTGTTTTAAGTGCGTGTAATGCAAATCCTCCTCCACCCATTTTTATTGTCTTTTAATTATGGGTATCAAATCGGCATGTTTTGTTACAAGTGATGGGTTTATAGGTGCTATTGAAGATATGCAGAGGGGTTCTTGGCCATTTCTTCAAAAGTTTGAAAAAACTGTCCCATGTGCCAGCCGTCGACCAGGGCATGGTGTGCCTGTACCGATAGCGGCATAAGGGTCGCCCCGCTTTGCCCAAAAAACCTGCCCCAACTGATTCGTGGAACTGAATCATGTGGATGATAGCTCATGGCATGTTGTATACCGGTAAAACTGATCCATGGGATGGCAGACATGAACAAAAAGTCATCGCGACCGGGTTCGTCTTCCATAGAAGGATTTTTCTTCATATCCTCCTTGACCTTTTGGGCCCTTTTGATAAAGTCAGAAGCTTTTTCGGCATGGTCAACCGTACAAAAACTGAAGACATCGGCCTCATCGGTCGGCACAGTGAATGAGGGGTGCACAGATTCATGCTCAATAATTGAACCGTTTCGAATACGCCAACGAAACTCGGGAATATCATTGGCCGTTTTTGATAGCAGATAGACCAAACTAAAGGTCAGGGGCAATTCTGATGCCTTAACATATTTGACAAATGCCGTTATTTCAATATTGGCGGTAATATTAAAATGGGGGTGGTTCATCCCATTGAAAAAATCAAAGTGCTTTTTTCTATGGACGCTGCCAAATTCGATTTTTTTCATTGGCAATTCTTTCAGTTTTTCTTGGGGGGCGTGATCATGATATGCGCCCTGTGCGTGCCGGGATCCATCAGCCAGGCATGGCCCGGTGGGGAGGGGGTGGTCGGTAAGCCCGTACTTTCGCCCGTCGCATACGGAATGTAGAACACATACCGTACATAGGGGTTTTCAATTTCCTTTGTTTCGGGGTTCACCTCACCCGTGAATACACAGAGCGTGGCCTTATCGGGCATTTTCAGTTTTCCTGATTTTACCTCGGCCTCCCTAATGTCGAAAATTTCCTTGAAGGTCTTGCCCTGTGCTTTCAATTCACGGCCACGTGCCATAAAAGGCTCCAGATCCTTGTGGTAGGCAGCGGTTGAGAATTTTTCTCTTTTCGGGTCACTGGCAAGCGCTATGTAATCATTGGTGCCTTCCCGGAGTGTGGTGAAGTTTCCTTCCGCATCATAGCCATAGACTTTTGCGCCATCTTTGTAATCATCGGGAACGGCCATTAAGGCGGTCTTGATCTGCCATGCTGCGGGTGGAATTTCTTGGGAGGCCAAAACTTGGCAGACCAGAAGAAGGGCGAATGCGGATAATAGGTGTTTTTTCATCATGTTTTTCTTTAATATTTGGCACTTTTTCCTATGGCGGTCGTGCGTTTTATGAAATCACGCAGGTCGTCATTGGCCTTTTTAAGGTCTTCACGTCGCAGGTACATCATGTGCCCCGATCGGTAGCCCTTAAACTCGAAACGGTCTTTCATGCGCCCGCTGGGGTCAACTTGCCACATGGTGTACTTCGCGTTGAAATAGGTAGTGGCCCCATCATAATAACCTGATTGCACCAATACGTGCAGGTATGGGTTTTGGGCCATTGCCTGTCTGAGGTTGTCGCGCACATTGTCGTTTTCGTTGTTCCATGGGCGTACAGGGCCGAACATATTGTACTTGATGTCGGTCTTGAAGTTCAGTTCTTCCTGTAGGTAATAATTGATGGCAGGGGTAAAACTGTGAAGCCATGAAGTCAGTTCTGCCGAATAGTCGGGCCCCTCACCGAACAGTTGGCGGTCGATGCCCAGATAGCGGCTGTCAAGACGGCCAACATTGTAGCCGCCCTTATCTTTCAACAAATTTTTCCAAAAAAATCGGGTGGGCACATCTAAATTGTGATCGAGGATGTCTTTCTTGTTGAGTCCGGAATAGTAGGCCATTTTTTCGGCCACGGCATTTCGTTCACTTTCAGGTATAAATCCGCCCTTTGCCAAAGCGGGAATCAGCGTGTTGATCGTATACGCTTCGGCCTCGGGAAGCACTTCGAGCAAATCTTTGCTCTGCAACTCGCTCGGCAAGGCCTTGTGGTGCCACGCCGTAGCGGTGTAGTAGGGCAGGTTCAGGGCACTTGACACGGGTCCGCCCACACGGATCACCTTATAATCAGCCGGACTCACCATGATGACCCCGTTGAGGTACATCCACTGCTGGTTTTGCAATGCCAGGGAAAGACCCATGACGCGGGTGCCCCCATAGCTTTCGCCGATAATGTATTTGGGTGAGCGCCAACGGTTGTTTCGGGTCACAAAAGTGTTCATCCATTCGGCGAGATATTTTACATCGGCATTGATACCGAAAAACTTATCGCGGTCTACTTCTTTACCGGTTTCAGGTATGGTTCTCGAATAACCTGTGTTGGCCGGATTTATATAGACAATGTCGGTAACATCCAATACTGAGTAGGGATTTTCTTTGACGCCGTACGGCTGAACAGGGTAGCCCTCATCATCAATTTTCAATATTCTTGGCCCTGTGTATGCCAAGTGCATCCAAACCGATCCAGAACCTGGCCCCCCGTTGAACGAGAACAGAATCGGCCGCTCGGCCCTGTTTTTGACATTGTTTCGGGTATAATAGGTGTAGTGCAACGAGGCGATGGGCTTGCCCATTTCGTCCCACACAGGCTGCGTGCCCGTTGTGGCCGTATAGGTCATTGGTGTGCCATTGATGGTGACACTGTGTTGGGTGGTCACCATGGTGTCGACAGGTAATTTCCGATCTTGGGAATAAGCAAAAAGAAAACTCATTGTAAGAATGAGAGAGAGTAACTGTTTTTTCATTTTCATTTGAATTAGACTTGCCTTAAAAATAGGCATTTTGTTTAAGAAACTTTAAAGTCTGCAGTGCCCTTGACAATCTTTGTTACCTTTATTAGGCAACAGTATGTTCATATGGAAAAAAACTCAAGAAGAACCTTTAACACCATGCTGGCAAAAGGCATCGGAGCCACGGCCTTGGCCGCCCACCTGCCTTTGTCATGTGCCATGGGAAACAATCAAAAAAAGAAAAAACTGGGCATCGCTTTGGTGGGTTTGGGCAGCTACAGCACCTATCAGTTGGCCCCTGCACTTCAAGATACCCGGCATTGCTATTTAGCAGGCATTGTTACGGGTACCGCTGCCAAGGAAAAAATATGGGCCAATCGATATAACATTCCCCAAGAAAACATCTACAACTACGAGAATTTTGACACCATTGCCGATAATGATGCCATCGATGTGGTGTATGTGGTGCTGCCCAACAGCATGCACGCTGAATTTTCAGTACGGGCGGCCGAAGCGGGCAAGCATGTCATCTGCGAAAAGCCGATGGCCATGAATGTCGCAGAGTGTGATGCCATTATCGATGCCTGTAACAAAGCCGGGGTCAAACTGGGAATGGGCTATCGCCTGCACTCAGAACCCTACACTCAAGAGGTGAAGCGTTTTGTAAGGGAAAAAACCTTTGGCGATGTACTGTACGTCTCGGCAGATGCCGCTTATCGCTCTACGGGAAACCCCAATCAATGGCGGTTGAACAGAAAATTATCAGGCGGTGGAGCCTTGATGAACATGGGGGTATACGCCATTCAAAGTGCCATTTACAGTACGGGCGAAAACCCTGTTTCGGTGACCGCCCAAGAGTTCAGTACACGGCCAGCTTATTTTAAAGATACCGACGAGACCATTACGGCCCAATTCGAATTTGCCAGTGGCGCCGTGGCCAATATGATGACCTCACACAATGTCAGGGCCAATAGACTATATGCTTCCTGTGTGAACGGATGGTTCGAACTCGACCCTGCCAGCACGTATATTCCCTTGGCGGGAAGAACTTCAAGGGGTGAACTGGATTTTCCGCAGGAAAGCCAACAAAAACTACAGATGGATGATTTTGCAAGTCATGTGCTGTACGGCACGCCAAAACTTGCCCCCGGTGAAATGGGCAAACGTGACATGATCATTGTAGAGGCTATTTACAAATCGATTGCCGAGGGAGGAAAAAAGCAGCAAATGAATTTTGAACCAAAGTACGGGTTTGGGGGTTGATTTTAAAAATCTTTTGAAAATTCTCAATCCGAAAAGGGGAAAGTCGTATTTGACGTGATCTTTGGAGTCTAATTTTATGGGATTTAAATCTAGATTGACCATTACCTTGATATGGTTTTTTCTGGTTATGGATCAACCGTCGGAATAGCTCTTTGAAATGTTTGTTTATCAATTTAAAAACGACTTAGGTTAAAAGAGCAGCCTGCCCCCGACAGCTAACCCGGGGAACTTGTGGATGTATTCACTCAATTTAGAAATTGATTTTCCGGTTACGGGTTGGCAGACTGCTATGCTATCGATTTTGAATCTGGAAGTACAGATTAGGTTCGTATTGCAGCGGCGAAAACTAATAAGATTGCTCTAATCGAGCAAGTAAATTTCCTACATTTCGTTGAACGGCATTTATGCTTTTGAAAATAAGTAAAAGACCTCCTTGATGCCTGCCAACAAATGAAATTGAAAGATGGCCTGAAACTGGCAATGACCTATCCGGGCTTCTAAAACTTCTCAAAAACACCTAGACCAAACAGGGCAAAGTCGTATTTCACAGGGTCTTGCAGGTCTAGCCTTCGCAGGTTGCTATCCAATTCTTCAAGTGCTTTGGCATCGTTCTGTTTCCGTTTGAGCAATTTGAGCTTTCGGGCCACGTTGCCCGAATGAACATCCAAGGGACACGACAGTTTACTTGGCCGAATGCCTTTCCATAGGCCAAAATCGACCCCTTTGTCGGCGGTGCGCACCATCCATCGTAAAAACATATTGATACGTTTGGCCGCGGAGCCTTTTTCTGGATTGGATATATGCTTCGTGGTGCGTTGGGCATGGGGCAACCTGAAAAAAAGCTCTTTAAACCTGCCAATGGCCGGTTGTAGCGATGTCTCGGTCTGATAGTCTGTGAAAATAGCTTCCAACCCTCCATGATGCTGGTAAACATATTGTAGCCCCTTCACAAAATAGCAGAGGTCATCACCGTTAAAGGTACGGTGTACAAAGGGTTTCAACCGTTCAAGGTCTCTTTGGGCGTGGTTGACCAAAAAGTCGTGGGGAGCGTTATCCATCAATTCCATCATGCGGGATGCATTGTTGATGATGCTCTTGCGATTGCCCCATGCAATTGTGGCGGTCAAAAATGCGCTGATCTCAATGTCTTCCTTTTTTGAATAGCGATGGGGTACCTGAAGGGGATCGCTCTCCAAAAACTGTGGATGCTCATACTGTTCAGCCTTTGCATCGAGAAAGTCTTTGAGTTCTGCTTTGGTCATTCAAACAATGGTTTGAAGGATTGCATTATGATAAAGGGGCCCAGTAAAATGGCGTTGAAACAGGCGTGCATCAGAATCGAATATCGAAGCCCCATCCTTATTCGGGTGTACCCCAGTAAGATACCTGTGAACAATTGTGGGGAAACAAGCAAAGGGGCCGCCCAGAGTGTTTCATTGTACTGCTCAAAATTGAACAGGTGTACGGCGCCGAACAGCACCACTGAAATATAGAACGCCCATGGAAAATATTTCGAATTTCTGAACCATATCAAGGGTCCCCGAAAAATGGCCTCCTCTACCAATGGGGCAAATATGACGACCAGAAAAAAGATATAGAGGGGCGGTTCATCAAAAAGTTCGCCCATCATATGTTCGCCAGGGTCAAATCCAGTGATGCTTTCAAAAATCCCCGTCACCATTCCCAAACAGAACGCAACCAACAGGTTTGTTCCCAACAAATTGACAAAGAGACGCTTACGTAATCTTGGCGGATACTTATATTGCTGATATCTTGTTTTTTTGGTAAACCGCCATATTTTTCGCAATAGGTCCATCATACGATCAATCCGTCGATCATGGTGAGTTTTCGGTCGGCCATATCGGCCAGTTCTTGGTTATGGGTGACTATTACAAAGGTCTGGCCAAATTCTTCGCGCAGTTGAAAGAACAGTTGATGAAGGTTGTCGGCACTTTCAGAATCGAGGTTGCCGCTGGGTTCATCGGCAAAAACAATGGAGGGATTGTTGATCAACGACCTTGCCACGGCCACACGCTGCTGTTCACCACCTGAAAGCTCGTTGGGCTTATGGTCATGGCGGTGCGAAAGACCCAGAAAATCAAGCAATTCTTTGGCGCGCTGTTCGGCCTTTGCCCTCGGGGTCTTTTTGATGAAAGCAGGAATACACACATTCTCAAGTGCCGTGAACTCGGGCAACAATTGGTGAAACTGAAAAATGAACCCGATATGGTCGTTTCGAAAACGCGCCATGCCCTTGTCATTTAATTTTAGCACATCGACATTGTTGATCTGCAATTGGCACTCTTTCTTGTTGGAGGGAAGGTCAAGGGTGCCCAAAATCTGCAGCAGGGTGGTCTTTCCGGCCCCTGATGGACCAACAATCGAGACAATCTCACCTTTTTTGATATCGATGTCGACCCCTTTTAGTACCTGCAGGTCGCCATAGTTTTTTTTGATGTTCGAGGCCTTGATCATAGCTCTGATGTTCGCTGTGTGAAAGTAATCATTCCCTTGCATTGCAAAAAATCAGCACGAAAATAAGTTTTGCACTATCTTTCCGACTACAAACTTTAACGAATAATTAGGGTGGCAGAGTTCCCTAATGGTTAAATTTGTTCAACTTTTATTTTAAATGGATAAACAAAATAAAGACTCTTTAGAGACAGCCATCTTTGCTGGGGGCTGTTTTTGGTGTACCGAAGCGGTTTTTCAACGGTTGCGTGGGGTAAAGGAAGTGGTTTCCGGATATACTGGCGGGCACATCAAAAATCCGGCCTATCGTGAGATTTGCACGGGTAGAACGGGCCACGCAGAGGCGATAAAGATTACTTTTGATCCAAGTGAGATAACGTTTCGCGAATTGATGGAAGTATTTTTTGCCACCCACGACCCGACCCAATTGAACCGACAGGGCAATGATGTGGGCACCCAGTACCGAAGTGAAATATTTTATACTTCAGAAAAACAAAAAGACGAGGCCGAGGCCTTTATAAACCAATTGGAAAAAGAAAATGTTTTTGGTGCGTCGATAGTAACGGCCGTTTCGCAAGAGAAACCTTTTTATGTGGCCGAAGAAGACCATCAGAATTTTTATAACGAACACCGTTCGCAACCTTATTGTCAATTCATCATCGACCCCAAGATCAAGAAATTGACTTCGACATTTGCAGATAAACTCAATACAGTTAAAAGTTGATATGGCACCATACCAGAATTTAGAGGAATATAACATCAAGATCACCAACGAGGTAAAGGAACGGTTTTCAAAAATCATCGATGAAATAGGGGAGGATGTCAACCGTGAGGGACTGGTAAAAACGCCTGAACGGGCGGCCAAGGCCATGCTTTTCTTGACCCAGGGGTACCGCCAAGATGCGGCGGCCATTCTAAAAAGTGCCATGTTCAAAGAATCGTACAACGAAATGGTGATCGTAAAAGACATTGAAATCTACTCGCTTTGTGAACACCACATGTTGCCTTTTTTTGGCAAGGCGCACATTGCCTACATACCCAATGGCCATATCGTCGGGCTCAGCAAACTGCCGCGTATCGTTGATGTGTTCGCCAGACGATTGCAGGTGCAAGAACGGTTGACCGAGCAAATTCTCGACTGCATCAATGATACCTTGAAACCACAAGGTGTGGCGGTGGTCATAGAGGCCGCGCATATGTGTATGATGATGCGCGGTGTGCAAAAACAGAATTCCGTTACGACAACCTCTGGCTTTCGGGGATCTTTCAAGAACGAAGAAACGCGCAACGAATTTCTAAAACTGATCAGTTCAGATCTTTCGTAGTTGTTTTTTTGGTACGCTACTATTTTCTAAATTTCCAAAATGGGCGAAAAGAACGATAAGAAGTATCAAAAGCTCTTACTGAGTATATTGTTGGACGGCATAGGAATGCTATCGTTCGTGGTTCCGTTTATCGGTGATTTTTCCGATGTGATCTGGGCCCCCATCGCCGGATGGCTGATGACGCGCTTGTACAAAGGAAAAGTGGGGCAGGCAGCAGGAATCATTACGTTCATAGAGGAGCTGATTCCCGGGTTGGATGTGGTGCCTACCTTTACCTTGACTTGGATTTATACCTATCTGTTTAAAAAGGGTAACTAACCCCTTATTGATGCCCATTACCATTTCAATTCGATTTATGGGCAAATCGATCAAAAATAGTTCTATATCAGCAAACACAAATGCTGACTTAGCATACCTTATAAAATGAACATTTAAAACAACATGGTATGAGAAAGTTAGGTTATATAGTATTGTCCATCCTTCTATTGGTAGGTTGTGACAACCAAAAAAAAGAACTGGCAGCACAATTTGACAAATTGCAACAACAGCATGACAGCATTTCGCAAGTGCATGCTGATTTTAAGGCAACCCACGCCCAGATGTCAGAGAAACATCAAGAATTCAAATCTAACATGGAGGCAATGCAAGCACAAGATTCAAGCCTTATGGAAGACATTGCCAAGCACGAAGCCATTCTAAAGAAACATGATGCTCTTTTAAAGGGCGATGATGAAATCATCGAAGCGCACCAAGAACTCAAAAAAGGATTTGGTGAGAAGTCGGCTGCAGAGATGCAGGCCCAAATCACTGAAATGATCGATACCCATAAAAAATTGATGGAAGAGCAAAGTGAAATGGAAAAAAAGCATGAAATGATGCAAAAAGAGCATGAGGCAATTCTCGCAAAACTTGATAGTGCCGATACTTTTGAATAACAATCGGTTAAATTAACTTAAAAGAGCCGCTAGTAATAGATAATTTATGGCATAGCGGCATTTATTATTCAAAAAGCATCTATTTTTCGATACAACTGGCATCGTTCTGGCAATGGCAATACTTACGATTATAAAGGTGAAGTAAGACAAGTGCAACAGTAGGGGCGTATATGGCCTGCTCAGCAATTGGTAACCAAGAAAATTTCTCGTTGCCCACGATTAGGGCCAAAACCACCCAGCTCACCCAAAGCGCGTTTCGCATCCACTTTTTTGAGGTCATTTTGCCCGACCACCATACGGCGGCAAAGGAAATGCCCAAAAACACGATATCGAGAAGACCCCACCACAGCGGATGGCTGTGACCATGCTCGACCAATCCGGCCTGTACCACGAACAGAAATGGGGTGGCTACACAATGAACTAGGCAAAGTGCGCCCGCGACTGCTCCGATTAAATCAGATTTTGAATGTACTAGCAGGGTATTCATGTTTTTTTAAAATTTTCTAGATAAAGCGCAAAAATAGGTTAAAATTTTTAAATGCAACCTAGTTGCATTTACATTTATTTATATTTTTGTGCAATGATCAAAACAACTGATTTAAATTTTGAATACCCGGAGGGCCAATCCTTTGCTTTCCCTGATATCGTTCTAAATTCCAAAGAACATTTACTTGTTTTAGGGCCCTCAGGTGTTGGCAAGACCACTTTGTTGCATTTGTTGTCGGGAATATTGCCAGCATCAAGGGGAACCATATCCATTGATGGGGTTGAAATAACTTCCCTTGGCCGAAAGGCCTTAGATAAATTTAGGGGGGCTAGCATCGGACTCATTTTTCAGCAGTATCATTATGTCAGGTCATTGAACGTTGAAGAAAATTTAAGGTTGCGGCAGCATTTTCCAAAGAAGCTAGTGGAAAAAGAGCGTAGAATTGCCATAGCAGAACGATTGGGACTGGCTGACCATCTAACAAAGAAGGTAGCGCACTTGAGCCATGGGCAACAGCAGCGCTTGGCCATTGCGCTAGGATTGATACATCGACCGAAAGTTGTTTTTGCCGACGAGCCGACCTCTAATTTAGATGATTCAAATTGTGAACAGGTTTTGGGCCTTTTACTGGAAGAGGCCAACTTGTGTGGAAGCAGCCTTGTAATTATTACCCATGACCAAAGGGTGACACAACATTTTTCAAACCAAATGAAGCTATGAACCTAGGATATTTGGCATATCGAAACATGGTTTCAAAACCACTGAACTTGGTTTTGAGTCTGTTGCTTTTGGTTTTGAGCATATCGTTGGTCACTTTTATACTGCAACTCACCAAGCAATTGAATGGGCAACTAGACAAGAACATTGCGCCCGTTGATATGGTTATAGGTGCCAAGGGAAGCCCGTTGCAGTTGGTACTGTCCTCGGTTTTACATATTGATGCCCCAACCGGCAATATCAAGTTGCATGAAGCGGAGCGGATCGAAAAACATCCATTTGTGCAATCGGCTATACCGGTTTCTTACGGAGACAATTACAAGGGGTACCGTATTTTGGGTACAGAGTTGACCTATTTTGAAAGTTATCAGGCCACTTTGGCAGAGGGAAGTTTTTTTGAACGGTCTTTTGAAGTGGTTGTCGGTAGCAACGTGGCCAAAAAGTTGGGACTTAAAATAGGTGACAAGATAACCAGCTCACATGGTTTGGCGGCTGCCAATGCCGAAGCACATGATGAGCATCCCTATACCGTTGTGGGCCTATTGGAGCCAACAGGAACAGTGGTTGACCACTTATTGGTCTGCAATTTGGAAAGTATTTGGGATGCCCATGCGCACGAAGATGGGGAACATGATGAAACGCAAGATCATGAAGAGGAAACACATGAACATCATGAAGACAGTCATGGCGATGAGGCCCATAATCACAACCATGAAGGTGAGGAACATACCGACGATGGGGAAGCCCACGAGCATGGTGACGATGAACTTGAGATAACATCACTGTTGGTCAAATTTAAAAGTCCATTGGGGCTGGTACAAATGCCCCGTTTTATCAATGAAAACACCAACATGCAGGCATCCCTGCCCGGATTCGAAATACAGCGCCTTATGGGCTTATTGGGCTCTGGGGCAAAGACTATCAACGGTATTGCCCTTGCCATTTTATTGGTTTCAGGTTTCAGCATTTTCATCAGCCTACTAAAGACCATTCGCGAAAGACGACCAGAACTGGCCCTGCTTCGCACCTATGGCTTGGGCACGGCAAAGCTACTGTACTTGGTATTGCTTGAAGGCTTATTGTTGGCCTTCTTTGGGTTCGTCCTCGGGTGGTTATTGGGCCGTTTGGCCTTGGTGATGGCTTCAAGGTATATTGAAGCCGGATATGGATACCTCTTAAAGATAAATGGCCCCAATCTTTTGGAGGTGCTATTGATGGGGGCAACTTTGTTCATTGCCGTTATTGCGGTTTTTTTGGCTTCCACATCCATCTTTAAACTCAATATATCTAAAACATTGTCCGATGCATAAATTATTTCTTTTTATAACTTGCCTTATTATGGGTCAAGTTATTTTTGCCCAGTCGAGATTGACTTGGGAAGATTTTGCTGATGTCAATTTCGAACCCGTATATAACAAAAAGTACGATGTACATTTTTTGATGCCCAAGTTTGGAGAGAAGATACAATCCTATAGGGGCAAAAAGATTAGCATCACCGGCTATTTCTTGGATATTTCAGGAACCGGCGAAGTTTTCTTGGTATCCCAAAACCCTATGGCCTCCTGTTTTTTCTGCGGAGCTGCTGGGCCAGAGACCATTATAGAGGTCGATTTCAAGGAAAAGCCCCCGTTCAGAACAGACCAGGTTGTGACTGTTACCGGTGTGCTAGAACTAAATAGAAATGATGTTGACCATTGTAATTATATCTTAAAAGAGGCCACGGGCCAACTGGTAAACTAAAAGTATGCGTTTTTGTCTATTGATAGTGCTGTTTTTAATGGCAACGAATGCCAAGACCCAGACCTTGCTGAGTTGGTCTGATCTTTCAAAAGGCATTTCATTTCAAGCACAATCAACGGAAGACCCTTTTTTCGGATTCACCAAGGCCCAGTTTTCTCAAAAAATAGCTGAATTAGAGGGCAAAGAGGTCATTCTAACGGGTTATTTTCTAGTGTTGGATGGCAATCAATCTATATATATGCTTTCGAAGAATCCGATGGCCTCGTGCTTTTTTTGTGGTAATGGAGGCCCAGAAACGGTAGTAGGGCTCGAGTTTTCAGACAAGCCACTGTTCAAAATGGATGCTTTGTTGTCGGTAAAAGGTGTTTTACGCTTAAACCAGAACGACCCCAACCAATATTATTATCGTATTGAAAAGGCAGATGCCATGCGTCTTGACTAGCAAAAAGAGACACTATGAACAATCAGCAAGCAGCACATCTGTTGCAGCAAAAGGGTTTAAAAAGAACAAAGCTGAGAGTGGCTTTGCTCCAACATTTTGTCAAAACGCCACATGCACAGTCCTATGCCGATGTAAAAGAGGCCTTGTCAGTGGCAACAGATAAATCGACCTTATACCGAAATCTGACTGCTTTTGAAGAAGCGGGGCTGATCCACAGTATCAACGACCATTCAGGTATCGGCAAATATGCATTTGGGCAGTTGCCCGTAAAAGGTGACGAACATGCCCACTTCGTCTGTGAAAGCTGTGAAACTGTGTATTGTGTAGACGGGCTGTTACCGGCACAACCGAAGCTTCCGAGAGGATTTCAAACAAAACAGGTGCAGACCATCATCAAGGGTATCTGTGCCAACTGCTGAAAAACGCGTATTGGTATTTGGTAAAAATAAAAGGTAATCATGGCATATAATCGTAGAAAATTTATCAGTTTTTTGGGTAAGGCCAGTGCGGGAACTGTCATTATTCCACCTTTTTTGGCGGGCTGCGGTAATTTGGCCACCCCAACTGAAAAGAGCTTGAAGTCGAATGGGCAAGCGTTGGATAGGCTAAGACAATTGACCATCGAGGGACTTTCACCATCAAACAAAGATGACCTGCTGTTGGCCAAAGGGATGGACTATCACGTGATTGTCCGGTGGAGCGATAAAATCAGTGAGAACGACGAATTTGGTTTCAACAACGATTTTACCTGTTTTATTCCCTTTGACGATGACAATCCTACCGATGGCCTATTGTGGGTCAACCATGAATATGTCAACCCGCTGTTCGTTTCCGGGTTTGATCGCCACAAATACGAAAATCCCAATGCACACCGAACCAAGGAACAGGTAGATCAAGAAATGTACCATGTCGGGGGCAGTATTGTACGTATAAAGCAGACCAATGGAAGATGGGAAATCGTAAAAAACGACCCACATAACCGTCGAATCACGGCCAAGACACCCATTGCCCTCAATTGGGACCACCCCATCAAAGGGGCCACCACGGTCATCGGTACCCACAGCAATTGTTCGGGCGGAATCACCCCTTGGAAGACCTTTTTAAGCTGTGAGGAGAATTACGATAGTTTTTTCGGGGAAACCGTTTATGATCAAGATGGCCGACCCGCACACCGCGATAGTTCACAGGGGTGGGAAAAATTTTATGATTATCCACCGGAGCATTACGGTTGGGTGGTCGAGGTGGACCCCAAGGACGGTTCGGCCCAAAAGCATATTGCCCTGGGCAGGTTTGCCCATGAATGTTGTACGCTCTACGAACTGAAGGACAAACGAGTGGTCGCCTATACAGGTGATGATAAAAACAACGAGCATCTGTACAAATTCGTATCGACCAAACCGGGTTCTTTAAAAGAAGGTACACTCTACGTGGCCGATACTGTCAACGGGAAATGGTTATCGCTTGATTGGGAAAGCCAACCCAAATTGAAGGAACGTTTTAAGGATCAGACCGAAGTGTTGGTGCGAACCAGGGAAGCGGCCAAGATTTTGGGGGCGACCGAACTGAATCGCCCCGAAGACATTGAGATTGACCCCATAACAGGAAACATTTTCGTGTCTTTGACCAATAATTATGAAAAAAGAGATTTCCACGGATCAATTTTGAAAATCGAAGAGACCGATGGCCAATATGATGCCTTGACTTTTAAGGCCTCAACCTATATGGCAGGGGGCGAGAAAAATGGCTTTTCCTGCCCCGATAACCTCGCCTTTGACATGGCCGGGAATCTATGGATTACCTCCGATATGTCGGGCAGCAAGATGAATAAGGAAGACGGGGCCTATATGCCGTTCAAGAACAACAGTCTTTTTGTGGTGCCCCGCCATGGAAAAGACGAGGGCAAGGTCATTCGTCTGGCTTCGGCCCCCAATGATGCCGAGCTTACCGGCCCATGGTTTTCCCCCGATGGAAAAACCCTGTTTTTGAGTGTACAGCATCCCGGAGAGCAGACTTCCGATCTCAAGAATCCGACCAGTACCTGGCCCTTTGATGCAGATGGCATTCCGAAGCCGGCGGTAGTGGCCATTACGGGTGATTTGATTGAAAAGATGAACAAACTGCATCTACTAGAAAAGGCTTAAATCTAGATAAATCTTACCATCCATAGTATCCTTTGGGTACAACCCCCTTCAAGCGCAAATAAACCACACATTGCCCACGGTGATGGATGATATGGTTTTCCATGGCATAGAACAAACGCCAAATAGGAATGGTTTCCCCGGCAAATTCGCAATCAGATAGCAGCTTTTCATTTGATAATTCAGAAATCGATTTGCGAACATGGGCATACATATTCTTTAGTTCCTTGATGACATCCTCTTTGGGCATCTGTACTGGAAGTTTCACGTTTTCATACGGATTTTCAATTCCCGCTCGGTCCGCCAATTGTCCACAAGTGTAGATAACACAATGCCGCCATTGTTCGGAAAAACTCATGGCTTCTGGGGTATATTTAAAAGTAAACAGCTCGGGGGGCATCTGTTCGACATTTGTCAGCGTCATTTCTTCCGATCTTACCCATGCCGCAATCAGTTCCTCTTTTAGTTTAGCAGGTATTTTCTCCTCTTTATCAGAGCTGACAACAGCATTTGCTAAGGATGCTTTTTCTTTTTTATCCTGCCAATGACATCCCCAAAATGGTAAGATGCTAAATCCTAAAAGGTTCCGAACGAATTGTGTTCTTTTCATTACAATGTCTCGTTCATTTCGATTACTCATGGGCATAGGCACGTGCAACAGGCCAATCGTCGTTTTTGTCAAACTGCCCCTTTTCCCATTGAACAAGTTCGGATTGGGTAAGCAGGCAGTCGTCCAGCTGCTGGGTTACTTTATCCACATCGATGTTCTGCCCAATAAATACCAATTCGATTTTACGGTCGCCAAAAGTAACGTCCCATTCTGCTTCAATCATTTTTTGATTGTTGACAAAAGAGGCGTAACTGATTCTTTCGCTGAATGGCATCGAGGCCCACCAGACACCGGCAGGGTCGGTTTTCAGCGATCCTCCGGCCGAACTCCAGATAAGGGCCTGATCGGGCCGTGAGGCCAACCAAAACAGGCCTTTGCTACGAATAATGTTTGGTGGAAATTGCTGTTGGGCAAACACCAAAAATCGCTGTGGATGAAAGGGTTTACGCCTTCTGTACACAAAAGAGCCGATTCCATATTCCTCGGTTTCGGGGATGTGTTCATTTTCAAGCTCCTGGATCCATCCAGCAGAGGTTTCCGCTTCCTCAAAATCAAACAATCCCGTATCGATTACCTCGTTCAATGGTACTTTGGAGTTTTGGGTTGGGAGTATTCGCGCTTTGGGATTTAGCTTATGTATAATATCATATAGATTCCGTAGTTCCGCTTCGGTGACCAAATCGACCTTGTTCAACAAAATCACGTTTGCAAACTCCACTTGATCGGTCAACAGATTGACAATGGTTCGGTCATCACCCTCAATATTCGTAAGATCCCTGTCGGTCAAATACTGAGGACTCGAAAAATCCCTTAGAAAATTATAGGCATCGACCACGGTGACCATGGTATCCACATAACTGAATCGGCTCAAATCGATTTGCCCGTCTTCACTGGCAAAACTAAAGGTTTGCGCTACGGGAATGGGTTCGGAAATTCCGGTACTCTCGATGATCAGATAATCGAAGCGTTGTTGCTTGGCCAGTTTTTCGACCTCGACCATCAGGTCTTCCCTTAAGGTGCAACAGATACAGCCATTGGACATTTCCACGAGTTTTTCCTCGGTTCGGGAGAGCGTGTTCTCGTTTTCAACAAGTAGTGCATCGACATTGACCTCGCTCATATCATTGACAATGACGGCTACCTTAAGCCCCTCTTTGTTATGCAGAATATGGTTCAGCAAAGTGGTTTTTCCAGCTCCGAGAAAGCCGCTCAACACCGTTACAGGTAATTTTTTCATTGATGATTTTTTAATGGATTTGATTTCTTATTCGGAAACAGCCTTTACGGTTTTAATGTGACCGTTCTTACGACTTTATTGAACGGCCCTGGAATCAGGTTGCCCTCGCGATCCAACAACTCCAACTGTATGGTCACTTCGCCCATCGGCAACCCGGTCATGATATAGGGCGCCCATTCGGCGATTATAAATTCCTCTCCGTTGATAGTGGCCCGTACTTTATCCCCATCTTCTGAAAGTGTGGTATTGAGCACAAAAAAGTCCAACAAAACATTTTTTGTGTCCGCCCCTGAATATTCCCCTTTGGGCCGGCTATAGATTAGGGTAGGGGCCTCCATGTCCAACCCAAGGGTATCCTCTGCGTTCGGCCCGACCTCAAGTTTTCTGACCACGACGGAATTTTCGTTTTTCACCGACTCGTGGTACGAACGGCTCAAAAAGGCCACTAAATGGTGTACGCCATCAGGAATTTCCTTTTTGAAGGTAGGCTCGTAATGCGCTGAATACGGCTGGTTGTTCAAGATAAAATGGATGTGCTGCCCCTTGCCTGAATTGGCCAGCAGTTCTACATTGGGGCCTTCGGTCTGTGTGCCCAACTCATAGTTATTGACCGCGAAAGCAAAATCAACCTCGCCTCCCTGGGCAATTTTACCGCTATCGGGATTTTCCAAAACCAAGGAAGCATTTTCGTAGGCAGGCGAGCCCTGCAACTTCTCTAAGGTAATCGAATTAGGTTTTTCCTCCATGGTTTCGACTTCCGAAACCGTTTCGTTGTCGGCGTCTTTTTTCTGTTGCTTGCAGGAAGTGATCGCCAAAGCCAAGAACATGATTGTAGCAAATACTTTTGATGTGTTCATTTTCATTTTTTTAGTTTTTAGTGTTTATCAATTATTTTTTAAGATTAATCTTCGTATAGGTTTTCCAAATTCCAAATCGATTCGGTGCCCTTGTTGGTAATCGTAAGATTGCCAAGTTGCGTGACGCTGGTATCCACGGCGTTCAAAACACATCGAATATGGGTGATACGGCTAAATTTGATACTGTTCGAAGGTGTGATCGTAATGATGACATCACCACTGGCGATGGTCAGAGTTTTATCGTTCTTTTCCCATAACGCGCATCCTAGATGCCGCATTTCTTGAGCAATACGTTCGTAGTCTTTTGGTGTACAGGTCATTTCGATGGATCGTATGCCCTGAAAAAGCTGTTTCTTGCTGTATGAATTTTTTAAAAATTCCTCTCGAGAGTATTCATGATGTTCCGTTTGGTGTAGACTATCCAAAAAAGCGGGATTGTAGAATGCGTACCAAGTTTGCAACGCGGTGCCTTCACTGGGGGTATAAAATGCCTTGAACCAAGTTGCGCTATTTTTTCCAAATGGCATATGCACTGTTTCAGACATACTGAGATAAGGGGTGCCGGGCCGCTTCAATTTGGGCGTAACACCCAAATGAAAATACTCTCCTTTATTGCGTAGTGAAAAACCGATACCACTTTTGCCAATGGGCTCACCGTACGTGTTCTGCGGACCCAATATTTCAATGTAATGTTTATGTCCTCGTAAATAACATGTAGATGTAGTGCCGTTCAATGGCTTAAAATCAGGAAGCCCAATATCTAGGGAGGCATAGTTATTTTTAAAATTTCGGTTTGTTGTCAGCCTCGCATAGGTTAGGCTATCCACAACAATATATAAATGGTCCAGTAAAACCTTTGACACATCATGCCCAAAGACCATATCGATACGTTCCCGGTCAATTTGGGAAGGGTCGTATTTTTTCGATGCCTTCCTTTGACAACAAATTAGCAGCATGGCCATTAAAGTGAATGTGAGAGACCGGCCCATCATATCAGAACTGCTTTAAAAAGGTTATCTTACTGATAAACTGTGTACTTTGCTGCACTGGATCAAAGATGTTGGTCTGCGTATCGTTGAACACGAGATATATGAAAGACAACGGCATATATTCCCAACTGAAACGCACGTTCCAACGGCCCTGTTCATCAAAACTATTGTATTGGTAAAAGGTTGATAACTGCACCCTCGGATTCAATGCCAATCGTAAACTTCCCGTGTACAGATCGGTATCTAGGTTTTCCTGTGCGATTCCGACCCCGTTGATATTGTTGTTCTCGTAGTTAGCAGTAAAAGCAATATGGGGTATGGGGGCGTAGCGCAAGCCAGCTGTCAAAGAGTTTCTAACACCATTGTAAAAATTACCAAAGTCATATCGAATCGACCCTGAAAACTTTTTTGATCGGTCAGAATTATAGCGCAGCGTATAACGGGTATAACTGTAATCGCCCTGCTCGATTTCCAATCCCAATGGAGCGAAATTAAAATTGATGTTCTGCCACGTAGGGGTAAGGGAGGCCTCTAGAAAACTGTTGTCCTTGAACCAAGTGTAGATAGGGAAAATGTATATGCTGGCCTGTTGAAAATTTCCAAAATTCTCAAAGTCATGGTAGTAGTTGAAGAACACTCCGGGATCCCACCTGCGAACAAAGGGCAACGCCTTGGGCCTCAAAATAGCGTACCCGCCCGGGCTGTGGTACATCACGTCTTTTTGGCGTACAAAACCCATATCTGGTGCATAGGCCGCATTTACAAAATTATTGAGGTAACCCAAGTAATACTTGTTCGTTGTATTACCAATAAAAAATTGTCCGGCATATCCGGCTTCATCTGTTTCACTATCGATTGAAGCGGACAGTAAATAGGTTATAGATAGTTCACTTTTGGGCCGAATCAGCCCATCAACTGAAACCGTTGTGTTATTTTGACTAGAGAGGCCCAGTTCATCAAATGAATCATCCCTGCGATACGTGACCATGGCACCTATATTGTTTTCTTTGCCGTAGTTATGGGTGTACCGAGCAACGCCAAATGTGGCACTCGGGCTATCATCGGTCTCCCGTTGGCGAACGGCGAGGGCAGCTATGGTGCGCTTCTCATTTCTATCGGTGTATCGGGCTCCGGCATCCAATGGGGCAGGTGCTGCATTAAAAGTGTTTGAAAGGCCAATGGTACGACTGAAAAAGGGGCGGACAAAGGAGCTATTGCTTCCTGCCCAAATACCGGAATTCTCCAAAAAGAACTGTCGCCTTTCCGGAAAAAAGATGTTGAACCGCTCCAAGTTATTGACAGCTTGATCTACATCTGCTTGTGCAAAATCGGTATTGATGGTCAAATCAAGCACTGCATTGGGGCTGATGGCCCATTTGACATCTCCTCCGATTTTTGGGTTGTTCAATTTATCGGCCAAAACGTTTCCCTCTCGACTTTCATCATATTGGTACAGCGTATAGGGTTCGATACGGATGTTGGCAGAAGGAGGCGGCACTTCCAAACCCGTAAGCTTGGCCGCATAGGTCATACGATTCTCTGAGAATGACTGAGGTATGGCCGGAAAGACTGTCTTTTCATAGTCCTTACGGGCCAATCTAAAAAATGTGATGCCCCATTCCACCGGAACCCCATCTTCAGGTTTATCGTATCGAATGGATTTAAAGGGAATCGCAAATTCAGCATAGTACCCATGATCGGTACGTTGGGTGCGAACGCGCCATAGTGCGTTCCAGTCTTCATCCCGGTTATTATCATTGAAATTTTGGACGTCTTGTTGGTTTCCATAAGGGGTGGTTTGAAAGGAAATGGCATATTGTTTGGTATTCTGTGCGTCGATTTGAATACCGAAAACATCGTTTTCAAGGCCATTGAAATCCCTGCTCAAATCCTGCATACGAATGCCTTTCTTGCCCATGGAATCGCGAGCGAAGACTCCGAAATAGATATTTTTATCATCAAATAGAATGCGTACCTCTGTGGGGTTTTTGATTTTTCCACCCTGCACCGGCTCTACTCGAAAGAAATCGGTAATGGGCTCGGCCTTGTCCCAGTCGGTTTCATCCAATCGCCCATCTACCATGATTGCACCGCTTGCTTTAGAAGCCTTAATGGTTATCGGTTTTTCAGGAGGGGGAAAGTTGTCGGTTTCCTTTTCTTGGGCGAAAAGAGATAGACAGACCATGAAAAGGATCACCGTTAGAATCTTTTTCATATCATCCCTGATTTAAAATACCGATTTTTTCGAGGTCTTTTGAAACCAAAAGCCCTATACCCAACAAACCGGTGGAAATCACCAAAAGAATAAGGATAGCCGACCATTGTGATTGTGTTCTTTTGTTAAATGTGAAATTTGGAAGATTAGGGTAATCAGCTTTTGAAAAATTTTGGTTGTTGTACAGGAAAGGCATAAAATGTTTTCGCCATTCTTCTGCAAAACCCACAACCTGTTTTCTATAACTTTCATAATCTTTCGTAGACGTGCCCGCCATTTGGTTCATGGATTCTTGGGCAATGATCGCTGGGGAGAGCCACTTAAACCTCCCGATCCAATCTTGTTGGTTCTGAAGTTGTTCTTCGTATGAATTCACAACGGGGGCCAATTCTTTTTTGACCAATTGCTGTGAAGCGATGTAGCCGTGCCAGAAACTTCTTTTTTGAGTAGAATCGTTAATGGCATATTCTGGGTGGTCACGTAAGAAGTTGTCCAATATTTCATCTTGTTTCTTGGTAATATCCGCCTTTAGGGAGCGCATTTCGTTTAACATCAAGGTGCGTGAAGGCATGGGATAGAGCGTATTGCCCAATTGGTTGAGCACCGAGGGCACCAACAGTACAAAGATCACCCATAGCCCCAGTAGTGCCACTGCGTTTTTGGCTGAACTGCCCACCCAAAGGTTGACCAAGAAGGCCAGGGCAAACCAGAAGAGCATATAGGCAAGCGTTAGGCCCAACAAAGTGAAGAACATACCAATATGGGCTATTGGGTTCGCTCCAACAGCAAAAAAAATGATAATCAATATGGCAATGACCGAGACCGAAAGCCAAAAAAATCGTAACCCTAGTTTCTGTAGTACCCAATTTTGTATTCCGATGGGCTGTGCCGCTAACAGACGCAATGAGCCACTTTCCTTTTCAGAAGAGAGCACATTGTATGAAAAGGCTATGATGAGCAGTGGCAATAGGTAAACAATGACGAAGGCCAAGTCAAAACTGCCGAACAATAGCTGTACCGGACTGGTCATTTCTGTGAAGTTGAGGGTAAAGTCATCACCTGATACGGTGGGCTTTACATAATGGGTGAACAGGTCGGCTTGCCCTGTTGAGATAAATGCCAAAGGTTGGGGCTCCATAGCCGCCACTCGCGGATGGTAATTGCCCACTGCCATGGGGCTGGAGGGAATTGTCCAAGGTGATGCGCTTACCTTTAGCCCGCGTTCCACTGAATCCAGTAGTTTGAGCATCATGGCATCATTCTGCTTGACCTCTTCTTGGGCGGCAGTGATATCAGCCTTTCGTTTGGCTACTTTTTCTTTGCCGTTGAAGGCCGAAAACCCGAAAAGTAGTAACAGTATTACACTCAATAATTGTATCCATCGGCTTCGCAACAGCAGCCTTAACTCGTATTTAAAATTGTATGATAGCATGGTCATAGGGTTTTAACATTGAACAACAATAGCCCGAAAGAGGCAAACAGCCAGATACCCAATATCATCAGGTTCGAACTGTTTCTTGAAAGAGTGGAATTCAATTCGGGCGGATCGTATTCGAAGGCGGGCAAATCTTTCCACACACTTGCATCAGCCTTATAGCTCCAATCACCATATGATGAGTTTTCGGCAAAATTGTCGTTCAAAAACTTTTGGGTGGCAATGCGATACTCCTCTGCCGCATCGGCAAAATCCCAATGTGTGGCATAATCGGTATGGGCGATGGCCATACTTAAAAAACGCGTGGGCAGATAGGGTGATATAGCGGCTAGACTTCGATATACCTTAGACTGGTTGTTATATTGGTCTTTTAGGTAGTTGTAGTGCTTAAAGTACACTTCTGCTTGGTGCTCCTCTCCCTTTTGCATGCGATAGCCATCAAAATTGAAGGGCAATTGGTGAAGGCTATCAACACCATACTCCTTGAGCACCTTTTCTTCCAACAACTTGGCTTCTTTGCTCCAAGGATTATGGCCATCGAGCCCCTCTTTTTTATCCTTGAGTATATTGGCCGCAAATTCTTGGCGGGTGGGGTAAGGGTGTTTTGATTCAGCAATGTTGCTTGCTGCCTTGGGCGCGGCCAAACAGGCAATAATCCACACACAGAGCGATACCACCAGCGAAATGCCTGACTTTTTTGTTCGCGCAGAGATAAACAGCACGATATTGATGAAAATGATATAGTAACCAATATACACCAAGAACATTGCCAAGAGTGAGCTCCAATTGAACACTCCAAAATCATCAAGGTTGCTCAATAACAATCCGGCCAATAAAAATAAGGTTGTCGTTATGATAAAGATGGGCAAGAAAAGGGCCGCCCACTTTCCTGACAGCCATTTCCAGTTGGAGATTCCTTGGCTTTTCAATAGGGTCAACGTTCCCATTTCCCGTTCTTTTGTAAAGCTGTTGTATCCTAATAGAATAATAAGCAAAGGGATGATGAACAATAAGATGAAATCTGGTGTTAAATCTCCGAAACGGGCCACTCCCGTTTGGTCTGCAGCCGCACTGAACTGTGCCTCGTTGCGATTGTGCGCCTCCAAGAATATAGAGGTGCCCACGTATTTGTCCACGCCTTGGTCCACTAATGACAACGGATATTTCGGCTTAAAGGCATAGGTGCCATAATGCGCCGCGGAATGTGGATTTTTTTCGCCTTGGTTATCCCAAACAGCACGTTCTGCAGTTTTTGCCGCCGCATATTGCTCGTTTACATTTTGGTATTGTCTGCTACTGATCCATATGGCCATTCCCATGAGCAATAACACAATGAGAAAGGAGATGCGAACCCGGCCTTCACGCAGCAGCTCTTTGGTTTCCTTTATAAACGTCTTTGAAATCATACGGCTAACTCTTTATAATCCACTGTGTTGAGGTATGCCTTCTCTAGCTGTGAGAGGGTAATGTCATCAGCAACGAACTGTTGTTTTAATTGGCCGTCTTTCATGATGCCAATTTGGGTGGCTACTTCTTTGGCCCGAAAGATGTCGTGGGTGGCCATCAAGGTCGCCACACCCTTGGTCCGTAATTTTTGAAGCAACAGCCCGAATTCATTGCTGGCCTTTGGGTCTAACCCCGACGTTGGTTCGTCTAACAACAGTACCTTGGCATCTTTTGCCAAGGCAATAGCAATGCCAACCTTTTGGCGCATCCCTTTGGAGAAAGTTGAGATACGCTTGTTGAACGCTTCAGACTGCAAACCGGATTCTTCAAGGACTCCCTTTAAATCTGAGGTGCTGAGCTTTTTGCCTGCTATTCCCGAGAAATAATCTAAATTTTCAATGGCGGTGAGGTTTGGATACAGCATCAGGTTTTCAGGTATATAGGCTAAAAACCTTTTAGTGGCTCTGGCATTTTCCTGTACGTTCAATTGGTTGATGAAGGCGCTGCCGGAAGTGGGCTGAATAAAACCAAGCAATAGATTGATAGTGGTAGTTTTACCGGCACCGTTGGCACCGAGCAAGCAGTAAATCTCCCCCTCTTTTACATGGAGGTTCAGGTGATCCAAAGCGGTTTGGGCACCATATTTTTTTGTAAGGTTATCGGTAATGATCATAACGAAGTATCTAATAATTATAGTGTCATAAGTTCATTTTACAACCAGAACTTTGGGTGTAAAATGTTGAATGTCAAAGTACGCTGTGGGTGTTTTCGTGAAACAGCTCAAAGCTTTTAACAAAACGGGACAAAGGGAGGGGCCCTAAGAAGATAGATTGTGCCGACCTTTGACCTGAATACCAAAACCTTTTTTAATATGGTTACGGTGGTAACGGTATGGGCCACTAATGGGGTAGCAAAAACCCAGAAAAAAAGTGTTTGCCCCAACAATTTAGCACATAGTTCGCAGTTGAAGGATGTTTTGTCGATTAGGGTTTCGGGAGATTTATGCCCGATGGGGAAATCAGATTCATGATGGGTAAAGACATGAAGGGCATGATATGACAACTGAAACAGTAGTATCGTTGTCAACAAAATTGCAAACCGCTTTTTTGTCTTATAAATCCGCATGGTTAAAGAGGGAGCGGATAAAATCCGCTCCCATTCATATTGGACTTGTATGTTGGTTATGGGGCAATATCCAAAATATTCAAACTGAATGTCTGTGTAATATCGGTTTCGCCACCAGCATCGGCCAAGGTGCCGTCATTTGGCTTTTTGGGTTCGTGACGAAGCGTAATCGCCAGAGAGCCTGAACTGGCATCTCCAGTGGTCAACGTAAACTGCGTGCCCAGCGGATTGCCGTCACCATCAAAATTGCCATATTCTATAGTAGCGTCAAGACCGCCGCCCACTACAAAAAAGAATTGGTGCTCGTCATCTTCTTCCTCTACCTCTTCGGTAATGTTTTCAGGAGGGGTTTCGGTCTCGTTCAACAATACAATGGCACCACCATAGGTGGTATTGGCCGCCAAGTCTCCTGAAACGGTAACTTCTGGAGGGTTTGGTCCATCACCGTCCAAATCTCTTGTCTGTAATGTAATGTTTGTGCCTCCGCCCGCAGGCACAAGTGTCACGGTCATGGTGGTGATCACTTCTTCTTCATTGATTGGGTCAGGGTTTTCATCATCATCTGAACATCCTGTGAATAGAAGTCCTGCCAAGGCAAACATTGATAAAAATTTGATTGTTTTCATGATATAGAATTAGTGTTAATAATTAAACTTTACTTGTACTATTATGTTTCGGCCCAAATCGTCGGCAAAAAAGCGCTGACGGTTTAGGTAGTCTCTGTAATTTGTATCCAATAGGTTGTTCACCGTAAGCGATGTGGTCATTTTGGTTTTCTGGCCCAACGGAAATTCCATTTTGGTAAACAGTCCCAACAAGTGGTAGGCATCTGGCGGGGTGTTTATTTCCAATAGAACATCTTCTTGCTGTTCTGGAGAAAAGACCGTAATGTTCGGCGGAAATTCGTTTTGCCTGAACACATAATCACTGCGCAAAGACAGTTCAAAATTTTTCCATTCGGGCCTTGAATAGGTCAGCCTGTTCCGCAGACTGGCACTCGGTATGTTGATGAGCGCTTGGTCACTTTCGGTATCGTTGCCCTTTACGAGTGAAAATCGGTGGTCGGTCTGCCAACGCTCGGCCCAATCTACATAGGCTGAGGCATCAACCCCTAAAATACGGGCATTGGTCTGTCGGTAGCTCCACACGGGAAAAGCACCCCGGATAGTCAATTCGACCCCAGATGGCTCCAATAAAATGAAGTCTGTGAGAAAATTGGCATGGGGCTCCAATGTGTACCCCCAGTTTTTTAATTGGCGTTCGTATGACAGCGAAAATTTATGAGATGTTTCGCTGCCAATGCGCAAATCGCCCAATTCGATACGGGCCGCAGAGTGGTGCAGGCCATCGCTGAAAATCTCTGAGGGATTGGGCGCACGTTGCGCCAATGCATAATTAAAACGGAACGTTCGGTTGTTGTCTTTGGAAAACTGGATGCCGGCCGTAGCAGAAACGTTGCTGAAATCGAAAACAGGATTGGTCAACAGTTTTGTGCCCAGGTCATCGATAATAAATTGGGGAAAATCCACATCGTAACCCCGTTCTTCCCAACGAGAGGTTTGGTAGAATTTTTTTGCATCGATGCGGGAAAAATCATAACGAATACCTGCATCAAGCTTCCAATATCCGTTCAGGCGATATTCTGAAATCAAAAATCCACCGAAATCAAACTTTTCGTAATCAGGAATCAAACGGCGTACACCCGTGTCAGGATTTGCAAAATTGTCTTGATAGCGGCCCATAAGTCCAGCATGTAGCTGAAAATCTCGATTGGCATCCCATTTAAAGTCGGTATTCAGTGTATGGGTGGTCAATTCAAGGTCTATGGAGGGTTTATCGCGGTCATCGCCAACCCGAACATCGAACTCAAATCTTCGGTTGTTCTGAAAATCGTACTGAAAGGTCCATTTGCCCATTCCTTCAAAACGCTTGTAGAGTTCGAATTTGCCCAAGTGATGGGCTACTTTTTGCCTCGGGTTTTGCAAGTCATAGGTAAACGGCCCAATGATTTCGGGCTGGCCGCTATTGATGCTACGAATCAAATCATCAACATTGCCGATGTGCGAGGCACGTAGAATGGCAATTTCAGCATCATAATACGAATAGCGGGTATTGAACCCCCACTCGAAAAGATTTTTTCCGGCTTCTAACGAGGCGCCAATTTCTTGTATGCCGGTGTTTGACAGCATATAATCGGGAGCCTCTTGGTCGCCCAGGCGTTTATAAGAACCCTGGCCCTTGACATACCAGCCATTTTCGTAGATCCGAGACAATTCTGATGTAACGGCACCACCCCTGCCGTTTGATATTCCGTTGACCAACGTTTTGCCGAACAGGGTGTCTTTCATGAAAATTCTTCGTGGTTCCATTATGATGGTGCCCCCGATTGCATCGCCACCGTACTGTAGCGCAGAAGCCCCTTTGACCACGGTAATGGAACCTGCGGCATTGATGTCGATATTGGGTGCATGCTCGGCACCCCATTCCATATCTTGCATGCGCACTCCGTCGTTGAGCACCAACACACGGCTGCCGTTGAGCCCATGAATGATCGGTTTAACGATGTTGGCCCCCGTGTTCAAGCTTGATACCCCTCCGACTTCCTTTAGTGCCTCACCAAGACTGCCACCACTGTATTGCTCCAATGTTGACAAGGCGAGCGAAGCTTCTTGTGCAGAATTGGTCTGGTCGTAAAGGGCATCGCCGATGACCTTGACCTCTTGGAGCTCTTCCAAATGGTGTTCCAATTTGATGTCGTAGGTAGTGTCACCATCAATTTGCAAGGGTATGAAGAGCGTAGAGCATTCGGGGTGCGATACTTCCAACTCATAGCTACCCTCACAAAGGCCAGCAATTGTATAGCGGCCGTTAGCATCGGACATGGTGGCGATATTTTCATCGAGAACAATTATTGTGGCACCCATAAGAGGTGTCTTATCGTGAAAATCGATTACCTTGCCGGTCAGAATATTTTGGCACTCTTGCGCCCCTACAGCATATGTAACACCAATGCAAAGCATGGCGAAAAACAATGATTTCATAAAGTTTAAAATGTTTTATCCCTTGTTCGGGTCAAAGATCAATACGTGGCTTGAAAAGCTGGGAAAGCGTAATCAAATTACCGGTGGAGGTCTGGAATAGAGACCTGAGCGATAGGTGTTGTCGGCAAAATTGATGCTTTTGCCGTAAAGCTTGGATTCTTTTATTTCAACAGGAGGTTGAAAATCCAAGGCGACAGTAAAGGTCGGTGTGTGTTCAGACTGTTGGTTTTCGATGGCCAAATCACAGAATTCGCAATTTTCGATTTGGCTATCGTTATCTTGGTGGGCATAGACATGAAAGGCCGACACCTTGATGGACATCAAGGCCAAAAAGAGAAGTATGGGCACTATTCTTTTGAATTCCACCATTTAGCACAAAACTAATCTTTTTAAAAAGAAAGCTTATGTTAAGGGAATCATAATTTTAGGGCAACAAAAAACCGAGCCCCATATGCTTCAGCATTTTCTTCTCGAAGTTCCAGAAAAATTTGAATTGGCCGAACAGCCAACCGACCAGTACCAAGAGCACTTGATAAATGGGGAAAATAAGCAGTATCCGAACGGGCCAATAGATCCAACCGCTGATGCTCCCATTTTGCAAGCCTATCAAATCGGTCAAAGGCCCTGCCAGTTTTGCGGAAGCACTGCCGGTAATGGCGAAGACGATAAAAATGGCAATCATCTCCCAACGGTAGGTTACCGGCCATCGGTTATCGAGCTTTTTAAAACACCAGAGAAAGAACCGTACCATTATAAAATAGCCCAATGCAGCCACCCCGAGGGTAAAGACCCATTCAAAAACCGTGTTGTTGAGCTCGAAAAGGTGCAATAGCCTTCTGGACAGCATATAGGCCGTAGCGCCCACTGAAATAACCCCTAAAACGGGAAACAGTAATTGCCAGTTTTGGACAATATCCCAACGATTTTTAATTTTTTCCATCCTGCTGTAGCAAATAGATGGCAAAAATAACCATTAAATACGAGGAAGAAAGGGCCCTAACCGTTGGTTGTATTTTCTTTGGAAATAAATGAAGTAATTATACAACTTATAATTGACCTCGTAGCCATAATCGATCTCGGGGTCATAATCAATTCGCAGTTCATACAGATTGGGACTGAACTGCATGGGGAGCAATACCCTTCGGTTCCATTCCATTACGTATATCTGGTTGCGGTTTTCCAAAAAGCTTTGGGAGTAATACCCTTCTGGTTTGGCAATACTGTTCAACCAAGTGTAGAACCCCGGGTCGAGAATAATGATTTCATAGTTCGACTCTTCATCGGCAATCTCAACTGGTTTTTCTTCGCCTGACTCAAATACTTCTTTTTCTTTTTCTGAAATCTCCAGGGCCGTTTCATCTTTGACTGTCTCTTGCCCAACCTGTTTTTTGGCCGTACAACCGGCCAAAACCAAGACGGCCACCAACAAAAGGGCCTGTGTGTGTAAGACTATCTTTTTCATTTCTTTTTTCTTTTTCAGTGCAAAACCTGTGCCATATAAGATACTAAAAAAGCCGTTCATTGGGTTGAACGGCTTTGTTAAATATGGTCATTGTATAGGGGCCATTATTTTCCGAAAAGCCCGCCGAGCATTCCGCCAAGGCCACCACGTCTTTTGTTGCCGCTCAAGACCATGCCTGCCAAATCGTCCAATACACTGCCGTCACCATCAGAATCCAGAAACGATTCTATCAGTGATTGCTGTCTGTTCGCAGTTTTGCCACCGCCCAGCAATCCGCCCAGTAGACCGTTGAGCGCTTGTGGATCGTTGATGTTTTTTTGGCGTGTCTCTTTTCCCAAATAGCCAAGAAGTATGGGGGCCGCAATTTTCAGTATTTGTGCCACAGAACCCGAATCAAGACCCGTTCTACTGCTCAGGGCATTTTCTAACTGTGGTTTTTTGGGCCCAAGTATGTGCCCCAAAATACCTTCGCCATCTTCTACGACCTCTTTGTTGACCCCTCCGCTGAAAAGATCGCCGAGGTTGTCCAATATACTTCCATCGTGTTTGCTGTTCAATGCATTGTAAAGGCCCTGTGCGCCGCCCGGTGTTGAGGCATTTCGTTTCATGGCAGCCATTAAAACGGGAAGGGCCATGCTAAGAACCTGGGCTGTTTTGTCCTCAGGCTGCCCGGTCTGCTGTGCGGTGCCGTTGATGAGTTGTTTGCCTATGGGGCTGTTAAGTAAATCGAGTAATCCTGACATTGTGATTAGTGTTTAGAATGAACCGACAATGTACGAAAAAGTACTGCATAGCAAGAACTTACGGACCAAAAACGGCCTTATTTCAACAATTTGATGATTTGGGAGGCCAGTTCGAGCCCTATTCGGTCTTGTGCCTCACTGGTGGCGGCCCCAATATGTGGCGTCAATGAAACTTTTGGGTGCATCAACAGTTGCACTTCTGGTCGGGGTTCAGACTCAAACACGTCTAGCCCGGCAAAAGAGACCCGCTCTTTTTCCAATGCCTCGACCAAAGCGATCTCATCTACCACCCCGCCACGGGCCGCATTGATGATGGCGGCACCGGGTTTGATGATCTCAAATTCTTTTTTGCCCAGTACGTAATCTTTCTGGGCGGGTACGTGAACCGTAATAAAGTCAGAATTTTTGAGCACTGTTTCCTTTGGTTCGCTTTTTAGTTCAAATTCCATCGTACGGCCGTCATAGAAAGTAAGTTCAATGGTGGCCTCTGAAACGTACAGGTCATGGTACATGACCCTCATGCCCACACCTAGGGCAATTTTGGCAGTGGCCTGCCCGATACGGCCAAAACCGATTATTCCCAAGGTCTTCCCCCGTAGTTCTGTGCCTGCCCCGTAACTTTTTTTCAATTCTTTGAACCTACTGTCGCCTTCCAATGGCATGTTTCGGTTAGAATCGTGCAGAAAGCGTACCCCTCCAAACAAATGGGCAAACACAAGCTCGGCCACCGATTCAGACGAGGCTGCCGGCGTATTGATAACGTGAAGCCCCTTTGACTTGGCGTACCCGACATCAATATTGTCCATTCCCACGCCGCCACGTCCGATCAGTTTCAGGTTTTTACAGGCCTCAATCAACTCTTTGCGCACCTTGGTGGCACTACGCACCAAGAGTACTTCTATATTGTTTTCATTGATAAAATTGGCCAGTTGTTCTTGGGCCACTTTGGTGGTCAACACCTCGAAACCTGCTTCTTCAAGAGCTTTTTGGCCTGCTTTAGAGATTCCGTCGTTGGCTAATATTTTGGTCATAAAGGTTATATTTTACGTGTTGGGTTGACTGGTTCTGACAATTTTGAAATGGAACGATTTGTATGACAAACTCAAACCCTTTTCTGCTATCACAGAAAAAAATCACAATGTATCATTCAGCATTGAACTATCCCTTCTTCTCGAGTTCGCTCATGATATCGACCAATGCGCCCACACTTTCAATGGTCATGGCATTGTACATCGAGGCCCTGTAGCCACCAACGGACCGATGCCCGCTGATGCCACTTATGCCGGCTTCTTTGCACATGGTCTCAAAGGTTTCCTTTAGGCCTTCATCGGTTATGTTGAAGGTGGCGTTCATGTTTGAACGGTCTTCTTTGGCTGCAATTCCCGCGAATACCGGATTCAAATCTATTTCAGAATAGATCAAATTCGCCTTTTTTTCGTTGATTTCCTCAATTGCGGCAATACCGCCCAGATCTTTTAGCCATTGTAGGGTCAGCATTGAAACGTAGACGGCAAACACCGGCGGGGTATTGAACATGCTGTCTTTTGAAATATGCACCTTATAATCGAGCATTGAAGGAATTTCGCGCCCTACCTTGCCCAATATTTCCTCTTTGACCACAACCAGTGTGGTACCGGCCGGACCCATATTTTTTTGGGCACCGGCGTAGATGAGGTCGAATTGTGAAAAATCCAATTGACGTGAAAAAATATCAGAGCTCATGTCGCATACCAACGGCACATTGGTTTTCGGAAATTCCTTTATCTGGGTGCCAAAAATGGTATTGTTGGAGGTTATGTGAAGGTAATCAAGATCAGAGGGTACCGCATACCCTTTGGGTATATAGTTGAAATTTTGGTCCTGCGATGAGGCCACTTCGACCACTTCACCGAACAGTTTTGCCTCTTTGATTGCCTTTAAGCTCCACGTTCCCGTATTCACGTATCCAGCCTTTTTTTTCAGTAGGTTGTGGGCGACCATCAGAAATTGGGTGCTCGCCCCACCTTGTAGAAAAAGCGCCGAATAGCCTTTTCCTTCCAGTCCCAAAAGTTCCAGGGCCAATGACCGGGCCTTTTCCATGATGGCCACAAATTCTTTGCTCCGATGCGAGATCTCTATGAGTGACAGACCTATTCCATCAAGCTCGACCACCGCCTCGGCGGCCTTTTGCATTACTTCTTTGGGCAGTATACAGGGCCCTGCACTAAAATTGTGTTTTTTCATCTATGCCGAATTTTTGAGTACCTAAAATTTAAGGGCTAAAGGTCTGAAATTTTGATGGAACGAAAAACTGTCTTGAATAACACGGTAGGCTACAGTCGCAACAGAAAATCGAGGGTATCGACCCCATCGGCATAATCGTTCAGTTTGGGCCTTTGCGTATGCCCAAAGGGGATCTCACCCACTATGCCCGTTCGGCCAACAATACACTGCAACTCACCCCTTTTTGCATTTAACTTTTGATGAAGCTCTTTGAGATCGGAATAATATTCATAGAAGAGCACCGCTATGGGCGAGTGCAGGGTGTTGTCTTCCTTTAAGATAAGAAATCCGTTGTCCAGAATCTTAAAGGCACTCATCAGGTAGACCGCCTTGTTGTAGTCATAGTTATTGGCGTACTTGTGATGTTCGATTACTTTTTTGTGGTCGAAAATACCATTGAAGAAAGTGTCGAACTCATAGCCTTTGGGCACAAAAATCTTTGAGACGTTTCGGCAACCAAGACCGAAATATCGAAAAATATCATCCCCTAAAGCCTTGAGGTCTTCCGGTTTTTCATCCCCGGTAAGCACGGCTACAGAGGTTCTGTTCTTGCGGATGATATGCGGATATTGTTTGAAGTAATACTCGAAATAGCGGGCCGTATTGTTGCTGCCCGTAGCGATGATGGCATCGAAACCCTGTATTTTGCCTTCTGTAAATTCAATGCGCTCGTTGAGACTTGGTTCTTGGTCAATTAGATAGTCTGCCAGCACGGGCACCAGCGTGGTGTCGTTCGATGATAGTTTGCACAGCGCTTTGTTACCTGTCAGCAATACACTGAGAAAATCATGGAAACCCACTAGAGGGATGTTTCCCGCCATGATGATGGCTATGGTCTTTTGACTGGATTTTTGTGAAATACCATATTGCGACAACCAGTTTTTCAGTGGTGGTTCGCCCAATGCTTCGCCCCATTGTCGAAGGGCAAAAAGAATATTCTCTTTGGTAAACCAGCCGTTTTGCTCTTCGGCAAGTCGTATTGCCCGGTTCAGGGTTTCAAAGGCTGCATTGTTGCCATTTTCACAAAATTCGGTAAGAAAATCACCGAGTTTAACAAAAGCTTTCAATATTTGGGCGTGTTCGGTCATTAAATTTGTAATCCAATTAGGCAGGGGTTATTTTTGCACAAAAATACGGATGCCGGTCTAAACCTGGCGCTTATAAAAAGAAAAACATGGCAATCATTATTACAGACGAATGCATAAACTGTGGGGCCTGTGAACCTGAATGCCCCAATACGGCCATTTACGAGGGTGCCGATGAATGGCGCTACGCAGACGGTACTTCATTGAAAGGAGAGGTGGTGCTGCCCAATGGCAAGGCCGTCAATGCAGAAGAGCCCCAAGAGCCCATCAGCGATGAGATCTATTATATCGCCCCTGATAAGTGCACCGAGTGCATGGGCTTTCATGAAGAGCCCCAGTGTGCTGCGGTTTGCCCGGTAGATTGCTGTGTGCCCGATGATGACCATGTAGAAACCGAAGAAGAACTGTTGGGCAAGCAGCGCTTTATGCACCCAGAGGAATAATTGTACAATACTTGAAATTCCGTTGCCAGATCTGTAATCCCCGACTTTTTTAATGGAAAAGGAAAAAGAATACAATGGCTTTTGGAAACAGGCGGGATGCCTACTTTCTGTAGTGGCCATATTGGCGTTCATCACCATTTTGGTACTGTTCTTCTATTTTGCCATCAATCGGGTGTAGTGTGGTGGTAAATTACTGCCATTCTAAAACTTCAACTTATATTTGCGCCCGAATTAAAAGTCTGAACTTTTACTCGCCAGCCTTTTTAAGTAGAGGAATAAAAGATTTTCGTCTGCACGGAAATGAAAACAAACGCTGATTTATGAAAGCCGGAATCGTAGGATTGCCCAACGTCGGAAAATCGACACTTTTCAATTGTCTGTCAAATGCGAAGGCACAAAGTGCCAACTTTCCGTTCTGTACCATTGAACCCAACATCGGGGTGGTAAACGTGCCCGACCCACGATTGGAAAAACTGGAAGAGTTGGTAAACCCGCAGCGAGTAGTACCCGCCACGGTCGAAATTGTGGACATTGCAGGTCTGGTGAAAGGTGCAAGCAAGGGCGAAGGACTTGGCAACCAGTTTTTGGGGAACATTCGAGAGACCGATGCCATTCTTCATGTGCTACGGTGTTTCGACAATGATAACGTGGTGCATGTCGATGGCTCAGTGGACCCCATACGGGATAAAGAAACCATCGATATAGAACTTCAGTTGCGTGACCTTGAAAGCGTTGAAAAAAGGCTTGATAAAGTAAGCAGGGCCGCCAAGACCGGCAACAAAGAAGCACAAAAAGAAGCGGCCGTGCTCACCCAATTGAAAGAGGGATTGGAGTCAGGGGTTTCGGTCAGGGCCATATCGGTAGCTGATGATGACCGTACAGAGTTTGTCAAGCCATTGCAGTTGATTACCGACAAGCCCGTCATGTACGTCTGCAATGTGGATGAAGCGGCAGCCGTCGATGGCAACGAATATGTGAAAAAAGTAAAGCAGGCGGTGGCCGATGAAGATGCCGAGGTCATTTATCTGGCCGTGGGAACAGAAGCCGATATCACCGAACTGGAGACCTACGAAGAGCGACAAATGTTCTTGGAAGATCTAGGGCTATCAGAACCCGGTTCGGCCAAGCTCATACGCGGCGCATATAGGTTGTTGAACCTAGAGACCTATTTCACAGCTGGTGAAAAGGAGGTTCGTGCGTGGACAATCAAAAAAGGTTCAACTGCGCCCCAGGCAGCCGGGGTCATCCATACCGATTTTGAAAAGGGCTTTATCCGAGCCGAGGTCATTTCATTTGATGATTATGTGAAATATGGCAGCGAGGCCAAAGTGAAAGAGGCAGGCAAAATGCGGGTCGAGGGTAAAGATTATATCGTACAGGACGGCGATGTAATGCATTTTAGGTTCAATGTATAGCCGAAACATGCCTCAAGTATGAAAATTCTGGGGTATGTCGCCAGATATCAAAAATGGCTTCTTTTTGGTATCGGCAAGAGCGACTATCAACAAAACCCCTATTTTTGTTGTTGATTACTTTCTTGTGGCTGCATTTTGATTTATGCACCTAAATTTTATATTAGCGAGAATGAAGCAACCGCTTCGTTTTATTATCGATAGGTCTGGACCAAAAATGAAGGCAATTCATTAAAAAATGTAAGGTAGCCAAGGTAACTAGGCAACCGTTAATCCAATGCCAGTGGCTGAAACACAATATACAGAAGAGAACATTCGATCCCTTGATTGGAAGGAGCACATTCGTATGCGCCCCGGCATGTATATCGGCAAACTGGGCGATGGTTCTTCTGCCGATGACGGCATCTATATCCTTTTAAAGGAGGTCATTGACAACAGTATTGACGAATTCGTGATGGGTGCTGGCAAGACCATTGAGATTTCCATTAAGGACAATGCCGTGACCGTTCGCGATTATGGGCGGGGCATACCTTTGGGCAAAGTGGTCGATGTGGTCTCTAAAATGAACACGGGCGGCAAGTACGATACCCGCGCCTTTAAAAAATCAGTTGGCTTGAACGGGGTAGGCACCAAGGCGGTAAACGCCCTTTCATCTTATTTCAAGGTAGAGTCTACCCGCGACGGAAAGTCAAAGACAGCCGAATTCGAGACCGGAGAGTTGGTGAACGAAGAGTTGTTGGAAGAAACCTCACGACGAAAGGGTACCAAGGTCACCTTTGTGCCCGACGAGACCATCTTTAAGAAATTCAAATATAGAAGTGAGTACATCGAGCGAATGCTCAGAAACTATGTGTACCTCAATCCTGGCCTGACCATTCTCTTCAATGGGGAAAAATTCCATTCAGAGAACGGACTCAAAGATTTGTTGGAGGACAATACCAATGCCGAAGACATGCTGTACCCGGTCATCCATTTAAGGGGCGACGACATAGAAGTGGCCATGACCCACAGCAAAACGCAGTACAGTGAAGAGTACCACTCGTTTGTCAATGGCCAGAACACCACACAAGGGGGTACCCACCAAGCGGCGTTTCGAGAGGCGGTGGTGAAGACCATCCGTGATTTCTACGGAAAGAACTACGACGCCTCCGATATTCGTAAATCGATTATAGCGGCCATCTCCATAAAGGTAATGGAACCGGTTTTTGAAAGCCAGACCAAAACAAAGTTGGGGTCGACCGAAATGGGTGACGGGTTGCCCACCGTTCGAACCTACATCAACGATTTTGTCGGCAGAAACCTCGACAATTACCTGCACAAGAACCCTGAGACCGCAGAAGCCCTGCAACGAAAGATCATGCAGGCCGAAAAAGAACGCAAAGAACTGTCGGGCATTCGAAAACTGGCCCGTGAACGTGCCAAAAAGGCCAGTCTGCACAACAAAAAATTACGGGACTGCCGTATTCACCTTGGCGACATGAAAAACGACCGGCGGTTAGAGACCACCTTGTTCATTACCGAGGGGGATTCTGCTTCTGGATCGATCACCAAATCGCGAGATGTCAACACCCAAGCGGTATTTAGTTTGCGTGGAAAACCTCTCAACTCGTACGGAATGTCTAAAAAGGTGGTTTACGAAAACGAGGAGTTCAACCTCTTACAGGCGGCCCTCAACATTGAGGAGTCTATGGAGAACCTTCGATACAACAATATTGTGATCGCCACTGATGCCGATGTCGATGGTATGCACATACGCCTGTTGCTGATCACTTTCTTTTTACAGTTTTTTCCTGAGTTGATCAAAGAAAACCATCTGTACATATTGCAAACACCACTGTTTCGGGTGCGGAACAAGAAAGAGACCATTTATTGCTATAGTGAAGAAGAGAAGAGGCAGGCAATGGAAAAGCTCTCAGGAAAACCAGAGATTACCAGGTTCAAAGGTCTGGGTGAAATTTCACCGGATGAGTTCAAACATTTTATCGGTGACGACATCAGGCTAGAGCCTGTGATGCTCGACAAGAACATGAGCATAGACAATCTGTTGAAGTTTTATATGGGAAAAAATACCCCAGATAGGCAAGAATTTATCATCGAAAACCTTAAAATAGAACTTGATTTGATAGAAGAAAACCAATTGTAAAACAATTAGTTGATATTTCTGAATGGAAGAAAATGGTGAATTGAACGGCGAGCCTCAGGGATTTCAAGATGAAAACCAAGAAACCTTGACGAAAGTCACGGGCATGTACAAGGATTGGTTTTTAGACTATGCCTCATACGTTATTCTAGAGCGGGCGGTACCGGCCATTGAAGATGGTTTCAAGCCCGTGCAGCGACGTATCATGCATGCTTTGAAAGAACTCGATGATGGTCGTTACAACAAGGTTGCCAACGTGGTGGGGCATACCATGCAATACCACCCCCATGGTGATGCCAGTATTGCCGATGCCATGGTACAGTTGGGCCAGAAAGAGCTGCTGATAGATACCCAGGGCAACTGGGGCAACATATTGACCGGTGATAGTGCCGCCGCTTCGCGGTACATCGAGGCGCGCCTGTCAAAGTTTGCCCTTGAAGTGGTGTACAGCCCCAAGATTACCGAGTGGCAGCTCTCGTACGATGGCCGCAAAAAAGAGCCTGTTAACCTTCCCGTTAAGTTTCCATTGTTGTTGGCGCAAGGGGCCGAGGGTATTGCCGTGGGGCTCTCCACCAAAATATTGCCGCATAATTTCAATGAGCTAATTGACGCCTCGATCAAGCACTTAAAGGGACAACGCTTCAAACTGGTTCCTGATTTTCCAACTGCGGGCATCATCGATGTTACCAATTACAACGATGGTATGCGTGGCGGCAAGGTTCGGGTACGTGCAAAGATTTCCCAAAAAGACAAAAACACTTTGGTCATCACCGAAATACCCTATGGCACCAACACTTCCTCTTTGATCGATTCCATTTTAAAGGCCAACGAAAAGGGCAAGATAAAGATCAAGCGAATTGAGGACAACACGGCGGCCGAAGTAGAGATTTTGATACATTTGCCAAGTGGCATATCGCCCGATAAGACCATTGATGCCCTGTATGCCTTTACTGCCTGTGAAACCTCTATTTCACCGTTGGCGTGTGTCATTGAGAACAACAAGCCGTTGTTTTTAGGGGTCAAGGAAATGCTTGAGCGCTCGACCGACAAGACCGTCGATCTGCTCAAAAAAGAACTGGAAATCCAACTTTCTGAGCTTGAGGAGCAGTGGCATTTCGCATCGTTGGAGCGTATCTTCATCGAAAACCGTATTTACCGCGATATTGAAGAAGAAGAAACGTGGGAGGGTGTCATCGCCGCCATAGACAAGGGCTTGAAACCGCACATCAAATTATTAAAGCGACCGGTAACCGAGGAAGACATTACCAGACTGACCGAAATAAGGATCAAACGAATTTCAAAGTTTGATTTGGATAAGGCCCAGCAACATATTGACAGCCTTGATGAAAAGATTGCACAGACCAAGCACCATTTAGAGCACCTTACCGAATTTGCCATAGACTACTTCAAAGAGCTGAAGAAGAAATATGGTGCGGGGCGCGAGCGTAAATCTGAAATCCGCATTTTTGATGACATTGAGGCCACCAAGGTGGTGATCCGCAACACAAAACTTTACGTAAACCGCGAAGAGGGATTTGTGGGCACCTCAATGCGCCGCGATGAGTATGTGACCGACTGTAGCGATATTGACGATATCATAGTCTTCACCAAGAAAGGTGAGATGATGGTCACCAAGGTCGACAGTAAGACCTTTGTGGGCAAGAACATTATACATGTGGCGGTCTTCAAGAAAAAAGACAAGCGTACCACCTACAACATGATCTATAAAGATGGTAGGGGCGGCCCAAGCTATATCAAGCGTTTTAACGTAACAAGCGTGACCCGTGACAAGCTGTACGATCTTACCAACGGCAAGAGCAATTCGGAGGTGCTGTATTTTTCGGCCAACCCGAATGGTGAGGCTGAAGTGGTTACGGTGCACCTGCGCCAAACGGGAAGCATTAAAAAGCTAAAATGGGATTTGGATTTTGCCGATGTGCTGATCAAGGGGCGCAATGCCAAAGGAAACTTGGTCACCAAATATGCAGTGAAGCGCATTGAACTCAAAGAAAAGGGGCTCTCGACCCTCAAGCCACGAAAAATATGGTTTGATGAGACCGTTCAACGCCTGAATGTTGATGAAAGGGGCGAACTGTTGGGCGAATTTACCAGTTCTGACAGATTGCTGCTGATCAACCAGAAAGGGGTGGTCAAAACAGTGATTCCCGAGCTTACCTTGCGTTTTGACGATGATTTGGTGGTATTGGAAAAGTGGGATCCCAAAAAACCGCTCACCGCCATTTATTGGGAAGGTGAGAAAGAGTTATTCTATGTGAAAAGGTTTATGATCGAGAATCCAGATAAGGAAGAAATCATCATTACCGACCACCCTAAATCATATTTGGAAAAGGTGTTCACCGATTACCGTCCGCGTGCAGAGGTGGTCTTCACAAAGAAACGGGGCGAGGAGCGCAAGGAGCCTTGGGAGGTTGACCTCGAATCGTTTATAGCCGTCAAGGGCATCACCGCCATGGGCAATCAATTGACCAAAGAAAAAGTGCTCGAGATCAACGAGATGGAGCCGTTGCCCTACAAACCGCCCGAACCGCAAAAAGCGGAAGACATTGAGGTGGTCGATGAAGAAAACGTGTCACCTAACATAACCACTGAGCAGAAGAAAAAGGAAGACGGCGAACAGCCTACCCTTTTCTAGGAGCTGGGTACAAGGGCACATCCAAATAGGTTGGTTTGGTATATGATGGCAACCTCCTTCAGGGTCAGGAGCCGTTAAAATTCAGCGACTTCAAGACTACTCGACAAGGAACGATGGCCAGCCAGCTTCCGGTTTTAGCATTTGTGGAGGGTTGATGGCAACCTATTCATGTTTTTCTACCAATTCTTGTTTTTTGCGAAGCTTCATGTTCAAGAACTCCACCAACAGGGAGAAGGCAATCGCGAAATAGAGATACCCTTTGGGTATGGCACCGATTTCTTGACCGAACACCTTGGCATGGCCCAAGTGAGCCGCCTCTGCAATCAGCATAAATCCTATCAAAATCAAAAAAGACAGCGCTAAGAGCTGCATTGACGGGTGTTTGTTGATAAAGACCCTGATACCGTTGGCAAATACCATCATGATCACAATTGAGATCACCACGGCTATGACCATTAATACCAATGCATCTTGCGGTTTGTTGCCGATACCGTTGGTCATGCCCACTGCAGTCAATATCGAATCGATGGAAAAGATAAAATCGATGATGATAATCTGTACGATGGCTTTTGAAAGGGTGGTAATTTTTTTGGCCTTCAGGGCATCTTCGTCATGCTCTGGCAGTTCTACCTTTTCATGTATTTCAGAGGTACTCTTGTAGATCAAGAACAGCCCCCCAAGAAACAGGATAACGGCCTGCCAGCTAACGCCCACATACAACCAAGAAGTGTTGATGTAGTAAAACGGATTGCTGAGACCGATCAGAAAAGAAACCGCGAACAAGAGAATGATTCGCTGCACCATGGCCAGCAACAGTCCGATATTGGTGGCCTTTCGCTGCTGTCTTTGGGGCAGTTTGTTGGCTGCGATGGAAATGAAAACGATGTTGTCGATGCCTAGCACTATCTCTAAAAAAGTCAGAGTCAGCAGTGCGACCCAAGCATCCGGACTAGCAAGAATTTCAAACATGGTCAGTGTATTTTAAGGGCTTTGCCCCTGAACTTTTGTTTTTCGCCAATGGCATTGTACTCAAATGTATAAGAACTATCTGAGGTTGTCAATATTTTGATGTGAATTGATTTCTCTTCCAACCGATTTTTCGGGTTCAATTTCTTCAACACATATTCGCAATCGTTTATCCACCGAATCGATGAAGTATCTTTAACGCCTTCAAATTCTTCGATTTCTATATTTTCAGACCGCGTAAAAATGGTGGTCTTTTCCGCTCCATCGACCAGGGCGGTAAAGCTGAAGGTGCCCTTTCTGAACGCTTTGCAATTTCTTTCAGGCGGGGGTTGGCAAGACCCTAAGAGCACTATTGCCACAACTAGGAATAAATGTCGCATCATGCTGCAAAATAAAGACATTCTGTTCTTTCGAAGATGCGCAATCCCTATTTTTTTGGCTCGAAATCCTCAAAGGTGCCGTCTTCGTAGAAAACGACGATACGGATGGGTTTTTTGCCCTCGGAGATGGATATTTTTTTTGGGGGAAGAGGGGAAGCCTCAATGTTGTCTTCATCCCCACCATTTTTGGATTGCCCCGGAAAACTGCCCTTGCCGTTCAGTAGCCAATAGATGTTTACCTCGGGAAAGGTTTTGATGACCTTCATCACAAAATCAAGGCTTGGTCGGTTCCTTCCATTCAACAAATGCGAAATGCTCGAACGCTGCATCCCGATCCGGTCGGCAAAGAGGGAAGGGGACAGCTCGTAATGATCGATAAGGGTCTTAAGGCGTTCGACAAAATCGTTGTTCACAACAGTAAATTGTTTGCTGTACAAAAATACATATATTCTTCCTTAAAATGGAACAAAACAGTGTTAATTGGAGGAAAATATATTGTACTAAAAGTTTAAATTATATACTATAATAAATTGATATATAATTTTATATATATAAATAATAGAAAATCGTAAATAACGATTTACATTTGTGACCAAATATATAATTTACTGTAGAAAAAAGGGAACTTTTTTGTTTACAGGTGTAAATTTAGGGTTATTGCAACGCATATCGATTTCATTTTTGTCCGTCACCGGACCAAAACAGGGGCAGCTCATATTATTTCTTGATCATTGGTTGTGTTATCTTTAAAAAAAATGCCTTTTCATTGAGTTTAATTTCTTAATTGATTATTTTCGTTGAAAATTCTGTTGTATGGGCAAGGTTAAATTGGATGAAATAGATCATCAAATTCTGGATATGTTGATCGACAACACCAGAACACCGTTTACCGATATCGCAAAGAAGTTGTTGATATCTGCTGGCACGGTGCATGTACGTGTTAAAAAAATGGAGGAAGCCGGAATTATAAAAGGTTCTTCTTTGACCCTTGACTATGTAAAGCTGGGGTATTCGTTTATTGCCTATGTCGGTATTTTTCTTGAAAAGACCCACCAGACCAAATTTGTGCTCGAGCGCCTGACCCAGATACCTTATGTAACGGTGGCGCACATTACTACGGGCAAATTCAATATTTTCTGTAAAATCAGGGCGCGCGATACCACGCATGCCAAAAATATCATCTTCAAGATTGATGATATTGAGGGGATCAGTCGAACCGAGACCATGATTTCCCTTGAAGAAAGCATCAACGACAAAAAGCGTTTGATGCACACCATCTTCAATGAGATTTAGTTCAGATCATGGTGTTGCCAAATAATTTGAAGGCCGATGAATACCATCCCTTTTATGGTACCTATGTGAAGTTGGTTCAGAACGCGCCTTTGAATGATACCCTTGGCCAGGGTAAAAAACGGTTTGTTGATTTTCTACAGGCCATTCCCATAGAAAAATACCCATATCGATATGCCGAAAACAAATGGTCGGTAGCCGAATTGGTCCTTCATATCATTGATGCCGAAAGGGTATTTCAATATCGTGCCCTCCGTTTTGCACGGAACGACGCGACTCCCTTGCAGGGATTCGATCAGGATTGCTATGTGCCGGAGTCAAATGCCGGGAAGCGGACCAAAGACTCGATTATTTGGGAATATGAAACGGTGCGAAATGCTACGATTTCGTTGTTTGGTTCTTTTGAACCCGAAGCCTTGTTGAGAAAGGGCTTGGCCAGTGGTTCGCCCATGAGTGTCAGGGCCTTGGGATTTGTTATTTGTGGGCATCAGATGCACCACCAGAAGATATTGGAAGAAAGGTATTTGTAATCGCCTGAAGAAAGTACCGATCTACACTTCAGGCTCCAAGCCTTTTTCTGTCTCTAGTTCACTGTTTGAAATGGGTTCTGATTCTTGGTTTCCCAATTCCTTTTCAATGGTTTCCTCAAAGTTCGATATAAAGTTTGCAAGGCTTTTGCTGATTTTTACCAAGTAAATGGTATCGTTGGTCTTGACCTCTACCGCCTCAATAATTTCACCATTCGGCTTTTTTAGAACGATCAAGTCTTCGTCCCCATATCCGTGGGGGTAAAGTTCAATTAAAAGCGAAGCGACATCGTGGGGCAATTTCCTGTAATCGATAAGTATGCGATTCATAGTAGTTTGGTTTTGTGGTTATTACACCTAAGCTATGAATTTTTGCAACCCAGCGATCCAAAGAGTTGTCAAATAAACAAAAAAGTATATGTAGTCAGGGTTCTTTGTAGTAAGCGAATGCTTCATCGAACAAAGAGGCGGGAACTTTGACATCTGCCACCGCCTTTCCAATGCTCTTCAAGAGTACATAATTGATGTTTCCGTGCGAATTTTTTTTATCGTGCTTCAGCAAGTCCAATATTATTTCGATATCGGTGTCGTTGAACTCGACCTGTTCAAAGTACTGTCCAAAGGTTTGCTTAATTTCATGGAGCTCGAATTTTGAAAGGCCCGTAAGCACATGCGAAAAGTAGGCCTCTATGACCATGCCCACGGCAATGGCCTCGCCATGCAACAGGGTTTTTCTATCAGGATGTTCCAAAAAATACGACTCTATGGCATGGCCCACTGTGTGGCCAAAATTCAAGATTTTCCGTATGCCTTTCTCGGTGGGGTCGGCCTGTACAACTTCACTTTTTAAGGCCACTGACCTTTCAATATGTTCTTTGACGGCGTCGAGGCCACTGTCTTTAAGAACACTCCAATAGTTGTGGTCCTTGATGAGACCGTGCTTCAACATTTCAGCAAAGCCGCTGCGTGTTTGTCGACTGTTCAAGGTGTCTAGAAAGTCAGGAAAAACGAGAATCATTTGGGGTTGGTTGATGACCCCTACCTGGTTTTTGAGCACCCCAAGGTCCACTCCGGTCTTACCGCCAATCGAGGCATCGACCATGGCCAGAAGGGTAGTGGGCACATTTATAAAATCAATGCCCCTTTTAAAAGTCGAGGCAACGAACCCGCCCAAATCGGTGATTACTCCGCCTCCAAGGTTGATCAACAGGCTCTTCCGGTCGCCCCCATGGTTTGATAGACCATTCCAAAGGGTGGTGCACGTCTCTATGTTCTTGTATTCCTCACCCGGTTTAATGGTAAACACTGCATCGATTTCGTTCTTTTCGAACATGGGCTCAAAAAGTGGGAGACAGTGTGTTTTTGTATTCTCATCAACGAGTACAAAGATTTTTGAATAATTGTTCTTTGATAGGTGAAGGTTAAGGGCGGCACGCCCCAGCTCATTGAAATAGACACCGTTATCGGCCATTTGTTTTCTGTATAGGGTTCAATCGAGAGCACTAAATAAAGATTATTTTTGATGATTTTCGCAAAGAAGTACTCCTTATATTTGATCCGTTGTAAAATTCATAAAAATGAGGCCCAATTTTGAGGATACTGCAATCGCTTTTGAGCTCAAAAGCGATTCTGAACTTGAACGCGCCTACTTTCTTTTCAAATTGATAGCCAACGAACCCTTGGTGCGTATTGGTACGGCCGTCACCAATTTTGCCGTAAAGGCCCATCTGCCTGTTGAAGGGTTGATCAGGGCCACGGTATTTGATCATTTTTGCGGAGGGGTCAATGAAGAAGATTGCATGCCCGTTATCGATAGGATGTTCGAAAAGGGGGTGCGGGCAATACTGGATTACTCCGTTGAAGGGAAGGAAAAAGAAGATCAGTTCGACTTTGCCCTGAAAAAGACAATGGAGGTGCTTGACTTTGTAAAGGAAAAGGATGCTATTCCCTTTGCGGTTTTCAAACCAACCGGCATGGGCCGTTTTAAGATTTATGAAAAGGTCAGTGCCGGTAGCCAATTGGATGAAAAAGAGCAGGAAGAATGGAATCGTATCGTACAACGTTACGACTGTATTTGCCAAAAAGCCCATGACATGGAAGTGGCACTGTTGATCGATGCCGAGGAAAGCTGGATGCAGGATGCTGCCGACGACATTGTCCTGCAGATGATGCGCAAGTACAACCGCGAACGCCCCGTGGTGTTCAATACCGCCCAAATGTACCGCTGGGACCGGCTGGATTATCTGAAAAAACTGAAATCCCTTGCCACGGACGAAGGATTCAAGGTGGGTATAAAAGTGGTTCGGGGCGCCTATATGGAAAAAGAGAACGACCGGGCAGAAGAGATGGGTTATAAAAGTCCGATCTGTGAATCAAAGCAGGCCACAGATGAGAATTTTGATGCTGCCATTGATTTTATGGTCGAGCACCTTGATACCTTTTCGATTTTTGCCGGCACCCATAATGAGGCCAGCACCTATAGACTGATAGATTTGATGCAGGCCAATGGCATAGCGGTTGACGACAACCGGATCTGGTTCGGCCAACTGTATGGCATGAGCGACCACATTACCTACAATTTGGCGGCCCACGGGTACAATGTTGCAAAATACCTGCCCTATGGACCGGTAAGGGACGTGATGCCCTATCTGATCAGGCGTGCTGAAGAGAATACCTCGGTCGCGGGCCAGACCACCCGCGAACTGTCTTTGTTGAAAAAGGAAAAAGAAAGAAGAAAGATTTAAATCCCTATTCTTTGCTAAGTTTTTGTACAATGGCTTCTTTCTCACAACTTATTACTACCAATGTGTAAGATGCTTCCTCGATATTTTTTGAGATGTAGTAGGTCTTACAAGGCCCTGAACGGGTATCACTCTTCTTGAAATCCACATCCCCATCCCTAAAAAAGGATTTTACCAACAGGGTATCCAGCTCTTGTGATTCCATTTGCGCCAGCGCCCTGTCTGACAAAGAGAACGGTTTCGACCGTAGGTCTTTCAATACCCTACAATTCGGTAGATAGCAGAACTCAAGACCGGTATCTTGGGTTTTCTTTTTCAGAAAAAATACCAAGAACACCAAGCCTATGGAAAGGCCTACCAGATACCACCCGAGACGTTTCAAAAAAGCCATAGGTAACTCAAAAGATTAGGAAGTTGATGTCGCTGAAATTCAATCCGAACCAATCACCGACCGATTTGTTGGTCAAGATGCCATGGTACATATACAGCCCGTTTCGTAGGCCCTTGTCAAACCGAAGAGAGTTTTCGAGGCCCCCATCTTCACCCAGTTTTAGCAGGTATGGGGTAAAGATATTGCTGATGGATATGGATGAGGTTCTCGGGTAACGGGCGGGAATGTTGGGCACCCCATAGTGCAATACGCCAAACTTCTCGATGACCGGTTTATTGTGGGTGGTGATTTCTGAAGTTTCAAAGCAGCCCCCCATATCGATACTGACATCGATGATCACGGCACCTTTTTTCATATTTTCTACCATGGCACTCGACACGATTGTCGGGGATCGGTCTTTTCCCCTTACCGCACCAATGGCAACATCGCAGCGTTTTAGGGCCTTCAACAGGTTTTTGGGTTGTATGGTAGACGTGTAGACGGTTTGGTTCAAACTGGTCTGAATATTGCGCAACTTGGTGATCGAGTTGTCGAACACCTTGATGTTGGCACCAAGCCCCAGGGCAGATCGGGCGGCGAATTCACCGACAGTGCCCGCGCCCAAAATGACCACCTCTACCGGTGGAACCCCACTGATATTACCGAACATGAGTCCATTGCCCTTATTGGTGGCGGCCATCAGTTCCGCAGCGATCAATATAGAGGATATACCGGCTATTTCACTCAGTGATCGCACTGCAGGGTATTTGCCGTCATCGTCGCGAATGTATTCAAAGGCAATGGCCGTGATACGCTTCTTGGCCATCGCCTCAAAATATTGTTTTGACTGGGTCTTGATTTGTAGGGCCGATATGACCGTGGTCTGCGGATTCAGCAGTTCAATTTCATGAAGGGTAGGGGGCTCTACCTTCAAGATAAGGGGGCATGAGAACACTTTTTTCGTGTCGCGAACAATTTCGGCCCCCGCATTGGTGTAATCGATATCGCTATAATTAGCGCCTTCACCGGCCCCGGATTCGATCATGACCCGGTGCCCGTGGGCCGTAATGGCGTTGACAGCATCGGGGGTAAGGCAAATACGCTTTTCTTGAAAAAGGTTCTCTTTGGGAATACCTATAAATAGCTCACCCTTTTGCTTGATCACCTCAAGCGTTTCTTCCTGTGGCAGTAGTTGCTGTTTGCTAAAAGGAGACGAAGGTTGGTCCATATGTTTGGTTGCGGGCACCAAAAAGGGTGGCCCCGTTATGTACGGACGAATTTACGATTTTTTTGAAAGGGCCTCTCTTCTCCTTTCCAGCTTTTCGAGCTCTTTGCGTATGGCCTCTTTTTCTTTGTGCAGCTTCAGTTCGGTGTCCATCGCCTTTAGATCGATGCCATGTACGTATTTGTCTACCAGCTTGACCCTGATAAAATACACGATGGGCACGATGACCATGGTCACCGCGATTACATAGAGGATTTCGTTTTCGTCAATCTTAGTCGAATCTTCCACAAGGCTCCCTTGGTAAAACTGAAATGCAAACATTGCAATAGGTATCAAGATGGCATGGTACCACCAATGCTTGCAGGTTACAAACCAAATAACAAGAAGAAGTAGAGGTATTAATTTTGATGAATAGTAATAAAAAGCATAATGAACACTTGAAAATCCATTATTTTCAAAAGTTATTCCCAAAAGATTTATACTTTGAGCATCTGGGCTTATATATTTATAGTAGTAAAACAGTAAGGGAGTTACGGCTATAAACAAGGCTATCAACCCCTCGACAATCAGCTTTCTCTTTATTTTCTTTCTTTCAAACAAGGCCTACACAATATATATTATTATCCATAACCTTAAAAAGGAAAAATTATTGTAAAAAAAAAAGGCTTCTGAATTTCAGAAGCCTTTAATCAAATTTGCAAATGTCTACATTTTGCCGTCGGTTAACTTCTTTTTATCAATGCTAACCTTATCTCCAAAGGTATCTTTGTCGATACCAGTTGTAGACACAGCGGCCATGGCCAAAAAGGCTACGGCCAAAAGACCAAAAAATACTTTTCTAGTGTTCATCGTACATTTTTTTGGTTAATAAATCGAATGAATTCATCCAGAAACAAATGTAGGAAAATTTTTATACGAAACAAGTCGTTTATCGATATTTTTTGCTTTTAATCTAAAAAATCAATCCTTTCATCGATTCTGGGGAACTAGCGGGAAGATAATGAAAATGTTTGTTAACAAAAATTTAAGATGGAAAAAACTCGATGGCCCGGGTGTTTTCATCGATAATCTGTAAGTGTATTCGGTCAAAACCGACATCGAGCAATTCCTCAACTTTTTCGGGCCACTCAATAAAGACCCAAGCACCGGAATAGAGATAGTCTTCAAACCCTAGGTCCAATACTTCATCAATATGGTCAATGCGATAAAAATCGAAATGATAGGCCAAAACCTGGCCATTGGCATCATGGTACTCGTTTACCAAAGAAAAAGTAGGGCTGTTGCCACGATCAATGCCACCCAATGATTTTATGATGGCCTTGACCAAGGTGGTCTTGCCCGCGCCCATGGGGCCATATAGGCAAATGATCTTGGAAGAGGCCGTATGAATAACGGTGTTCGCAATCTCCTCTAACCGCTGCAATTCAAAACGTTCTTTCAAAGCGAATCTATTTTGCCTCCAAAACTACAAAAGGCACAATCATTTCTTCCAACGAAACCCCACCATGTTGGTAGGTGTTGCGGTAGTAGCTTACATAATGGTTGTAATTGTTGGGGTAGGCAAAGAACAAATCGTTTTTGGCAAAGATGAACGAACTGCTCAAATTGATGTTGGGCAAATGAATGCTGTGGGGGTTTTTGGCGGCCAACACATCTTTTTCTTCATAGGTAAGGCTACGGCCCGTCTTGTAGCGCAGGTTTAAACTGGTTTCGCGGTCACCGATGACCTTTGATGGGTGTTTTACATTGATGGTGCCATGGTCTGTGGTAACGATCAGTTTCATGCCCAACAACTGTGCCTGCTGCACAATGTCAAGTAGGGGAGAGTTCTTAAACCAGCTCAGGGTCAATGACCGATACGCCTTGTCGTTCGAGGCCAGCTCTTTTATTACCTCCATCTCGGTCTTGGCATGCGATAGCATATCAACAAAATTGTAGACGATGACCGTCAAATCGTTGTCTTTCTGCGATTTAAAATTTTGCGCAAGTTGCTTGCCCTGTTTCAAACTGCTGATTTTATGGTATTCCCACTTGAGGTTCATGCCGAGGCGTTCTAATTGGGCCCCCAAGAATTTGTCCTCAAAAAGATTTTTACCGCCCTCATCGGTATCGTTCTTCCACCAATCGGGATGGCGTTTTTCCATATCCAAAGGGGTGAGTCCCGAAAAAATGGCGTTTCTGGCATATTGGGTAGCCGTTGGCAGAATACTGAAATAGGGCACCTCCTTTTTCTTGCGGTAGAAATTGGTGAGCACATCTTCAAAGGCCAACCATTGATCGTACCGAAGGTTGTCTATTACCACCAAGAGGGTTGGGGTGTCTTCTATCTCTGATTTTATCAGTTTTTTGAACAATGTGTGCGACATCACCGGGGCATCATCGCCATCGAACCAACTTGCATAGTTCTTGTCGATGAATTTGCCGAACTGGCTATTGGCCTCTATTTTCTGTGATTCCAGAATTTCGAACATGCTTGAATCTTCGATATCCTCCAGGCGCAGTTCCCAATAGATCAATTTTTTATACAAATCGGCCCATTCCTCCCAAGAATTGACCATCGACAGGTCCATCGCAATTTTTCTAAACTCTTGCTGGTAATTGGCGGTGGTGCGCTCAGAGACCAAGCGCGAATTGTCAAGGCTTTTCTTTAGCGAGAGCAATATCTGGTTCGGATTGACGGGTTTTATGAGATAGTCGGCTATCTGTGAGCCGATGGCTTCGTCCATGATATATTCTTCCTCACTTTTGGTGATCATGACCACGGGCAATGAGGCATCTATCTGTTTGATCTCGTTCAAGGTTTCCAGACCAGAAATGCCCGGCATGTTCTCATCCAAAAAAACGATATCGAACGTGGTATCGCGAATTTCTTCGAGTGCCTCTTGGCCGCTCTTGCAAGTGGTAACGCGGTAATCTTTCTTTTCAAGGAAGAGTATGTGGGGTTTCAGCAAGTCAATCTCATCATCGACCCAGAGAATGGAAATATTACTCATATAGTGGTTATCTTTACGGACTTGAAATTTTGAACCTTAAAACTGAAACATTTTTGTCCCAGACCAACAAGCTCAACATATTCAACGATCCAATTTACGGTTTTATTGGCACTCAGAATGAACTAATTTTCAGTCTGGTCGAGCATCCGTATTTTCAGCGATTGCGGCGCATTTCGCAGATGGGCATGTCGTATCTGGTGTTTCCCGGGGCCCATCATACGCGGTTCCACCATGCTTTGGGCAGTATGTACCTGATGCAGCGGGCCATTGAGGTGTTGCGGTTAAAGGGTGTTGCTATTTCGGATGATGAAGAGAACGGACTTTTATGTGCCATTTTACTGCACGACATTGGCCACGGCCCTTTTTCGCACGCATTGGAAAATTCATTGGTCCATGGCATTGCCCACGAACAGCTGTCGTTACGTTTTATGGGGCACCTGAACAAAGAGCATGATGGTGGGTTAGACATTGCGTTACAAATTTTTCAGGGGACGTATCCGAGAAAGTTCATGAATCAATTGGTCTCGAGCCAGTTGGATATGGATCGTATGGATTATCTAAAACGCGACAGTTTCTATACGGGGGTAACCGAGGGCAACATCAACTCAGAACGGCTCATTACCATGCTCAATGTAGTGGATGAAGGGCTGGTAGTGGAAGAAAAAGGCATTTATGCCGTCGAAAAATTTTTGATGGCCAGACGGTTCATGTACTGGCAGGTATACCTGCACAAGACCAGTTTAATGGCCGAACTGCTGTTGGTGAAAATATTGAAGAGAGCACGCCATTTGGTCGAAAAGGGAGTTCAACTAGAGGCAAGCGAACCATTGAAGTTCTTTTTGTACGAAACGATTGCCCTGAAAGACTTTGATGATACCGTACTAGATACATTTGCCAAACTTGACGATATAGATGTACTATCGGCCATAAAAAAGTGGCAGGATAGCGACGATTTTGTACTATCCAAGATGTGTAAGATGCTTCTCGATCGAAGGTTGCTGAAGATAAAACTGAAGAACAAACCGGTGGCGCAAAAGAAAATGGACAAAAAATTGGAGTGGGTCAAATACAACTACTCATTGAGTGCTGAAGAAGCGTCCTATTTTGTGTTCGCTGGTATGGTAAAAAACCAAGCCTATGATAGTGAATACCAAAAAATAAACATATTGGAAAAAAGCGGAAAGGTGACCGACCTGACAAAAGCCTCTGACCACATTAATCCTAGCTCTTTCTCGCTTACCACAACAAAATATTACCTCTGTTTCCCCAAGGAAAGCGTTTGACAAAATTTCTTACTTTTGCAGCGATGAAATTTACGGCCACCCAAATTGCTGGAATACTGGAGGGAGAAGTTGAGGGAAATCCTCAAACGGCCGTCCATAAGCTATCAAAAATTGAGGAGGGCGAAAAGGGATCATTGACCTTTTTGGCGAATCCGAAGTATACGCCTTACATCTATTCCACAAAGGCTTCCATTACCATTGTCAACAAAGATTTTGTGCCAGAACAAAAGCTTTCGACCACCCTTATCAAGGTTGATGATGCCTATAAATCCTTCTCAAAACTATTGGAATATTACAATCAGGTAAAAAATAATAAAGTAGGCATCGAAAACCCATCGTACATCTCAGAAACAGCTGAATATGGCGAGGGATTTTATCTGGGTGCCTTTTCATATCTGGGCGATAATGTGAAAATTGGCAAGAACGTAAAGGTCTACCCCAATGTCTATATTGGTGACAATGTCAGCATTGGCGACAACGTAATGGTTTTTGCCGGTGCCAAGATCTACTCAGAATCCATCATAGGTGACAATTGCGTAATACACAGTGGGGCCATTATAGGTGCCGATGGTTTTGGGTTTACGCCAGATGAAAACGGTGAATATAGCAAGGTACCGCAGACCGGCAACGTAATCTTGGAAGACAATGTCGATGTTGGTGCTGGTACCACTATAGATAGGGCCACACTGGGTTCGACCATTCTTCGAAAAGGGGTCAAGTTGGACAATCAGATTCAAATCGCCCATAATGTCGAGATTGGCGAACATACCGCGATCGCGGCCCAAACCGGTATTGCGGGTTCTACCAAAATTGGAAAAAATTGTCTTATCGGTGGTCAAGTGGGTATCGTGGGGCACATTACCATAGGCGATAGGGTAAAGGTCCAGGCCCAATCCGGTATCGGCAGAAATGTGAAAGATGACGAGGTATTGCAGGGATCGCCGGCCATAAACTACGGAGACTTCAACAAATCATACGTACACTTCAAGAACCTACCGAAAATCATTAATCGAATAAATGACCTAGAAAAACGGAGTGACAGTGATACAGACAAGCAGTAAGCAAAAAACCATTAAGAAACCGATTTCATTGAAAGGAGTCGGGTTGCATACCGGCGAGAATGTAACCATGACCTTCTTGCCCGCAGAGCCCAATCATGGTTTTGCCTTTAAAAGGATAGACCTTGAAGGGGAGCCCGTTATAGAGGCCGACGCCAATTACGTGGTCAATACACAGAGAGGCACCAATCTTGAAAAAAACGGGGTTAAAATACAGACCTCAGAGCATGTACTGGCCGCTTTGGTAGGCATGGACATCGACAACGTGCTGATCGAGCTCGACGCCCCTGAACCTCCCATTATGGACGGTTCGGCAAAGTTTTTTGTGGAAGCACTGGAGGAGGCAGGAATCGAAGAGCAAGATGCCGACCGTGAAGAGTTTGTGGTCAAAGATGTGATCTCTTATAAAGATGAGGCCACGGGCAGTGAAATAACAGTAATTCCGGCAGATGAATATCAGGTGACCACCATGGTCGATTTCGGCACCAAGGTATTGGGTACCCAAAACGCCACACTTGAGCACATAAGTGATTTTAAGAACGAAATTGCAAATGCCAGAACGTTCAGTTTTCTACATGAACTTGAAATGTTGTTGGAGCATGGCCTTATTAAAGGTGGAGATCTGAACAATGCCATTGTTTACGTGGACAAGGAGATTTCTGAGTCTACCATGAAAAAATTGGAGAAGGCCTTCAACAAGAAGAAACTTTCGGTGAAGCCCAATGGTATATTAGATAATTTAACACTCCACTATCCGAATGAGGCAGCTCGGCACAAACTTTTGGATGTTGTGGGCGATCTTGCCCTTGTTGGAATGCGTATCAGGGGTAAGGTAATAGCAAACAAGCCTGGGCACTTTGTAAATACCCAATTCGCCAAGAAGCTTTCCAAAATAATCAAGATCGAAAAGCGCAACAACGTACCGAACTATGATTTGAACAAACCCCCGTTGATGGATGTTACACAAATCATGAAAATGTTGCCCCACCGGCCCCCATTTCTGTTGGTCGATAAAATTTTGGAATTGACAGACAAACATGTTGTCGGGGTGAAAAATGTGACCATGAACGAGCCCTTTTTTGTGGGGCATTTTCCTGGGGCACCCGTTATGCCGGGTGTTTTGCAGGTAGAGGCCATGGCCCAGACCGGTGGTATTTTGGTGCTGAGTACGGTGCCAGACCCCGAGAATTACCTCACCTACTTTATAAAGATTAACAATGTCAGGTTCAAACAACAGGTCGTTCCAGGAGATACATTGATATTTGATTGCGATTTGATTTCTCCGATTCGAAGAGGCATTTGCCACATGCAGGCATATGCCTATGCCAATGGTAAATTGGCGACCGAGGCAGAATTGATGGCCCAAATCGTGAAAGTAAAAAATAATTAAAAAATGAACCAACCCCTTGCATACGTTCATCCCGGGGCAAAAATTGCCAAGAATGTGGTCATCGAGCCGTTCACGACCATCCATAACAACGTCACCATTGGTGAGGGCACGTGGATCGGTTCCAATGTGACCATTATGGAAGGTGCCCGTATCGGTAAGAACTGCAATATTTTTCCCGGAGCCATTATTTCGGCTCCGCCACAAGATCTAAAGTACCAAGGTGAGGAAACCACCGTGCACATTGGTGACAACACTACCATTCGTGAGTGCGCCACCATCAACAAGGGCACTGCAGATAGAATGAAGACCGTAATCGGCAATAACTGTTTGATTATGGCCTATTGCCACGTAGCGCATGACTGCCTAATAGGTGATGGCTGCATATTTTCGAACAATTCGACCCTTGCAGGCCATGTTACCATAGGCGATAATGTGGTGTTGGCGGGTATGGTGGCCGTGCATCAATTTGTTTCAATCGGCAGGCATGCCTTTGTGACCGGAGGTTCATTGGTAAGAAAAGATGTGCCACCTTACGTCAAGGCCGCACGTGAGCCATTGTCATATGTGGGCATTAATTCCGTTGGCCTTCGCCGAAGAGGGTTCGAGGCAGAGAAAATCCGTGAGATACAGAACATTTACAGAATACTTTACCAAAAGCATTACAACAACTCACAAGCGGCCGAAATTATTGAGGCCGAAATGGAGGCTACCCCCGAGAGAGATGAAATTCTTCAGTTTATAAGGGATTCGCAACGAGGTATTATGAAAGGATATTTCAGTACAAACTAATTTTCAGAAATGGCAAATACATCAGATATTCGAAAAGGATTGTGCATCCGATACAATAACGACATTTATAAAATAGTCGAGTTTTTGCACGTAAAACCTGGAAAGGGCCCTGCTTTCGTGCGTACAAAATTGAAGAGTGTCACTTCAGGAAAGGTCATAGACAATACTTTTTCTGCTGGGCATAAGATTGAAGATGTCAGGGTCGAGACTCGTTCGTATCAATTTTTGTATTCAGAAGGTGATACCTATCATTTTATGAATACTGATGACTACAACCAGATTGCATTGCAAGAAAGCAATTTGGATGCCCCGGATCTATTGAAAGAGGGCGAAGTGGTCACCATTATTTTCAATGCTGAGGACAATATGCCACTTTCGGTTGAAATGCCCGCCAGTGTCATCCTCGAAGTAACACACACCGAACCAGGGGTAAAAGGCAATACAGCAACCAATGCCACCAAGCCTGCCACTGTAGAGACCGGGGCAAGGATCAATGTGCCTTTGTTCATCAATGAAGGAGATAAAATAAAGGTAGATACTTCGAACAGTTCATACCTAGAACGGGCCAAAGAATAGGGCATGAAATTTCCACGACCATATATGCTCAGCGAAATTGCGGGTATTATTGATTCCGAGTACATCGGTGAAGATGATTTTCCGGTATTGGGGCTGAACGAGATACATGTGGTCGAGAAGGGAGACATCGTGTTTGTGGACCATCCGAAGTATTATGACAAGGCGCTGCAGTCCAAGGCCAGTGTGGTACTTATAAACAAAAAGGTTGAGTGCCCCAAAGGAAAGGCCCTACTCATTTCAGATGACCCATTCAGTGATTTTAATAAGCTGACCCTATATTTCAATCCGTTTACGAGTGCCAGTGCAAGTATCTCAAAATCTGCACAAATCGGTGAGGGTACGGTAGTACAGCCCAATGTCTTTATTGGAAACAACGTAAAAATTGGCAAACATTGTCTCATCCATCCAAACGTTACCATCTACGATGATTGCGTTATAGGCGACCACGTTACGATTCATGCTGGCACCGTCTTGGGCGCCGATGCCTTTTACTACAAAAACCGGCCTGAGGGTTTCGACAAACTGGTGTCAGGAGGCAACGTTGTGATTGAAGACCATGTTGATATTGGTGCTGGGTGCACCATTGACCGCGGTGTCACCGGTAGCACGACAATAAAAGAAGGTTCAAAATTGGATAATCAGATTCAAGTGGGCCATGACACCGTGATCGGCAGAAAATGCCTGATTGCCTCCCAAGTTGGCATTGCGGGCTGTGTGGTGGTGGAAGATGAGGTCATTTTATGGGGACAAGTAGGTGTCACCAGTGGCGCTACCATAGGTAAGGGCGCCGTTATTTTGGCCCAGACGGGTATTGCAAAATCGTTGGAAGGTGGCAAAACCTATTTTGGAAGCCCGGCCGAGGAAGCCCGTGAAAAGATGAAACAATTGGCAGGTGTTCGGCAGATACCCACTATCATCGAAAAGTTAAAAAAGATTGATAATTGATGCTTGGTTTTGAGCTCCAAGCCATATTTTTGCAAGCAAACTAAACGTACAAAATGAGTGTTTTAGTAAACAAAGATTCAAAGATTATCGTTCAAGGTTTTACGGGCAGCGAAGGTACATTCCATGCCGAGCAGATGATTGAATACGGCACCAATGTTGTCGGAGGGGTGACCCCGGGCAAAGGTGGACAGGAACATTTGGGAAAACCCGTCTTCAATACCGTTGCCGAGGCGGTTGCAGAGGTAGGTGCCGATGTGTCCATCATATTTGTGCCGCCAGCCTTTGCTGCCGATGCCATTATGGAAGCGGCCAATGCCGGTATCAAGGTGATCATCACCATTACCGAAGGCATTCCGGTTGCCGATATGGTCAAGGCCTATGATTATATTAAGAAGTTCGACTGTGTGCTTGTAGGGCCCAACTGTCCGGGTGTTATCACCCCGGGTGAGGCCAAAGTGGGTATAATGCCCGGATTTGTCTTCAAAAAAGGCAATGTCGGCATTGTCTCAAAATCAGGAACCCTTACCTACGAAGCGGCCGATCAGGTCGTACGCCAAGGTTTGGGAATCACCACGGCCATAGGCATTGGTGGGGATCCCATTATCGGTACCACCACCAAACAGGCGGTTGAAATGCTCATAAACGACCCCGAGACCGAATGTGTTGTCATGATTGGTGAGATTGGTGGGCAATTGGAGGCCGATGCGGCCAATTGGTACAAAGAGAGCGGCAGCAAAAAGCCGATTGTTGGATTTATTGCCGGAGAAACTGCTCCGGCAGGTAGAACCATGGGCCACGCAGGCGCTATCGTGGGTGGTAGTGATGATACCGCTCAGGCAAAGAAGAAGATTATGCGCGAATGTGGTATCCATGTTGTGGATTCTCCCGCAGATATCGGTCGAAAGGTCAAGGAAGTAATGGCTTGACATACCGTTAAAACTATTATAAATCCCGAGTGTATCGGGATTTTTTTGTGCCTTTCTGTTTTACAAAACTTATATTTGGGTATACCATCCATTAAACCAAAAGACATGAAACTACTTGAAGGAAAAAACGTGATTATAACCGGTGCCAGCCGTGGTATTGGCCGTGGTATCGCCAAGGTGTTTGCCGAACACGGGGCCAATGTGGCATTTACCTATAGCTCGAGTGAAGGGCCGGCAATTGAACTTCAGGATGAGCTTACAGCCCTTGGTGTAAAGGCGAAGGCGTACAAGAGCAATGCCGCCAGTTATGAAGAATCTGAAAAATTGGTTGCGCAGGTTTTGGAAGACTTCGGAAGCATAGACGTATTGATAAACAATGCAGGTATTACAAAAGACAACCTTTTGATGCGAATGGGCGAAGAAGATTTTGACACCGTTATCGAAGTCAACCTCAAATCTGTATTCAATATGACCAAGGCGGTACAGCGTACCATGCTTAAACAACGAAAGGGCTCCATTATCAACATTAGCAGTGTAGTGGGGGTAAAAGGCAATGCAGGCCAAGCAAATTATGCGGCCTCAAAGGCCGGGATGATAGGTTTTACCAAATCTATTGCCCTTGAACTGGGGTCTCGAAATATCAGGTGCAATGCCATTGCCCCGGGCTTTATCGAAACAGAAATGACCGACAAATTGGATGAAAAAACGGTTCAAGGCTGGCGCGATGCCATTCCGTTGAAACGTGGCGGCACCCCAGAAGACGTGGCTAATGCGTGTTTGTTCTTGGCCTCGGACTTATCGGCATATATAACGGGGCAGGTATTGAATGTTGATGGTGGAATGCTCACGTAATCAGTTAGGCCTATAAGGGGTCAGCATATGCAGACACAGACCATATTGTTGATAGTACTGGCAATAGCAATCTCTTTGGGGTTGGCCTATTGGCAGTATCTCTACAAAGCAAAATGGTCAAAACTCAAAGGCGGCCTCTTTTTTTTGAGATTTTTGGGATTGCTGACGGTATTGGTACTATTGATAAATCCAAAGTTCGTCAAACAAGAAAACTATCTTGAGAAACCAAATTTGGTACTGGCCGTAGACAATTCACGATCGGTACAATTGCTGAACGGCACTGATGCCGCAATCTCTTTTTTGGAGATGCTACGTTCGCAGAACGATTTGGGCAACCGTTTTGAGGTTTTCGACTACGCTTTTGACGCCTCTCTAACAAACAACGACAGTATTGGGTTTGACGGTAATTTTACCAATATCCATGAAGCCATTGAAAGTATTTCCCAGGCCCATGACCAAAAAAACACCGCTTTGGTGCTAATCACAGATGGAAACCAAAACCTGGGTTTTGATTACCAATACCAGCCATACGATGATAATCTGACCATATTTCCTGTAGCGGTGGGTGACACCACCCAGTACGAAGACTTTCGTGTTGAAAGGATCAATCTGAATAGATATGCCTTTTTAAACAATAAATTCCCCCTTGAGGCCAGTTTGGTGTACGAGGGTCGCGGCCCAAAGTCCACGGTGGTCCGGGTTTCGATGGACGGCCAAACCGTACATCGTGCAACCGTGTCATTTACCCCTGAGGTGAACAGCCATAACCTGAACGTGTTGTTACAGGCCAAAGATGTGGGCAATAAAACGATTACGGTTTCGATGGGTGAGCTGCCGAACGAACGAAATGTGGCCAACAATGTAAAGCAAGCTGCAATCGAAGTGGTCGATGAAAGAACAAGGGTGGCGCTTATTTCTAAGGTGCTGCATCCTGATATGGCGGCCTTGAAAAGGGCCATCGAATCAAATGAACAACGTCAGGTGTTTTTCTTAAAGCCGAATGTAAGCACATCGACCTTGGATGATTACGACGTACTTATCTTGTACCAACCCGACAACTCTTTCTCAAAGATATTTGAATACGTTGAAAATAGGGGTGTAGGAGTGTTTACCATTGCAGGGGAAAAAACCGACTGGAATTTCTTGAACGGGGCGCAAGGCAGTTATACCAAAGAAAACTTTCAGCAGACAGAAGATGTGTTCCCTGTTAAAAACGATGCCTTTCCGCTTTTCGATATCAGTGATTTTTCCGCCGCGGATCTCCCGCCGCTTAAAACTGATTTAGGAGAGCTTTTGATCATTCGACCACATGAACCGCTTTTTTTTCAACGCATTAGAGGGGTAGATTTGCCAACACCATTATTGACCCTCATTACCGAACCCAGAAAAGAGGTGTTGCTGTTGGGCAACGATATTTGGAAATGGCGTGTGGAGACCTACCGACAAAATGGTTCTTTTGAGTCTTTTGATGCCCTTATGGGCAGGTTACTTCTCAACTTGACCAGTAATACCAGTAAAAAAAGACTTACGCTGCGCTATGAACCGATATACGACGGTCAATCGAAAGCACTTATCAGCGCTTCCTATTTTGATGAGGCCTTCGTCTTTGACAAAAACGCCTCCCTCACCTTAACGGTAAGAAATGTTGAGACCCAAGCTTCCCGCACCTTTCCCCTCTTGTTGAAGGGCAACCGGTACGAAGTGGATTTGAGCGACCTTGATGCCGGTACCTATGCGTTTACCGTAGAAGTTTCCGGAAGTGGACTATCAGAATCAGGTCAGTTCACGATTCTCGATTTCGACCTTGAAGCACAGTTTCTTTCTACCAACGACCATAAATTGGCCCAACTTGCTGCAAATACAGGTGGTGATGTGTTCTACCCTGACCAAGTTGATGAATTGGTTCAAAAACTTATCGGTGATCAACGCTTTTTGCCCATTCAAAAAGGCCGTCAAAATATTGTATCTTTAATAGATTTTCGCATATTGTTGGGGCTCTTGGCCATAACCCTTGCTGCGGAATGGTTCATTAGAAAATATAACGGATTACTTTAAACAGATACCCTATGGATAAATTACCTAAAATTGCGCTCCCCACAGTATTTATAATCATTGTACTCATTATTTTGATTTCAAAATCGGCCGTCAACATCGGGGCCGGTGAGGCAGGCGTTCTTTGGAAACGTTTCGGAGGAGGTGTGGTCACCGATAAACCACCCCTAGAAGAGGGCTTTCACCTCGTGGCGCCTTGGAACAAGGTATACATTTACGAGGTACGAAGGCAAGAACTTTTTGAGAAAATGAAGGTGCTTTCCTCAAACGGATTGGATATCCAGCTAGATGCTTCTGCCTGGTACAAGCCTGAAATTGAAAATTTGGGCAAATTGCACAAAGAAATTGGGGAAAACTATTTAGAGCGCATTATTCTGCCCACTATTCGTTCGGCGGCACGAAGTGTAGTTGGTCGTTATACCCCCGAACAGCTATATTCGAGCAAACGAGATGCCATTCAACAAGAGATTTTTGAAGAGACCCAGAAAATTGTGGGCGACCAATACATTGTTTTGGATGAGGTGTTGGTGCGCGATGTAACGCTTCCACCAACCATCAAAGAAGCAATCGAAAGAAAACTAAAACAAGAGCAGGAGGCCCTAGAGTATGAATTTAGGCTCGAAAAGGCCGAAAAAGAAGCGGAAAGGCAGCGTATTGAGGCTCAGGGAAAGGCAGATGCCAATAGAATCTTAAGTGCTTCATTGACTGATAAAATCTTGAAAGACAAGGGCATCGAGGCCACTTTAAAGCTGGCCCAATCACCCAATGCCAAAGTAGTGGTGGTAGGTTCAGGCGATGATGGACTACCCCTGATTTTGGGAAATAACTAATTTTAATTTTTTTGTAAAAAAATTAATTCTATTTTTGACCCGAAATGAGAAATAAAAATACACATCATCATTCAGTTACTTGCGCTCAGGCGAGGTGACCGTGTTTTGTGTGTATCAAAATAACAGACCCGTTTGAGCAATCGAACGGGTTTTTTTATTCCCGCCTAGGCGGGGATTTTTAACCGAAAGTGGAGCTTTTCAGAAAGCTGTCAAAAGAAAAAGTAAAATATGAATATCAGAATAGCGATACAAAAAAGCGGTAGGTTAAACGAAGACTCCCTGCGCATTTTAAAGGAATGTGGCATAGCTATCGATAATGGCAAAGACCAGTTGAAGGCCACGGCCAGAAACTTTCCTTTAGAAGTCTTTTATCTAAGAAACAGCGATATTCCGCAATATCTGGTTGATGGTGTGGTCGATATCGCCATTATCGGCGAAAACCTATTGGTTGAAAAGGGAGGGTCCATTGGTGTGGTCGAAAAACTGGGGTTCTCTAAATGTAGGGTCTCGTTGGCCGTTCCGAAATCTGAAAAATATGCTTCCCTTGAATATTTCCAGGGAAAAAAGATAGCGACCTCCTATCCGAACACGGTACAGCAATTTTTTGACCAAAGGGGCATCACAGCAGACCTCCACGTTATTAACGGTTCGGTAGAGATCGCACCTAATATTGGTCTTGCCGATGCCATTTGCGATATTGTTTCGAGCGGTAGCACTTTGTTCAAGAACAACCTGAAAGAGGTAGAGGTGTTGCTGGCCAGTGAGGCGGTTTTGGCGACCTCACCCAAGATTTCGGCCGAACGATCGGCCATACTCGACAAGCTCGTCTTTAGGTTAAAATCAGTACTGCAAGCCCGGCAGAACCGCTATGTGTTGATGAACGTGCCCAATGATAAGTTAAAGGAGGTAACCGCTATATTGCCCGGTATGCGTAGCCCCACGGTATTGCCTTTGGCCGAAAAGGGGTGGAGCTCGGTACATACGGTCATTAACAAAGATACCTTTTGGGAAGTCATTGACGAACTCAAATCAGCCGGTGCAGAAGGCATCTTGGTATGCCCGATCGAGAAAATGGTTTTATAGGCCCCACCTGACCTCCCCAAAGGGGAGGGATGAATGTAGAGGTCATGAAAAAAATAATAAATAAAAAATTCCCTCTCCTTGGGGAGAGGGTTAGGGTGAGGGGAAAATGAAAAAATATAACAATCCACACAGAGCTGAATGGCCAGAACTGTTAAAGAGGCCTACCGCCTCGTACGAGGAGATTGAGGGGTTGGCCCTCGATATTTTTGGGGAGGTCAAAAATAGTGGCGATACCGCAGTCAGAAAGTTTGGCAGGCAGTTTGACGGCATCGATTTGCAAGATTTCGGGGTATCAGAAGCCGAAATAAAGGTTGCCGAGACCCAGGTTTCTGATGATTTGAAACAGGCCGTTGAAGTGGCCAAGGGCAATATCGAAAAATTTCACAGGGAACAAAAGACCCAAAGGGTCGAGGTTGAGACAATGCCCGGTGTTTTGTGCTGGCAAGAAAAACGTCCCATAGAAAAAGTGGGATTGTACATTCCAGGAGGTACGGCCCCCTTGTTCTCTACCATTTTGATGCTGGCCGTTCCCGCCAAAATAGCGGGCTGCAAAGACATTGTACTTTGTACGCCCCCCAATAAGGAAGGAAATGTCCACCCCGCCATTTTGTATACCGCTCAGCTTTGTGGTATTGAAAAGGTTTTCAAGGTAGGGGGCGTACAAGCGGTGGCGGCCATGGCATTGGGTACGGAAACCATTCCGAAAGTGTATAAGATTTTTGGTCCTGGCAACCAGTACGTCACGGTTGCCAAGCAGGTTTCAATGCGTTTCGGTACGGCCATTGATATGCCCGCAGGCCCTAGCGAACTATTGGTAGTGGCCGACGATACCGCCAAAGCCAGTTTTGTGGCCTCCGATTTGTTGAGTCAGGCAGAGCACGGCCCTGATAGCCAGGTAATCTTGGTTTCGCGTTCAAAACAGTTTATTGATAAGGTCGATGGGGAAATCAGATTGCAAATGGCACAACTGCCACGAAAGGAAATCGCAAAAAAGGCCATGGCAAACAGTAGGCTCATTTTTATGGAGGATGCGCAAAAGGCACTGGAATTGGTGAATGAATATGGACCCGAGCATTTGATTATTTGTACGGCCAACGAAGCTTTCTTTGTGGAAAATGTTTCCAATGCCGGTTCGGTCTTCATAGGAAACTATACGCCCGAAAGTGCGGGCGATTACGCCTCAGGCACCAACCACACCCTGCCCACCAATGGTTATGCCAAGCAGTACAGCGGGGTGAACCTTGACAGTTTTATGAAAAGCGTCACTTTTCAAAAAATCTCGGAAGCCGGTATAAAGCAATTGGGGCCATCCATAGAAATCATGGCCGAAGCAGAACAGTTGCAGGCGCACAAAAATGCGGTAACGTTACGGTTAAAAGAACTAGATAATGGCAGATAAAGGTACAGATAAGTTCCCTCTCCTTGGGGAGAGGGTTAGGGTGAGGGGAGATTTCAACGTGCAAAACCTAGTCAGGGAAAACGTAAAACGTTTAAAACCATACTCCTCCGCAAGGGACGAGTATCTTTCTGATGGTTCAGTAATGGTATTCTTGGATGCCAATGAGAATCCGTTTGACAATGGAGTGAACCGCTACCCCGATCCGCACCAGCGTAGCGTAAAACATATTTTAGCAGAGCTAAAAGGGGTGCGGGAGTCCCAAATATTGATTGGGAACGGTAGCGACGAGGTGCTGGACTTGTTGTTCAGGGCCTTTTGTGAGCCGAAAAAAGACAATGTCATCACCACGCCTCCTACGTATGGCATGTACAAAGTGCTGGCCGACATCAATGAAATCAAGGTCGAAGAAGTATTGTTGACCGACAATTTTCAACCAGATGTTGAAAATATTTTAAATGCAGTGGATGATGAAACAAAACTGATTTTTATCTGCTCGCCGAATAATCCCACGGCCAACAGTTTTGAAGTAGGGAGGGTAGCAAAAATTCTACAGAAATTCAACGGTTTGGTCGTCATCGATGAGGCCTATATCGATTTTTCAGAGAATGAAAGTTGGATTTCCCATTTAAGAGAATATCCCAATCTCGTTGTTACACAAACGTTGTCAAAAGCCTATGGAATGGCAGGCATCCGAATGGGAACCTGTTATGCTTCCAAAGAAACAATCGATGTTCTAAAAAAAATCAAGCCACCGTACAATGTCAACGAACTGACACAGCAGCGGGCAAAAGAAGGGCTTTTGAACCAAGAGCAGGTCAAAAAACAGGTGAAGGAGATACTTGACCAACGAGAACTGGTGCGAGAGGCACTACTCGAAATCAATTTCGTGAGAGTGGTGTTTCCCTCCGATGCAAATTTTTTATTGGCTAGGGTCGATGATGCAGAAAAAAGATACAACGAACTATTGCAAAAAGGGATTGTGACCAGAAATCGAAGCAAGCAGCCCCTTTGTGAAAATACGTTACGGTTCACCATCGGTACTGCCGAAGAGAACAAAACATTGATAAATACTTTAAAAGAATTGGACCATGGCTAAGAAAGTACTGTTTATTGACAGGGATGGAACCCTGATCATAGAACCGGCCGATGAGCAGATAGATGCCTTTGAGAAATTGGAGTTCTATCCCAAAGTGTTCACGTACTTGGGAAAGATTGCCAAAGAACTCGATTTTGAATTGGTAATGGTCACCAACCAAGACGGATTGGGCACAGATGCTTTCCCAGAGGAGACCTTTTGGCCCGTACAGCATTTTATCATAAAATCCTTTGAAAATGAAGAGATTGTGTTCAATGAAATCTGTATCGACAGAACATTTCCCGCTGAAGGGGCTGACACTCGAAAACCGGGTACAGGCTTACTGAAGAAATATTTTTCCGAAGATTATGATCTTAAAAATTCTTTTGTGATAGGGGATCGAATGACCGATGTCGAGTTGGCCAAGAACTTGGGGGCAAAAGGAATCTTTATCCAAAACAAAACCGATTTGGGACTCGCCGAACTCAGCGTCGATGAAAAAGAGTTGCAAGAATTTATTGCCCTTGAAACCAACGATTGGCAAGCGATTTATGAGTTTTTGAAAAGAGGCAAGCGTACGGCCTCTGTCCATAGAAAAACCAACGAGACCGATGTACAAATAGAGATCGACCTTAACGGCACAGGCAAAAGCCATATCGATACGGGTCTTGCCTTTTTTGACCATATGCTTGACCAATTGGCCCGTCATGGTCAAATGGATTTAAAAATAAAAACACTGGGCGATTTGGAAGTTGACGAGCACCATACCATTGAAGACACGGCCATAGCGCTTGGTGAGGCCATGGCCAAGGCCCTTGGCAATAAATTGGGGATAGAGCGGTACGGCTTTACCTTGCCGATGGATGATTGCCTTGCCCAAGTGGCCATTGATTTTGGAGGCCGTAATTGGTTGGAGTGGGAAGCCGAGTTCAAAAGGGAAAAGATAGGCGATATGCCAACCGAAATGTTTTTTCACTTTTTCAAATCCTTTACCGACAGTGCCAAGGCCAATCTGAACATCAAGGCCGAGGGTACCAATGAGCACCACAAGATAGAAGCCATTTTTAAAGCATTCGCAAAAGCAATCAAAATGGCCGTGAAGCAAGACCCTGAAAAAATGGTGTTGCCAAGTACAAAGGGAAAATTGTAATCGATGTCATTTCGAATGTCACATTGAGCACAGTCGAAATGTACATGAGAAATCTAGATTTCTCAGTCACAAGTTCCTTCGAAATGACAAAGGAGAACAAACCGGGCATATGAAATTAGTAATAATAGATTACGGTGCAGGGAACATTCAAAGCATCCAATTTGCATTTCAGCGACTGGGTGTCGATGCCGTACTGACCCATGACAAGGAAGAAATCATGAAGGCAGATAAAGTCATTTTTCCTGGGGTAGGTGAGGCGAGCAGTGCCATGCAGAAGTTATGCGAAAGCGGTCTCGATAAAATAATTCCCGATTTGAAGCAGCCTGTTCTGGGCATTTGTTTGGGCATGCAGTTGATGTGCAACTCCTCCGAAGAGGGCGATACCAAAGGACTGGGTATTTTTGATACAGAAGTGGTCAAATTTAAGAGCCCCCAACCCCTCAAAGGGGGCTTAAAAGTGCCGCAGATAGGTTGGAACGAAATCAAAAATTTGAAAACGGATTTGTTTCACGGTGTTTCAGAAAATGATTATATCTATTTGGTCCACAGTTATTATGCGCCGATCTGTAACGAAACAATTGCAGTTGCAAACTACGGACTCGATTATAGTGCGGCACTGGCAAAGGACAATTTCTATGGAGTGCAATTTCATCCCGAGAAGAGCAGCAAGGTAGGGGCCAGAATTTTAGATAATTTTTTGAGAATGTAAAAATTTCGTCACCTGAACTTGAATGTTGAGGGAACCCATAAAACATGACATTAAAAAAAAATCAATCAGAATCAGCCGGGTATGGAGTTCCCCCTTTGGGGGCTAGGGGACTTCGGATAATTCCAGCAATAGATATTATCGAGGGTAAGTGTGTACGCCTGACCAAGGGCGACTACGATACCAAAAAGGTGTACAATGAACATCCATTGGAAGTGGCCAAACAGTTTGAGGCACATGGTATTCAATACCTGCATTTGGTTGATTTGGATGGCGCAAAATCGAAGCATATTGTCAACTACAGAGTTTTGGAAGAGATTGTCTCAAGAACCAGTTTGAAAGTGGACTTTGGGGGCGGACTCAAAAGCGATGAAGATGTGAAGATTGCCTTTGAGTGTGGTGCACAACAGATAACGGGCGGCAGCATTGCCGTTAAAGATAAAGACACTTTTTTGCACTGGCTTGAAACATACGGTCCTGACAAGATCATTCTGGGGGCCGATGCCAAGGATGGAAAAGTAGCCGTATCTGGCTGGCAAGAAGATTCCAATGAAAAACTGATACCCTTCATTAAATCCTACCAAGAAAAGGGAATCAACTATGTGATTTGCACGGATATCTCAAAAGATGGCATGTTGCAGGGCCCATCGTTTGATTTGTATGCCGAAATTATTGCGGCGACCAAAACACACCGAACTGAGATCGGCCCCAGTGGCGTAGAGGATTTTGAGGAGATTGGAATTCACCTTATTGCAAGTGGCGGTATCTCAAACATTGATGAGCTGCCAAAGCTCAAGGGAATAGGATGCGAAGGAGTGATAATAGGAAAGGCCATTTATGAAGGAAATATTACTTTAAAGCAATTGGAAGATTTTGTTTAATATGTTGGCAAAAAGAATCATACCGTGCTTGGATATCAAGGATGGCCGAACGGTCAAAGGGGTGAACTTTGTGAATTTGCGCGATGCGGGCGACCCCGTGGAGCTCGGCCAATTTTATGCCGAACAAGGGGCCGATGAACTGGTGTTTTTAGATATTTCGGCAACAGAGGAAAAGCGGCGAACGCTGGCCGAACTGGTCTATCATGTAGCGGAAAAGGTCGATATTCCTTTTACGGTCGGTGGTGGTATATCATCGGTTGATGATGTGGGAATGCTCTTGAAGAATGGGGCCGATAAGGTTTCCATCAACTCCTCGGCCGTGAAGAACCCTGATTTGATCAATGAACTGGTGGCGAAGTTTGGCTCGCAATGTATTGTGGTTGCCATAGATGCCAAACAGATAGGCGGAGAATGGAAAGTGCATTTGGTGGGTGGCAAGGTACCCACTGATCTCGATTTGTTCGAGTGGGCGAAAGAAGTCGAAAAACGTGGCGCGGGCGAGATATTGTTTACCTCGATGAACCACGATGGCACCAAAAACGGTTTTGCGAATGAGGCCCTGGCCAAGTTGTCCGATTTGGTGAACATACCCATCATCGCATCGGGTGGTGCGGGAAACATGAAACATTTTGCCGATACTTTTATAGATGGAAAGGCCGATGCAGCATTGGCCGCCAGTGTATTCCACTTTAAGGAAATCGCCATAAAAGACTTGAAAAAAGAATTGAAACAAAGGGGAATTCCCGTTAGAATATAAAACTGTCATTTCGAGCGCAGTCGAGAAATCTTAACCTTTCGACTTGGCCCAAAGTGACAAAAGATTTCAAACATGAAAATAGATTTTAGTAAAAATCCAGATGGTCTTGTGCCAGCAATAATTCAAGATGCCAACACCAAAAACGTTTTGATGTTGGGCTATATGAACGAAGAAGCGCTTAAAACGACCAAAGAGACCCAAAAAGTGACCTTCTTTAGCCGAAGCAAACAACGTTTATGGACAAAAGGGGAGGAGAGCGGCAATTACCTGAACTTGGTTGACATTAAAATGGATTGTGATGCCGATACATTATTGGTTTTGGCACGACCCGAAGGCCCTACTTGTCATAAGGGCACCGATACCTGCTGGGGCGAATCGAACGAACAAACCTTTGGGTTTTTATCACAATTGGAGGGGATTATAGAAGAACGACGGTTGGAGTCTGAAAGAGATTCCTCCTCCCGTCGGAATGACCAATCGTATGTGGTCTCACTTTTTGATAAAGGCATCAACAAAATTGCCCAAAAAGTAGGCGAAGAAGCTGTCGAGACGGTAATTGAGGCGAAGGACACAAACGATGAACTGTTTTTGAACGAGAGTGCCGATCTGTTGTTTCACCTGTTGATTTTATTGAAAGCAAAAGGCTTCGGATTGAATGATGTTGTAAAAGTGCTACAATCTAGACACTGAAAAAGCTTACCACCAAACAACGAACCATTTTTCAATGGCTCCATCGGGCCGCTTGGCCCATAGCATTGGTGCATTTTCTTTGAGCATGCGAACATTGGTTTCCATCAAAGTGTCGAAATGGTTCATCCAACCCACATTTTCTTGGGGTTTAATAACCCATTGTTGTTTTTTGGGGATGTAAAACTGCCACTTCGCAAACGCCACTTGGTTGAAATCATCAAAGCGAATCCATTCCCCTGACAGGCACGCTGTGTTCAAGGGTCTAATATGTACATTTTCCTTCCTGTAGGGTTTGAAAAGTTGTGCCTTGAAACAGGCAGCTTGGTTGATAGCCGTTGGCTCGATTTGAAGAGCTTTCCAATGGCTTTTAAGTGAAGGATGGTACAACAGCGGAAACTGTTTCGATTTCAATTTGTCGAGCTTGGTATGGAACATATCCCGTTTGTTGGGCCCCATCAACCGATAGATGGGTTCTGAGATATCAGGGTCGATTATATAGAACTTATAGGCCAGTTCAACATGCACAACTTGTTTGGTTGACATTTCCCGTAGTAAAAAATCAAGCTCCCCCAAACGTTGTTTTCCTTCTTCTATCAGAATATTCGAGAACAACAGTTCGTGTTGTGTTGAGGCCTGTATCAGGGTTTTGAACACATACTCCATTTGGTGGCCTAGCCTCAGATTTTCATAGAGTTTCAGTGGCGGCAGCGAGTCTATTTCCACCTTTGGAAGCACAAATTGTCGAAGATTGAACTGTTGATGCTCCCATAGCGGTGGAGTACTGTAAAATCCTTTTAATAGGTCCAAGTCCATGGCACAAACTTAAACGAAACCGTTAAGTTTTCTTAAAAAGAAAAATCTACAAGCGAATATGTCTTATTTTTATATGATGGCTATGAATTTGAAAAAAGGTTTTCGCTTCACTTCTTATGAAGCGCCAGACCAGACTCCATTCGAAAGGCTTTTTGAGATTTTTCAAGAGCTCATTACCCATACCTCGGGAGATTTTGATGAGGCCATAGACTGGCTGAGGGAGCTGGACAAGGAATATGGCCTTACCGATGAGGACTATACCATCGATGATTTTATTGAAGACCTGAAGCGCAAAGGATATATTCGCGAAGTGTTTGAAGACGGTGGTGGCCAGATAGGCGACGGCGAGGATGGCGAGCAAGGCGGTGGCCGCAGCAATTTTTCCATTACCGCCAAATTGGAACGCGCCCTGCGACAGCGTGCCTTGGACCAAATTTTCGGAAAATTGAAACGAAGCGGATCGGGTAACCATAGAACGGGCAAGTCGGGCAGGGGCGATGAGCATACCGGTGATTTTAGGGAGTATCGCTATGGCGATGCCCTAGAGAATATTTCGATGACCGAAAGCCTCAAAAATGCCCAAGTGAACCATGGGGTCGATGCCTTTATGCTCAATGAAAACGATCTTGTAGTAGAAGATACCCACCATAAGGCCCAGATGAGCACTGTACTGATGATTGATATCAGCCATAGCATGATATTGTACGGTGAAGACCGTATAACTCCCGCCAAAAAAGTGGCAATGGCCCTGGCCGAGCTGATTACCACATGGTACCCAAAAGATACCTTGGATATCTTGGTCTTTGGCAACGATGCGTGGCCCATACCCATTAAGGATCTTCCCTATCTGAAGGTGGGGCCCTACCATACCAATACCGTGGCCGGTTTGCAATTGGCGATGGATATGTTACGGCGCAAGCGAAACACCAACAAGCAGATTTTTATGATAACCGATGGCAAGCCCAGTTGTTTGAGGCTTCCCAATGGTGATTATTACAAGAACAGTGTGGGGCTCGATGACTATATTGTCGAAAAATGCTACGCCATGGCCCAACAGGCCCGTAAGCTACATATTCCCATTACCACCTTTATGATTGCACAAGACCCGTATTTGATGCAGTTTGTGCGCGAGTTTACCCAGGCAAACAAAGGGAAGGCCTTTTACACTGGTCTCAAAGGATTGGGCGAGATGATTTTTGAAGATTACGAGAACAACAGAAAAAAAAGGATAAAATAACTACAATGTCATTTCGAGCTGTCAGATTGAGCGCAGTCGAAATCAAAACGAGAAATCGAGATTTTTCAGTCGCATACTCCTTCGAAATGACAAATTACAGATTATGAAAACAGAAAACATCAAAACACTGGGCCAGCTCAAAAAAGCAGGATATCAGAGCAAGAGTATAAAGGATGAGCTACGCGATAACCTCATTGAGAAATTAAAGAACGGTGAAAATACATTCGAGGGTGTTTGGGGATATGAAAACTCGGTCATTCCAGAACTTGAGCGTGCGATTCTATCGCGGCACAACATCAATCTACTGGGTCTAAGGGGCCAGGCCAAGACACGTTTGGCACGCCAAATGGTCGGTTTGCTCGATGAGTACATACCCGAGATCCAGGGCTCTGAGATACATGACGATCCCTTGAACCCGATATCTCGATATGCAAAAAGCCTACTGGAAGAAAAAGGGGATGATACACCCATCGCTTGGATGCACCGAAACGAGCGTTTTTACGAAAAGCTGGCTACCCCAGATGTGACCGTGGCCGATTTGATCGGTGACGTGGATCCCATAAAGGCTGCCAACCTTAAATTGTCGTATGCCGATGATCGTGTGATTCACTTCGGAATGATTCCCCGTGCGAACCGCTGTATTTTTGTCATAAACGAGCTGCCCGACCTGCAGGCGCGCATACAGGTATCGTTGTTCAATATCTTGCAAGAGGGCGATATACAGATAAGGGGCTTTAAGCTAAGGCTTCCGCTTGATATGCAGTTCATCTTTACCGCCAATCCGGAGGATTACACCAATAGGGGTAGTATCGTGACCCCATTGAAAGACCGTATCGGGTCTCAGATATTGACCCATTATCCAGAATCGCTGGAAGTCGCAAAGAAAATCACCAAACAAGAGGCACGTTTGGGCGAAGACCAAAACAAAAGGATCTACATGCCCGAATTGGCCTTTGAACTGTTGGAGCAGATTGGTTTCGAGGCCCGAAAAAGTGAATATGTTGATGTCAAAAGTGGGGTCAGTGCGCGCATGAGCATCACGGGTTATGAAAATTTGTTGAGCACTGCCGAACGAAGGGCGCTGTTGACCGGGGAGGAAAAAACCTCACTGCGTCTCAGTGATTTTATGGGGATAATCCCGTCCATAACAGGAAAAATAGAGTTGGTCTATGAGGGCGAGCAAGAGGGGGCGGCCTTTGTGGCAGAAACCTTGATCGATGAGGCGGTAAAATCGCTGTTTCCGCAATACTTTCCAACTATTGACAAGTTGGAACGAAAAGACGCCGAATCACCTTATGATGAATTGATCAGCTGGTTTTTTGAGGAAGGCTCTTTTGAGCTGTTGGACGAAAACACCGATGAGGAGTATCGTTCAAAGCTGGATGGCATACCCCCATTGACCGCATTGGTGAGAGAATACCAACCCGATGTGGACAAGAAAGACAGTTATTTTTTAAAGGAACTGTTGCTATGGGGGCTTGTGGTCCATAAAAAACTCAGCAAGCACCGCTTTGAAAGAGGGTATCAGCTCAAAGACCTATACAGCAGCTATATCAAGGATCTATAGATTTTCTTATCGGTTCCAAGAATCGATATCCTCATTTAGATAGTCGATGCGGTAGCTTCCTATTTTCCATCTCCTGACAAAGAAAAGGCAGATGGTCGTGGACAACAACAATAGGTGTACCACCAAAAGAAATGTTCCCAAAGGCAAAAAGTAAGGGGAAATCAGGTGTTCGCTATAATCACCCAAATTCGTTAACGTCAAAAATGTTTCCACAACTTTGTATAGGTACAAAAGCGTAAGCGCGTACAGTACATATTCAAGGTTGCGCATTACCACATCAGGATATTCACCCTCTTTAATTTTAAACCAAATCACATAGAAGTAAACAAAATGGGCCAGTGAAATAACGGCGAATAGATAGGCATCGAGCTTAAAAAAATAGAACCTATTGGTGTATAGGCCATAAAAGTTGAACACTAAGGTCAATAGCAAGCATATTACCGAAGTGATAATCAACGGTTTCCAGTAGGTCTTCAAGAAAGTGGGCATTTTCTCCATAAAAGGTTTCGGGTTCTTAGCTTTAACGGCTGTGCCCAAAACATATTTTACCGATTTTAGCTTCAACAATAATTTTGTTGTCAAAAACAGAATGTGTGTTGTCACTTCCTTTTCATGGGGTACCATTTAAAAAAGGTGGCACTGCGCCATAGCCATTCAAGGGGGCCATAATAGAATCGGTTGAGCCACCAGTTGCTCAGCCAGACCTGCACGGCAACAAGCAGTATCGCCAGAAGAAACACCAAGCTGCTTCGAATGTTGGTCAAATAGCCCAATCCCCAACCATAGAAGATGGCCGTGCCGATAACGCTTTGTGCCACATAATTGGTAAGGGCCATTCTACCGTAAGGTATAAAGCGCTCTAGAAATTTTTGGACTTACTATTTTTATAGAGAATAATGAATACGGCTATTATGATGACTGTCATGCCAATGTTCATTAAGTCGTAAAAAGTAAGCCCGATCATGGCCAGCCAATTATCAAATGCAACGTCAGGGCCCAGATTGGCGAACACTGTGATAAGTCCAACCAAAGAAACCGCGAACATGATGGTTCCAATAATCCATGATTTTTTGATGATACTGCTCCGTTCTTGGTAGTGTTTGAAAAGTCCAGACCTACCCACCAACAGCCCCATCAGAAAAAAGCCAAAAGTCAAATAACCTCTGGAAAAAAGACCGAATTGAAATTCCATTTTGGTCAAGTGTCCGTCCACGGCGTTGGCCTGAAAAACATCTAGAAGGGTACCGTTCTTGAGTAAATCGAAATAATGTCGCGCTGCAGCGCTATCGGGCATTAAGGGATTATCGACAAAAAGTGGATCGCCCTTGGTGGCAGTAAATACGATAAACCGCCCCAGCCCTAAAAAAAACAGGGCAAGAACCGCCATGACCCATTTTGATTTGACCCTGTAGAAGGGAATCAAAAATATACCGCAGACAGCATATATGGTTAAAATATCACCCCGATAGAACAGACTGTGTACATAACCGATGGCCAAAAGCAGCACCAACCTCCATAAAAACCGCATTTCAAAACGATTTCCCTTTTGATGGGCATTGTCCATCTGGATAAAGAAACTGAGCCCGAACAAGAATGAAAAGAGTGCAAAGAATTTTCCTCGAAACAGGAAATCGACCAAACCGCTCGCCATTTGATCAATAATGCCCGGTGTCATGCCCTCGACCGTTTCAGGGGGAATGGGGCCACCCACAAAGTTTTCGAGCATATGTGCAAAAACGATGCCCACCAAAGAGAAGCCTCGCAGGGCATCTATGATTTCTATTCTTTTTGTTTCGGCAACAACACTTTGCTTTCCCACGTGCCCTTTTTTTGATTGATGGAAGTAATATGACAAATTTTTGCCGATCTTGTCACATGAATTCTTGTTAAAAAGAAAAAAGGAGAATTGTTAGACCACGTTTTAGAATGAAGAAGAAAACACCGAAATCCAAAACAAAGAAAATTCAAAGAGCCCAAAAAAAAATGGGCAAGGCCCCGGGCACCATTACCTACTTGGGTCAACGTGAAGGAGCCAAGAGCGTGGTCAATATCCTCGATTATAACGAAACCACCTTTGAACACCATAAACCCGGCAATTTAGACCAAATAGTCGCCCATAGAGAACCGCCTTTGGTCTCTTGGATAGATGTGGTCGGGCTGAGCGATGAAACCTTTATCGAAAAAGTGGGCAAGCGCTTTGGGCTAAATCCGTTAGTGATGGAAGATACCGTAAACACCCAACAACGCCCGAAAATAGATGAATACGAGCATTATATTTTTGGGGTCTTTAAAATGCTCTACTTGGACGAGGACAATCAGTTGGTTACTGAGCATGTGGCATTGGTGCTGATGAAAAATTGTGTGCTTGTTTTTCAAGAATTGGAAGACGACGTTTTTAACGGGGTTCGGGAGCGGATACGAACCAAGTCTGGTCGCATACGCAGCAGGGGGGCAGATTATCTTTTCTTTGCCCTTATCGATGCCATAGTGGACCATTATTTTGTGGTATTGGAGCACTTGAACGAACAGATCGAACTGCTTGAAGATGAGGTCTATGAGAACCCCACCAAGCAAGAGGCCAACAAAATTCAAGAACTTAAGAAACAAGTGCTCAAGGTCAGACGTTGGGTTTCGCCCGTAAAAGAGTTGGTCAGCAGGCTCATCGAAACCGAGCACCCGTTGATCACCAAAGACACCAAACTGTTTTTGCGCGATGTGCAAGACCATTCAACCGAAATCAATGAAACGATACAGATCTATCGTGAAATGACCATGAGCCTCATGGAAATGTACATGAGCAATATGAGCAATAAAATGAATGAGGTCATGAAAGTATTGACCATAATGGCCTCAATATTCATTCCGCTTACCTTTATTGCAGGTATCTACGGAATGAATTTTAAATATATGCCAGAACTCGAATGGCATTACGGCTACTATATGGTCTGGGCGGTCATGGTGGCCCTCTTCGTTGGGATGTTAATTTTCTTCAAAAAGAAGGGCTGGCTTTAACACTCATTAAGTTAATAGTTGCAAATTACTGTTAAAGGCTGTTAAATCACTTGACAAATTGGGTATATCCAATATATTGATAGTGTTGGTTTTACAATTTTAAGTAAGTAAAAATGCCTGAGTTTTTCCACACAACGCCCATCGTTGTAAGCAGGTGATTCTTTTCCAACATTAACATTTTTTATTAACCTAAAAATCTATTGGAAATGAACTATCTAAATATGGATGAAGAAAAGGTATTGCCGGTAATCATAGAATTGAATACGTTGCTGGCAGACTACCATATGTACTATCAAAAACTAAGAAACTTCCACTGGAACATTTTGGGCAAGAATTTCTTCGATTTGCACGAAAAATTTGAGGAGTTGTATACCGATGCCCGTGTGAAAATCGATGAAATTGCTGAGCGTATACTCACATTGCGCTATCATCCGGTGAGCAATTACAGCGAGTACCTGAAAATGTCGAACATTGATGAATGCACTTCGGTACTGGAAGATTCAGAAATGGTGACCGAAATACTGAAGGCCCACCGAACACTGATTTCACAAATGTCAAAGGTCATTGAAAAGGCCGAGACCATTAAAGATGAGGGTACCATTGATTTGATCGGGGCCTACATCAGGGAACTCGAAAAAAGCAGTTGGATGCTCGACGCTTGGAACAAGACCAAGTCAGAGAAGTTGAACGAACCTGTAAGTGCATAAGTACTGATTAAAACGATTGATTAACCTAAAAACAGAAAAACATGAAATATTATAGAACACTTCTATTATCAACCGCACTGTTATTTGCTACGGGGGCCATTGCCCAAGAAGCCAAACAGAGCAAAATATCTGAGGAGACCACCGAGAAAACCTATAAAGTAACAATGAATGACCAAGTGGTGGAGAACTCGGTAAAGATTCACACCACACGCTATCATCCAGTTATGCTGGATGAAACAGAAAAAGACCAAGTGAACCAGAGTAGGATATATCCGCCCAAAGCGGTGGTAAAAACGGTCAAGATAGACCGAGATGCAGACGACGCCTATGATGAAGTGGTAAAATTCAGCTATATCACTGAAGATGACAAAGATTTTACGCTTGTCTCTGATGAAGATAGCCTGCTGGTTGCCGTTGAAGATGGAAGCAATATTACCATTTTAGAGGACAGGGCCATTTCAAAGAACGACTTGAACAATCCTAAAAAGTCTTACGTCTTTACCACTGAAGACGGAAAGAAGATCGAGTTCTTTATTGAGTCGTTTGAGTACCAAAAAGAAACTATGTAGCGATAGTTCATTTTTTGATGATGATGAGGGAGCCTTAGGGCTCCCTTTTTTCTTTGGCCGACATAGTGAAAAATTATTCCCTGACGGCATGTCTGGGGTTTATGATTTTACCTCCCCCTTGGGGAAGTCGTTATCGCTTTTGGGCGGTATCGGGTGGGGTGAAATATAAAATTTTAGTCTTTGATCCTGAGGGCCAAATAGCCCAAATAATGATTGTGGTGGACGATGGCCTTTGGAATGGTCGGTTTCAAAATTTTTTATTTGTATTTTGTGAAAAAGCACTGAAATGCCAAACTGGGCCTATATTGTATTGTTGGTATTGGCGATATACATTTTGCTCAGTCTGTTGCTGTACATACTGCAAGATTATTTTTTGTTCAAGCCCGAAAAATTGCCTAAAGAATTCCAGTTTTATTATGAAAACCAAGAAACCGAAGAATATAATATCGAGACCCGAGATGGGGCGGTTATCAATGGGCTTCGGTTCAAGGCCCAAAACCCCAAGGGGGTCGTTTTTTATTTAAAGGGCAATTCAAAGAGTATCAAGGGTTGGGGCAAGTTTGCTGTTGATTTTACGCGCCACGGTTACGATGTGATCATGGTCGATTACAGGGGTTTCGGCAAAAGCACGGGCCGCCGCACCCAAAAGGCCATTAAACGTGATATGCAGGTGGTCTACAACAAAATCAAGGAAAAGGTGCCTGAAAGGTATATCATTTTGTACGGTCGTTCGCTGGGATCGGGCTTTGCGGCAAAGTTAGCTTCAATGAACAATCCGCGCATGCTCATACTCGACGCGCCCTACTACAGCCTCAGCAAGGTTGCCAAAAAGTTCATTCCCTTTATGCCGTTATCACTGCTGATCAAGTTTCCCATGCCTACCTACAAATGGTTAAAATATGTTAACTGCCCCATACACATCATACACGGCACTGATGATAGGCTTATTCCTTATAAGACCAGTGTAAAGCTTTCAAAGATCAAGCCCCGGCAGACAACGTTGCATACCGTCATAGGTGGTGGCCATAAAGATTTGAACACCTTTGAATCGTACCATAAAATGCTGGGCGAAATCATAACTTCGCACCCCAAAAAGGTAGACCTAAAAGGGTCGAGCATTGATGTAGGGACCTCATCAAAACAAATGGATGTCAAGGCTTAGGAAGTTTGTAGGGTGGCTTTTGGCCTTTTTTGTACTTTCGTTGGCCATGTTGACGTTGTTCCAAGAAAGACTCATTTTTTTACCGACGAAGCTTCCGAAAGATTTTCAATATGTATTCGATGAAGATTTTGAGGAAATTTTTCTTACTGCCGATGACGGTGCCCGATTGAACGCATTGCATTTCAATGCCGATGTATCCAAAGGGTTGATTCTTTATTTTCACGGCAATGCGGGAGATTTGTCGCGTTGGGGTGAAATCGCCTCTTATTTTGTTGATAAGGGGTACGATGTGCTGGTAATGGACTATCGCACCTATGGAAAAAGCACCGGAAAGCTTAGCGAGGAAGCCCTTTACCAAGATGCGGAACTTTTTTATGAATATGCCCTGGGGCATTACCAAGAAAGCGATATTGTTCTGTACGGACGGTCATTGGGTACCGGATTGGCCACCTATCTCGCTTCTCGAAACCGTCCGAAAAAGCTGATTTTGGAAACTCCTTTTTATAGTCTGGTGGAAGTGGCCAAAGAAAAATTTCCCTACTTACCGGTCGGTTCCTTGTTGCGATACGAGTTTCCGTCGTATCAATATGTGCAAAGTTTGAAAAGCCCCGTCTATATTTTTCATGGCACCGATGATGGGGTGGTGCCCTTCGCATCGGGCAAAAAGCTGTTCAACGCCGTTCCATCCGAAGAAAAGACTTTTTTTAAGATTGAGGGGGGCGACCACAACAACCTGATTGCATTTTCTGATTATCACAGGGGCATCGATGCTGTTTTATTGGCCGAAAAGCGCTGATGATAGGTAGCGATCGCCACGGTCGCAGACAATCGACACGATTACGCCACTATTGATCTGTGCTGCCAACCGAAGCGCAATGGTTGCGGCACCACCGCTGCTCATACCTGCAAAAATACCTTCTTCCCGTGCCAGTCTTCGGGTCGTTTCAATGGCCTCTTCTTCACTGACATATTGTATTTGGTCAACCTTGGTCGCATCGAAAATACTGGGTATGTATTCGGGCGACCATTTTCTAATGCCCGGAATTCTCGAACCTTCGTTGGGCTGCACCCCCACGATTTGCACTTTGGGGTTCTTTTCCTTTAAAAATGTGGATGTACCGGTAATGGTGCCCGTTGTGCCCATGCTTGACACGAAGTGGGTGACCGTACCTTGGGTATCCTTCCAAATCTCAGGTCCTGTGGTATGGTAGTGAGCCTGCCAGTTATCAGCATTGCCAAATTGGTCGAGCATTTGGTACCCTTGGGATTTTACTTTTTCCTCTGCATGGTCACGTGCCCCCTCGATGCCCACGTCCGCAGGGGTCAAGGTAACCGTGGCGCCATAGGCCTGCATGGTCTGTACCCGTTCTTTTGTCGAATTTTCGGGCATCACCAATTCAATGTTCAATCCGTAGAGGCGCGCAACCATAGCGAGTGCAATACCGGTATTGCCGCTGGTGGCCTCGATCAGTTTGGTTTTTTTGTCAAAATCGCCACGTTCGAGCCCCTGCTTGATCATATTGTAGGCAGGCCGGTCTTTGACGCTACCACCGGGATTTTGTCCTTCCAACTTGAAATATAGCGTAACATTTTTGTTGGTGTTCAGCACCTTCGACGCAACCAAGGGTGTGTTGCCGATAAGGTCAAGTACTGATTTAGGCATCGGATGCGGTTTTAATCTTGATTTCAGGAGTGTGGAAAACAGTGGAATTGGGCGGTACCGACGATGTCAACCAAGCATTGCCACCGATGATCGAGTTCTCGCCGATGACCGTATCGCCGCCCAAAATGGTGGCATTTGCATAAATGGTCACATTCGATTCTATGGTCGGGTGTCTTTTGGTCTTTTTAAGACTCTTGGAAACATACAGTGCACCCAAGGTTACCCCTTGGTAAATCTTTACATTGTCTTTGATGATGGCAGTCTCGCCAATGACCACCCCCGTGGCATGGTCGATAAAGAAAGACTTGCCTATCTGTGCCCCGGGATTGATGTCAACGCCGGTCTGACGGTGCGCATACTCGGTCATTAAGCGTGGTACCAGTGGAAACCCTTCTTGGTAGAGTATGTGGGCCAAGCGGTAGATGGCAATGGCGTAGAAACCCGGATAGGCCATATAGACCTCTTCTATGGACAAAGAGGCAGGGTCACCGCTTACGATGGCCTCGGCATCCATGTTCAATTTTTCAAGGGTTTCAGGGAGTTGTTGCACATAGCGCTCCCAAATTTTGCTGCATGGCTTCTCAACCTCCCAACAGGCCAATGTGACCAGTTCGTCGAACATCGACTCGAGTATGGGCAAATTTTCTTCGACCGGGGTCTTGATGTCAAAAAGGGTATAGAAGAGTTTATCGGTAAACAATTCGGTCTTTCTTTTTAACCTATAGTCTAAATAGGGTTGTTTTTTGTGTTTCTTCAATTCTAAAATGATTGATTGCTTGTCCATCATCTGAAACGTTTTTTTAAAAGTAGCCATATTGCCCAGAGTTTCTAGGGAAAAGGGCTAACTTTAGCTAAAAAATAACACATTCAAAATTTACTGTGGAGAATACAACGATTACAAAAGAGTGCTTCGATTTTTTGAAAGAATTGGCCAAGAATAACAACCGTGAATGGTTTGTCGGGCACAAATCCACTTTTAAGAAACACGAGAAAGCGGTCAAGGAATTTTACCAAACGCTCATGGAGCGCCTAAACCAGCACGATGATATCGAGAAGCTGAAAATGTTCCGGATTTATCGTGATGTCCGGTTTTCGGCTGACAAGACCCCTTACAAGGCACACTTTGCCGGTTCTTTTTCACGACTGGGGGCCCATTTGCGGGGTGGGTACTATTTACGGCTGAAACCTGGGGAAAGCTTTGCTGCCGTGGGTTTTTGGCAGCCCAACAAAGAAGACCTTTTTAGAATACGCAAAGAGTTTGAAACAGATGCCGAACCCTTTCGCCAGGTCATCAATGCAGATTCCCTCAAAAGAATATGGGGCAATCTTGAGGGCGATGAAGTGAAAACAGCTCCCAAAGGCTTTGATAAAGAACATCAGAACATTGATCTCATACGCAAGAAACAGTTCATCTTTGTCAGAAACTTTACCGACAGCGAGGTGTTGTCGCTTACCTTTTTAGATGAAGTGGATGCCTCTTACCGCGCCATTAGGCCATACTTTGACCTTATGAGCGATATCTTGACCACCAACCTGAACGGTGAATCATTGCTCAACTAGCACTTCTTGCTGCAAAAGCTGTACTTGGTCTTTTAAACGTTCGATGACCATGTTCATCATACGTTTGTTCAAGGCTGAGGAATTTTTGATATACCCAAGGTATTCTTCAACGGTAAATTGCCCAATGACCATTCCTTTCAGCGCATTTCTGAACTTGATGTCTTTTTGAATGGCATTTTCAATAAAATGCAGCTGCTTTTCATTTGACAGCTCGTAGAAGGCACCCTTGTGCTTGTTGACATAGTTCTTGAACATCTCAACAAGAAGAGGGTTCTGAAACTTGATAACGGGCCGTAGCGTTTCGTTTTGAAAACGCTCTTCATCACCCATGTTTTCGTAGCACCTTGAGGTTTTTATCCCTGGCCGAACGGCCAAGAGGCTTTTGGATCGTGAATCCATGATGAAAGGTTTTATTAAAAGTACTGAATCAAGTTTTTTCGATTTTGTGCTACCCGATTATTTTTCAACGGGGTTATAAACAAAAAGGCCACCTGTAAAAGGTGGCCTTTTGATAGTTGGGTTCCAGCCTTCTATTTACTGTCTAAAAATTCTTCAAAGGTCTTTAATTCAAGGGTTTGCTTTTTCAAATACTTCGTTTTTAACTTTGAAAAATCATGCTTGGCCTTTTCGAATCGCTCCGAGATCACCTTCAGGTTCTGAAGGTCATCTGCCGTCGGGGCATCATAACTTGCCGCTACTTTGCTGTATAGGTTGGCCATCTTTTCACGCAATTGGGGCTCGGCCGAACCTACATAATTATCGCCGGTGGTGATGACCAATGTTTCTTTGAGCGAGTTTAGTTTTTCCGCTGTTTTTGAATCATTGTTTTCTTCTGCGTTGGCCAACAGGGCATCCAATTCGTAGACCAGATAGGCCAATTCTTGGGTCATGTCGTACAGGCGCATAGTGGTACTGTTCTTTAGCTCCCTTTCTTGGTCTGTTAGACCGGTGTCCTCATCATAGACCAACGTGAAGGGATGTTCATAGGTTTCCTTGCCCTTCGTCATTACAGCCGTGTACATGCCGGCAGGTGCGGAAGGAGTGGTGAATCCACCAAAACTGAACGTTTTTCCCGTGGCAATCTTTGGTTGCTTGAGGCGGTAGTTCCACTCGACAATATTGATGCCCTTCGATTTACCCGGTGTCAGCGTGGCAACCGTTTCACCTTGGTCGTTCTTTATTTCCATGGCCATTTTGCCAAAAGTGTGCCTTTTCTTCAAGAAATAGGTCAACCTGACATTTTTTGAACGATTAGGCCCTACAAATTCGGTCTCGGTGCCGAAATTTCCTGAAAAGGAACTGGTTTCATCGATTACGGTTGGCGATGTTTTAAAGAAGTGTACATTCTTGTTCAGTACTTCTTCATTGATTTCGCGCAGGGGTGAAATATCGTCGATGATAATGACACCCCTACCATGGGTGCCCATTACCAAATCGTTGGTTCTCTTTTGCAGATCAATAAAATGTACAGCCACCGGGGGCATGTTGTTGGTAAACTTTTTCCAGCTTTGGCCACCATCCAAGGTAATATAAAGTCCGAACTCAGTGCCCAAAAACAACAGATCAGGGTTCACGTAATCTTCTTGGATATTCCTGACAAAGCCTACCACATCATCGGAAATGATGTTCGTCCACGTCTTACCGAAATCTGTCGTCTTATAGGCATAGGGGGTCTGGTCGTTCTGTGTATGCCCATCAAACACGGCATAGGCGGTTCCCTTGTCGAATGAGCTGGCCTCGATGTGGTAGCACCAGGTGTTTTTGGGTAAGCCGGGTATGTTTTCAACCGTGTTGGCCCATGTTTTTCCACCATCTTGTGTAACCTGTACGTTGCCATCGTCGGTACCGACCCAAATGATGTTCTCATCAAAGGGCGATTCGGCTATGGTAAAGATGGTCGTATGGTTTTCGGCCCCTGAATTGTCTTTTGACAGTCCGCCGGAGTCTTCTTGGTTTTGCTTTGCCGGGTCGTTGGTGGTCAGATCGGGCGAGATAATCTGCCATGTATCGCCCATATCCTCAGATTTGTGCAAATACTGGCTTCCCATATAGAAACGGTCGGGTTGGTGCATGCTGACTGCCATAGGGGCATTCCAGTTAAAGCGAAGCTTTTGGTCGTCTGAGGTGGGCAATGGTTGTATGGTCTTGATCAAATTGTTGTCCACATCAATGCGCCAAACATTCTCGGCCCCCTGCATTTCAGAATAAATGATGTTTTTGGTGGGATGTTTCAATACCCGGAATCCATCGCCTTGGCCAACCGAGTTCCAATCCCTTGCCTCGACCCCACCGGGTGAGGAAGAAGGCCCGTACCACGAGCCGTTGTCTTGTAACCCTCCGTAAACATTGTAAGGCTCGGCATCGTCAACACTGATATGGTAAAACTGTGATAAGGGCAGGTTGGGCACTATTTCCATAGTGGTGCCCCCATCCCAGCTACGGTATACACCGCCATCGGTTCCCACGTACATGATATCCGAGTCATTGATGCTGAAGACCATGTCATGAATATCTGAGTGCATATTGCCAAGGTTCTTGAAGGTCTTTCCGCCATCACGCGAGATAGACCCGCTGAGTCCACCTTTTACAACGACATCCTCATTTTTGGGATCTACGACGATCCTTGAAAAATAAAAGGGGCGCACGGTAATGCCAAAATCGTTGTTCAGCTGTTTCCATGACTGCCCGGCATCATCACTGCGGTAAAGTCCTTTCCGTTCATCTTTTTCGGCCTCGATCACGGTATAGAGTACATTTGGATTGGAAGGTGCCACGGCTATGGCCAAACGCCCCAACTGGCCTTCTGGAAACCCATTGTGTATCTTGTTCCAAGTTTTTCCGCCATCAGTGGTCTTGTAAAGGGCACTGTTGGCACCGCCTGATTCAAAAGACCATCCGGTACGCCGAAACTCCCACATCGACGCATAGAGCACATTTGGGTTTTCGGGATCCATGGCCAAGTCGGCACAGCCCGTTTTAGGATTTACATACAACAGCTTTTGCCAAGTTTCACCACCATCGGTGGTTTTGAAAACCCCACGCTCTTCGCTGTCACCCCAAAGGGCCCCTAGCACACCTACATAAATTTCTTTCGAATTCTTTGGGTTGACGATGATGTTGGCAATACGTTCTGAATTTTCAAAACCTATTTTTTTCCAGTTAGAACCACCATCCACAGACTTATAAAGTCCATCACCGACCGATACACTGTTTCGGGTCCATGTTTCGCCCGTGCCCACATAAATGGTATTGTCTGGATCGTTGGGGTCTAGTTCAACTGCCCCGATAGATTGGCAATATTCATCAAAAATGGGGTTGAAAGTAGTGCCTGCATCGTTCGATTTCCAAACGCCGCCGCCTGCCGTTCCGGCATAGATGATGCGTTTGTTGGTCGGGTGTGCCTCCATGTCGTTGATACGACCGCTCATTAGGGCGGGCCCAATGTGTCGGGCCTTGAGGTCACCGAACAGTTCTTTTCCCTTGATATCGACAAGGGTCTGCTGCGCCTGTAGCGAAAGCCCCCCAGCGAACAATAGCGCCAGGGTGCCTAGAATTTTTATTTTCATGCTTGTTTTGTTGATGTTGCTTGAAGGATTCTATTTTTTGTCTTCTGCCATTTCTTCGGGAAAGGCAAATTCAGCATCATCAACGGTCGGATTTAGCTCAATGCTATCTACGGTCATGGTGAACATCAAATTGCCGTCAACATATTGGGAAGTCGAAAACGGGAAATACAAACCATTGACCTCTTGGTAGTCGCTCATTACGGTCTTGGCCATCTTGCCCTTTGCAGGGCCTTCCCGTACAACGGATTCCACTGCTATGGGCACGTAGTTTTCGGTATCAAAGTAGTAGAAAGAGATATCATCTTCCTTTACCCCATCAACTGTAATGGGCTCTTTCACCAATTTGACCTTAAATGTCTCGGCACCATCCATGGTTTCTTTGCCGAGCAATTCAACGGTATAGCCCTTGTCTTTGTAATCGACAAAGGAATCAGGAAAATCGTTGGTGTTCAATTTGAAGTTGGCCGTTTGTTCGGCATCACTTTTTTCAGCCTTCATGGTCATGAAGTTGGTGTTCCAAAGCACCTCGCCATCATAGACACCTTGTTTTATTTCCTTTCCTTGAAAGGTGAACGAGAACATTTGTCGGCCGTCTTTTAGCTGCACCACCTTAATGGGGAACTCAAAGCCCTGTTGGCTGCCCTTGCCCTCAAGCTTCATGCCCTCGAGACTTTTGAAGTTTTCCAACCCGCCAATATTTTCAAAGTAGGTAGCGATGATCTCATCGGCAGTTTGTGCTTGCACCGGCGCCATCAATGCCATTGCAACCACAGCAATAATTGTTTTAATCGTTTTCATTTTCAGAGATTTTAATTTGAATTAACTTGTTAGTACCAAGTAAGTGAAATATGTTACAAGGTATCCAATAAAAACCACTTACTTGGCATGAAATAGGGCTTTTATGGCTATTTTTATCAAGTATGTTCCGAGGATAAAAGAACGAAATGAAATTTGGCAAAGTAGACCACCCAGAATTGGTTGACTTCACCCTTCCGCCCGATGACCCTATGACGGAAGCTTTGTTGAAGAAGACCGCTACCGAAGAGCCTTTTCGGCTTTATGTCGGTTGTGCCAAATGGAATCGACAAGACCTGAAGAATTTCTATCCCAGGGGCACTAAAGATGAACTGACCTATTATTCGAGCCAGTTCAACCGTATAGAGCTGAACGCTACTTTCTATCGCATTTTTCCTGCGGAACAGTACCGGAAATGGTACGATAGAACCCCGGCCCATTTCAAGTTCTTTCCCAAGATCACCAATGAGATAAGCCATCTGAGAAGGCTCAACGAGCGTATTTACGACACGGTCGACCGATATCTCGAAGTTACCTCGTTGCTAAAAGAAAAGCTGGGCACCATCTTTTTACAGATGCACAATAATTTTTCACCAAAAGATTTTGACAGGGTAGTGCGCTTTGTCGAATATTGGCCCAAAGAATTTGCCCTCGCCATGGAGTTCAGGCACACCGATTGGTTCAACGATAAGCAGGTGTCACAAGAACTCTACCACCTTCTGGAAGAAAACAATATTGCCAATATTCTGGTCGATACCGCAGGCAGAAGAGATTTGTTGCACATGAGGCTAACCAATAACGAGGCCTTTGTGCGCTATGTCGGGGCCAACCATGAATCAGATTACAAACGGCTTGATGATTGGGTAGAGCGGTTGTCGGTTTGGAAAAGACAGGGGCTGCGCAATGTACATTTTTTTGTGCACCAGAACCTTGAGTTGGAGTCGCCCCTGTTGGCGGCCTATTTTATCGACAACTGCAATAAAGCACTGGAAACCAATTTGCAGATACCCAAAGCGTTGGACAGTAAGCCCCCGAAACTCTTTCAGTAACTCGCACCTACCTCGACAAAAGCATTTTTTTGATGGAACCTGGGCGCCAAGGGCGCAGCCATACAACAGGTTGAGCCAAGATAGAACACTGAAATCTCTTGCAGTTTTCTGACCTTGGCCCCTAGGGCGATATTCATGCCAAGTTCGATGGATCCCACCGCAGGACCGCCCACAATTGATAGGTGCCATTTTTTACCCGAACTATCGGTAATGTCTATGTTATAGCGCTCGTTTCTAAAAGCAGGTAGCGATGGGTTTTGTTTGTATATCCACGGCCTTAGTACTATCAGGTCACCGGGCACGTGTTGTATTCTCGTGATGGTGCCATCAGTGGGCGAATGGATGCGATGGTAGTTTTTGTTGTGCAGAAAAACATTGCTGAAGGTATAATCTTCTGGAATATCATCCTTTTTAACCCCAAATATGGTATGTAAATTTCTGCGATCGCTTTTTACTTGGGCCATACCGAGCGCCCCTATTTTTCCAACATCACATAATAATCCCTCGCAAGGCCACACCCACGCGCTGTTATTTTTGGGCAGCGACCTAAACTCACGGGTAAAGAAATCTTGAAAATTCCTATATGTTGTGCCCCCGTTGGGGGGCTTGAACTTAGAAAGGTAGTTTCTGTCGTTGTAGTGCCATTTTAAATAAGGAGGAATAATGTGCCTTGAAAAGGGCTGCGAATAAAGTCTGGTGTACGCCTTTGAAAGGCTTCGTTGCCACGGACTAGGCAAGGCGCCCCAGACGTTTACCGATAGGAATCTATAGCATTTGGCCCTCCACAGGGGAACATTGAAAACGGTAAAACTTGGGTCTGAGTAATAACGGGCAGAAGTTTGCATTGACGGTTGTTTGATGATTGATGAAGTCTCAATTTATTTTTTTATCGAATTCTCTCCCAAAGAATTAAGAAAACTTTATTTAAAGCTTAACAAAGTTTTCCAATCGGCAATAATTCCCGCAAAAGCATACAAAGCTTTCTCCACGTGGTGATTTGCCCGTACCTTTGCGCCAAAACCGTTCGCTATGAGATTTCACTCAAGAAAGTGGGTAAAGCCCGAAGACCTCAACGCCAATGGCACCTTGTTCGGGGGGCGTGTCTTGTCATGGATAGACGAAGAAGCTGTTATTTATGCCATTATACAGCTCGAAAATAAACGTGTTGTCACCAAATACATGTCTGAGATCAATTTTATGAGCTCTGCCGTTGAGGGCGATATTGTGGAGTTGGGCATTGAAGTGGTCAAATTTGGAAAGTCTTCGCTCACCCTCAATTGTGAGGTACGGAACAAAATGACCCTAGAGACCATTTTGACCGTTGATAACATTATTCTGGTGAACCTCGATGAAAACGGCAAACCCGCCCCGCATGGCAAAACAAAGATAGAGTACGTAGAAGAGCGCTTGGCCGATAAGGAAAACTAGTTTGCCTGGAGTTCTTTCGCCACAGACTGTACCTCGTCAAGTACCCGCAGCAAGTTACCTCCCCAAAGTTTGGCGATTTCTTCTTCTGTATATCCTCTTTTTACAAGCTCTAAGGTCACGTTAAAGGTTTCTGAGGCATCTGACCAGCCTTCGATGCCGCCACCGCCGTCAAAGTCTGAACTTATGCCCACGTGGTCAATGCCGATAAGGTCTACCATGTAATCGATATGGTCCACAAAATCTGAAACGTTGACCGCTTCAGGAGCCTTGGGATCATCGGCCACCAACTCTTTGGAAATGTTCAATACCTTGGGGTAGTTTTCTATGAAGGTCGCTTTTTGAGCATCGGTCAACTCGCGAAATTGTGATCGGTCGTACCATTCAATGCCCAGAGAATCGGCCACCTTTTGGTACACTTCTTTCATATAGGTAGCCCTGGCTTTATGCTTTTCAGTGCTGAGGTAGGCGCTAAATGCCACGGTTTGCACCACGCCGCCATTCTCTTTCAGCAGCAGTAATTGTTCGTCATCGAGATTTCTGCTATGGTCGCAAAGGGCCCGTGCCGATGAGTGTGAGGCGATGATAGGGGCTTTCGATAGGGCGACCATCTGCTTCATGGATTCCTTTGATGGATGCGAGACATCAATCATTATTCCTAGTCTATTCATCTCAAATACAGCATTTTTGCCCAACTCACTTAAACCATTATGTAACCATTCGTCATTTTCTTCCCCAGTATTCGAATCGCAAAATTGGCTATGTCCATTATGTGACAATGAGATATATCGCGCACCCCATTCATGGTATTTCTCAAAATTGGAAAGGTCTTCACCAATGGGGTAGGCGTTTTCCACACCTATCATGGCCACTAGCTTGCCTTCGCCAACGATTCTTCTAACGTCATCTGAGTTCAGTGCCAAACCTATTTGGTCTGGGGCAAATTCTTCGCAAAGCCGGTGAATTGCCCGAAACTTGGCCTCGGCATTGGCCGCCGCTTTGGCGTATCCCTCGGCATTCAATGAATCTTGACCTGTGTAGACAATGAACCAGCCAACATCGAGCCCCCCTTCTTTCATTTTTGGCAAATCGACCTGTGTCTGCAGGCGCTGGGTGTAGTTAACACTATCGGTAAAATTCTTGACGTTGATATCGATGTGCGTATCCACTGTGATCACTCTATCGTGTATTGCCTTGGCTTTTTCTTCAAGATTTTCGGTTGATTTTTCTTGCTTTTCGCCGCATGACAGTAAAAGGCAGCAAAGGGTGAAAAGGGTATAAATTCTCATGGAAATAATTTTTACACCTACAAATAAAGCGAATTGACAACAAAAACGGGAAACCACGTAACAATTAATTGCCCAGGCTAGGTTAAATGACCAGTTTTAACATCATAAAAACCAGTTTTTTAGGGAACGGCCAAAAATACCTTAACAATTGGCCGAACACAATAACTAGACGACGAAATTGATGATGCAACTACTGAACCACTTGGATAGATTAGGAACCGCACTGGACAACTACTCTTTCGAAGAATTGAAAATAGCCGAAGCACTGAAACTCAAACAGCACTATTCGGCCCTCGAAGAACGGCTGCACAAAAACATATTCGGCCCGTTGGAGGCCGAATGTGACACACCCTCCGTTCAGGTCAATCATGCCTATGACATATCGGACAGTAAAGTAATGTCAGAACCTGACAGGACGGACCCATCAGCTAACTGGTCGGAGTTGGAAAGGGTTATGGCAGAATTAAAAGACTCAAAACTCGACCCTTGGCAAGAGGCCCTTGTGGAGCGCTTGCAACAGGTGTCAAAAACAATTGAAGCTACCATCAAGGCCGTATAGGTCGGTATGGTATATCTAAAATAGGATAGTTATGGCTACAAAGATCACCATTCAACAATTTGAATCACAGCTAAAGAACGCTGAACAACCATTTGACATCAAAAACTTGCTCACCGAATGTATGGGGCAGGTGGCATTGCTCGAAGAACTGATACGCCTGTTCAAACAGAACGTTCTAGAATTTATCGGCAACTTGAAGGTGCACCTCACCAACGAGGATATGAAGGGTCTTGCCTTTGCCTGCCATAAGATGAAGTCGGGCATTAAAATGATGAAGGCCCATGGGCTACTACAAATCGTGGAACAGATCGATTTGGAGAGCAAAACCGGCAAAGACCTTAAACACCTAAACTTTCTGTACAACCATTTCATTGACGAATACTCGCGATTGGAAAAGCAGATTGACCGAGAATGTGACGAAATGAAAAACCAATAACAATAGACCCAGAAATTGAAAGGAAGAAAAATCTTATTGGCGGAAGATGACCAAATGTTGGCCTCGCTGCTCCAATTCTGGCTTGAGAAAGAGGGGTATGAGGTCAATGTGCTTGAAAACGGCTTGGAAGTAAAGGAGTCTTTGAAGCAGGCCTTGCCAGACATTATCATCAGTGACATTATGATGCCCTATTTCTCGGGTATAGAGCTGGTTGACCATGTTCGCAATGAGGTAAACTCAAAGCTACCGATCATATTGATCTCTTCGGCCTCCAATGATGAAAACATCTTGAATGCCTTTGAATTGGGGGCCACCGATTTTCTGTCAAAGCCCATAAGCCCGTCTGAACTTTTGGTCAGGGTATCAAGGGCATTGAATACCGTGAGTAAAACATAGTAAAAACCAAATAACCAAACCTATCAACGTCCCGACCATACATACCGACCTACTTTGGGATCTTACCGCCATGTTCACGATACTGGGAGTGGTGTATTTTGCGTTCATATTCTTTTTTAAACGCAAAATTTCCTTCCATTCAAAAAGGCTTTCAGAGAAGAAGAAAAAGTTGGCACCCGTTATCAGCAACTTTCTCTTTCATGACCACCATGGCCCCATCGAAGAACAAAAGAGTTATGTACAGTTGAAAATTGAGATTAGGGGGGAACTCAAAAACAAATCCTTTCGAAAAATACTCACCGAGATATTGATGGACCTTGAAAAGGACGTCTCGGGCGAAACCAAGAAAAAACTGCACCGACTTTATGCAGAATTGGGGTTGCACCTCGATGCGTTCCAAAAGTTGAAAAGTTGGCGATGGGAGGTGGTCTCATCAGGAATTTTGGAGCTGACCGAAATGCAGCGGATCGATGCCTACCCCTTTATTACCAAGTTTTTGAACGACAGAAGGGGCATAATACGAAAGCAGGCCGAAATAGCCACCGTTTCTTTGAAACCAGAGGGCATCAGCCATTTATTGGATACCACCCGATATAGCATTTCTGAGTGGCAACAGCTCAAAATCATGGAAGAACTCAGGGAGATGGAAAATTTTAGGCCACCGCAATTTGCCACTTGGTTGATTTCGCCCAATCGTGATGTGGTGCTTTTTTCACTTCGGTTGATGCGCCATTACAACCAGAACGATGCGGCAAAATCAATTGTTGAACTTATAAAGCACAAAGATGACCAAGTTAAGACAGAGGCCATTCGGTGCATCAAAGAGTTCTGTATTCTTAGGGCTATCGATCCTTTAAAAAAGGTGTTTTGGAGCTGCAATGAAATGGTCAAGATCGAGATTCTTGAAGCCATTTCAACGTTGGGGAGCAAAAACGACATCGAATTTCTTCTTAAGGTAGAAAAACAAGAACCTTCTTTTATGGTGCGCACAAAGGCACTGACTGCCATCAACGATTTGGCCCCTGATACCATAATTCCGACCAAAGATATCATGTCGCGTTTCAAAAAAGACAAAAAGGATTCCATCGACATTGAATTGGCGAACGCGAAAACCGTTTCAGATTCGGCCCCTGTAACCGTTCACGATAAAGAAACACCCCCAGAAGATGATTTGGTGGCCGGCAACGAAACGTATTTCGAGAGCATCGAGGTCTATGAGGTTGACCCCAAGACCATTTCGCTGGCAGACGATGCTATTCATGCTGAAGACCATTTAGAAGCGTCAGCAGGCGAACAGGAGGCTGAAATGGAAAAGGAATATGAATTTGGGCCACTTGAAGAAGAAATGGATGAGGTATTCAATGGCCACCTTGGGCTGGTTAATCCCGATTCCAACCAGGAGCAGACAGATGATAGCAATGCCCTTCAACCAAAATTTTCAGAAGAATACCAAAAACTCTCGCCCCCAGAACAGGAAAAGCTTATTGAGAGCCTGGAAATATCAGGCTCTGACAGGGATATTCCCGTTTTGGAGGATTTGATGAAACAACAGAACAACCCCGAATCGGGCTTCCGTATTTTCAAGATGTTGAAAAAATTGAAGACCCGATCCGACATTGCAAATACCCCATCTTCAGAGCCATCGTATAATGTAGACGAACTTTTGGTCGAGGCCAAAGACAGTATTTTTTACCCACTTTTTGAGTATGCCGATGGCACAGCCCCCAAATTGGCACTGTTGGAAGAAATTGCCGATGTGGGCGACGAACGCGAGCTGGCCTTGCTTGAAAAACTTACTCATGACCAAGATGTAAGGGTGGCGCAGCGTGCGGGTAGGGCAAAAGAACAATTACTGCAAAAATTGACAAGCGATGAGGAGGCGGTTTCGGAAATGGCAACCCAAGAGCCGGCAGAACAACCCGAAATGGTACAGGATAATCAAACTGAAAAGGCTCCTCTCGAACAGAACCCTAAAACCGGGGAAACTAATGAGGCCGATGACGAACTCTTGCCCCTTGAGCTCTGTTTTCTTTATGACGAGTTGGGCATAAAGGGCGCAAATGATCATGAAGAAGGGCTCAATTTTGAATTGTCAGAGGAGTTTTATCTGTACGGTAATAGCTCGCAAGTAGAACGAAACATGTCTAAAAAATGATGGACAGCACCCTTTTTGAGGTATTGTTAAAGTACATCAATATCACCTTTTTGGTGTTTACGGTGGTGCTTTTTAGCATGTTCTGCATAATGGGTTACCTGTCCACCAGAAATGCCATCCACTACAGGAACAAGAACAGTTTTGGCGACCTCTCCAAAGTAATGGCCTCGCCATTGGCCCCGGGTATCACGATCATCGCACCAGCGTACAATGAAGAATTGACCATTGTAGAAAACGTTCGCTCGCTGTTATCGCTGAAATATGTCAATTACGAGGTGATGGTAGTGAACGATGGCAGTAAAGATGATACCCTCGAAAAATTGATTGCGGCCTACGACCTTGAGAGGGTTGAGCAAAAAATTGACCCAAACTGGCAATCAAAGCCCATTCGTGGTATTTACAAGTCTAAGCACCGTGCTTTTTCGAAATTGGTTGTGATCGATAAAGAGAACGGGGGCAAATCAGATGCCCTAAATACGGGTATGCGGCTATCTGAAAACAGGTATGTGGGGTGTATCGATGTGGATTGCCTGTTGTTGCCAGATGCCTTGTTGCATGTGGTAAAGAGCTTCTTTCAGCGAACCAAAAAACGGGTGATTGCCGTTGGCGGCGTTATTAGAATTGCCAATTCATGCAAGATCTCAGGGGGTACTTTGGAAGAAATAAGGCTTCCAAAGAGCTGGTTGGCCAAATTTCAGCTTTTGGAATATACCCGATCTTTTTTGTTGGGCCGTATGGCATGGGGCCGCATCGATAGCCTTTTGATCATTTCAGGCGCCTTCGGTTTTTTTGATAGGGAGATAGCCCTGGCCGTGGGGGGCTATGATACGGGCACCATTGGGGAAGATATGGAAATCGTTTTCAGAATGCGCCGCTATATGCATGAGCGGCGCGAGCCGTATACCATTGAGTATATACCTGATTCACTGTGTTGGACCGAGGTGCCGGAAGATCTCAAGATATTGGTAAACCAGCGTGATCGTTGGGCCCGGGGCAACCTTGAGACCCTGTACAAGCACAAAGACATGTTTTTCAACTCAAAGTTTGGCAGGTTGGGCCTTTTGAGCTATCCCTACTGGTTCTTTTACGAATGGCTTTCGCCCTTGCTGGAATTTTTCGGGTTTCTGACCATAATGCTGTTTTGGTACCTCAATATTCTCAACTGGGACTTTTTTCTGGCGATTACGGTGACCATTTACATGTTCTCCATCATGTTTTCGTTCTACGCCATTCTATGGGATGTCTATACCTACAACGAGTATAAAAAGACCAAAGACATCCTCACCTTGATGCTCTGCGCTATCATAGAGCCGTTTGTTTTTCGGCCCATCGTGGTCATGTCGTCGGTTCGGGGAAATCTAAAAAAACTGTTCAGGGTACAATCGGGTTGGGGTACCCAGGTTCGAAAGGGATTTGCCAAAGCAACTTAATGCAATAAGATGAACACGAGCCAACGTGATAGATACTCGCTAATGCATTACACCAGATTGATCATCGCATTCTTTCTGTGCCTGATGCTGTTGTCTGTGTTTCAATATACCACGCTCTATTTCAAGGGTGTGGTTGAAGGTGTTTTCAGTTCCAGCTTTTTTATCGCGGTTGCCCATCAAATGGGTTTTGCATCGTTAGTGGCCATAATACTGATATTTCCCTTTAATTTTTGGGAGAATCTAAGGCCACGCTATGGCTTTGTGCTTATTGTTGTGCTGCTTGTACTGTTGTTGATCGTAGAGGCCCTGTTGATTACCTACTACTGTACCGCATTGGTGCCCTTGGGTTCTGACCTTTTGGGCTATAGTATTGCCGATATCAAAGAGACCATCAGCAATTCGGGCGGTATATCGATAGTGCCTTTTGTAGGTCTGGCGGTCATTATAGCCACCTTTTTTGGCCTGTACAGACTTACCTCGAAGTACTACCACCATATCGGTAAAATGTACCCATTTACCATTGTTCTCTTTAGTCTTTTCGTCTCAACGCTTTTTTTGGACGGTAAACCCATAAACCAAAGCAAGACACAGTACCTGGCCATAAACCTTTATAAGACCTCAACAGAAGACACCTCGTACAAGGCAGATGTCGAATACCCTTTGATAAAATCGGGGCATACCAAGAACGTTTTGGGCGAATACTTTGAATTGAAAGAAGAAAAGCCCAATATCGTTATGGTAATTGTTGAAGGGCTGGGCCGCGATTTTATGGGCGAGGGTGCCGAGTTTGGCGGCTTTACACCCTTTTTGGATTCCCTATCCCAAAAGTCGCTCTATTGGGAGAACTGCCTGAGTACAACAGGGCGCACATTTGGTGTGCTTCCGGCCCTTACCGGCTCATTGCCTTTTGGCACGAGTGGGTTTATGGAACTCGAGAAATATCCGAACAAGCTCACCTTGTTCAGCATATTAAAGAACAATGGATATCTAACATCATTTTATCAAGGCACCAATAGCTCATTTGATAACGTAGACAGTTACCTGATAAGCGAGAACGTTGATCAGATAATCGATAAATCCAGTTTTGGCGAAGAATATGAAATGCAGGAAGAAAACAAGGGCTTCTCATGGGGGTATCCTGATAAGGAACTCTTTAAAAAGAGTATGCGTATGAACCGTGAGGAAGCGCAGCCAAGACTTGAAGTCTATATGACCATCAGCAACCATGAACCATTTATTCCTCCCCGTCAGGATTATTATGAGAAAAGAGTAGCGCAGTTATTGGAAAAGGCGCAGTTGGAGGGAGCTGTCAAGAGGGTCATTAAAAAGAACGACAACGTTTTTGCCACACTTTTATATACTGATGATGCGCTAAAATATTTCTTTGAGGAATACAAAAAACAACCCGGCTATGAGAATACGATTTTCATTGTAACGGGAGACCACAGGCTGATACCCATTCCACAGCGAAACAATCTGAGCCGTTTTCATGTGCCCTTGATGATTTATAGCCCGATGTTGAAGAACCCAAAGAAGATCAGCGCGATTTCTTCCCATTTTGATGTACCCCCCACGTTAATGGCCCTGCTCGAAGGTAAATACGAGCTCAAAATGCCCAAAAAAGTAGCATGGATGGGCGATGCACTCGATACAAATTCCAGCTTCAGGTCAATAAAAGACATTCCGCTCATGCGCAATAAAAACGAATTGAAGGAATATATCAGTGGTGAAAAGCTGTATTCTGATGGGGCGGTATATACCATTGACGAGAATATGGATCTGGGCAGTACATTTGGCGGTTCAGACCTCGAAAAAAAGCTACAGAACTTTAAATCGTTGAACGCCTATGTGACCACCAACGATAAGATAATACCTGATAGTCTGGCCATTTTCACCATCAAAAAAGAAAAATTTACCGATAGCGAAATGGTTTGGATCAACAGTCTTTACAACGGGTATAATTCTGACAAGTTCTTTTCGATTGCCCGAGACCTTGCCTTTGACAAAGAATATGACAAGGCGCTATTGTTGTGCCGCTATATACTCTCTGAAAGGCCAAGGCATATCGACACAAAGATTTTGATGGGGAGGGTCAATGCATGGCGTGGCAACCGCGATACCGCCATTGAGATATTGCAAGAATGCATTAAGATAAACCCTGATTACATCGACTCTTATTCTGCTTTGTTCGATGTCTACTTCTGGGATGGCAGACATCATGAAGCCCTTGAACTCATAGAACTTGTGCAGCGAAACAGTTCGAGTGCCGATGTCATTGCCGATAAAATAGCACGTGCCAAGCGAGAGGCAAGAAAGGCAGGGATTTCACTTGTGAACAAATCTGAACGCCCAAAAGGCAAAGATGTCGTGGCATCACTAAAGCAATGAGGTTGAGCAAAACAATATATACTTGTATTCTTGGTATGGCCTGTTTTTACGGATGGGGCCAGGAGCTGGCCTACAATGGCCCCAAAAAACCGGATGTTGCCCAAGCGCATCAGATGGCTTTTGAGGGCGACCACATCTCTGCAAAAGACCTTCTGCTGAAAATATTGTCCAAGACCCCCGATGACATACAGGCCCGTTCGCTATTGGCCAACACCTATAGCTGGAGCGGAAAGTACGATGAGGCAAGAAAGCACTTCAACAAAATAACATCCGAAGAGAGAACCGATAGGGATGTTTGGATTTCGGCCATCAAGAACGAGCTGTATGCAAAAGAAGATGCCACGGCCCTGGGGCTTGCCAATAAGGCCCTATCTTACTTAAAAGATGATAATGAAATCGAACGTTTGAAAAACTTGGCCTTAGAGCGAATAACGAACAAGAAGTACCCTGAGAAAGGATGGCACAACCAAGGCCCCGATATTACCAACGCCAAAGCTGATTCACTGAAGAAAGACAAGAAGAACACCCTTGAGAATGGCAAAGAAACCGGTAGAGCCACTACCGATGCCGAAGGCAGGTCAGAAGCATCGGCCGATACAGAAGAATTTCAGAACAGAATAGGCATCAACAATTCATTTACCGTTTTCAGCGAGCGATTTGACCCCCAGGTCTTCTCCAGTATTTCTTTTAGACGAAAGACCTTGGCCGGAAGCATTATTCCAAAGATCAACTACAGCAATCGTTTGGGCAAGCATGGTGTTCAGTATGATATTGACTTTTATCCGAAGTTTTCGAAACGTTTCTACGCCTATCTAAACTATGGCCATTCGAATGCAGACATCTACCCCAGGCATAAAATGGGGGGCGATCTGTATGTAAACCTGCCCGGCGCTTTTGAGTTTTCTGCCGGTGGGCGCTACATTATCACCAATACCCGAGAGGTCAAGGCCATTACCAACTCTTTGGGCCACTACCGGGGCAACTACTATTTTTCACTGCGTTCGTTTATAACCCCAAGGCCTGATGGCCTTACACGCGTTTCGGGCAATCTATTGGTACGCAAGTACCTTAAGGATGCCGAGAATTTTTTAGGTGTAAACGTAGGAATGGGCGTGTCACCCGAACTTCGCCAAATCATAGCAGACGATCAGTTGCTGGCAGAGACCCTGTTTTTTATTGAATCACAGCGTTTGAACCTTGAATACCAGTTCACTGGAAAGAACGGCCCGAATATCTACCGGGCGCGGTTAGGGGTTCGCAGGCAAGAACTGGCCTCCGATTTGGGCAACTTCTTTTGGGGCGTTACCGCGGGGTTGGTCTATCAGGTGAAGTTTTAAGACCGATTGGTTGATTACTTTGATGCCCGGTCTTTTGGTCGATCAAAAACCCATTTGTCGGCGTACATGCCATAAACCAGTCCGAGTTCATTTTCATAGACATATCGTTCATCCTTGCCGGGGTCAAAGTTTACATTGTAGACATATACCTTTATGCCGGCATCCCTTAGTTGTAACATCAACTTCTTTTCCCGTTCAATAATACGTCTTGAAACGGCAGCGTACTGAACGTTGTTCACGGCCAAGAAGTTTAGTTTGTCGCCTTTCAATTTCAACAGTGGTCGTTGTGATATCATGGCCTTGATACCATTTTTGGTGGCTATTTCGATTGCCATGGGGCTAAAGAGCTCCATGATCAAACGATCTTTATCCACAAACTTCTCTGCAAAGGCAATCGGGTCACTCAACTTGTCCGTTACCAAAATAGCATCAGGATGGGCGGCAAACCAATCATTGATACCCTGCATATCCAAAGTGGTGTAATCACCATAAATTGTATGCTTTTTGAATTCCTCTAGGCTAGGGGGTAAAGACCCTTTGTATTCGGTAAAACGCGACCACATGTTCCAGTCGTGTGCGGCCACCAACTTTCCATCGGATGTTTTTATAATGTCCAGCTCAAAAAGACGGAACCCCTTGGCATAGTTTTGATCCAAGGCCTCTTTTGTATTGGTATAGGCATGGCCGTTTACCTCGCCTCCGGCATGGGCTATGTAGCGGTCTGCACTGGGCTCGAATTCATATGTTTCCTTCGGAAAGTAGATTCTGTCGTCTTGTATGTTTTTAGGAATGTCAACTGTAACGCTCGCCCCAATGTCATCAACCCATTCATGGACATCTTGGCCAAGATTGTGCATAACATAGGCTTGCCGGCCTTTTAAGACACTTAGTTTTGTGAGTCCCAGTTTTGTTAGATCCTTTGATTGGCCGAATGTTCCTTTTGTGGCCGAATCGTGAACCAAGATGGCAAAATAGGCGCCATTACCATGAAGTTGGCCAAGTACATCGAGTGCCTGTGCTTGTTCTTCTACACTGCCATAGGTATCAAATGTCCGGAATTCATAGGTAACAGGTGAATTGAAATGTATGATGGTCAGTCCTCTTTGTACGGTCTCTTTTTGGCCTGCAATGGTAAAATCACTCCTTTTTTTTGCATTGAAACCATAACTGTTCAGCGTAGCCGAGACTACCTCGGTATTTTTGGCATTTTCTTTTTGTGCAAACGTTGTTGCCGGGCATACCATTATAAAACCCGTAAGAAGTAAGGCCACAGCCCTTAGAAAAGAGGATCGGGGTAGGGTATTCATAGTTTTATGATCTGTAAAACGGCCTCTAAGCCGTGGATATCCATTATGGATAGAACGCTATTACCTATGCGTTATTGCTGAAAAACCTGGGGAAAGAACCGTTTAATCGAATTAATGGGAAGATGGTCGAGGGGCATTTGTTACCGGCTACAGCGCAAATGCTAACATACTGGGGCCATTTCTACATTTTTAGACATTTTACAACAGAAAAATGATGCTTCACCACATTTTGTTGCCCTGCCATACGGTTTGCTCTAAGTTTAGCGTTGTAATAGCAGTACCGAATTTTAAATTGACCTACAATGTTATACGATACCTACGGTGAGGAGTACCTCGCTTTTCTTCAAGAACTGAACGAAATTTTGAGCATTAACGAATTGGCCGAATTAGACTACCTATAGTCTAACCAACTCTGTGTAAAAATTCTCAAATCATGGAAAATCAACAGAACGAAAACGCCGCTTACCAGACCTTTATCAAAGACTTGAACGATATTTTGATGGGCTATAACATAGCCAAGTTGAACTGATTTAAGCGATAACAAACCGCTTTCGCAACTTGGGTCTTAGCCCAAATAGGTCTTCAATATTTTGCTTTTCGAGTTGTGCCGCAACTTTCGAATGGCTTTTTCCCTTATTTGTCTGACGCGCTCCCTGGTCAGGTCAAAGGTACTTCCAATTTCTTCAAGGGTCATCGACTGTTGGTCCCCGATTCCGTAGTAAAGCCTTACCACATCTGCCTCGCGAGGCGACAATGTATCCAACGCCCTATTGATTTCAGTGTTCAACGACTGGTGCATCAGATCTTTGTCAGGTCTGGGCGACTCGCTGGTATTCAACACATCGTACAGGTTCGAGGTCTCACCTTCCTTTAAGGGCGCATCCATCGAAACATGCCTTCCTGCATTTTTGATGGACTGTTTTACCTCGGTAACGGTCATGTCAAGCTCTTTGGCGATTTCTTCTGCAGAGGGCGGTCTTTCGTGTGCCTGCTCCAAATAAGAAAAGGTCTTTTTGATTTTATTGATGGAGCCGATCTTGTTCAAGGGCAGCCGTACCACCCGCGATTGTTCGGCCAAAGCCTGCAAGATGGATTGGCGGATCCACCAAACGGCGTAAGAGATAAACTTAAATCCCCGTGTCTCGTCAAAACGTTTTGCCGCTTTTACCAACCCCACGTTGCCCTCATTGATCAAATCGGGCAGTTTTAGGCCTTGGTTTTGGTATTGTTTGGCCACCGAGACCACAAATCGTAGGTTGGCATTGGTCAATTTTTCGAGGGCTTTTTGGTCGCCGGCCTTGATTCTGCGCGCCAGCTCAACTTCTTCGTCGGCGGTGATCAAGTCTATTTTACTGATGTCTTGTAGGTATTTGTCTAGTGATTTTGATTCGCGGTTTGTAACCTGCTTGATAATTTTAAGTTGCCTCATTCTTTTTTATAGGATTGGATTTGTGTGTTGTACAAGAACTCATTATACATTTTTAAGTGCGAATTTCCAAATGACAGCAGTTATTCTTATCAAAAATTTATAAGCAAGACGACTCATGCGCCCAAAATCCAAAAAATGGGGATAACTTGTTGATAGTATTTTTCGCAAAACCGGAAGTCGATTTTTCACAAGGCATAAAAACAGCTAATTTTGTAAGGTTTGATGCTAATGAAAAGAATTATCCCTGATTTGGAGTTCGAAAAAGAAATCTCAAGAAAAACTTTATACGATTACCAGCTAGAAGACCTTGGCAAGATCTTCAAGGCTTTGAAAGAAATGCCCGAGGGCAGCAACCTGTTGTACCAGTTGCCAACGGGTGGCGGCAAAACGGTAGTTTTTTCTGAGATTACCCGTCGGTACATCGAACAGACCAAAAAGAAGGTGGTTATCTTGACCCACCGGATCGAGCTGAGCAGGCAGACTTCTAAGATGCTCACCGGCTTTGGGGTGGCCAATAAGGTCATCAACAGTGAGGTCAAAGAATGGGACGACCAAGATGAGTACAGCTGTTTTGTGGCCATGGTCGAGACCCTGAACAACCGCCTGCAAGAAGAAAAGGTGAGCATCAACAACATCGGGTTGGTCATTATCGACGAGGCCCACTACAACTCGTTCAGAAAGTTGTTCAAGTATTTCGAAGAGGCCAATATATTGGGCGTTACGGCCACACCTTTGAGTTCGAACATCAAATTGCCCATGAAAGACCATTACCAGAAGTTGATCGTGGGCCGGTCGATCAAGTGGTTGATAGAAAACGAGTTCTTGGCCAAGGCCAAACTGCATACCTACGATGTAACGCTGCGGTCTTTGAAATTGGGAATCCACGGCGATTATACGGTAAAATCGAGCGATGAGTTCTATGGGGCACAAAGTATGCTGGGCAAACTACTGTCGGCCTATGAAGAGATTGCCAAAGGAACCAAAACCTTGATTTTCAACAACGGTATCAATACCTCCCTGTATGTATACCAGACCTTTAAAAAGGCGGGCTACAATATTCGCCATTTAGACAACCGCAGTTCGACAGCCGAGCGACAAGAAATTTTGGAGTGGTTCTCGAACACCCCCGATGCCATTGTTACCTCGGTCAGTATTTTGACCACCGGTTTCGATGAACCTACGGTCGAGACCATTATCCTTAACCGAGCCACACGCTCGTTGACCCTTTATTTTCAGATGATCGGCCGGGGTTCGCGCATCATACCCGGCAAAAACGAGTTCAACGTTATCGATCTAGGAAACAACATTGCCCGTTTCGGGCCTTGGGATGAACCCATTGATTGGCAGGAAATTTTCCACTTCCCCGATTTCTATTTGGAGAACATCAAGAATGACGAGGACATCGAGCGGGAATTTGTCTATGAGATGCCCGCTGAGCTTCGTGCCAAGTTCAGTAAGTCAAAGAACATTGATTTTGATGTGAAGGAAGAATATAAAAAGGTCTTTGCCCAAGGCCTCAAATCAAAATTGGTGTTGGAGCGCAGCATCGAGCAGCACGCGCAGATATGCGTCGAGAACAGTGAGGATGTCTTCGATGCCCGTATGTTGGCCAAAGAGCTGAAAGATGAGATTGCCTACCGTGTACGCCAGTATTCGTACTGCATCATGAACAATACCAAGAACTACAAAGAATGGCTCGAAGAAGACTATGAGCGCAAGCTCCGTTCCAGCATTTCGAAAAAGTTTGCCGAGATGATGTGATATCTAGATGTGGGACCGCTTCGCTGTTAGCTATTGGATACTAGATATAATGTTTGTCAGTAATGTATTTATTTGGAATTTGATTTTTGGATATGTCAAAAATCCTGATCATCGGCCATAACTGGCCCGAACCCTCGACCACCGCGGCAGGGCATCGGATGCTTCAACTTTTAAAAGCGTTCAGCGAAAGGGATTGCCAAATTTTTTTCGGCACCACAGCTGCCAAAACGGAGTTTTCCATTGATTTGTCCGCTCTCGGTGTCCAAGAGGCCCATATCAAGCTCAACGATTCCAGTTTTGATGATTGGGTGGGCAAGCTGCGGCCCGATGTGGTCATTTTCGACCGTTTTATGGTAGAAGAGCAGTTTGGGTGGCGTGTGGCCGAAAACGCACCGAATGCCCTTCAGATACTGAATACCGAAGATTTGCATTCGCTACGTCATTACCGGGAAACGGCCGTAAAACACGAGAAAGACTTTGCGGTGGCCGACTGGCTCGCCACCGACAGGGCCAAACGCGAAATGGCCAGTGTTTTTCGCTCAGACCTGACCTTGGTCGTCAGTATGGTTGAGGCCCAATTTTTGGTCGAAAGGGTAGGGGTGCCCCAAACCCATGTCTTGCACCTGCCCTTTATGCTGCCTCCGTTGACAGAAAATGAAACGGCCAATTGGCCATCTTTTAAAGAACGGAGCGGGTTTGTCTGCTTTGGCAATGGCAAACATGCCCCGAATGTAGATTCCATCGTACAACTGAAAACCAAGATTTGCCCCCAGATTAGAGAGCAGTTGCCAAAAGCCACACTATCCGTATATGGGGCCTATCTACCCCAACACATTCAACAATTTCATGAAGAAACCCAAGGCTTTTTGGTCAAAGGCTGGGTAGCGGATTTGGATGGCGTATTGAAAAAGGCCCGTATCAATTTGGCGCCCTTACGGTTCGGGGCGGGCATCAAGGGCAAACTGGTCGATGCCATGCGCAACGGGCTCCCCAGCATCACCACGCCCATCGGGGTCGAGGGCATGCACGCTAATTTGCCATGGGCAGGGCATGTGGCGACAGACGACAACGATTTTATCAACGCGGCCGTACAGTATTATCAAAACCCCGAACAGTGGCAGCTGGCCCAACAAAAGGGAATCAACATCATCAACCAGGTGTATGGTCACGAAAAACTAAAGGGGCGCCTTTTTGCAAAAATCGATGGTATAACAGCTGACTTGAACACCCACCGAGCGCAAAACTTTATCGGGCAAATGTTGCAACACCAATCGCTCGCGGCCACGAAGTTTATGGGCAAATGGATTGAGGAAAAGCATAAAAAAACTTAACCGTAGGCACGGTCGGCCGCTCGCAACTGTTCAAAATTCGTGGCTCCCAATTGTACCATATTGTTCTGTAGGGCATCCACCAAAATGTTGGCGACATGGTCACCCCCGTATTGGCCCAATGCCGCCACACCCCAAATAAAAGGCCTGCCCACCAACACAAAATCGGCACCCAGGTATAGTGCCCGCATTACATCCAGACCTGAGCGGACCCCGCTGTCAAAAAGTATGGGCACCCTGCCGTTTACTTGGTCTACGATGGCGGGGAGGGCCTCGATGGCAGATAGGGCTCCGTTGAACTGTCGCGCCCCGTGGTTTGACACATAAATACCGTCCATTCCAATATCGATGCACTTTTGGGCATCTTGTGGGTGTAAGATACCTTTTATAACCACGGGGCCGCCCCATGCCTTTTTTAGCTCTTCGCAGTAGTTCCAATCCAACGTACCGCCCAATCGGTTGCCCACAAAACCGCTCATAAATTTCATGTCGCTATTGTTCACGTAGTGCTCCACGGTACGCAAACGGGGCAGTCCACGTCGCAAGGTGTGGTAGCTCCAGACCGGGTGGGTCAGTCCCTGCCAAATGAGTTTGGGGGTGATTTTCGGGGGAATCGCCAGTCCCGCCCTTTTGCTGCGCTCGCGCCTACTGGCCATGGGCACATCGGCCGTGACCACCAAGGTATGGAAGCCGGCATCTTTGGCACGCTGCAAAAGCGAGTCGCGCACGGCACGGTCTTTTGGCGGATAGAGTTGAAACCAACCCATGTCACCTACAAGCGGCCCTATGGTTTCGGGGGTCTCTGTGGCCACGGTGCTCAAACAATAAGGTAGCTGCAAACGGTTGGCGGTGGCCGCCAAATACTGTTCGGCTTTGGGCCAAAGCAGCCCCGTTAACCCTATGGGGGCCATACCGATTGGGGCCTTATAGGTTTTGCCAAAAAGGGTGGTCTCGGTGTTTGCTTCTATCGGCCCTTTGCAAAAGCGGGGCAAAAACCGGATGTTCTGAAAAGCGGTTCGGTTATGTTGCAAAAGAGCTTCGTCTCCCGTACCGGAATCTAAGTACTCCCAGGCGACCCTAGGTACCCTTTTTTTGGCTTTTTGTGCTAGGTCTTCGATACGGGGATATTGCTTGGCAAACCGCTCCAATTGCTTTTCGTAGGACATGGAATGAAAATACAAGAAAAATGGAAGAAACGCTTACGAGAGGGTGGCGTTACCTTAGCTATTTAAAACCCAGTAGGCTGTTTTTGATATTTTTAAGCGTGCTAAGCAATATCTACAGTGTTCTCAGCTGACTTTTTAGTTTGTTTGTCAATTGGCGCTGCAGAACGGCACACTCACTGCAATTATTAGGTTAAGAGTTGGCTTGTGTGAATTGTAGGTGTGTGTTTCTTTAGTATCTGCTTATTCAGTTAGATTTATTATTTCATTCTTCTTATAAAGATTTGGCAGAAATCCCGATTTGATTCTGAATTGGCTTCTCTTTTTAATCTTTGGTTTGTCTGATATATTTTCCAATTTAATTCCTGGGTCATAGTAAATATTCCCATTTGCCATTTGTCCAAGGAAAAGTTGAAAATCTGTTCCTGTTCCCAATATTACGTTGTTCCCATACTTGTATTTTCTATCTCCTTTTGTGTCTGATAATGATGGCACATAGCAGGCCTTGTCGTGCTTTCTATTCCAATGCAACAACATTGAAGAAAAACTCCAAGAAGCTGTTTCGTTGTCTTTTTGGTCAACCAATGCTATTCGTCCATTTGTATTTCTGATTTTACCAGATTCTTGGTCAAATCCGATAAGTTTCATTTCCAATTTAGTAGTTGGGTGGATTTCTCCGGCTTTATGAACGCCACCAAAGTTCATTCGGTCAGGTCTACCAAGTTTATCAGGATAGCCATAAGTTTTAATGAAATATTCCGTTCCTTTCGTTTTGTAAAGTCCATCAGTCGGTTCAGGTGTCATTAGGGTAATTACAGAGGAATTGATATTTTCAAATTTCTTAACTCCAAACTGTTTTATTTCCCAACCCATAAAATCAGGCTCTGAATATCCATTCGGTGTAACGCCCAATTCTGCTTCAAGAGTGTAACCACCACAATTTGAAGCTCGGCAAGGTAGAATGTTCCCATTAGAATCTAAACGTTTTGAATCTATCCAACCTTGGTTATGAATTCTAGTGAGCTCTTGAAGTAAAACAGAACGATTATTTGCTGTTTGAGGTAATTCTATAATCGAAAAGATTCCGTGTTCTCCTAAATTCTTTTCTTGATTGAATTCATTCGCTATTTGCGAATTTGGATGAGAAACATATCCCAAAACTGTACCGGTTTTGCTCACAGCCATAAACAGTAATCTGTCGGCAAGTCTTTGGGTCATTAATTCTGAAGGTGCATTTCTTGAACCTTTGAGAAAACCTGAAAACCGAACTTCAGGATATTTTGGATATAGGATTAATTGAGCGTGATTTGCAGGTGATAGATTTCCCTCGTCAGTTACCCAAGCAAAATTTAATGAGGCTTTAAAGCGTTCTCTTCTCCAATCCCCAGCTTCGACTGTGGTTATGTCTGAAATTGGCAGAACGTTCAGAATTTCAAAATTACCTCCGAAGTAAACTTGGTTTTTTGAATTGTCGTTTGGTGCGAGCTTTTTTACATAGATTTCATCACAACCATTATTGATGAACAGCGATTTTAGGTTCTGTAGATTCATTGATTTTTAAAAGTTCTTTTACAATGTTCTTTCCAACCGCTTGAATTAATGGAACTGCCACCGAATTGCCAAATTGCTTGTATGCTTGATTGTTAGAAACTGGAATAATAAAATTATCTGGAAAACCTTGGATTCTTGCACACTCTCTTGGTGTTAGTCGTCTCGGATTTTTCCCTCTTTGTGGAATTAGTATTTCCGCACCATCCTTATAATATCTTGCACTTAAAGTACGTGAAACCCCATTTAAATTGGTTAGTCCAAAACCAAAGCCGTTGCCTTTAGCTTGATGCTTCTTTTTGTATTCTTGAAGATAGTTCCAAAGTTTGTCAGATAACGTATACTTTGGGTCAACTCGCTTTTGTAGAATATCTCTTATTGCAAGTTCTGTTTCAGGTGGTTCAGGAAATTCAAAAGTTTCTTTTTCTTTGAAAACGGATTTATTAAACCCAACAATTATGATTCTTTCTCGATGCTGTGGAACGTAATATTTTGCATCTAAAACCTTATAATGAATTGAATAACCTAATTCAGATAAAGTTTCGGTGATAACTTTGAAAGTTTTCTTTTTATCGTGCGAGACAAGGTTTTTTACATTTTCAAGCATAAAAACCTTGGGCTTTTTGTGCTCAATTATTCTCGCAATGTCAAAAAACAATGTTCCTTGAGTTTTGTCTAAAAAACCGTGTTGCCTACCTAAAGATTTTTTTTTGGAAACACCAGCAATTGAAAAAGGTTGACAAGGAAAACCGCCAAGCAAAATATCGTGGTCAGGAATTTCTTTCTCCGATATTTGTGTGATGTCTCCGAATGGAACTTCTCCAAAATTAGCTTCGTAAGTTTTCTTTGCAAAAGAATCCCATTCACTTGTAAAAACACATTTCCCTCCAATATTTTGGAATGCAAGCCGAATTCCTCCGACACCAGCAAAAAGATCTATAAATTTAAATTTGGGATCTTCAGTTGGTGGAAAAGGAACGTCCCATTTGATAGGCAAATAATATTGAAATTCGGGTTCTTCAATGATATTTAAGTTCTCGTGCAAATCAGCCAAGTATCTTTTTGCAGTTGGTTTGTAATATTGAGAAACTCCGTTTTTGTGGTTTTGAAAGTAGTGGGTCAAATGAGCCATTTCGTTGGTAGTTTTTTTGTCTACAACGATTTGCAATTTTTCTCGAATATCAGAATATTTTTTATTCATTTAAAATCAATTTGCAAAATAATATGCTCTGTTGAACAGCATTTTGGGTTTAGTTTTTAACAATTTTTTCAACTATCGAACTTAAAGGGTCGGAAAGAAAAATAATCTTGTGATTCTTTAGTATTCCCTTTTTCGTCGGCCAAAACCAAACCCGCCTGTAAAACGGGCAGTTATGCCGATTTGTGTCTTGGCCCTTTTGCAATAAGCACAACAGTATTCTTTGCGGAATTTCCACTCCCCATAAAGCCACCGATACCGAAACCCGTTCGGTACAGGTAGCGAATTTAGCAGAAAAATCCCACCTTTTCAATAGGTCGGGGTCGAAGGTTCTTTAACAGTTTTCAACAACCGCCATTCTCTTTATCTTTGGTAAAATTTTAGCATCATGACCAAACCCAACTGGCAGACCGCCATCGATTTTGACGATATCACCTATAAAAAAAGTAATGGGGTGGCCCGTATTGCCTTTAACCGCCCTGAGGTGCGCAATGCCTTTCGCCCTAAGACCACCAGTGAACTGTACAAAGCCTTTTACGATGCCCAAGAAGATACCTCGATCGGGGTGGTACTGCTCTCTGGCGAGGGCCCTTCGCCCAAAGACAGTGGTTGGGCCTTTTGCAGTGGGGGCGACCAGAAAGCACGCGGCCATCAAGGCTATGTGGGCGAAGATGGGTACCATCGCCTTAATATTTTGGAGGTACAGCGGTTGATACGCTTTATGCCCAAGGTGGTCATCGCCGTGGTGCCCGGTTGGGCCGTGGGTGGCGGGCACAGCCTGCATGTGGTCTGCGATTTGACCTTGGCCAGTAAAGAACACGCCATCTTTAAACAGACTGATGCCGACGTGACCAGTTTTGACGGCGGCTATGGATCTGCCTATCTGGCCAAGATGGTGGGGCAGAAAAAGGCCCGTGAGATCTTTTTTCTGGGGCGCAACTATTCGGCACAGGAGGCCTATGAGATGGGGATGGTCAATGCCGTGGTTCCGCATGCGGAACTCGAAGATACGGCCTATCAATGGGCACAGGAAATTTTGGAAAAGTCGCCCACCAGTATCAAAATGTTGAAGTTTGCCATGAACCTGACCGACGACGGTATGGTGGGGCAGCAGGTGTTTGCCGGCGAGGCCACACGATTGGCATATATGACCGATGAGGCCAAAGAGGGCCGCAATGCCTTTCTTGAAAAACGAAAGCCCAATTTCGGTAAGAACAAGTGGATTCCTTAAAAGCTGTCATTCCTGCGAAAGCAGGAATCTCTTCGCTATAGATCGCTGCTTTTCCGGTGACAGGCTGAAGACAATACGGGATACGACCGGGTATGATGGGATTATGCTTTTCAGCGGAATTTGTTCAACCTACCGTCTTAAATGAACAAAACTTTTCAAAACAGGGTTTCATGGTTGCTGAGCGGAGTCGAAGCAAACTAAAAAGGGCCCTGTCTTTCGATCAGGACCCTTTTACGAGAACACTATATGAAAATGAAAAAATTTATTTTCTGAATCAATTACATGGTAAATGTACGCCCGTACCCCTGCGGGGCGAAATTATTGTTGTGAAGTGTCCCTTTTCTGTGGTCTGTGCCTAAAAACTTGTTATTTGTACCGTAAAAACCTCATTTTATGGCTTTTACCAAAGCCCCTAAAAAGCCGTTGATGTCAAAATCAGGGTCTTCGGCAAGTCCCGTACGCACGATTACCAAGTCTTTTGAAGGGATGATGAAGACATATTGCCCCTGATAGCCGTTGCAAGAGAACAGGTCTTTGGGCACATCGGGATAGATACCACCGGCATTCAGCCAAAAGTGGGCCCCGTACCCCCCATCGGAATGTTCGGTGGGGGTGGTGATATAATCGACCCATTCGGGAGCGAAGAGCTGTTCATCGTTCCATTGGCCGTTATTTAGGTATAATTGTCCGAACCGGGCCCAGTCCCTTGTATTGGCCCAGCCATAGGAAGACCCCACATAGTTGCCTTCGAGATCGGCTTCGAGCAGCATGCTGTGCATGCCTATTTTGTCGATCAGATCTTCGTACGGAAAATCAAGATATTCTTGATGGGTTCTAAATTGCATACGAAGAATGCCCGACAACAGATTGCTGGTGCCAGAAGAGTAGTTCCAAATTTCAGTGGGTTCCGCTAGGGCCTTTTTGTTTTTCTGGGCCTCGGTCATGTCGCTATCTAGAAAAAGCATCTTGGTGACATCTGATATGCCGCTGTAATCTTCCTCCCATGCCAGTCCGCTCTGCATGCGCAGTAAGTGGTCTAAGGTTATGTATTGGCGCTCGTCATTTTTCCATTCCACAATGGGTGCTGGCCACTGGACCTCTATCTTCTTTTGGTGCTCCAAGATACCGTACAAAGTAGCGAGCACACTTTTCGTCATCGACCATCCCAGCACCGGGGTATCTTTGGTAAAGCCATCCACATACTTCTCATGGAGCAAATGCCCTTTGTACAATACCAAGAGGGTGCGTGTTTTTTGCACCTCGTTGTTGGTAAAGGGTAGTGCGACAGCTTTTTGCAGCTGTCCATAATCTATTTCGGGGAATAGGGTGTCCTTGGGGGGCAAATGCCCAAAAGGGTAGGGCCGTTCTATTTTTGATAGGGTTCGCCTGGGTTGCAGGTAGGGCTGCCCTTCCTTATAATCATCGTTTACCAGTACACAGCCCAGTCCCTCGCGGTAAATCGTCTTTCGCTCCATGAGTCCGTACACAGTGGCAGAGGCACTTTTTTGTTCATAATCGACCGCTGTTTCGGCCAACTCGATCAATGGAAATTTCAGATCGTTGGCCACGACAGCTTCAGCCTGCCTATTGGCCACAAAAACCTGTGAGGCCATGTATTTGGAGGCATATCCTGAAATAATGTTCAATTTCGAATAGTTGAAGTATACCAAAATGGCCACGGCCACCAATAGTAACAGAAGAATGCGTTTGAACCACTTCATGGGATGGAATTTATTGTAACTTTCATGGCGAATATAAACATTTGACGAATGTCGAATATTGGAATGATCATTGAAGAGCGCAGTCGTGATATCGGCGATTTTTTGGTGGGTCGGTTGATTCCCTTTGCTGAAGAGCGCCATATTTTTTGGAATTTCGTATCCTCCAGCAAAAAAAAAATAGAACATGCCAAGAAGGCTTGGCAGAACAAGACCTTTTCCATGATGAAAGGTGGTGATACCTATGTGCCGCTTCCATGAAAAAAGTTGTTTTTAAGATTGTGTTGATGGCACTGCTGTGCTTTTTGGGATGTAAAAAGAAAGAGGCACCGGTTGCCGCAGAAGCCCTTTACAACAACTATTGTGCGGCCTGCCATGCCCTACCAAGAATCGATAGGCTGCCCAAGCATATTTGGAAATATTTTGTGCTGCCCGATATGGCTGCCCGCATGAAGATAACCGAACAGTATCAAGACCCGTTTCAAGAAGCGACCCTTAGACCTGAAATTGCCCTGAAAGACTGGGTGCGACTAGAGAACTACATTGTTTCGTTGGCCCCTGAGAAGCTTCCTGCGACCCCCTTGCCCAAGGCAGAGGCGTTGCAACAGTTCACGGAGAAACCTTTGTCCCTTGATGACCAAAACGGGTCGCTGATCACCTATTTCCAAATGGAGCGTGACCACCTTTTTGTTGGAAACTACAATGGTGAGGTTTATAACTACATGCTTTCTGAACGGCAAAGAAAGCCAATAGTTAAGGCTAAAACGCCGGTTACCTGGTTTTCTACCGTTGGCAGTTGGGCTTTTGTGACAGAGGTGGGCCTATTGGACCCTTCTGAACAGGCCGAAGGGAGCATCACCGTGTTAGGGCAAAAAGATACTGTACGAATCCCTGTGAAATTGCACCGCCCGGTGCATACCTTGGCCACTGATTTGAATGGTGACGGAACCATAGAATTGGTGGTCAGCGAGTTTGGCGATCAAACAGGACGGCTCTCACTGTTGACCCAAAACGGCGACGCTACCTATCGGCAAAAAACCCTGCTCAACCAACCCGGCTGTATTCGAACACTGGCCAAAGACATGAACGATGATGGAAAGTTGGATCTGGTGGTCTTGACATCCCAAGGCAACGAAGGCATTACGGTACTTTACCAAAAAAACGACCTGGCTTTCAGGGCCGAAAGGGTTTTGGAGTTCAGCCCCGTATTTGGCAGCAGTTGGTTCGAAATGCTCGATTACAATGGCGATGGCCATACGGACATTGTAACGGTCAATGGCGACAATGCCGATAAGTCTTATGTACACAAACCCTACCACGGGCTGCGCATACATTTGAACGATGGGCAACATAATTTTGAGGAGGTGTTTTTTTATCCCCTGAACGGGGCCACCCGTTTTGTAGCGGAAGATTTTGATCAAGATGGCGATATCGATTTTGGGGTGATCAGCACTTTTCCTGACTACGAAAGGGCCCCACGCCGCTCTTTTGTATATTTAGAGAACAAAAATGCCGAAACGTTCACCTTTTCCACAAAGGTGCTGAAAGACCCTTTTGCAGGCAGATGGTTTTTAATGGATGCTGGCGATGTCGACAACGATGGTGACCTTGATATGGTGCTCACCTCGTTCACCTATTCCTTTATGGCCGTTCCAAAAAACCTTTCAGATCGGTGGGCCGATGAAAATGTGGACGTTTTGCTGTTGGAGAATACCTTAAAATAGATGCCATCCAGAAAAAGATTTACATAATTTGCCTGTTGGTGGCCCTGGGCTGTAAAGAGGAGGAGCCAAAAAAGCCCGACCCCCACGATTGGCATGGCCTTGAGGTGACCGTTTCGGCCTATAATTCAGTGCCCTGGCAGACCGATAGTTTGGCGAACATAGCCGCTTGGGGCGATACGCTCAAACCGGGCATGAAGGCCATTGCCGTATCGCGAGACCTGCTCAAACAAGGGCTTGGCCACAATACCATGGTCAAAATTGACACCATGAGCGATACGTTTTATGTGAAAGACAAGATGCATTGGCGATGGCGTAAAAGAATTGATATTTACATGGGAAACGATGTAAAAAAGGCACGTGAATGGGGAAAGAAAAAATTGATGATCTGCTATGCCGTGCACAAAAACGACTCTGTAAAAACCGAAACGGAATGAAGAGACAGCATTTTTATATACTACTAGTACTACTGGGCAGCCTTTCGTGCAGCAGTTCAGTGGCAATTGTTGATAGGCCCATCGAATTTGGCGAAGAGCGCATACAACTTACCAAAGAATACCTCGAGCAGCGCTACGGATTGGAACAGGACACCCCTGAAATTGAGCCCAAGATGATTGTGCTGCACTGGACGGCCATACCCACACTCCAAAAATCATATGAAGCCTTCGAAAAGTCCACTTTGCCGAATTGGCGGCCCGATATCGAGAGTGTCAGTGGCCTGAACGTCTCGGCCCACTTTTTGGTGGACCGTGATGGCACCATTTACCGCCTGATGCCCGAAAAGACCATGGCACGGCATGTAATTGGTTTGAACCACTGCGCCATTGGCATTGAGAATGTTGGGGGTACAGAAGAAACCCCGTTGACCAGAAAGCAGCTTAAGGCCAATGTTTGGCTGGTTGACTACCTGGCGGAAAAGTATGATATCGAGTACCTGATCGGGCATTATGAATACACCCGGTTCGAGGGCCACCCATTGTGGTTGGAAGTAGATGAGGGCTACCGAACCAAAAAAACGGATCCGGGCCAAAAATTCATGAAAAGGGTGCGCCGTGCCACCAAAAAGCATAATTTTAAACCCGTTCCTGAAAAGTAATTTTATGAGCCATTTTAAGTATCTGATTTGTTTGTTCGCCCTTGTTTCTACCTGCACTGCGCAAACCGATTTGACCGCGAAACTCTACGAAACGTACGAAAAATATAAAGAGTCTTCGTTAAACAAACGGCGCATCAAACACAGCCAAATACAACCCTTGATCGATACCTTTAGCAACAACCCCAAATTTGAGGTGAACAAAGTAGGGGAGTCCATCGAGGGTCGAGACCTGACCCTGATCAGTATCGGTGGGGGCAACACCAACATTTTTCTATGGTCGCAGATGCACGGTGATGAACCCACCGCCACACAGGCAATTTTTGACATCCTCAATTTTCTGGATTCGGATGATTTTAAGCATGAAAAACAGGTAATACTCCAGAACCTGAAACTTCACTTTCTACCCATGTTGAATCCTGATGGGGCAGAAGTGTTCCAACGCAGAAATGCCTTGGGCATCGACATCAACCGAGATGCGCTGCGTTTGCAATCGCCCGAAGGGCGTACGTTGAAGAGGGTCCGCGACAGTCTTGACGCTGCTTTTGGCTTTAACCTTCACGACCAAAGCCGCTACTACAATGCCGAACGCACCCCCAAGCCTGCGACCATCTCGTATTTGGCCACGGCCTATAATTACGAAAAAGACATCAACGAGGTACGTGCCAATGCCATGAAGGTAATCGTGTTCATGAACGATGTAATCCAAAAATACGCACCTGGTCAGGTGGGGCGGTACAACGATGATTTTGAACCACGGGCCTTTGGCGACAACATTGCCAAATGGGGCACTAGCCTTATCTTGATAGAATCAGGTGGCTACGCCAACGACCGTGAAAAGCAGGAGATTCGAAAGTTGAACTATGTGTCGATACTTTCAGCCCTCTACACCATTGCCACGGGCAGTTATAAGCAGATACCCATTGAGGAATACGAGAAAATTCCGAAGAACGACCGTAACCTTTTTGACCTTAAGATAGCCAATGTTACCTATGAACTGAACGGCAACGACTATATCATCGATTTGGGCATACAGCGGCAAGAGGTCGATTTAGAGGGCCACAACGATTTCTATTACAAAAGCATCATTGTAGACCAGGGCGATCTTTCGACCTATTACGGATACGAGACTTTTGATGCATCGGGATATAAAATCGTTCCGCCGAAAATCGCTTTCGAAGAACAGAAGGCCAACAGCCTATTGACCAAAGGGGTAGCCTATCTTCAAAAAGAGCCTCCTGACAAGGGTTTCCATACCGAAGAACCCTTCCATTGGGTGGAAAAAGACTTTAAGTTACCTGAATTCAGGCTACAACCAGGTCAAAACCCAACTTTTTTCCTTGAAAAAGACGGTACGATCACCCATGCCGTGATCAACGGTTTTTTACTCGATTTAAGCAAACCGCTAGAACAACAGGGTTTTGGCAATGCACTGATCTATCGTTAGCGTAGTCTTTTTCAATACCCGTACTGTATATTTTGGGGCATGGTGGCAAACAATAAGACCAACATGAAGACCAAAGTGAATACAATCGATGTAAAAAGCGATAATACCAAGCCTTTCGACCAGTTTGAATAGGGGCCGATGGCGCTGTTCTGAATAATTTCCTTGATAACATCCATAACCTGAGTTTTTTTGAGTTAAACTTCTTCAGTCTTTAGGATGTTGGTAGTTGCAGTCGTCATATATAGAACAATTATTGGGCCAAAAACCCTACCTAAATGGTCGTTCAGCGAATATATGCGGGCATTTCATGCATCAAATTCGTACATTCATGGCATATTTCAAATCAAAAACAATGAAGATATCATTTAACTTAATTACACTACTGGCAATAGTGGTATCTGGCCAAACAACGGTCGGCCAAGAGTTCGAAGGCCAAAGCCTTTTCAATGGCAAAAACTTGGACGGATGGGTGCAACACGGTGACGAAAAGTGGTATGTGGAAGATGGACTGCTTATTTGTGAGAGTGGCCCCAAAGCGGAGTATGGCTACCTGTCCACCGAAGACGATTACGACAATTTTGAACTGACCCTTGAGTTCAAGCAGGAAGCGGACGGCAACAGTGGGGTCTTCTTTAAATCTACCTTTGAGGGCAACAAGGTTACAGGTTGGCAGGTAGAGGTAGCGCCCCCCGGTAAACACACGGGCGGCATCTACGAATCGTATGGTCGTGGTTGGCTCATAAAACCAAGTCCTGAGAAAGAAGCTGCCTTAAAAATGGGCGAATGGAACAAAATGACCATTTCGGTAATGGGCCCCACGGTGACCACTTGGTTGAACGGAGTTCAAATGGTAGAGCTCACCGATGAAAAAATTGGTCAGGGCAAAGGGGCCATTGCGCTGCAGATACATGATGGGGGAGGAATAAAAGTGAAATGGCGCAACATTAAGATAAAAACGGTTCAGTAGTCCTGTTCCAAGAAAAAGAAAAAAGCCCTGACGATACTGTCAGGGCTTTTTATATTCTAAGAACTCTGCTAAGTCAGTTCGACTCCAAAATGGGGGTCACCACAAATGACTTGAACTCCACAGGGCCATGGTCTCCTTGAATCATAATTGGCCCAGGCTCTCCTTCGTTGCTATCCAATGCCCCTCCTGTTATTCCCGGTATGGTCTGGTCACAGATAATGGTTTTTCCATTGGCTACTACAGTAACCCGCCTACCGATCAGGGTTACCTCATAGGTTTGCCAATCTCCCGGGTTGCCGGCAACATTCTCGTTGGGTTCCAAAAAACCATAAATGCCGCCGAAATAGATATCCGAAGCGGGTAGTCCTTTGTTGTCGGCGATCTGAAGCTCGTAACGGCCACGTAGATAAATGCCGCTGTTGCTGCCCTTAGGGTACCTGAATTCGGTTACCAGTTTAAAATCGGAAAAGGTATCATTGCTGATAAGATTGGCCCCTGAACGGGTATTTTTTAAAATACCGTTTTCAACCACCCAGTTATCATCTTCGCGATCGGTATGCCAATGGGTGAGGTCTGTGCCGTTAAAGAGTTCCATGGGCTCGCCCCAGGCCGGTCGGTCATTATAGGGCAGGTCAGGCGCAGGGGTACCTGTCCACTGGTATATCTTGCCATCGACATATTTCATGGTGCCCTTCAACTTTCCGTCGACTAAGGTACCTGTAAATTCCATGTCACCGCCCTCGGGTTCCCACTGGCGCGGAATTTCGAAACTGAAATTGTTGCCATCGATCTTTACCTCTGAAATGGGCCTTGCGCTTCCGAAGGCAAACACAAAGCGGCCGATCATGGTCTCGTGGCCTGAATGGCGTATCTCTAGCCAAGAAGGCAATACTTTGCCCTCGAACTCCATCACAAGGTCCCAACGACCTTCAAGAGGATGCAACTCTTGGGCACTTAAATTAGCCATACAAAAAAGTAAAAGACTAGAAATCAATGTTCTCATCGTATTTTTCATCTAGTATTGAATTTTGCGACAATTTAATGATTTCTATGGAAGCCCTTAAAAAAGAGCCAACATAAAAAACCACCATGAAATGAGTTTCTTGGTGGTCTTTAGTATAAAATTTTATAAAGTTTTGATAGTACGTCACTCACATCCTCCCGTGAAACCATCCGCATTGAACTTGGTCTGTACCGCGCCTTGCAGGTTACCGTTGGTGAGTTGTATCACCAAATTGTTCTCGCCACTACCGTCGCGCTTGGGTGTGCAGTACTCAAAAAGGTAAAAACTATTGGCCTGCTCTGAGACGCGCTGTGAAATTTGGTTAAAGGTAGTTTCCAACTGTTCTTTGTTGTTGGCGAAAACGCTGGCCGTCTTGCCAATTTCCATCAATACCTGGGTGTCGATTTCAGCACCAAGACCGATGGTGAAGAACGAAATGTTGCTATTTGCCTCATTGACGGCCTTAAGGGCACGTTCTTCGGTATAGCGTGAGGCCTGGTCTGTACCATCGGTGAAAATGACCACTGAGGCCGCGCCGATAACAGAATTATTATTACTTTCCCTAATCAGGTCCTCAGCAATATCGGTTGACTTGATCACTGCGCCGTACAGATCCGTTGAAGGGTCGCTGCTGATATCTTGGGTTATACCGTCAATGGCCCCCGTCAGTTCGGCCGTTGAAGAGGTCAGCTCGTTGAGTAGGTGCAGTTGGTCTTCACCATCAAACCAATAAATGGCTATTTTAAATGACTCCGTTTCAGGCGAGGGCATTACATTGTTCACAAAGCTGGTAGCGGCCACTTTAAGCTCTTCAAGACTGCTTTCCAAAACCGAATTGCTCAAATCGAGTACCAATAGTGTATTGTTGCTGAACACTTGCGAATTGGGCGAAATACGCGCTTGCGATTCTGAAGAGGATATGGTATTGAAACAATCATCGTTGCGCCCCTGCTCATAAATGGTGAACTGATCGGCCGTTAGACCTGAGATCGGATTTCCTTGCTTGTCAGACACCTTGAAAAGGATCGAGACTTTGCTCGGAGGGGCGGTATACTGTTCTTGGATCGACAACAGCAGGTCGTTTTCACCAAAGCCCAAGCAATCATCCGGCTCCTTGCCCTTACCAAGCTCACCTTGGTTGATGTCGAAACTCACATCGTCATCGGCGTTGCCACATGAAACCAAGAAGAGAACAGAAAAGAGATAGGGTAGTATTTTAGCAAAAGTTTTCATTTTCATTTTTGTTTAGGGTTCAGCCTTTCAACGCAAAAACCGGGCCGATAGTATACAGTCCGAAAATTTTGTAGCTTCATGAGCAACAAAAGTGGCTACATGAAAAAAGTATTTCCTTTCCTATGTTTCCTGATATTTTTTGGTTTTCAACAGGTGGCGGCCCAAGCGACCAATGTGGCCGAAAGACTGGGGTATTCAAAACATGATAAACTATTAATCATACACGCAGATGATCTGGGGGTGGCACATTCTGAGAACAAGGCCAGCATCAAGGCGATGGAAGAAGGCTGTGTCAATTCTGCCAGCATAATGGTTCCGTGCCCTTGGTTTCCTGAAATTGCCGCGTATGCGAAAGAGCACCAAGAAATGGATTTCGGCTTGCATTTAACCGTGACCAGCGAGTGGAAATACTACAAGTGGGGACCTTCATACTGGAGCCATATCATGGCCTCTTTCAGAAACGAGCAAGGTTATTTTTATGACAACGTGGCTGATGTGGCGGCCAAGGGGAACCCCGACGTGCTAAAAACCGAATTGGCCACACAGGTACGGTTGGCACTCAACGCCGGTATTGATGTAACCCATTTAGATGCCCACATGGGGGCGGTAATGGCAACCCCTGAGTTTTTAAAGGCCTATATTCAGGTTGGAAGAGATCATAGCCTCCCCGTTTTATTGGATTATGGTATTCCAGTCATGGATAGCCCAGAAATTCAACAAATGATGACCGAGAAAGATGTGGTTGTAGACCGGGTGTTGACGGCCATGCCAGAAGATTTTGCGGATGGAATGGACCAGTATTATACCAAGGTGTTGAACGAATTGGAACCAGGTTTGAACTGTCTGCTCATACACACCGCCTATGATGATGAGGAAATGCAGGCCATAACCATTGACCACCCCGATTGGGGTTCGGCATGGCGACAAGCCGATTACGATTTCTTTACCAGTGATAAATGTGCAGCGTTGTTAGGGGCGAACGGGATTATTTTGGTGACCTGGCGCGAGATACGTGATAAAATCACCCGGGCCGAATAATTTTCACTGTTTTAAAGCTTTGTTAAAACACAAGCGCTCCTGTTAAAAATAAATATCCCGATAATTTTTTTGGTAACTTCAACAGGTAATCCAACATAAATCAATCTATCAACTATGCCAACGTATCAAATCAAGGTCAACGGTGCACAAAAGACCGTTGATGTTTCCGCAGACACGCCCGTGCTTTGGGTGCTGCGAGACCACTTAGACTTGGTAGGCACCAAATACGGCTGTGGAATCGGCCAATGCGGGGCCTGTACCATTCATGTTGACGGTGTGGCCATGAGAAGCTGCTCAATGACCATGGGCCAGCTCGAAGGTAAATCGGTTACTACCATTGAAGGACTTTCTGAGGATGGAAGCCATCCTGTCCAGATTGCCTGGAAAGAAGTCGATGTGCCCCAATGTGGGTATTGCCAAGCGGGGCAGATCATGACCGCTTCGGCCTTTTTGGAGAGCAATCCGAATCCTACCGAAGAAGACATCAAGAATGCCATGCACGGAAACATCTGTCGCTGCGCGGCTTACAATCGAATCTATAGGGCGGTCGAAAAGGCTGCTGAGAACATGGGTTAACACATAAACAAGAATCATGGCAAATCAACATATGACATTAAGTAGAAGGGGCTTTATGCGCACCACCGGTCTAGCCAGTGGTGGCATGCTCATAGGTTTCAACCTGTTTCAGGCCTGTAAGCCCAAGGTAGAACCGCCCGTTGACCTTTCGCAGCTCAATTACAACGACTTCAACGCATTTATTGAAATAGCGGAAGATGGCACCGTTAAGATATATTCGCCGAATCCTGAAATAGGGCAGGGGGTAAAGACCTCCATGCCCATGATCATTGCCGAGGAGCTGGATGTGGCATGGAAAGATGTGTATGTAGCACAAGCACCTTTGAATACAGAACATTATACCCGTCAGGTTGCTGGTGGCAGCCAGTCAATACGCCACGGATGGGATGCTCTTCGACAGACCGGTGCCACGGCCAAACAGATGTTGGTGAATGCTGCAGCTGCCAAGTGGGGCGTTGATGCATCTGAATGTACTGTGAGCGAAGGGGTAATTACAAATGCTGCCGGCGAGACCCTCGGTTACGGTGACGTGGTGAACGAGGCCGCAAAATTGGAAGTGCCCGAAGAAGTGACCCTTAAAAAACCCAGTGAATATAACATTATTGGCAAAGATGCCCGAAACGTTGACATAGATGAAATTATTACGGGCAAGCCCCTATTCGGATTGGATTACAAGGTGGAAGGAATGGTCTATGCCGCAGTTGCAAGGCCACCGGCATTTGGCCAAACACTGAAGTCATTCGACGATACCAAGGCCAGACAAATGCCTGGTGTCATTGACATCTTTACCATAGGGGAGAAAGCCCGGGCATTATTGGAAAAAGACGAACGAACCGGCAATATCTTGTCAGGAAGCGATAAAGTAGTGGTCATTGCCGAAACCACTTGGCAGGCCATGAAGGCCAAGGAAGCGCTGGAAACGGTTTGGGAAGATGGAGAAAATATGGAGAGCACTGCTGACCACGACAAAATATTGACCGATTTGCTTGATGGCAACGAATTTCAGACCATGCGGGCAGACGGTAACGTAAAAAAGGCCTTTGCCGAGGCCGACCAAGTGTTGGAACGCACCTACGAGTCGCCCTTTTTACCGCACAACTGCATGGAACCCATGAACTTTTTTGCCCATGTAACAGATGAGAAAGTACATTTGGTGGGTCCGATACAGACGCCCGAATGGAAAGCCGGACTCGTATCGGCAATGCTAGAGCGCGACCCAAAGGAAATCCACCTGGAGATGACCCGTATGGGCGGGGGCTTTGGCCGACGGCTTTTTGGTGATTTTGTGCTTGAAGCAGCAGAAATATCCGACAAGATCAGAAAGCCTGTTAAAGTGGTCTACTCCAGGGAAGACGATATGAACGATGGCATTTACAGAATGGCCATCAAATACCGCATAAAGGCAGGTGTAAAAGATGGCCAGGTTACCGCTTACCATTTGAAAGAGGCTGCCATCAACTCGAATATGTACGGTTTGATACCAAATTTCTTTCCGGCAGGGGCAATTGAAAATTACCAAGTAGACGCCGCCAACCATAAAAGTCCCATCACCACAGGGGCATGGCGCGCGCCGTACACCAATTTTTTGGCCTATGCAGAACAGAGTTTCTTTGATGAACTGGCCGAAATGATGGAGGTGGATCGCGTACAACTGCGGTTAGACCTCTTGAAAAAGGTAGATGCCGCATCCGACGAACGGATTCAGTATTCTCCTGAACGAATGATCAAGGTAATCGAGAGCGCTGTTGAAAAATCGGGTTGGGGCAAACAACCCAAAGGGGTGTACCAAGGTTTTGTAAACTATTATTGCCATAACAGCCATGTAGCAGAGGTTGCTGATGTGGTCATTGAAAATGGCGAACCGGTGGTAAAAAAAGTGACCTGTGTAGTGGATTGTGGCATTGTAGTGAATCCACTGGGCGCCAAAAACCAGGCCGAAGGCGGGGTTATTGATGGCATTGGACATGCCATGTATGGGGATTTTGGATTTGAGAAGGGCAAGCCTGTTGCCAGTAATTTTGACAAGTATCGGTTGATTCGTATGAAAGAAGCCCCGGTCGTCGAGGTGCATTTTATCAAGAACGATCTTTCGCCTACAGGTCTGGGGGAACCTACCTTGCCACCGGCGGGCGGGGCCATTGCCAATGCCTTAAAGGCCGCAACGGGCAATCGTCTATATAAACAGCCATTTACCAAGACACCTGAATTATTGAAACCACGAAAACAGGAAATCATAGGGTAAGTATGACCATATTATTGTTCGGGGTTACCAAAGATATTGTCGGTAGCCCAACATTATCCATACCAACATCGACCATCACGGGTAAAAAGGTGCCCAAGACGGTGGGCGAACTGCGCACCTATCTGGGGAAACTTTATCCAAAATTGAATACCTTGTCGTCGTTGGCAATCGCGGTGAACAATGCCTATGCCGAAGATGAAAAAGAAATCCATTCGTATGATGAAATTGCATTGATCCCCCCTGTCAGTGGAGGATAAGCCATAAATTGAAGTGTGAAATAAAAATAGGAAATGTCATGCTGAGCCTGTCGAGGCATGAGTTTAGCTTTTGAATGTTGATAGACAACCACAATAGAACCATCAATTACCTACGGTTGGCCGTGACCGATCGCTGCAACCTGCGCTGTAACTACTGCATGCCCTCCGAGGGGATCAACTTTGCCAAACGCGATTCGGTGTTTACCATTGACGAGCTGTGTCTGGTGGCCGAAATATTGGTCGGGCAAGGCATCGAAAAAATCCGTATTACGGGCGGTGAGCCCTTTGTGCGAAAAGATTTGATGGTTTTGCTGAGGCATCTGACCACGCTCAAGGGGTTGAACGATATATCGGTCACCACCAATGCCACGTTGATCGGTCCGCATATCGATGAACTTAAGCAGTTGGGCATCAACAATATCAATGTCAGCCTCGATGCCATAAACCGCGGGACCTTTGAAAAGATTACCCGACGCAACCAGTACGACACGGTACACAACAATTTGATCCGATTGATTTCGGAGGGATTCAATGTACGCATCAACTTCATCGTATTGGAAGGACAGAACGAGCAGGATATTTTGCCCATATTACGACTGATGAAGCACTATCCGGTCTCCGTACGGTTTTTGGAGGAAATGCCCTTTAATGGGGGGAGCAAGACCTTCCAAAAAATCAAATGGGACTACAAGGCCATTCTTGCGCATATAACGGAAGCCTTTCCCAACTACCGAAAATTGGAATCACCGGCAACATCCACCTCCATCAACTACCAGATTGAAGGGCACAAGAGTACTTTTGGGCTTATTCCCTCATTCAGCCGTACCTTTTGCGGAAGTTGCAATCGACTCCGCATCACGGCCACAGGAGATGTGATCACCTGCCTATACGGAAAGCCCAAGGCCAATCTGCGTGAAATGGTCAGGGGCGGAAACCCTCGTGAAAAAGTGGCGCAGACCATATTGGCAACCCTCGGCAGTAGGGCCAAGACCGGTTTTGAGGCACAAAACGAACACGAAAAGGTATTTGATAAGTCAATGACTTCCATTGGAGGGTGAACGATGTTATGAAGTATGAAAATGAACACGAAGTATCGGACATTCCACAGTGTAAATGGCAATTTCTTGGTATGAAAAAAACACTCATTTTACTGGCTTTATTTGCATTTTGCCATGTTTCCGCCCAAAAAGGTATTTCAAGTGCAGATTGGCAGGCAGACCTTCGTTATCTCCAGAAAACGGTTCATGATGACTACCCCTTTCTTTTTAAAAAGACCACTCCAGAGGTTTTCGATACCGCTATTGAAGAACTTTATGGCAAAATACCCAAACTTCAAGACCATGAAGTGCTGGTCGGCCTCGCCAAGATAGTCTCCCTGTTCAAATACGGCCACACTGGCGTAGGTTTTAGGGATAATCCGATACCTTATCACAAACTGCCCATGGTTATCTACCAATTCGCAGATGGGGTTTACATAACCGGGGCACATAAAAAATATGGAGAAATAGTGGGGGCCAAGATCCTCAAGGTTGAAGACCGGCCGATAGATGAAGTGCTAAAGGCCATTTACCCAGTAGTGCCAGCTGAAAACGACCAATATTTCAAAGCATATGGCATCAGTTATCTGACCATTCCCGAAGTGCTACATGCCCAGGGCATCACCAAGACGTTGCAAGAAAATATCACCATGCAGCTCGAGAAAGATGGAAAGATCTTTATGTCCATCGTCAAGGCCACCGATGAACTAGACTTTCCGTTGCAATATGGGGAAGTGAAACCGGCATCTGATTGGGTGAGTGCCAGAGACCTATCCAATCCGCCACATTATCTCAAAGACCTTGATCAGATATATTATTATGAGTACCTGCCAGAAGAGAAGGCATTGTACGTAAGACACAGCCAAATTCAAGATGACCCTTCTGAGGACATTCCTTCTTTTTTCGGTCGTGTCTTCAGTTTTATCGAAAACAACGATGTTGAGAAATTGGTGTTGGACGTGCGCCTGAACGGGGGCGGCAACAATTATAAGAACAAGCCCGTGGTCACGGGAATCATCGAAACCAAAAAAATCAATAAAACGGGCAAATTGTATGTCATTATCGGAAGACGCACTTTTTCAGCTTGCCAAAACCTGGTCAATGAACTGGACAATTACACCAATGTTATTTTCGTAGGGGAACCGACCGCCGAGAACATCAATTTTTATGGTGACAACAAAAAAGTGGTGTTGCCGAACAGTGGAGTGCCTGTCTATTTGTCTTTTGCATGGTGGCAAGACAAGCCCCAATGGGAAAACGGGCCCTATACCGTACCTGATGTAAGCGTAGCACCTAGCTTTGAAGACTATAGATTGAACAGGGACCCTGTACTTGAAAAAGCGCTGGGTTTTGATGGCCCCAACTTTATCAGTGACCCAATGGCATATCTCAGGGGTTTGTTCGAGGCGAACAAGATCGACTTGTTGAAAAAAGAGGCGGTACGGCTGGTAAACGATCCTTTGTACGAAAACGTGGACTTTGAAAGTGAATTCACCAGGGCCGGTTATTCGCTGTTGGATGCGGATCGGCAGCAAGAGGCCATTTTCGTATTCGAGCTTACCACGGCCTTATTTCCTGAATCGGACTATTGCTGGTATTCGTTGGCCGAGGCGTGTTTAAAGGCTGGCGATACCACCAAGGCCAAAGAATATTATAAAAAGGCAATAGCGCTGAACCCGAAAGGGTCCACGGCCAATTTTGCCAAGAGCAGATTGGAGAAGATTACAAGCGATTAGTATCCGCTTGTACAACATATTTAGAATGTTAGGTAGTAACGAAACAAAACTGTACGGCTTGATCCTTTCGGGTGGCAAGAGCACCCGAATGGGTACTGACAAGGGTTTGCTGAATTACCATGGTATTCCCCAACGTGAATACCTATACGGGCTGCTGGAAAATTTGGGGCTCGATTGTTTTTTGAGTATTCGAACCGAACAGCAGGGCACCGTGCCCGACAATTTTAACACCGTGGTCGACAACAATCGCCACCTCGGCCCTTTCAATGGTATATTGAGCGCACACGATGCCTATCCTGAGGCGGCTTGGCTGGTTTTGGCCTGCGATCTGCCGTTGCTTGACAAGGCCGCACTTAAGAGCTTGGTATTAAAGCGGAATCCCCGAAAACTGGCGACCGCCTACGCTACACAAGCCAGTGGGTTGCCAGAACCATTGGTTGCCATCTGGGAGCCCAAGGGACTACAGCGAGCCAAAGAATACCTCAAGGTTGCGGAAAGCAGTTGTCCAAGAAAATTTTTGATCAATTCCGATATAGATTTGGTATATCCAGAGAAAGACGAAGTGCTTTATAATGCCAATTCATTCACAGAATTTGAATTTGCCAAGTCAAAACTGAGGTAATGGCACAACCACGCTTCATTCGACACCACCAATTGAAGGGTTTTGGCCCCGAAAGCCAGTCAAAGCTTGGGCAGGCCCGTGTATTGATTGTGGGTCTAGGGGGCCTTGGGCTGCCGGTGGCCCAATATTTGAACGCCATGGGTGTGGGTACACTGGGGTTGGTAGAACAAGATCTTATAGAGTACCATAATTTACAGCGACAGCTTCTATATGATGAAAGAGATGTGGGCCGGCCCAAACTAGAAGTGGCCATCGAAAGGTTGGCGAACCAAAACAGGTGTACCAACCTGATATCTTTCGATACCTTTCTCACAAAAACAAATGCCCTGCGGATTGTCGGGGACTTTGACCTGGTGGTCGATGCCACCGATAATTTTGCCACGCGTTACTTGATCAATGACGCCTGTGTTATTTTAAAAAAGCCATTTGTGTACGGTGCCCTGCATGGGTTTGAGGGCCATGTCAGTGTTTTCAACCATGATGGCGGCCCTACCTATCGCTGTTTATTCCCAGAGATGCCCAAGGCGGAAGAAGTGCCTGATTGCAACGAAAATGGGGTTTTAGGGGTGGTGCCCGGTATCATTGGGACATTACAGGCCTTGGAAGTGGTCAAAATAGTGGCGGGGATCGGCAATGTGTTATCGGGCAAATTATTGTTATACGATGGTCTGACCCAAACCACGCAACAAATCGATATCCCCGTAAATCCCCAGAACAAAAAAATCAAAGAGCTGTTGGCATCGTATGGGGCTTCCGATTGTGAAACAGCGTTTTCCATGGAACCTGAAAAGTTTGCCGAGATGGTCAAAAGACAGAAAGTACAGCTGATCGATGTCCGCAATCCAAACGAATACCGTGAATTCCACTTACAGTTGGCCAAGAACATTCCGCTTGCTGAGCTATCCTCAAGGCTTGATGAGATTGATTTCGACCGCCCTGTATATATCATCTGCCAATCAGGAACAAGAAGTGCAAAGGCACTCGCCCGATTAAGGCAAGAGCGCCCCAATGCAGCCATTTTGCATATCTTGGGCGGAATGGACAAAACTGTGCCTTTATGTCTTTAGCCACTGGCGAATTTGTGGGCCTTATAGCCATTTTTTTTGCTGTGGCGTTGCTCTACTCCAGTGTAGGGTTTGGTGGTGGATCTAGTTATTTGGCCATTCTTGCGTTGGTCTTGAGCAGCTTTTTTGTCATTCGTAGCACGGCCCTGTTGTGTAATTTGGCGGTGGTTTTGGGCAGTAGTTACTGGTATTGGCGAGCGGGTCTCTTGCAATTGAAAAAGTTTCTGCCTTTTATTGCCACGAGCATCCCCATGGCTTTTTTAGGTGCGTCGTTTCGACTTGAAGAACGTATTTTTTTCATCATTTTGGGCATATCGCTTATTGGTTCGGCCATTGCCCTTGCTGTTCAGACCATACAGTTAAAAACAAATTATGAACCTAAAAAATACCCATCGTATTTGTCTTACTGCCTAGGTGCCGCCATTGGCCTGCTCTCAGGTTTGGTAGGTATTGGTGGCGGTATTTTTTTGGCCCCGGTTCTGAACTATATGAGGTGGGACCGACCTTTGGTCATCGCGGCATTGGCCAGTTTTTTCATCCTAGTCAATTCGGTTTCGGGCTTGACGGGCTTGGCCATCGCGGGCACTTTTGAATGGTTTTGGCCTGAAATTGCAATGTTGGTGGTTGCCGTGGTCGTGGGAGGGCAACTGGGCGTTCGATTGAGCCTAGGGCAGTTCTCCGCCAAGGCAATACGTTTGGTTACAGCCCTTTTGGTATTGATAGTGGGGCTCAGGGTATTACTGGAAAATGGGTTGCATTTAAATTTATGGGGATGATTTCATTTGAGGAAGCACAAGAGTTGGTATTGAAAACCGCCACTGAATTCAAAACCGAAAAAATCGGTTTAGACCATACCTATGGGCGTGTACTGGCCGAAGATATTCTGGCTGACCGTGATTTCCCGCCCTTTGACAGAGTGACCAAAGACGGGATAGCCATCTCATTTGCCGCTTACGAAAAAGGCACACGCGCGTTTAAGATAGAGGGAATCGCCGCTGCCGGCAACCCGCGATTGGCCTTACAAAACCCAGAAAACTGTTTGGAAGTGATGACGGGCGCCATGCTTCCCAAAGATACCGATACTGTGGTGATGTACGAACATCTTGAAATACATCAGGGGGTTGCTACCATCAAAAAAAGTGTGACCAAGGGGCAGAACATCCACAGAAAGGGCAGCGATGAGCCCATGGGTGCCGTATTGCTCAAAAAGGGCCATAAAATTGAAGCCCCGGAAATAGGAGTGTTGGCCTCAGTTGGCAAATTTAGGGTGGAAGTAAAAAAGCTTCCTGCCATTACAGTAGTTTCAACCGGCAACGAATTGGTGAATGTTGATGAACAACCACTTCCTCACCAAATTAGAAAGTCCAACAGCTTCTCGTTAAAGGCTGCACTAAAGGTTGAAGGTTTAAACTGTAATCTTTTGCATATCAATGATAATGAGTCTGAAATACAGAAAGCCTTGGGTACGGCCTTGATAGAAAGCGATGTGTTGCTTTTGAGCGGGGGCGTCTCCAAAGGAAAATATGACTACCTGCCCGCCATCTTGGAAAAGCTTGCGGTCAAAAACAGTTTTCATCGGGTGGCACAGCGTCCTGGCAAGCCTTTTTGGTTTGGCAAGAGTGCAACGACAAATACAACGGTTTTTGCCTTTCCGGGCAATCCGGCCTCAACATTTGCCAACTACCATGTATATTTTCTGCCATGGCTTCGAAAGTCGCTGGGCCTTTCTACTGCCGAAAAGTGGGTGGCGCTGGCCGAACCTTTTGAAAACAGTACAGATTTGACGCGCCTTATCCGCGCCAAATTGCATTTGAAAGATGGCCGATTAAAAGCTACCTTAGTCATGGGCAATGGATCTGGCGACTTGACCAGTCTTGCCCAATCGAATGCCTTTGTGCGGTTCAAGCCGAATTGCGCCTATGCCGTTGGCGATTTGGTCCCTTTTTACCCCACAAGAAGAATGTTGTGATGACGCATGAGCTAAAAAAAATAATCGTTGCCTTTGAAGCTGCCCAAAAACAGGGATTGAGCGCAGTATTGGCCACTGTGGTCGCTCTGGAAGGTTCTTCGTACCGGCGTCCAGGGGTTCGAATGCTGTTGCTGTCAGATGGCGGTATGGTAGGGGCGGTAAGTGGTGGCTGCGTAGAAAAAGAAGTACTGCGACAGGCTGAAAGTGTTTTTTTGACAGGTGTGCCCAAAGTGATGACCTACGACGGGCGATATCGTTTGGGCTGTGAGGGCATACTCTACATCTTGTTGGAGCCCTTTGCTCCCTCAAAAGACTTTTTGAGCGCTTTCCGGACATATATTACCAAGCGAAAAACCTTTACCATAACCAGCACATTCGAAAAAAAGTATGGTGAAAACAAAGGTTTTGGCTCCTATTTCCATTTTGATGAAGGGATGGGAGTACGCAACGGCTATACGGAAGCATCGAACAGCTATGAGGTTTTTGAACAGACGATGCAACCCTGTTTTAAATTGGTCATTATCGGTGCAGAGCACGATGCCGTTCAATTATGCTCTTATGCTGCGATGACCGGTTGGGAGGTGACCGTTGTGGCCCATCCGAAAGAAGAAAAGTCATTGGACGATTTTAAAGGGGCCGTTCAACTGTTGCAAGCCGTGGGCGATTCGTTGCAACTGGAAGTAGACAAGGAAACCGCCATCGTTTTGATGACGCATAGTTTTGTGAAAGACTTGGAGTACATGATTGCGTTGAAAGAGGCCAAACCTGCTTACTTCGGATTGCTGGGCCCCGCCAGAAGACGTGAAAAATTGTTTGATGAGCTGCTTGAGCGCCATCCCGATATGCCCGAGGCGTTTTTAGAGCAGGTCCATGGTCCGGCCGGATTGGATATTGGTGCTGAGACCCCCCAAGAAATAGCGGTTTCGGTATTGGCAGAAATACTGGCCGTGGTAAACCAAAAAGAACCGATTCTTTTGAAGGAAAAAGTGGGGAGAATCCATACCTGATGCAAGACACCCACCCCAACATCGTAGTATTGGTAATGGCGGCAGGTGGTGCTACCCGAATGGGCAAGATAAAACAACTGCTTCCCTGGAAAGACACCACTTTGTTGAACCACGCCATAGCGCAGGCAAAAGAGGTGTCAAAAGAAATCGTTGTGGTACTGGGTGCCCATTCCGAAGCGATAAAAAAGACCCTGCCCAATGGTGTTGCAGCCACTGTCAACCATCATTGGAAAAGGGGCTTGGGAAATTCAATTGCCCATGGTGTCGGGTTTGTTAGAGAACAATATCAGGCAGATGGTATTTTGGTCATGTTGGCCGACCAGCCTTTGCTCGATAGTACACATTTGAACAGACTGCTTGCCACTTTTCGAAGCGAAAACGTGACCGTGGCCACACAATACGAACATGGGTTTGGTGTACCAACGGTATTTCATCCCTCCATGCTAAACAGGCTACAGCAATTGGACGCTGATAAGGGAGCGGGCAAAATACTCAATGAAAAGACCACCAAACTGAAAAAAATAGCGGCCCCCACACAGACCATCGATATTGACACAGTTGAAGACTATCAAAGAATGCACCAACAATACGGAAAATAATTCGCCAACTATGATGAAATACAATGCGATATTTACAGTTACCTTTCTTTTTTTAAGCGTTTGTGTCGGGGCCCAAGAAATGGGATTCGAGGAGTACAATCCAAAATCCACCTTGGTGGTGCCCGAAAATCCTACCCCAAGGGCCAAATATACCTTTGTAGATGTCCATAGCCATCATTTTCGGATGGAGGAACAGGACCTTTCTGAACTGGTGGCCGACATGAATGCCATGAACATGGGTATCATGGTCAATCTGAGTGGTGGGTCCGGAGAAAAGTTGCAGGCCAAGCTCAAAAATGTAAACGAGCATTACCCGAACCGCTTCGTCATATTTGCCAATGTCGATTTCAAAGGAGTGGGCAGTGCCGATTGGGGAGAAAATGCTGCTGCCCAGCTCGAAGCCGATGTACGGGCCGGGGCCAGGGGCCTAAAGATCTATAAAAGCCTCGGACTTCGCAATAAGGACATCAATGGCAACCGCATTGCCATTGACGACCCCAGACTAGACCCTATTTGGAAGAAATGCGGCGAATTGGGCATACCCGTTCTGATACATTCAGCCGACCCAAAATCGTTTTGAGAGCCGATGGACAGTAACAACGAGCGGTGGCTCGAGCTGAAGACGCGACCAAGAAGAAAACGCTCAGATAGAGATCCCGCTCCCTGGCAGCAGATCATCGATGAGCAGCACAGAATGTTCAAAAAACACCCCAATACCAAATTCATCAATGCGCACATGGGGTGGTATGCCAACAACTTGAAAAAGTTAGGGGAACTGCTTGACGAAATGCCCAACATGTATGTGGGCATTGGGGCCATAATTGCCGAACTGGGCAGGCAACCCAGGTACGCCAAGGCATTTTTTGAAAAATACCAAGATCGTATCCTTTTTGGCAAAGACGCCTGGAACCCCAGTGAGTTTCCAACCTACTTCCGGGTTTTGGAGACCGCTGACGAATACTTTCCCTATTACAAAAAGTATCATGCTTTCTGGAGGATGTACGGTCTTGACCTATCTGACGAGGTGTTGAAAAAGGTGTATTACCAGAATGCACTGAAACTGATTCCTGGGCTTGATTCCACACTGTTTGAGTGAGTTACTGGCAAACGCTTCTGTTTTGGCACATACTTTTGGCAACGATTTGGGCGTTTTATTAGGGATGTGGCCACCCAACCTGACCGTTCATCGAAAAAATGCTCCTTTTTGAACGAATACCATTGGGGAAATTAAACCCTCGGTTGTTTTAAGGGTCAAAAGAGCAAAAAACAAATCCCATGAAAAATCTTAAACGAACTATTACAAGCCTATTTTTGTTCGTTGCGGCAATCGCCGTGACGCATGCACAAGATGTGACCACCATTGAAGCATCATCTGAAGACATCAGTGAAAACCTTAACCTTGAAGCGGTTGCTTCGGTTTTTGGCGATGCCAAGGATCTGGAGGACTTTGAGAAACGATTGAACGACCCAGAAACCCAGATTTCAAACCTCGACTTGAATGAAGACGGGTATGTAGATTATCTGAGAGTAATGGAAACCTCAGAAAATGATACCCATTTGATTGCCATTCAGGCGGTTTTGGGCGAAGATCTTTATCAAGATGTGGCTACCATTGAAGTGGAGAAAGATGGTGACAACACCAGAGTACAAGTTGTGGGCGACGTATATCTATACGGTCCTTCATATATTATTGAACCGGTATATATACGTCCTCCTATTATCTTTACATGGTTCTGGGGCCCATTTTATCGACCGTACCGTTCGGTGTTCTATTGGGGCTTTTACCCCAAGCATTTCCACTTTTGGAAGCCTTTTCACGTACACCACTACCATAAAAACGTGTATGTACACATCAACGTAAAGCACGCCTATAACCATGTAAAGGTTCGACATAGCAAAACAGCCGTGCACCTGCACACCAAAGTGCGTAGAAATGATTTTGCAATCAAATATCCCCACAAAGCACATTCGGTACGGGTAGCGGGCGTAAACAAGGCGAACGGAACCAAAAAGCGTGCAGTGGGTGTTAATCAGGCAGATGGCGACAAATATCGCGCTGCGGGTGTTAACAAGCCTGATGGCACCAAGAAAAGAGTGGCCGGGGTCAATAAGGCCGATGGTACCAAAAAAAGAGCCGCCACGGTAAAGAATCCAGATGGAAGTAGAAAAACGGTTGCCGTAAAAACAAGTTCCGATGGAACGAAAAGGGGAGTGGCCGTCAAGAAGGATGCCAACGGCAACAGAACCGTAAAAACCGGCAAGAAAACAAGCAAAGGGACTAAAAAGGCCAAAAAGTCCAACAGGTCTGGGTCAAAAAAGAAAACAAAGACCTCAAAAAAGAAACGGGGTTAACCGGCTTCATTACATATTCAATTTAAAAGGAGGCCATTTGGCCTCCTTTGTCTGTATTGATTGTCCAAAATCAATCATAATCAGTCGTCACCCTGAAGTAATTTCAGGGTCTTATTATGAACTGTTGAATTGCATAGGGTAAGGAATGCTGAAACAAGTTCAGTATGACAGCAAATTGAGGCATTGAGCATACAGATATTCCGTTTCTAGATGTGCCTCTGTTTATGGGTATTTTCGGCATCGTGCTTCTTTAGCAATTCAATTTCCTGAAAGATTCCGCAGGAAACCTGCTTTTTTACCAACGACTTTTTGGGACTTTTGGCCAGCGCCTCTATTTGTTTGTTCAAGAATTGCATAAGTATTCAGGTTTAGGGAAGATCATTTGGATTTTTTGCTGCTGTTTTTAGCTGTTTTTCAAGATATTGCAGCACGACCATCCAGTTCATTTTAAGAATAAGGGCCGCCGTGGGGGTGTTGTCATCCTCCAGAGCCTGTACAATGGCCTCCATTTGGTTGTCGACATTCTCGTAAATGGAGGCATCCCGTATGAAAGCCTGTTCATAAAATAGGATACGGTGCTTGAGCTTTCTAAAAATCTGAACCAAGATTCGATTGTTACAATACGCCACCAATAGGTCATGAAACCGGAAGCGCGCCTTCAAACGGGCATGATGGGTGTGCGATTGCTGTAGTTGTAGCAAGCTTTTTTTGAGTTCTTTGATGGCCTTTTCATTGTAGGTGGAGTTTTCCAGTGCCATTACCTCAAGTTGTGAAACAGTGGCATACAGGTCTTGCGCTTCCTTTAAGTGCAGTTCGGCCACCACAAAGCCGCGGTTGGGCACCGCCTTTATGATCTGCGATTCTTCCAACTGGCTCAGTGCCTCGCGAATGGGCGTAACGCTGATACCCAGTTTTCTTGACAAAGCGGCCAGATTGATTGTTTTTCCTACGGAAAGCCCACCTTTCTGCATCTCCTTCAGAATAAAATCCTTTACCTGGTCCCTAAGTATTGCAGCGTTGCCCATTTGCAAATCGTATACGATTTCAACGTTCAATTTATGGATTTATTACTGTATATTAGGCGACCTGAAAATTATTTATCGTGAAGCGTTATCTACTGTCAGTATTGTTCTTGTTTTTATTGTCGATTGCCTGTAAGCACACTCCGGCGGTTGACAAAAACCTTAGCCTATATGAGTCGCAACTGTTCAAAGACGTTCAGTTGCAAGCCGTTTTCAAAGATTCCAAGACGTTTGTAGACTTGGTACCAATGGCCTCGATTGCCGAATTGGAGGCAAAATATCTTGAGCAAAAAGAACAACCAGATTTTGACCTGGAAGCATTCGTAAGCGAACATTTCGAGGATCGTTCGATGCGGTCGTTGGCAATATCCACAGACACCACCAAGACAATGTACGAACATATTGGGGATATGTGGGAGAAGCTCGCAAGGGGCCCTGATACCTTGGTGCCCTATTCAAGCCGCATACCCTTGCCGCACCGCTATGTGGTTCCCGGCGGGCGTTTTCAAGAAATCTATTATTGGGATAGCTACTTTACCATTGAAGGCCTATTGGCCGCCAACAAAAAGAGGCTAGCCAAAAGTATGGTTGACAATTTTGCTTTTTTGATAGATTCCCTTGGCTTTATACCCAACGGAACCCGAGACTATTTTTTGACCCGTTCACAACCACCTTTCTTCAGTGTTATGGTAAGTGCGCTGGCCAGAGAAGACAAGAACATGCTCTTGTACTACTTACCAGAGATGGCCAAAGAATATGAATTCTTTATGGCCCATGACAGCATTGATAGGCCGTATGGCGCAGACCAACATGTGGTGCAGATGATCGGCGGCGGACTGTTGAACCGTTATTGGGACAAGGGCGATTCACCTCGACCCGAGGCCTACAAGGAAGACGTTCATCTGGCATCTGAAAAAGCTACTGAGGAAGAAAAGAAGCAACTGTACCGAGATTTACGGTCTGCTGCCGAAAGCGGCTGGGATTTCAGCTCGAGATGGTACCTTGAGGAGGGCGACTTTGCAAGTACTGGCACTACTTCGATTATACCAGTAGATTTAAATTGCCTTTTGTTCCATCTAGAGTGGCAGTTGTCGAAAGCCAGTCGCATGAAAGGTGATAAAGCGGCTGTGGCCCATTTTAGGGGACTCGCCAACCAACGAAAAAACCTGATTCGACAGTATTTATGGAACGAGGAGGTGGGCTACTTCATGGACTTTAACTTCAAAAAGGCCGAGCATACCCCGCATATGACCTTGGCAGGAGCCTTTCCGTTGTTTTTTGGCATTGCCAACAGAGATCAGGCCGAAAAGATAAAGGATGTATTGATGGAGCAATTTCTTAAGGAAGGTGGACTGGTTACCACCCTAAACCATTCCGGCCAGCAATGGGATGCACCTAACGGCTGGGCGCCCCTACAGTGGATGGCCGTCAACGGGCTGTTGGCCTATGGCTACAAAGAAGAGGCCAAAGAAATCATGCAACGTTGGTTGGCATTGAACGAAAAGGTGTTCGAAAACACCGGAAAGATGATGGAAAAATACAATGTGGAAGACCTGTCGCTTCTTTCAGGAGGGGGGGAGTACGAAACCCAAGATGGTTTTGGGTGGACGAACGGCGTGGCCCTCGGATTTAAAAAGATACTAGATGAAATTGAAGCGTCCGAAACTGAATAGTGATTTCTGGAGCTCCGATAAGCTCTTCGGCCTTACGGCCATGCTCATCAGTTTGGTCACGTTGATCATTTTTGTGAAACAGACCAACATAATGGATAAACAGACCCGTTTGTCGGTGTTACCATATCTGATGATTGAGCAAAGTACGAACTCCGAAGCTCATACGATTCAATTGTCATTGGCCAATCATGGCGTGGGGCCTGCCATTATCGAAAGCCGTAAAATTGTTTACGAAAACAAGGAATACGATCAGGATTTTTACACCTTTATGACCGAAAGCCTGCCTGAGCTTGACAGTATCGAACCCTTTAACTGGTCAAACGTTTATAGGGGCATGGCAATTCCTTCAAATGGCCGTGTAACCATGATAGCCATTGGCAGCAATGTTGAGGAGTTTGAAAGGTTTGGAATGATAATGGGCAAACTTCAAAGAGATAAGTCCTTTTATTATGAAATCATCTACAGTTCTATTTATGGAGATAAATGGAAACTGAGCAGTGATTCAGAGGTTCCAGAAAAATTGGATTGATCGAAACCCAGAATAGTATCATATGCCAGCTGGTTATTCAAAAACACCGCTTTTCAAAAAATTGGGTATGAAACCCGGGTTCATCATCCATCTTAGAAACGAACCCATGAATTACTGGAAGCTTTTTGAACTGTTGCCCCCTGACATTGAGGTAATGGAAAACCCAATACAGGAATCCGTGGATTTTGTACACCTGTTCTGCACCACGCAAAACGAATTGCAAAAAGAGGCTGAACCGTGCAAAATATTGCTTAAAAGAACGGAATGCTTTGGGTGAGCTGGCCAAAGGGAAGATCCGGAATACATGCCGATTTAAAGCGTGACCCTATTCGTGAACACCTCTTGTCCATTGGTTTGGTCGATACCAAGGTAGCCGCCATTGATGATGATTGGAGCGGACTCAAATTTATGTACCGCCTCAAGGATAGATAGCACTCCATTTTTAACAATTACCCCTGTATAAACTAGCGGTTTTTGGTTATCTTCAGACAATTTTTTAACCAAAAACCTATCAAAAATGAGATTATGTCTTAAGGGCCTGTTGGCCTTGCTGCTACTTTTTATATCGTTTACCGGTTTTTCGCAAGAAAAAGAGCCCGATATCTATGCTGGGCTGAAATTTCGAAATTTAGGTCCGGCACTGACCTCAGGTCGAATTGCCGATATTGCCATCCATCCCGAAAATGAAAATATTTGGTATATCGCAGTGGGATCGGGCGGCTTGTGGAAAACCATCAATGCGGGCACGACCTTCGAGCCCATTTTTGATAAGGAAAAAAGCTATTCCATCGGATGTGTGACCATAGACCCCAACAATCCGGCCACTGTATGGGTGGGCACCGGTGAAAATGTCGGGGGCCGCCACGTGGGCTTTGGCGATGGCATCTATGTAAGCCATGATGAGGGCAAGACTTGGAAGAATATGGGCCTAAAAGCCTCCGAACATATTTCGAAGATCATAGTACATCCCGATAACTCCGACAAAATCTATGTGGCCGTTCAAGGGCCCTTATGGAGCAAGGGTGGCGAACGGGGTTTTTACCTTTCTGAAGACGGTGGAAATACTTGGACCAAGACATTGGGCAATGATGAATGGACGGGGGTGACCGATATTGTAATGGACCCCAACGACCCCAGTACGCTCTATGCCGCCACTTGGGACAGGCATCGAACGGTTGCCGCTTATATGGGCGGTGGTCCAGGATCGGGAATCCATAAAAGTATCGATGGCGGTCAAACGTGGACAAAATTGACGCAGGGCATCCCAAAATCCAACTTGGGAAAAATCGGCTTGGCCATCTCACCCTTTGATAGCGATGTTATCTACGCCGCCATAGAACTCGACCGTAAAAAGGGAGGGGTCTACATCTCGGAAAACGGTGGGGCCTCTTGGTCAAAACAATCCGATGCCGTTTCAGGTGGCACGGGGCCGCACTACTATCAAGAATTGTATGCCTCGCCACACCAAGAAGGGCGTTTGTACCTAATGAGCAATTATGTGCAGGTTTCAGATGACCATGGCAAAACGTTCAAGTTCATGAACGAAAAGAAAAAGCATGTCGACAGCCATGCGATGGCTTTTAAAAAAGACGATCCCAACTATGTGTTGTTTGGCACTGATGGTGGGCTGTACGAGTCGTATGACCTGACCAAGACCTGGCGCTATTTTTCCAATTTGCCCGTTACGCAGTACTACAAGGTGGCTGTTGATGATTCAGAACCTTTTTACAATATCTATGGGGGTACCCAAGACAATGGTTCGCATGGTGGGCCATCGAGAACCACCAGTGCCGAAGGCATTTATAACCATGATTGGTGGATAACCCTTGGGGCCGACGGCCACCAATCTGCCACCGAACCGGGCAACCCCGATATTACCTATGGCGAATTTCAACAAGGATGGTTATGGCGTATTGACCAGACCACTGGGGAGACGGTCTTCATCCAACCCCAACCGGCAGAGGGCGAGCCGCACGAACGCTTCAATTGGGATGCACCGATTTTGGTAAGTCCGCATAAGCCCACGCGTTTGTACTTTGCTTCCTACCGTGTTTGGAAATCTGAAGACCGTGGCGATTCTTGGACGGCCATTTCAGATGATTTGACACGAAATGAAGAACGGTTGACATTGCCCATCATGGGCAAACAGCAAAGCTGGGACAACCCGTGGGATGTTGATGCCATGAGCAATTACAACACCATCACCTCGCTTGCAGAATCGCCCAAACAAGAAGGGCTTATCTATGCCGGTACCGACGATGGCATTCTTCAGGTAACCGAAGATGGCGGAAACAGCTGGCGCAAAATAATGCTTGGCAGTATCAAAGGCGTGCCCAACCGCGCCTTTGTAAACGATGTACGGGCAGACCTTTACGATGCCAACACGGTGTATCTGGTGCTCGACAACCACAAAGAGGGCGACTTTAAACCCTATTTATTGAAGAGCACCGACAAGGGGCGCACTTGGACCTTCATCAGCGGCAATCTGCCAAAACAACTGCTTACATGGCGTATTGTGCAAGACCATGTTGACAAAGACCTATTGTTTGCCGCTACGGAGTTCGGTATCTATTTTACAAAGGACGGGGGTAAAAACTGGAAACAACTCAAAGGGGGAGTGCCCACCATTTCTTTTAGGGACATCACCATTCAGCGTAGGGAAAACGACTTGGTAGGGGCTTCTTTCGGCAGGGGATTCTTTGTATTGGATGATATTACCCCGATTCGTGAGTTCGACCCATCGAAAAAAAGTGAAGTGCAGTTTTTCAATACGCGTCCCGCCTATTGGTACGTGCCAAAAGAGGGGGTTTACGGACAGGGAAACAATACATGGGTGGCCGAGAACCCGCCTTTTGGAGCCGTGTTCACCTATTATCTTCCCCAGAAATATGAGTCGTTGAAAGAGCAGCGCACCAAGAAAGAAAAAGAACTCACCAAGCAAGATGCCAACATTCCCTTCCCCGGATGGGAAGCCTTGCAAGAAGAGAAGCACCAAGAAGGCCCCGAGCTATTGCTGATGGTCAAAGATGCCCAGGGCAATTTGGTCAACACCGTGAAGGGAAGCAATAAAAAAGGGTTCAACCGTGTGGCCTGGAATTTGACCCATGCCAACAGAAGCGGGGTGCCCTTGAAAGCCCCCAAACCAGGCGATGACGACGAGGGCTTTTCCGGGTCACCTTATATGGCCACCCCGGGCACCTACTCGGCTACCCTTTATAAAAAAGTGGAGGGCGAATTAACACAGCTGGCCGGCCCCATGGAGTTTGAGGTCAAAAAATTGCGCGATGGGGCCTTGCCACCCAAGCCCACCAGTGAAATAGATGCGTTTAGGGAAGATTTCCAGGCGTTTCAGCAAGACCTGATGGCTACGAACACTACTTTGGAAAAAAGTCTCAAGAAGGTCGATGCCATGAAACGGGCCTTCAAACAGGCAAAACGCCCCACGAACGACCTTTATACCAAAATACATACGGCCAAAGAAAAGCTGCTTGACCTCCAAACCGTTATAAAAGGCAATGCAGCCAAAAACGAAGTAGGCGAGCGCAACGCGCCCAGCCCCAACGACGGGTCGTTTATCGGTTTTGTGGCCTTGAACAACACCTATGGCCCAACCGAAAGCCATAAAAAGGCCTTTGCGCGGGCACAAAAACAGTTGAACGAGGTCAAATCAGATTTGAGAACTTTGGTCGAGACCACCTTGCCCGTGCTTGAGACGGAGTTGAAATCAGCCGGCGCCCCATGGATTGAGGGACAAGGGCTTAGATAACCATAGGGAGTAAAAAGATTTGAATAGTCGGAATGGCATTTTTTAAAAGGATAAAATGGTTGGCAAGAATAGTACTAACGATGTTGTTGGGCCACACCGGCTTGGGCCAGACCGACTATGCCGCCATGCGCAAAGTCATGGTCGAGAACCAATTAAAGACGCGGGGCATCTATGACAAGAGCACCTTGAAAGCCATGTCAAAGGTGCCCCGCCACCTTTTTGTGCCAAAAGACCAACAGATATACGCCTACGCTGACAGTCCGCTGCCCATTGGCCAAAAGCAGACCATTTCACAGCCCTATATGGTGGCTTATATGACGCAGGCCATCAAACCCTGGAAAAACAAAAAGGTGCTTGAAATAGGTACGGGCTCGGGATATCAGGCGGCGGTATTGGCCGAAATTGTCGATTCGGTCCATACCATCGAAATAATCCCCGAATTGGGTGAAGCGGCCAAAAAATTGTTGAAAGACCTCGGATATGAAAATGTCAAGGTCAGGGTGGGGGACGGCTATCACGGTTGGCCCGAAAAAGCCCCTTTCGATGCCATTATTGTAACGGCGGGTGCCGAGGAAATTCCCAAGCCTCTGGTCGAACAGTTGAAAGATGGGGGGCGAATGGTGATTCCCTTGGGGCCGAACCATGGGGTGCGCGATTTGATTCTGTTGACCAAGAAAAATGGTAAAATAAAGACCAAAAGCCTTATGGCTGTGCGATTTGTGCCCTTTACCAGAGATAACTAGGTAACGCAGTAATTTTTCAGTCCTTCAGACTTGTGGGCAGTTCAAAAATCTCCAAGCTGAAATAGGGTACCGCGGCCAGAATATGATCAAAGATATCAGCCATGATGTACTCATAGTTCTGCCAACGCTTATCGCTGCTAAATGCATATACTTCCAAGGGAATACCTTGCGGAGTGGGCTCCAATTGACGGGTCATCAAGGTCATTTCTTTATTGATGGCCGAGTGGTGCTCAAGGTACGTTTCTAGATACTTGCGAAAAACACCCAGGTTGGTGAGGTTTCGACCGTTGATGAGTGATGATTTATCGACCTCCTTTTCAGCATTGTACGCCTTTATCTTTTGTTGCCTATCGGATAGATACGGTCGTATCAACTCAATCTTTTTCAAGGCTTCCACTTCTTCATCCGTTAGAAACCTGATGCTCTGCTGTTTGATGATCACGGCCCTCTTGATACGCCTTCCACCCGATGACTGCATGCCCCGCCAATTCTTGAAACTTTCAGAGATCAGGGCATAGGTGGGTATGGTGGTGATGGTCTTGTCAAAGTTCTGCACCTTCACAGTGGCCAATGTAATTTCTATGACATCGCCATCGGCACCATATTTTTCAAAGGTTATCCAATCACCAATACGCACCATATCGTTGATGGTAACCTGCATACTTGCCACGAAGCCTAAGATAGTGTCTTTGAATATCAATAAGATTACCGCCGAGGCGGCACCAAGTCCGGTAAAGAACTTCCATAGGCCCACCTCGAACATGATGGCGATAATGCCCATGATGCCAGCGGCCCAAGCGAAGATCATGAACACCTGAATGTAACTGTCTATAGGCTTGTCCTTGAACCTTGGAAGCGTTTTCAGATAGTCTTTCAGGGTGTGCAAAAAACTTCTGATGATCCTGAGAATGACCACCACCCAAATAATGTACAAGACCTTCATTGCTATGGACCCAGCATAATCGAAGTCGTAAAAAACCAGGGGCAGCAGTTCCAAGGCCAAAAGAAGCGGAAAAATATGGGCCAAATGCCTCGGTAGGCGGTTGGCAACCATAAGGTTGTCAAAATTCGTCTTGGTCTTACGGGCCAATCGGGTTGTTGCTGACCGAATGACCTTCCATAACACATAATCGACCAAGGCGATAAGTGCAATCAACAGAACAAAGAGCAGAAAGGTATTCAAATACGAGGCATTTATTTCTGAAAGGCCCTGATCTACCAGATATTCATGAATAAAGTGAAACCACTTGTTCTTATCTTCCATAGTGCCCAATTTTCGGGTGCAAAATTAGTGAATTGTGGCAGTTTATAATGATGTTTACGAGGTATAATTATTGTAATATTGCCATTCGTTTGCGCTGGTCATGTCTAAGAAAGAACCATATGTTGGCTTGGTCGTTTTGGCCTTTTTCTCCATTTATGTCATTTGGGGTTCCACCTACTTGCTGAACAAGGTCGCCGTGAACGAGTTACCTGCCTTTATGTTGGCGGGTATGCGGTTTGCCACAGCCGGCCTATTGATTTTTTTGATCGCCAAGCTTTTGGGTAAGAGCATTGCCATAACCAAGCGGCAGTTGCTCAATACCACCATAGCTGGCTTCCTATTTTTGAGTTTTGGAAACGGTGTGGTTGTTTGGGCCCTAAAATATGTTGATAGTGGTTTTGCCGCGCTTGAAATTTCGGCCCAGCCCTTGGTGATCTTACTGATGATGTGGCTGCTACAGGGCAAGCGCATACAGCCCATGTCGATGATAGGGGTGATTTTGGGCTTTGTGGGCATTTACCTATTGGTCAGCCAGAAAGCCATTGTACAGAAAGAAAATTCATTACTGGGCATCTTTTTGATATTTTTGGCGATGTTGGCATGGGGATATGGCAGTCTGTTCGTTGCACGGGCCGATTTGCCAAAAAACTTCTTTGTCAACACGGGCTATCAAATGTTCATGGGCGGAATTATGTTGGGTGTTATGAGCTTGGCCTTTGGGGAACATTGGTCGGCACCTTGGCAGTGGAGTACCGAGGTACAGCTGGTCATGGTCTTGTTGGTGATCTTCGGCAGCATAGTTGCCTTTACCTCCTTCAACTTTCTTTTGAAGTACGTGTCGCCCGAAAAAGTGGCTACCAGTACCTATGTCAACCCGATAGTGGCACTGGTTTTGGGCTGGTATTTTTTGAACGAGCAGATTACCCTGCAATCGGTCATCGCCGCCGTTGTATTGTTGACCGGGGTCTATTTTATCAATGCAAAAAAGAAATTTCAGCTTTTTTCACGGTTCAGGCGCTGAACTAATCTTGATATAGCATTATTTTTAGGGTTCTCTAACTTTCTTTGATGAAAAAATATAACCTATTCTTCTGCGCCATGTTGCTACTTGTGGGATGCCGGCAATCTCAACGGGATTTGTTCAATGGTAAAGATTTAGAGGGTTGGCACTGGGATGTACCGGCCATGGATTCGTTGCCCAACACACCAAATCCTTTTGCGATGCGCAACGGACAATTGATAAGCCTGGGTGAACCAAGGGGGCATTTGATCACCGATGATTCATTTGCTGACTACCGGTTGGAATTCGAGTATCGTTTTATAGGCGAGCCGGGAAACTGCGGTATTTTGGTTCACGCATCAACCCCAAGGGCACTGTACGAAATGTTTCCCCAGTCCATTGAGGTACAACTGATGCACGAAAATGCAGGCGATTTTTGGTGCATTGTGGAAGATATAAAAGTGGATAATATGGAGGCACGTCGCGGCCCCAAAGAAGAATGGGGCATCCGCGAGGGTGACAACAGACGCATTGAAAACCTGACCGATGGCTCTGAAAACCCCTTGGGCGAGTGGAACCGTGGCGTCATAGAATGTCTTGACGATGAGATCAAAGTGTGGATCAACGGGGATCTTGTCAACCACGGTTACCATGCCACCGCCACCAGTGGCCAGATTGCGATTCAGGCCGAGGGTGCTGCCGTTGCCTTTAAATACCTGCACTTGAAACGTATAAATCACATGTCAGAGTAGCATAGTACCTCCTTTCCACTCGTATTGACTCAAAATTTAATAACTTAAAAGCAAAATATCACCGCGATGAAATTTGCTCTACCACTATCCCTTTTACTTTGTTTAATGGCCTGTCAGCCCAAGACAACCTATGAAATTGTACTGAAAAACGGCACCATTTATGACGGTAGCGGAGAAGAACCTTTTTTGGGAGATGTTGGCATCAATGCCGATACCATTGCGGTGATTGCCGAACCCAATACCTTGTCGGGTAAAGAAACTATTTATGTCGAAGGACGGGCCGTGGCCCCGGGCTTTATCAACATGCTCAGTTGGGCCAATGTGTCGCTTCTTGAAGATGGCCGCTCACAGAGTGACATCAGACAGGGGGTAACCTTGGAGGTAATGGGCGAGGGAAGGTCCATGGGCCCCTTAAACCCCAAAATGAAGCAGGAAATGCTCGAGGGGCAGGTGGATATAAAATTTGATGTGCCTTGGACAACCCTCGGGGAGTATCTACAGCACCTTGAAGATAAGGGCGTGTCTACCAATGTGACCTCTTTTGTGGGCAATGGCACGTTGCGGCAGCATGTCATCGGATATGAAAACCGACCAGCTACAGCGGAAGAACTTGAGGCGATGAAACAATTGACCGCCCAGGCGATGGAAGAGGGTGCAGTGGGGCTGTCGAGCTCGCTGTTGTATGCCCCTAGCATGTATGCCAGCACCGAAGAACTTATCGAATTGGCCAAAGTGGCCAGTGCGTACGATGGCATGTACATTTCCCACATTCGCAATGAAGGCGACCGATTGCTCGAGAGCCTTGACGAGTTGATCCGTATTGCCAAAGAGGCAGATATAAGGTCCGAGGTGTACCACTTAAAGGCTTCTGCAAAACGCAACTGGCACAAACTTGACCAGGCAATTGCCAAAATTGATTCGGCCCGCAATGCCGGTCTTGCCATTACTGCAGATATATACACCTATAATGCCAGCTCGACCGGGCTCCACGTGCAGCTGCCCGATTGGGTGCGTGAGGGGGGTATTGCGGCCATGCTCGAACGTTTAAAAGACCCTGCCAATCGAAAACGGGCCATCGATGAGTTGGAGTTCAGAAATGCCCCTGAGACTATTCTATTGGTGGGCTTCAAGTCTGAGCCCCTTAGAAAACATATTGGAAAGTACCTACCAGAAGTGGCAGCGGAAATGGGAAAATCTGTGGAGGAAGCCCTTGTTGACCTTATTATAGAAGACGGAAGCCGTATTCAGGTGGTGTATTTCTCGATGTCTGAGGAAAACATCAAGAAAAAATTGGCACAACCTTGGGTGAGCTTTTGTTCTGATGCGGGTTCGTACACCAACGAAGGAGTGTTCACCAAGCAAAGTACACATCCTAGGGCCTACGGATCCTTTATTCGCGTACTGGGCAAGTTTTCAAGGGATGAAAAAGTGATTTCTTTGGAAGAGGGTATTCGAAAGCTGACATCGCTTCCCGCAGAAAATTTGAAGCTAAAGGGCAGGGGCAGGCTTCAAGAGGGCCACTATGCCGATATTGTGGTCTTCGACCCTGAAAAAGTCAACGACAAGGCCACTTTTACTGACCCGCACCAATATGCTGAAGGTGTGGTACATGTCTTTGTTAACGGAGTTCATGTCTTAAAGAATGGTGAACACACCGGGGCAACCCCCGGCAGGTTTGTCAAAGGTCCTGGATTCAAGCCTGTCGACTAGTTCTTCCTGTGCTTAAAAGATTGTCGTTCCTATACTAACCATCCCTCTTGATCGTTCTTATACCGTAAACCCCAAAAAACAGTAAGAATGAGAAAATTGAAGGATGTTTTTAAGTTAACCATGCTTTTTGGTGTTGTGGCCCTATTGTTTGTTGCCTGCAGCGATGATGCCGAAGATGCCACCAACGATGTGGCCATTACCGAAGCCGAGCTAAAAACGGTCTTGGAGTCTGACCAAGCGGCCAGTGCGGTCGATGCGGTACTCGCCGAAATGTACCAAGACAATGGCAACTCAAACAAGAGTAGCGCCAAGGGCAATGAGTGCTACGCTGCCGAGTATACCGAAAACGGATTTACGGCAACCTTCAACAATTGTGTGTTGAACGGTACTGACAATATCAATGGAACTTTGGATGTTACCTACGTCGCAAATTCTGAGTCAGCTGCCTTTACGGCCACCTATACCGATTTCTATGTGGGCACCCTTAAACTGAATGGGACACGTACCTTTATGATCAGTGAGGGAAGTAATGGGAATTCAGTGGCCTTTACGGTGACCAGCAATATGAGTGTAGAAACCGAAGCGGGGGAAGTCGTTTCTGAGAGCGGCACCAAAACCCTTACCGTAACCTTTGATGAAGGCATTTTCTTTAGTGTTGCCGGAAGCTGGACGGTTCAAGCCGATGGCCACACCTATGCGGTCGAAACCATTGAAGACCTGCAAGGCCAGTTTGGTTGCGCCCATCTGACCGACGGTAGCATGACGCTGAACAAAAACGGACTCGAAGTAACGGTCGACTTTGGCGACGGTACTTGTGATGACAAGGCAACGGTTACCTACCCGAACGGTACCCAAGAGGAATTTGCCCTTTAGCACCGACTTTTTTTGACAATATCAGTAAACCCCCGCCAATGACCATTGGCGGGGCTTTACCTTTTTTGCAAGTAGCTATCGAAGTAAATCAAAGCGATGGGTGTACTTCACCGTAAAGGTTCGGTTGTTCAACAGGTCAAAATCGTTGTCGTCCTTAACAATGTTGAAGACCACAAAAAGTCCCGTATTGGCACTTTGAAGCCAACCAAATCGGATATTGGCCGAGGTAATCTCAGATACATTGTTGCGCTGTATCAAACTTTGCAGAAAAATTCTCGGTGTGAAAGAATAGGCCAGGCGTAATCCGCCAACAAGGGCCGTGGTGTTGCCCGTTTCCAGTTTGATGTCGTTGTGGCTCATGGTGAGCGATGAAACAAACTTGTCGCCTATCCTGAAATTGGCCGTCCCGCTATTAGAGATGCGATCGCCATTAAAATATCCTCCGATTAGGGTACGGGTGCTGAACGATAGGGCATTGTTCGGATTGGTGATGACGACCAGTTGCAGCTCTTCGTTTTTGTAGTACCCCGTGGGAACCGTTACATCGGCAATTTGAAAGGGATTCAAGACCCGTTCCGCGGTAAAATTGATGCCCGTGTGCACTTCAAAACCACTTTTGAACTCCCAGTGGTTGTCGATATGCAGAAAACTGGTGATGAGTTGGTCATCAAAATTCCAGTAGCCCCGATAGGAAACGTGCGGACGTATCTCTAACAGATTGCCCATGTTCTTGACTCGGTGCGCCTTTAATATCAAAAATTCAGGCTTCCGGAATTCTTGTCTTTGTAAAAACCCCACTTCAGGGTTAAAGCCTGGGGCCACTTCGGTATAGCCGGCACGCAGGTTCCACCCATTCCAATCATAATTGCCCAAGATTTTAAAGGCATGGTCTTTCTCTTCAATGCCCGGGGTGGTGCTTTTGGCAATAAAGCCACTTACCTCCGCCTTGTTGCCAATGCCCCATTTGCCATCAATGGCATACACACGGTTGTAGTCGTCTTCGATACTTCCGAGCCCTGCCCTGTTGATGAAAATACCACCAAGTGATGAGCGTGTGCCGCCAAAGTTATGGTTGACACGGGCCACTGAAAAGTTGTTCTCTTCAATGCCCGCTTCTTCAACATCTTCGGTAAACATGCTCAACAGTCCCACATTGGTCTGGCCAATCTTTCCTGAAAGCCGTGCCCCACCGATAATGGGCACCAGACTGCCATCGTTCGCAATACCGATACGCCGGCTAAAGAACAGATCGACCTCCCCAGGGCTGCCCACACTGAACTGGCCTGCATTTTCTAGAAAGAAAGCTCTCTTTTCAGGAAAAAAAAGGTTGAATCGGTCAAGGTTGACCTGTTGGTCATCGACCTCGACCTGCGCAAAATCGGTATTGTAGGTAAGATCTAGGGTCAGGCTGGGCGTAATACTGTACTTTACGTCGAGTCCGGCCTCAAAATCGGTATTGGTCTCGTTGGGGTCCACAGCTTGGTCGTTTACGATACGGGTCAGGGCATAGGGAATCAGTTTTAAGTTTCCCGGATTTCTAAGGTTGAGTCCGGTGAGCTTTCCGGCCAGTGACAATCGTTTCATGTCAAAACCTAGAGGTAGGGTGGTCCAATAGGCGGTTTCGGTGTTTTTGCTGATGTTCCGCCTAAAATTTAGTCCCCAGACCTTGTTGTCGCCCGAGGCAAAACGCAACGAGCGTAGGGGAATGGCAAATTCGGCACTCCATCCGTAGTCGCCCATTTGGGTTTTCACGGTCCAAGAGGCATCCCAATTCAAATTGGTACCCCCGATGACCCCACCCTGTTGGCGATTGGTATTGAAATTGCCCTTGCCCTCGTTGTCGATTTGGGCATCGTATTCCATCCCCTGGGCGTTGGTGCCGAAGAGAAAGCCGTTTTGTTGGTCGTTATAGGTATCGATGATAAACAGAAAACTATCTTCATCGTTCAGGTCTGCATCACGCCTAGAGTCTGAGACCACAATCTTTTCAGGCTCTGAATCATAACAAATCACCGCCACATAAAAGGTGGTCTTGCTATAGGCCACCCGAACTTCGGTCTTTTCTGATACCAGCGCACCATAGTTGGGCCGTAGCTGTATCAAATCCCTGGCAACAGGCACGGATTGCCACAGTGCCTCGTTGCGTATTTCACCATCTACAACCGGCTCTTCCTCAAGAAATACGGCTTGGTAATGTGGCCTGTTGGTTGCATTGTTGGCCGTGGGGGTATTTTGGGCCGTTAGGCCAAAACTTCCCAAAAGGAAAAAAGCACCGAAAAGGGCTTTGCAAAAGTTCAAAGGCATGCGGTTGGTTATTCAGTTGTTAAATATACTGTTAAAAACCGTAAATGCCCCACCACATCCCATGGTCACTACAATGAAAATGAACCAAGATAAACGCAGACAAAACGTTAAACTATTTGTTTTGAAAAAGCTTCTTATGTATCTTAAAGCAACGTATATAAAAATATGAGAACACTGTTTAAATTCCTATTTGTATTGCTATTGGTTTCTGTGGTTGGCTGTGGTACTTCTTCAATACCCAAAGCCTCACCAGAACAGTTGGCGGAACTTGAAAACTTGGTGGAAAACAAGAAAATCTTTTTTGAGGCGGAGTGGGCCATGCCCTTGACCACGAACAGTTTGAACCAAATAAGCAATGCTGGACTATTGCCACCAGGCAGTACGGCCAATCAAATAAATCTGATAGGCAACAACAACTTTCTTAAGATTGATGGTGACAGTGTCTCGGCCTATTTGCCTTATTATGGGGAGCGCCAAATGGGTGGCGTATATAACCAAAGCAATGCAGGAATCAAGTTCGAGGGCGTGCCAACGGATTTTGAGATTTCCAAAGATGACAAAAAGAACACCTATAGCATAAAGTTCGATGTCAACGATAGGTCAGAGGCGTTTCAAGTGAACATGACCTTGTTCCCAAACATGACCGCCAGTGTCAATATCAACAGCAACGAGCGCTTTTCAATACGCTATCAGGGAAAGGCAAAAAAAGCCATGCAACAGTAAATGGTCATGTGGCCTTTCAGCTTTGTTTAATTATCACTGGCATCACATTCTCCCTCTTTCCACGACAGCAGCCCAGCACGTTGGGCCTGGCATTCGTTACCGTAAGTCTTGCCATCACAACCACATACCGGGGCATACTCAAGCGTACAGGGCCCCTCGCTTATTTTGCTTTTATCGATACAGTCAACTTCTTTGTTGCTGCTACAGCTTCTGAACAACAGCGTGAACAGAAATGTGGTAAAGAAATAGCTATGCTTCATGATAAAAAAATTATGGCCATCGGGTAGGTTTCCAAATTGGTTATCCATCGTAAATCCTGTAAATTACAGCCGATAAGCCCTAAACTACGAAAATCAGGATCAAGAATCCAAAATACCGAAACACTATGAAACCGATTTCCATAAAGCCGCTTAAGGGTCCATTGCTTTTGCTGTTATTGCTGTTGATCACTTCCTGTAAACAAAAAAAAGCGTCTGAAGCGCCAGAAACCCAGATTGATGAAATTGCAAAAAACACTTCGAGTTTGCCGCTGGAGCGCCTGAACCTGCCCAAGGGCTTCACCATAGATACGTTTGCCGAAGGTATCGATGATGCGCGTTCGATGGCCATGGGCGCGGACGGTACCTTGTTTGTCGGCACCCGAAGGGCCAACAGGCTCTATGCGATACAAGATTTGGATGGCGACTACAAGGCCGACCGCACCATTGTGTTGGATACCGCTATGAAAATGCCCAACGGAGTGGCATTTAGGGATGGCGCCCTGTATGTTGCCGAGGTAAACCGATTGTTGAAGTTTTCAGATATAGAGGACCGTTTAGACAATTTGCCCGAACCGGAAATCATCTACGACGATTACCCAACGGAGTTTCACCACGGATGGAAATACATCGCTTTTGGACCGGATGACAAATTGTACGTTCCGGTGGGTGCGCCCTGCAACATCTGTGATAGCACCGTAGCGGACAAGCGCTATGCAACCATTACGCGTATGGATCCCGATGGAAGCAATCGTGAGATTTATGCCCACGGCGTTCGCAACACGGTAGGCTTCACGTGGCACCCTGAGACCAACGAACTCTGGTTTACCGACAATGGCCGTGATATGATGGGCGACGATGTGCCGCCCTGTGAATTGAACCGGGCCGGTGAGGCCGGCCAGCATTTTGGCTATCCTTTTTGTCATGGCGGTACGGTAAAAGATCCCGAATTTGGTGATCAGCGGCCTTGTTCTGACTTTGTGCCGCCGGTACAGCCCTTGGGCGCCCATGTGGCACCCTTGGCGGTCAAGTTTTATAGGGGAAAGATGTTTCCTGAGGAGTATAAAAAATATGCCTTTATCGCTGAACATGGCTCTTGGAACCGGTCGAAAAAAGTGGGCTACCGAATCGCTTTGGTAGAGTTGGATGGAAATGAGGCCGTGTCGTACACCACCTTTATCGATGGATGGCTCAACGACGAAACACAAGAACAGTTTGGCCGCCCCGTGGATATCTTGTTCTTGGACGATGGTTCGATGCTCATTTCAGACGATTACGGCGATGCCATTTACCGGGTCACCTATCAAGGTCCGTAAGATATCAATTCAAAGAAAAGGGTGGGGGAGCCAGAAATCTGCTTTTTAGGCCACCTACTGGGCAATATGGGCAAAGAAAGCTTTTCCGTCGGTAAGATGGGCCAAACCCAAGAGGTAGCAGGTTTCTGACAGATCCGAAAAATCGAGTCCGCCCTTGGCAATACTTTCATTCAAATATCGGCCCTCTTTTCCATTGTAGCGGTTTGCGAGTTCTATGGCGGTTTCCCAAATTTTGACCAGCCTGTCACCGGTGACGTATGGTCTCCAATCAATAGGGTCGTCAGACCTAAAGCCGGGGGTGCCGTTGCCGACCGCATTGCCATCGGAAATTTTATGATAATCAGTATGGGTCTTTACAAACGTCAGGTGTTCGGTATCAGTAACCTCTTCATTCCAAGCGCTGTGCTGCACGATATGAACACGTTTTTTTGTGTTGAGATCGGGCATCTGGTCCATTAATTCCTTCACCAACTTTGCCGAAAAGTCAGATTGGCCCGCCTCGGCAATCCAGACATTGCCCCCTGCTTTTAAAACGGGCAGGCACCTTTGCGCCACCTTTTGCAATGCGCCTTGGACATCGGCGTGTGCATCAGACCAGTTATCGCCAAAGGCAAGGGCGAACAAATCGTTCGCCGGTACGTACAGACCCTCTTGTATTCCGTAGGTGCCCGCAACCGCATGATGGTTGATCGACCGATAATCGGGCTGTTCCATTAGGGTGGCGAAGGCAGCCACGGTGTGGAGGTCATCCACATCGGTCCTACAATCGAACTGGGCCAGCAGCAGGTCCCGTTCTTTATCAAAGAGCTGTTTTTGGCCGTTTAAACAGCTGGTCAGAAGACCTATCGTGATGAGAAAAAAACACAAGCGGGCTTTCATAGTGCGGATACGTGTGATTTTTATCCTTTGAAGTTACGGATTTCAGCAGTTTTTGCCGTACTTTTTTGTCGTGTAAGCTGCATTTTGGTGAAAAGCATATTTATTTCGCTGTAAAAACGTTACCAACAGCGCGATTTTTTTTAAAATTCTTCTTTCATCGATTTTTAACCCCGTACCTTTGCCGATATTTTATTGCAAACATTTGAAAACTAGCTTATGAGTAAAGTAAAGGCGAACGACACTGTTAAGGTACATTACACCGGAAAATTGGATAACGGACAAATCTTTGACAGTTCGGTCGATAGAGAGCCCTTGGAAGTTACCTTGGGGCAGGGCATGTTGATTCCAGGTTTTGAAAAAGGCTTGATCGATATGGAGGTGAACGAAAACAAAACCATCACCATACCCAAAGAAGAAGCGTATGGCGAGGTTCGCCAAGAATTGTTTCAACGTATAGACAGGTCAGAGTTGCCCGAGAGCATCAAACCAGAAGTGGGCATGGGCCTTGTGGCGCAAAACCCCGATGGCAGCGAGCGACAGTTGCGTGTGGCCGAGGTCACCGAAACCGATATTGTAGTGGATGCCAACCATCCACTTGCCGGGCAAGACCTGACATTTGACCTACACCTGGTTGAAATTGTATAAAATTTGACCTAATTGATAATTTGTGAAGGGAAAGCACTGGTGCTTTCCCTTTTTTGTTGGCAATTCTATTAAAAAAACCTTCCAAAATCACTACCTTGTCGGCCTAATACTATTTATGGCAAGATCACAACAAACTTTCGGTAAACGAGAAAAAGAAAAAAAGAGACTAAAGAAAAGAGAAGAGAAGCAAAAGAAAAAAGAGGCCCGTAAAGCAGAGGCCAAACAGAGTGGCGGGGGCATTCCTTTTGCCTATACAGACCAGTACGGCAACCTGGTCGATACGCCTCCAGACCCTTCAGAAAAAGTTGCGGTCGACGCTGAAGACATTGTACTCGGCATTCCCCAAAAAGAAGAATCAGAAGAAGCATTCGATCCCATTCGAAAAGGCAAGGTGGCCTTTTTTGACCATTCCAAGGGATTCGGTTTTATTATGGACACAGAGACCCAAGAAAAGCATTTTGTGCATGTTTCTGGCCTTATCGATGAAATCGATGAAAACGACAAGGTCACTTTTGAACTCGAAAAGGGCCAAAAAGGCATGAACGCCGTTCGGGTAAAACAGCAATCGTAAGCACCACCGCGTTAAAATTCATAAAAGGGTTTCTTTCCGCATAATGGCAAAGGCTTTTATGCTGACAGTAAATATTTTCATTGACATGGTCTTGATGCCTTAAAAGGGTAGGGGAAGGCGGTAAACACTACCGTACTCCTATAACCCACTTTTATGGGCGACAAAGATGTTGTGGAATTCCCTTTGGATTGCATCGTCCGAAAAATCGATTTGTTATAAAAAGCATGCATCGGTATCATGACAACGTAACCATATGCAAACTTTTTATAGGGTTCTGAGAAACATCTTTGGCCTCCATTTGGCCCGTTTTTCCAAAACATCGTTTTAGGTAAAGGCCCGGATATTGGTAAAATGTTACACCTGTTTTAGTGTTTGTTACATCTGTCGTATCCACAGAAAAACAATCGGAATAGTTTTGAAAAAACATTGCTTGTGCCTTTGTGATCAAAATCGATGAACCGTCTTGGCCTTAACGAGTTATAGCTGGAAAGCTACAAGGGCACAGGGTTCGATAGACCATCACCCAGGCCACTAATTCGACCAACGGAGAAACCGGGGTGGACCTTTACTACCATAATGCGGTAAAAGCGTACTATAATTCAACAGGTTAATGCAATATATGTTAATTTTATGGTACACATCGAACACCCATGTCACTTAGGGTACACCCCTAAAAAGTGGTAAGGGGACTTATAAAACTTAAATCAAAAAATTGAGCACCATGAAGAGAATATTGCCATTTTTCATTTTCGTTTTAAGCAATTTGGGCATTGCACAAGATGGGTACTATGGTAAACCCAGCAGTTATGTGCCCAATGGTTTTGAGCCCAATATTGTCTTTAATTTTGATTATAAGATGACGGGCACGCTGTCTTTCGGCAGCCACAGTTTTCCGTTCACGATTTATGTCAACACTGCAGACGGTTCTTGGGCTGTAACGGATGATGTAGTGGCGGATATGATAGGCAGATCCACTGTTTCAGACGATGAAAAGTTCGATTTTCTTGTGTACGTGCCTTTTGAGGTCACAAGGGGGTATTACACGGTTTACGACCCCGATGAAGGCGAAAAAAAAGTGTTCTATTCGTTGAACAGGGCTCTATCGGCACCAGCGGCCCAGTTGGAGTTTGCTCATGAAGAAAATTTTGCCGATTTCATGCAAAATGCCAACATAACCAATGCAGGAAACCATTCAGCATTTGGACCTCAAAAATTATACTCAGGAAATTTTAACGGTAAAGAGGTCAATGTTACTATTTCCAATAGAAGTGCGCCCATAAAAATAACCCCACTTCATGTAGGTTTCCTGTGTGGTGTATTTCAGGATGGTACCCAGTATAAAAACAGGTACATCACAAAATTTGAAACCCCCGAAATTACCGTAGAAATGCACAGCTTTTCCCCTGAACAATTAATACTGGACGGGTCGGATTATTTAGAGCAAGAAGGGTATGCGACCATGAATGTAGAGAGCATCGTGGACAATGAATCCACCTTTGAAGACATAGCCGAAAGAATGGACAGGCTTTCGATGGAAAACCGCGATGCCGTGGCCCGAGGGGATACCGATAAAATATCGTTGATCGCTTTAAAAATGTCCATTGAAGGGCAACGGCTTCGCGCCATAACAACCGGACACCCAGAAAGACAGATATCCGAAGGGGATGCTGCCCAATTGGTGGGTTTAAAAGATAGGATACAACGAAAAACAAAAGAGTGCAAACGTTATAAGGGAACCGAGTACGAGGCCGAGTGCAAAAGACAGCTGAACCGCCTTCAGTCAAGATTTGAGGAATTGCGCAGTAGATATCTTGTAAGTCCGCGTTAGAGGTATGGCCGGCAATATGGGGGCAACTCCATTTTATGCAGCGCGCACTTCTGTAGTAAGATGCTTTTTTTTGTTGCTTCGTTGGTCTAATGGGTATTTTAATTTCCTTAAATTTTTCTTCTAACAAATCTCTCTGAAAAACAATAAAATTTCCCAAAACAATCGATGAATACCTTTAAAAAAGGAATAAACAAAAGCATGAATAATTATAGTTTATTAATGCGGAAGAGAAACAAACAAATGTGTAAAACTGCTGTGACATAATCGTTGACGATATAATCCGCCTATGGCGGGCATCATATCTGCAATTATATCAAATACCGAGGTATTGGGGCAGTTTTACCCATTGCCAGCCGCACAAGTCTCGCCGCCAACATAAAAAGCCCACTGGGCTTTCCATATTGCCACGTGTACTATAATTTACATTATGTAAAATAAAAGTGAAGGCTTTGATAGACGCTAAGGCACCTCTCTACATATGTTAGTAATGGTTCTTTATTTCACGTAGATATTGGGCAATGTCACTTTCCAATTGCTGAAAACGCTCGAATAAATGCTCGATGGTCTGCAACAGTTTATCGTCGCCCTTGGCACTGCGATTGGTCTTGGTCATCAATTCTTGTTGTTCGGCGGCCAACTCCTTTAGCCCTTGCTTTAACCTGCCCACCTGCAAAAAGCACTGATAATCCGTTGGTTCGCAACGGTACGAGTTCAATTGCTTCAAGTATTGGAAAACGATACTTTGGTTTCGCTCCAATTTCATCATCAATTGGTTCACATTTTTCTTTATGCTGTCTGAAGTACTGATCATGGCTGTAACTAAAACAAATTGCGATGTTGTGGTACAATTCCCTTTTAAAGTTACGAAATTTATTGACCTGAAGGACTTTAAAAAAGCGTTAAATTTTTTGAAAAGTGTTTGTTATCAACACATTAGAATGTCAAAAGCCCAAAAAATGGGCAGTGTTGCAGCGTTAAGGCGTCTTTTGGTCATTCGATATACTGGCAGAGCCCCTCGCCTGTGCCCTATGCGATTCGATTATAAGATGGACCTTTTCCAGTTTTTCCGAATACGGATTCTTTTTTATCGCGGCCAACAATCGCTGTCTGCGCCGCTCGGTGATGTCGAGGGTGTCAATGGTAAACCGTAGGGCATCGACATACCGCGCTACCTTTTGTTTAAGGCTATCTTGGGCAGCAGTGCCCACATGAAGGTTTTGATCAAAACGGGCCACATGCCTTTTGGGAAGTTTATCGCTATAGGTGGTGGCCTGTTGCTTGTTTTTCTGTGCATGGCCGGTACCCGCACATAAAAAACATATTAGGGCCGCCGCCCCGAAAATTCGGTATCGCTTCATTTTCAATGGCATACCTCGAACCATTAAATGTAGTCATTTAATTATAATGGTATCTAAAAAACAGCTTTACGCCCTCTTTGTCGATTATTTTTGCACGTAATCAATGACAAAACTCATTGATGTGATATATTTTATTTTCTAGTTTTGCGGTATGGAAATAAACTTTGAATACGACAATGTTGCCGCCAGTGAACGCCTTGAGGAAATGGTGGCCAAGAAGATCAATAAATTGCTGGATAAATATGATTTTATCGTCCGGGCCGATGTGTTTTTCGTTAAAGAAAACACCTCAGACCCTGAAAAGGGAAAAATCTGTAAAATACGCTTGAGCGTGCCCGGACCTCGTTTATTTGCAGAGGCCAGCCATAAGAATTTTGAGGCTTCCATCGCTGAAACCATTGACGAATTGGACCGCCAGCTACGGAAACGGAAGGAAAAAATGGCCCACAAATAGGCAGCCCTCGCTATTCGATTGGCTGCAATAGAGGTTTCATGCGCTGGTAACGCTTTAATTGGGGACGAGTAAGAATACCGTCCATTTCCGCAGTTTCCTGTTCATGAAGCAATGAGAGCATATGGGTTTTCTCAGAATCGGGAATATCCAAATTGCGGATTTTCTCGGCACGCGACAGGAATTCCGTCACTTTTTCTTCAAACAACCGAAGTTGGTCTTTATTCATGACCAATTGGGATTGGTACTTTCGAACAAGGTCTTTGGCCAGTTTTTCAATTTTATTGCCCGAATCGTCCTGCGAATAGGTTTCTTGCACAAGTATCAATTGTGATATGGCCAGGAAAAGCAAAAACATAAATTTTTTCATCTGATTTTTTTTTTACAAAGTAATCAATTCTGATGATTAGCACCGGCAATCACGGCCTTTTCAATGGTTCAAAGGGTGTTTTTCGATTCCTGAAATCGTATACGATTATTGTATCACAAAAATGGAACATACCGGTCATATAGACCGGTATGTTCTGACAACCAGTTGTTTAAATTAGTCATTTGTGGCCTCTAACGCCTCTTTTTTCAGCTCTTCGCTGGCGATGATGGCCAATTCAACCCTTCTGTTCTGTGCTTTGCCCTCGGCGGTCTCATTGGTAGCCTTGGGCTGTGTTTCGCCGTACCATTTTGTGGTAAAACGGCTTTTGTCTATGCCCTTGTTCACCAAATAATTGGTCACTGATTCGGCCCTTCTGCGCGACAGGTCCCAGTTGTACTCTTCAGGCCCGGCACTATCGGTATGGCCTTCGACCAAGATATTGGTCTTGGGGTATTCTTTCAATATTTCGGCCAATTTGTCCAATGTTTGTGCCGATGTGCCTTTAACACTCGATTTGTTGGTGTCAAAGTACACCCCGGCATCTTCGTTGAAGGTTACATTGATTCCCTCTCCTACCCGGGTCACTTCGGCACCCGGAATCTCTTCTTCGATGCGTTCTGCCTGTCGGTCCATGCGGTCACCGATGTAGCCACCGGCCGCACCACCCACCACGGCACCGATGATGGCACCAAGAGCGGTATTGCCCTTACCGACATTGTTTCCGATTACACCGCCCACCACGGCTCCGCCAGTGGCGCCGATGACGGCTCCTTTTTGCTTGTTGTTGGCATTTTTGGTGGCATTACAGCCAAGAATCAATCCAAATGCCAATAGTAATATGGTACTTTTTATAACTGTTTTTTTCATCATTCTTATTTTTTAGAAAATTCATACACTATGGTCACAGGTTCTCCATCGACCGTGACCTTCGATTTCAACGTCATGTGCTGTTCGGTAAGGTTGGCGATGTCAAGGCGATAGCCCACGCCACCCGAGATATCCTTCCGTTTTTCATCGATAAACTTAAACTGCAGCTGGCTCAAGCTGTTTTCGGGCTCGACCACCGACCATCGGAAGAAACGATCGCCACCGGCACAGAGGCTGCCATCGGCAATTGTGTACCGACCGGTACTGTTGTTGTCGCGAAAAAACCAATCGCTGCCCTCAAAACAGATATCGCGGGCGTCGTTGAAAATGACCGATTGAAAGTTGCCTGTGTTGTTCTCGTACGAAATGTTGTCCAACGTCCAAGAACCACTGAACAGGTTGCGCTGTGTTCTAGCCGATTTGCTGACCGAGCAGGACACGGTCAAAAATCCTACCGCCAGTAACATCAAGAATGTTCTCTTCATCATATGATTTGTTTTTAGTTTTGGAATTATATACGATGGGGCGAAGCAAAATGTCCGCGGCATGTGTTAAGCTGTTGTTAAATTGGACAAACGGATATGCCCCATTTCTTTGTTCGGAAATATAGAGAGCTGGTAAAGAAATGATTGTTGTGAACGATGCAATCATTGACCCATTTGCGCGATACAGAATTTTAATAGCCCACCAACTGCAGCAGGGCCGCTTCAAAGCGCTTCTTTGGCAAATAGTTTTCTTCTAGGCTTTTGGCAAAGGGCACCGGTGTTTCAAGGCTGCCAACCCTTTTTATGGGTCCATCGAGATACTCAAAACAATTTTCGGTGACCATGGCCGAGATGTCACTGGCAATACCGCCAAAAAGGGTATCCTCTTGCAATATGATCAATTTGCCCGTTTTCTTAACCGAAGAAAAAATGGCTTCGCTATCAAGGGGCTGCAAGGTTCGTAAATCGATAAGGTCTGCCTGTATTTCTGGATGTTTGTCAAGGGTTTCCAAAGCCCAATGTACTCCGGCACCATAGCTTACAATGGTAATTTGCCCTCCTTGGCGCAGCAGATTGGCCTTGCCTAACGGCAAGGTGTAGTACCCCTTCGGAACATCGCCATAAACGCTCCGGTATAGCCCTTTGTGCTCAAAGAACATAACGGGATTGGGGTCGTTGATGGCCGTGGTGAGCAGGCCTTTGGCATCTGCTGGAAATGCCGGGTAAACCACTTTTAGTCCTGGTGTTTTGGTGAACCACGCCTCGTTGGTCTGCGAGTGAAAGGGTCCGGCCCCCACCCCACCCCCGCAAGGCATTCGTAGCACCACATCGGCCGCTTGCCCCCAACGGTAATGTACCTTGGCCAGATAATTGACAATGGGGTTGAAGCCTGAACTCACAAAATCGGCAAATTGCATCTCGACCACCGACTTCATACCGTTTATCGACAGCCCCATGGCCGCAGAGACAATGATCGATTCACAAATAGGCGTATTGCGTACCCTGCTTCGGCCAAATTCTTTGACAAAGCCTTCGGTGACCTTGAAAACGCCCCCATATTCGGCAATGTCTTGCCCCATGATGATGAGTTCGTTGTGCTGCCGCATCGATTCGCGCAACCCATCTGAAACAGCATCTACAAATCGAATGTTTTGAATCTCTTTTAAAGGTGCAACTTCTTGATATATAAAATCTTTATACACATCACCTAACTCTTTTGTTTCACCAAATTGGGTTGGTGGTTCCTCAAAGGCCAATGCTAGGTTTTCGTCAATTTCATGGATGATTTCCTTTTTGATGGCCGCCTCATTTTCTTCGGTCAGAATGTTTTCTTTGCGCAGAAATTCAACATAGTTTTCCAAGGGGTCTTTGGCCGCCCATTTTTGCATGAGCGCCCTAGGCACATATTTGGTGCCGCTGGCCTCTTCGTGCCCGCGCATACGAAAGGTCTTGAACTCAAGCAATACAGGCCTGGGACGTTTGCGAAGCGACTTGCACAGTTCGTTGACCTTGGTATAGACTTCGAGTATGTTGTTGCCGTCGATGATACGCGACTCCATTCCGTACCCTCTGGCCCTATCGGCCAAGTGTTCGCAGTTGTACTGCTCGTTGGTGGGTGTCGAAAGGCCGTAGCCGTTGTTCTCTATGCAGAAAAGAACCGGAAGGCTCCATACCGAGGCCACGTTCAGCGCCTCATGAAAATCACCTTCACTGGTGGCCCCTTCGCCCGTAAAAACGGCGGTCACCCTTTTCTTTCTGCGCAACATATCGGCCAGGGCAATGCCATCGGCAACACCCAACTGTGGCCCTAGGTGCGAGATCATGCCCACAATCTTGTATTCTTGGGTGCCGAAATGAAAACTACGGTCGCGGCCATTGGTAAAACCACCGGGTTTGCCCTGCCATTGCGCAAATAACCGTTTCAGGGGTACGTTGCGGGTGGTAAAGACCCCAAGGTTGCGGTGCATGGGCAAAATATACTCGTCGTCTTTCAAGGCACTGGTAACACCCACCGAAATGGCTTCTTGGCCAATGCCGCTGAACCATTTCGAAATTTTGCCCTGACGCAGTAGAACGAGCATCTTTTCTTCTATCATTCGGGGCTTCAGCATTTTGGCGTACAAAGACAGCAAGATCTCTGTATCTAAATGGCCGGCATGGTATCTCATAGGGTCTTATATGCTGGGGTAAATGTAGTAAAAAGGGCCATTTCAAACATCAAAATCCTACGGAGGTTGTCTAAGATTATGTATCTTTGGCCTGATAAAAAAACGACTATGAGTGCGATTCCCAGTGTAGATTTAAAGGATTTCGTGTCGGGCGATCCGCAGCGGAAACAAAAGTTTACCGAAGAGATCGGCGGTGCTTTTGAAAACATTGGTTTTGTGGCCCTGAGCGGACATTTTTTGTCCGATGAGTTGGTCGACCAGTTGTACGACGAGGTGAAAAAATTCTTTGCCCTGCCCCAAGAGGTCAAAGACAAGTACGAGATCGAGGGCATTGGCGGGCAGCGGGGGTACACCTCGTTCGGAAAAGAACATGCCAAGGGCCGGAAAGAGGGTGATTTGAAAGAATTTTGGCATTTTGGCCAATACGTTGAAGACGACCCGAAGCTCGAGGCCGAATACCCCGACAATGTGCACGTGGAAGAGTTGCCAGCGTTCAACGAGGTTGGCAAGGAAGCCTATAAAATGTTGGAAAAAACTGCCCAGTATGTACTAAGGGCCTTGGCACTTCACCTCGGACTTGAGGAATATTATTTTGATAAATGGATCAAGAACGGCAACTCGATTCTGCGGCCCATCCACTACCCGCCCATTACCGAAGAGCCCAAAAACGCTGTTCGGGCCGCGGCCCATGGCGACATCAACCTGATTACCCTCTTGATGGGCGCACATGGCAAGGGGCTGCAGGTCAAGAACCACAAAGGGGAATGGGTAGATGCCATTGCCCGTCCAGACCAGTTGATGATCAACGTGGGCGATATGCTCTCGAGGTTGAGCAACAACAAATTGAAATCGACCATACACCGAGTGGTAAACCCACCGCGCGAACTTTGGGGCACCTCGAGGTATTCGATTCCCTTTTTCATGCATCCGATCAGCGAGATGCCGCTCAATTGCCTTGAGAACTGCATTGACGAAGACCATCCGAAACTGTATCCAGACATTACCGCCGGTGAGTTCTTGCACGAGCGATTGATTGAACTGGGATTGATAAAAGGGTGAGCGAATGGACCTTCAAGATCAGTTGAAGAACCTTTTTCCAAATCACGTTACGGAAGAAAACCCTTCCGAAGCACCCAAAAAACCAGAATTTTGGCTGCAAGACGACCCCATTATCTGTAAGTATGAAAAGCGCAAGGGCAAGCCAGTGACCATTTTGGAAGGCTACCACGGAGCTGATGCTGATTTCAAAAAATTGGCAAAAGCATTGAAGTCATACCTAAGTGTTGGGGGCAATTATAAAAATGAACAGATCATCATTCAGGGCGACTATCGCGACAAGATCATGGCGTTTCTTACCGGGCACGGGTTTAAAGTGAAGCGCGTGGGCGGTTAAAAACGCATTTTTGCACCGAAAAAATGGGGTTGCGTGAAAAAGTGTTAAATTATTGATTGGTTATCAATGTTTTAGAAATTTTATTTTCGTTTTTTTTTTTGAAACACTACATTTATAGATTCTAACCAACGAATAACTACTCTGAAAATGAAATCGCTGTTGCACATTACCAATGGGGACAGTTTTACAGAAAAGTTGAAGTCCCTGCCCCTGAAGGGAGACATCATCACATGGCGCGAGATGCTATGCGAAGGCAAAACGCTCAGCACTGTGGGCAGTGAATCGTTTTGGAAAACGCGATTCGACTTTCTGCACAAAAATTACAAGGTCAGCAAGTCTTGGTTTGTAGAAAAAACACTGAAAGAATATCGGTCGCTGTGCAACCATCGCCAGCAAGACCGGATCGTACTTTGGTTCGAATACGACCTTTTTTGCCAAATCAACATGTTGGCGGTGCTCAGCTGGCTGAAAACCCATAGAAGGCATGCCGAGATTTCATTGGTCTGCAGTGGAAAAGTGGAGGGTTCTGATAGGTTTTATGGCCTAAGTGAGTTGAACGACGAGCAGCTAATGGACCTGTACGAAAAGCGCACGATCCTTACACAAGATGATATCGAATACGCCGACTATGTATGGCAATTGTACTGCAGCGACAACCCCATTCGACTTGAGAACCTGTTGGATTTTGAGGAGGACTTTCAGTTTGAATACCTCTCAGATGCCATCAGGGCGCACTTGAAGCGTTTTCCGGCCATCAAGGACGGTGTAAACGTCTTGGAGCGGAAAGTGCTGGAGACCGCCGACAAGGGCAAGTTTTCATCGCGTAGGGAACTGTTGGGCGGGGTCTTGCAGCAAAACGACATTTACGGTTATGGCGATACACAATACGACCGCATAATTACCACGTTGAGGCCGCTTTTTTCTTCTTTCAACCCTGTGCGGCTCACCAAAAAGGGGAAACAGGTCTTGCAAGAACAGACCAACCTTTATGCGCAGTTGCGCGATAATGAATCATATTTGGGCGGGGCGCTCAAGTATAACTTTCTTTACAACACGGCCACTGACCGGATCTTAAAATTATAATATGGCGTTCAGCGCTTCTGAGTTGATACTGAATGCCGATGGCAGTATCTATCATTTGAACCTGCATCCTGATGATATTGCAGATACCATCATGGTCGTCGGCGACCCAGACCGGGTTCCTGCCATTTCAAGACACTTTGACTCCATAGAGGTCAAAAAGACAAAACGTGAATTCGTTACCCATACGGGCCATCTGGGCGGTAGGCGCTTTACCGTACTCTCTACCGGAATCGGTACGGGCAATATCGATATTGTGCTGAATGAATTGGACGCTTTGGCCAACATCGATTTCAAGACCGGGGAAATAAAAGAAGCAAAGAAATCACTGGACATCATCAGAATTGGTACTTGTGGAGGTCTGCAGCCCGATATTCCTGTGGATACCTTTTTGCTCAGCAAAACGGGCATTGGCTTGGACGGGCTATTGCATTTCTACGATTGTGAAGATATTCAAAACCAGGGTTTGAGGGATGAAATCGAGGCAAAATTCGATTTTGGAACCAGTGGTATTCGACCCTACGTGGTTGATGCGAGCAAAAAATTGATGGCAAGGTTCGATGAAAATCGTATACGATTTGGAATGACCCTCACCAACATAGGTTTTTACGGGCCCCAAGGCCGAAACCTGCGCATAGCGCCCAGGTTTGAGAACTTGGTGGGCTCTTTGGCACAGTTCGATTTCGAAGGGCGCCAAATCACCAATCTTGAAATGGAAACAGCCGCCATTTACGGTTTGGCGCGTTTGCTCGGGCACCAGGCCCTTTCGCTCAACGTGGTTTTGGCCAATCGTATGAACGGACAGTTTTCTACGAAGCCTGGAGAGTCCATCAACAGGCTCATCGAATTTAGTTTAGAGCATATAACAGCCTCATAATTGTTGTTTGAAATGAAGAAAGTTCGTGTGGTCGGGGTGCCCGAACATTTTAATCTGCCCTGGCATATGGCCCTGGAAGAAGGGGCTTTTGAAGACCGTGGCATTGAACTGGAATGGACGGATATACCCGAAGGTACCGGTCGCATGGCCGATATGCTGGCCAAGGGCGAAACCGACCTGGCCATTATCTTGACCGAGGGGGTCATCAAGGCCATTTCTGACGGAAACCCGTCGATGATCCTGCAAGAGTACATAGGCTCTCCCCTACTCTGGGGCATCCACGTAGGCGCCGACAGCTATTTTAAAGCCCTCTCAGAGCTCAAAAACACAAAAGCGGCCATCAGTAGGTTTGGAAGCGGAAGCCATCTCATGGCCTTTGTAAATGCCCAGAACAATGGGTGGGACACTTCTAGATTACAGTTTGAGGTCGTCAACAATCTAGAGGGGGCCGTAGAAGCCTTGACGCAGGGCAGCGCCGATTATTTTATGTGGGAGCACTTTACCACCAAACCCCTTGTGGACCAAGGAATTTTCAGGCGATTGGGCGACTGCCCTACCCCGTGGCCCTGTTTTGTGGTCGCCGCAACGAAATCCTTTGTTGCAAAAGACCCCGCGCCCGCGCGCCATGTGCTTGAGGTCATCAACAATTATACTGCAGAGTTTGCCAGCATACCAAGCATCAACCGCACCCTGGCCAACCGATACGGCCAAAAGGTGTCCGATATCGACCAATGGCTCGCGCAAACCCAGTGGAGCCAGCGGCCATTGGCCCGTAAAACTTTTGATAAAGTACAGCAGACTTTGCTGCAATTGAATTTGATAAACGAAAAAAAGGACTACGCCCACTGTGTGCGGGAATAATACTTGTCAAATACTTGCGCAATTATGGACTATGCCTTCGTTTCCTCTAAAAAACCAGGATAGTATTTATTTATCACCCGCTGGAATTGCTCATCTGAAAGTGGTTTGGCCAACACCTCTCTAACCGAGGTAAATTCGCTTGCCTTCCTTGCAATCTCCTCACTGCTGTGAATCGACAATACCATTAAGTTTACACGGCTTTTTTGTTCATCAGTGAATTCTTTCTCGTACACTTCCAAAAATTGCCATCCATCCATTACCGGCATTTCAATGTCAAGTACCAAAAGACAGTTGCCAAACATGGGGTCTTCGAGATGTACCCTTAAAAAATCCAGGGCTTCTTCACCGTTCTCGGCCGTATTGACCTCAAGTTCCGGGGTTAGACTTTGCAAAAAGAGCTTGTTCAAAAAAATGGTAGTTTCATCATCATCCACCATCAATACTGAGTTTAGTTCGGTTTGGATCATTTTGAATCAAGTTGTTTCTCTAGCAAACGTAGGTATTTTCGGAATATTTTGTAATACTACCAATTTATTTTTTCCTTACCCATCCTTTCCAGTAATTCATTGGTCTTGCTAAAGTGTTGGTTGCCAAACCAAAGCCCCCTATTGGCGCTCAGTGGAGAGGGATGACCGGAGGTCAAGATATGGTGCTTTCTTTGGTCTATCAGTCTGGACTTTTTCTTGGCAAAACCGCCCCATAAAAGAAAAACGACTCCCTCAAGGTGTTCGGATATCGATTGGATGACCGCGTCGGTAAAGGTTTCCCATCCTTTGTTCTGATGACTGCCCGCCTGATGCGCACGCACTGTCAATACCGCATTGAGCAAGAGCACCCCTTGGTCGGCCCAGCGCTCAAGATTGCCACTTTTAGGGTAAGGCACGCCAACATCGACCTTGATCTCTTTGAAGATGTTGACGAGCGAGGGAGGGTGTGGCACCCCATCCTTGACGGAGAAACAAAGGCCATTGGCCTGATTGGGGCCATGGTAGGGATCTTGCCCGATAATGACCACTTTGGTTTCGTGAAACGGGCAGTGATCAAACGCGGCAAAAATGTCCTTCCCCTTGGGGTAGCAGGTGTGCGAACGGTATTCTTGCTTGACAAAGTTGGCCAGTTGCTGAAAATAGGGCTTTTCAAATTCGGGCTGTAAACGGGTTTTCCAACTGGGGTCTATGTTGACGTTCATCGGGTAATTTTATGGTACAAAAGTAAACTTTGCGGTAATTTTTGGTGAAGTATTCCGAAAATCGAATATTTTCGGAACTGATTTCAGTACGTGAACCATGCAAGTAGACTACAAAATCAGATACCTCAAAAAGTTGTTCCCGCTGCGCATCAGTCGTGGTGTGCGTGACGGACAGCACAATTTGTTCGTTTCGGTGCGTGATGGTGGCCATACGGGATGGGGCGAGACCTCGCCCGGAGCCAGTGAGGGCGCTGAGACCGCGGAGGAAGCACAATCACAACTGGAAGCCTTTCTGAAAGACGGCACCAACCTGCAATCGGTGTTTGAAACCTACGATGCCGCCCTCGAGGCCAAAGTGGCACCCTGTGCCCTTGCTGCACTGGATATGGCCCTATGGGATCTTTTGGCCAAAAAGGCCGACATGCCGCTATATAGGTTGCTGGGATTTCCCAAGCCCTCAAAACCCACTTCCATAACGCTCGGTATCATGTCGCCCGAAGAGGCCCGTGGGCGCTTACCGCTGATTTTGGAAAATATGCACATAAAGACCCTTAAAGTGAAGCTGGGCAGCAATGACGGTATTGAGGCAGACAAGGCCCTGTACGAAGAAGTGTTGGCATACCACAAGAAATATCCGATATCGATTCGGGTAGATGCCAACGGTGGTTGGAATTTGGAAGAAGCCCACCATATGATGAAATGGTTGGCCGAGCGACATTGTGAGTATGTTGAGCAACCACTTAAAGAAGGACTTGAAAATGAGCTACCTTTCCTACACAAAAACAGGCCATTGCCCATTTTCGTGGACGAATCGTGCCGGTTTGCTACCGATATTCCCAAGTGGGCCCATAGCGTTGACGGGGTCAACATGAAATTGATGAAGTGTGGGGGCATCACAGGTGCTTTGCGCATTATTGCCACGGCAAATGCCTTTGGTTTGAAGACAATGATCGGCTGTATGGGCGAAACCTCCATTTCCATTGCTGCTGGGGCTGCGGTTTCCGGCATGTTGGACCATATTGACCTTGATTCGCACTTGAACCTGAATCCCGACCCCTGTATCGGCGCACCTTTGGTGAATGGAATCACAATGCCACAAGAGGTGCCCGGCCATGGAGGGGGATTCAAGAAGTAGAAATTTGAAATGCGAAACACGAAATAACTATCCCCTTGAGGAGACAATCAAAAACCATGCTTTTGACAGGGCTGTTATGTCTAATTAAGTAATTTATGTTCAATAGAGACCAAAAAATAGCCATTTATATGGAGGGCGCGCTCGACAACGATTCGGGCAAGATGGGATTCGGGCTCATGCGCTTCTCAAAACACCCCATAGTCTGTGTAATCGACTCCAAATATGCAGGAAAAACGGTAGAGGAAGCCGTGGGATTATCGTATACGATTCCAGTTGTATCCTCTGTAAATGAGGCCATTGCCATGGAGGCAGAAATCATGGTTCTTGGCATCGCCCCCAGCGGCGGAAAATTTCCCGATGAATGGGACAAACCGGTTTCACTGGCCTTAAAATCTGGACTTTCTTTGATTAATGGTCTGCATGATGACCTCAATTCGAGGTTTGGACACCTATTGAAAAACAACAAGATTTGGGATGTCCGAAAACCAAAGTCAAACTACCCCATTGCCACGGGCAAAGCGGCCGAATTGAACAATAAAAGGGTGCTGATGGTGGGTACCGATATGGCCGCCGGCAAGATGACGGCCGGACTCGAACTGTACACTGCCCTCCGAAAGCGCGGTACCAGCGTGGGTTTTGTGCCCACCGGTCAAATCGGCATCACCCTAATGGGCAATGGTATTCCACTGGACGCGGTAAAAGTGGACCAGGCTGCTGGAGCTGTGGAACAGGCAGTGCTCGAAGAGGCGGATAAAGATATTGTCATTATCGAGGGCCAGGGATCATTGGCCCACCCCGGCAGCACCGCTACCCTACCCTTGTTGCGTGGCTCACAGGCCACACATTTGATTTTGTGCCATAAGGCCTTCCACAGCCATTTGCGGTATCCTGTCTCACATGTACCGATTCCCCCGTTGGATGAGTTCATAAAATTGAACGAAGCCGTAGCCCATGTGTGTGGTTCGCTGCAGCCTGCAAAAACAGTTGGCGTTGCCTTGAACACAAGTGGCATGACCGATAAGGAAGCAAAGGCGAAAATCGAAGAAACACAGGGGTTGACAGGACTTCCTACGACAGATGTCATACGTTTTGGGGTCGAGGTGTTGACCGACGCCGTGCTAAAAGAATAAAGGCGTGCAAGTGTAAATTTATAGTGGCCTTAAAGAAAGGGTCAAAACAAAATAATTATGGAATATTTCAGAATTTACGTCATTGTATGTTTTTTCATGATGTTGGGCTGTACCTCTTCAGATGATGGTTGGACACCCCTTTTCAATGGTGAAAACCTTGAGGGATGGCATGTGTATGGGGCAGAAAATTCCCTTGATGGTTGGTTCGTGGAAGACGGAGTGTTGGTCTTCGACTATCAATTGAAAAAAGGAGGCAGTTCAAACTTGGTGACCGATGAAAAATTCACAAATTTTGAGCTTTCTTTCGAATGGATGGTTTCTGAGCATGGCAATTCCGGGGTTTTCTGGGGCGTCGTTGAAAACGACGAATATGAGCACCCCTACCAGACCGGTCCAGAGATACAGATCTTGGATGACGGTTGGACAGCCTATGTGGAAGGCCGTGGCGATACCCACAGGGCCGGATCGTTGTACGGGCTTATGGCGCCCTCTAAAATCGTTAGTAGGCCAGCCGGGGAATGGAACCACTACCTTTTGCACATCGACCACGAAGAAAACATCGGGTTTTTAAAATTCAATGGGCAGGAGGTGTTGCGGTTTCCCGTACACGGACCTGATTGGAAGGCACTCATTGCCGGTTCCGGTTTTGCAGATTGGCCTGGGTTTGGCAAGGCCAGAACCGGGCATATCAGCCTACAGGAATATGGGGGCAAGTTGGCCTTCAGAAATATTAAGATCAAGGTCTTGCCATAAACTGATGCCTTGTTTTCAAATGGATGAACATCCCTCAGCTTCTTTCATAAGCTATAAATCTTATAAACAATTTTCATAAGTTTTTAAGCTTATAAAATATTTTTATAAGTCTTTAAACTTATATTTTGTATCTTTGTGTCATGAAGTATGCAGTCATATCGGGTGACGTGGTAGCTTTCACCAGTCTTTCCAACGTGCAGAAAGAGGCGTTAGAGGCCCGTTTGCGGGCCTTGAACATTACCTTGGCCATGCAGTTCAACACCTATTCAAGGTTGGTCAAGGGAGATTATTGGGAATGTGTGGTGCCACAACCTGCCGATGCCCTTACCGTGGCACTTTTGGCGAAAAGTTGGGTAAAGGCCTTCACGGTAAACCCCGGGCAAAACCAAGCGCGTTTAAAAAGTTTTGAGACCTATGGCATACGTTTGGCCATCGGGTACGGCCCTTTACAGCGCTTTGACCCAGAGCGGGGCATCATCGATGGGGAGGCCATTTACCTATCGGGGCGCAAGATAGGTGAAGAGGGAACCCATGGCAAAGAGCGGGTGGTCATTAAAAACACCCTGTTCTTTGTATCGGGCAACCCCCTGCTTGATCAAGAGATGGAACCGCTAATGGCCCTGCTCGACCATACCATCAACAAGGCCACCGAAAAGCAGAGCTTGGTTTTATACCATAAATTGTTGGGTAAGAGCGAAAACGAGATTGCCGACGAGCTGGGCATTTCACAATCGTCGGTGAACCAACATTCGACCAGTTTGGGGTGGAATGCCATTGAAAAAGCTGTAACTTTCTTCCGTCAAAAAATGTCTTCGTTATAAAGACTTGGGCTGTCAGGTCGTTCCGATAACTGTAGTGAGCAGTCGAGACCCAGACCATATATTGATTTTAAGGCTCCTAGTTGCTACTTCGACACTACGGCTTTGCGCAGCGCAGGCAAGCTCAGTGTGACAGCTAGCAGTAACAGCTACTGATTTATTGACCAAAGCTGATCGATGAACAAACGTTTAACCGACAAGTAAAAACATAACTGCCAATTTCAATGACTTTTACACAACTCTTGCTCGTACAACTATTGGCCCACATCTTGACCGATTTTACCTTTCAATCGTACCAACAGGCAAAAGACAAGAACGAAAAAGGCTTTAAGAGCAAGTTCTTGAAATGGCACATTCTCATCATGTTCTTGAGCTCGTGGATTTTATCTTTCCAATGGAAATTTGTGTTCGCATCGCTATTCATAGCCCTCACCCATTGGCTGGTCGATGGTCTTAAGCCCTATTTGAACCAGAACAAGTGGCTGGGTAAGTATGCCTTCTTCATCGATCAAGGGCTGCATCTCTTTTTTCTGGCCATTTCAGTGGTTGTCTACGATAAATGGTTCGCCCTTGAACCTATAATCGACATGCCCCTATCTGAAAAATGGTTGGCCATTGTGTTGGTCTTTGTGTTCTGCGGAAAAACTTGCAATGTGTTCATAAAAGAAATATTCCAATTCTTCGATATCAAGGTGGGCAACACCGAGGATTTGCCAAATGCGGGCCGCTTGATCGGCCTGACCGAACGGTGGTTGATACTGGTCTTTGTATTTATCAACCAGTTTGCGGCGGTAGGGTTTTTACTGGCCTCAAAGTCAATCCTCCGATATAAAAGTGAACAGGAAGAAGGGTTCAACAAGACCGAATACGTGCTTATTGGCACCTTGTTGAGCTTTGGTCTGGGCATTGGTTCGGCCATATTGGTGCAATTGCTATTTTGGTAAGCAACCCTGCCCGACGAAACACATCTTAAACCAAAAAAGCATGTTCCGCATTAAAAAATTCCTGCTACCGCTCCTCTTTTTGACTGCTGCCTGTTCCAATGATGACGGTGGCGATACCGATGAGTTCAATTTTTATCAAGATGCCACCATAACGGTAAACGATGCCAACTTTGCCGTCATCGAATCTGGGGAAAACCTCGTTTTTGAGTACTTTTTCAGGGCTGATGACAACCCACAGATTGCAGACGATGAATATGCAGAGCGAATTATTTTTGAGGTGGATGCAGCGGCCGAACAATTCTCTTTTTCAGATGCGGAACTTACTGCTGCCAATACCTTTTTTGACAAATATTGTTTTTGCTTTATAGAAGGCAGCATTCCCATCGAATCGGGCACCATTTCGGGGCGCAAGTTCAGTTCGAGCACTTGGCAAGTGTCGATTGACATTAGGTTCACCGAATTCGAAGAACAATCACGAACCATTTCCGGTGTATTTAAGCGCACCACCCGCCCATAGAGGGTGGTTTCTGTAACAGTTGGCTATCTTTGTTGGCCATAAGAGAAAGATGCTGCAGATCAACCAAAAAACACTTCAAGATTTAGAATTTCCCACGGTGTTGGACCACCTATCGGCACGGTGCAATACCGAATTGGGCAAAAAGTCGGTGGCCAAGATAGCGCCCATTGCCGATCAAGAAGCCTTGTTGGGGGCACTGGGGCAGACCTCAGAATACCTTACTTCGTTTAGCAACGACAACCGTATTCCCAACCATGGTTTTGACGCCATAAACGACGATTTAAAATTGTTGAAGATTGAAAATGCGGTCTTGGAGGTTTCCGGATTTAGAAGGATAGCCGCCCTTTGCGATACGGTACTCGTACACAAGAGGTTCTTGAAAAAGTTTAAGGAGTATTATCCGCTGCTCTTCAAATTGTCGGATGCCTTGGATGAAAACAAGGCCATTTCCGAAGAAATTGCCAAGGTCATCGACAAGTTTGGTGAAATACGCGATGATGCTTCGGCGGAATTAAAGCACATCCGCCAACAGATCAACGAGGTGCGCTCTAAAATCAATTCAAGCTTCAACGGTGCCCTGCAACGCTATCAAGCCGCTGACTTTTTGGACGAAATCCGTGAGTCGGTGGTCGAGAACCGGCGGGTCTTGGCCGTAAAGGCGATGCACCGCAAAAAAGTAAGGGGTACCGTCATGGGCAGCTCAAAGACGGGAAGCATCGTCTACATTATTCCCGAAGCTACCTTGGGCCATACCCGAGAGCTGACCAACCTTGAGTACGACGAAAAAGAGGAGTTACGGCGAATATTACGAGAACTGGCCAATTTTATCAGGCCATTTGCACCCTTGTTATCGGATTACCAAGACTATTTGACGAACATCGATATAACGGCGGCCAAGGCAAAATACGCCGCTGAAATGAACGCCGTGCTGCCTGGCATCAATCAAGAAAGGCAGTTGTACCTTAAAGATGCTTACCACCCCCTGCTCTATTTGACCAACAAGCGCAAAAATGAAAAGACCTGGCCGCAGACCATAGAATTGCACCCCGAAAACCGTATTATCGTTATCTCGGGCCCCAATGCAGGTGGTAAGAGCATCACGTTGAAGACAATTGGATTGCTTCAAGTAATGCTTCAATCCGGACTTCTAATCCCAGTTCATGAAAGAAGTTCGGTTTGTTTGTTCGATAAGATTCTGACCGATATCGGCGACAACCAAAGTATCGAGAACCATTTGAGCACCTATAGCTATCGGCTCAAGAACATGCAGCGATTTTTAAAGAAATGCGATGACCGCACCCTGTTTTTGATCGATGAGTTCGGTACCGGTAGCGATCCAGAGTTGGGGGGTGCCTTGGCCGAAGCGTTTCTAGAGGTGTTTTATGAGCGCGGTGCCTACGGAGTCATTACCACGCACTATGCCAACCTCAAATTGCTGGCCAACGAATTGCCGCACATGACCAATGCCAACATGCAGTTCGACGGCCGCACCCTGGAACCCACTTTTAAACTGGTCTTGGGCGAGGCAGGCAGCTCGTTTACCTTTGAAGTGGCCCAGAAAAACGGCATTCCCTATAGCCTCATCAACAAGGCCAAGAAAAAGATAGACCGGGGCAAGGTACGGTTCGATGCCACTATCTCAAAACTGCAGAAACAGCGCAATCGAATGGAAAAGACCGGTTCGCGCCTGCAGGAAGAAGAAAGCAAGGCCCGTGAAGAGGCCAAACGACTCGAAGAACTGAACGCAAAGATCAAGACCAAGCTAGAGAACTACCAAGAGCTCTACGACCATAACCAGCGCATGGTGCATCTGGGAAACAAGGTCAACGATGCCGCCGAGAAATACTTCTTGGACGGTAAAAAGCGCCCATTGATCTCTGAACTGCTTCGTATTGTCGAGACCGAGAACAGCAAGCGCAAAAAAACCAACGCTAAGCAGGCAAAGGCCAAAAAGGCCGTAAAAAAGCAGGTGGCCCAAGAATTGGAGAAAAAGATTGTGGAAGTCAGAAAAGAGAAAAAGGAGAAAAGGAAAAAGGCCCTCCAGCAAGAAAAATCCAAACCTAGACCAGTGTTTAAAGTTGGCGATCGCGTGCGTTTATTTGATGGAAAAGCTGTTGGGACTATTGATAAATTAGAAAAAAATAAAGCCGTAGTGAACTACGGCCTTTTTACCACAAATGTTGGTGTGGAACAATTAGAATTGGTGGAAGCTAAAACAAAATAACAGCCGACATCAAGTTGTTGAACCCAACCTGAGCGGCCGACTGTATTTGTTATTTTAATCTGGTAAATCTAAAATGAGCTTGAATACCTTTGGTGAATTTTAATGTATCAAGTCTAGCCTCATTAATTTTCAAAGTATTTAACTTAATTTCCTTTATGCCGCCAGCATCTCCTAAACTTACACTGCCAAGAAAACCATTGTAATCTGCTAATTCGCCAGAGCATTCAATAAAATCTATTGCTTGATTAGGTCTATATGGTTTAAAAGTATAATTGTGATCTTTTACGGTATATGATCTGGTTTTGCGAACTTCTACAAAATCCTCTTCTTTTCTGTCCCATGTTTTACCATCATCAATTCCATTATTATTAATATCTAAGCGTTCACCGCCAACCCACATCTTTACTCTTAGTTTTCCAAATACTTCGGTGTCTGTTAATTGGCTACCAGTTATTTTAAGAATTTCTGCATAATATTCAGGGTATGCCAAATCACAGTTTCTAACTTGATATTCTGTTGCTAAAACTACTCTAGCTGCTGGAAAACCTTGTTTTACATAACTCAATTTATAGGCCAATGGAGCTCCTGGAGAATCTTTAGAATAATTACCACCTTCTGCAATAAAATCATATATTTTAGAAAGACTATCATCACCTATAGTTTGTGCAGCACTCGCTCCAGAACCACCGATTATAATTGCTTTGATACTCGACTTTTCCAAAATTTCTTTTGAATCAACGTCAAGTTCAAAATCTCCTTCTCTCTTGCCAGCATCTATTGCAGCATCAAATGCAGATTTTATTTCTGATATACTAGATTCAGATTCTATAGTATACAAAACCATCCGACCATAAGTTACCGAAGAAACATATACTGGATTAGTAGCGCCCAAGCTTTCAATACTTGGCAGACTGGTAAACAAATCACTCGGAGATTTACCTGGGGAATCCAAATCCAAGGTAAAATATTTTTGAATGAATTTAAGCACATACTTTTTCTTAATCGTTGTGGAATTAAAATCAAAACTGCCCGAAATATCCTTGGTTTTGTCCCGATAATTAGCACCAAGTGCTATGGCCAACTGTTGTTCCGAATATACTTGAGACTCCTCTACAACAAGTTGAGCGGGCGTGGCACCTGTAACCTCTCGGTTTAATAACTCATTAATACCTTGTCGCACCTCGCTAAGATTATTGGGGTTATCAATAGTTACACTTGGGCTTCCGTCAATATTGCTCAACGAAATAGACATAGTAATAGGCGACCTATCTGCATTAATTCTTGAATATTCGCCGGTTGGTATGGTTTCTCCTTTTAACATGGCACCTGGATATATTACATCAGTAGTTGGATCAAGTGTAAACAGTTCATTAAACCCAGGAGCACCTTCATATGTTTTTGTAAAACATTCCAAGGTTGTGTTTTCTGAGTCACGTTCAGGTTCAGTCGAATTAGTCTCCGCTATAGGAGATTCATTAGGCTGATTAAAAGCACTTAGATTAGCAACCGCAGCATTAAAATCTAATGCATCATTGTTAGAAAAATTAGGTTGTTCTGCCCCTGGTTCTACTTCATCTTTGCTACAGCTGCTACATGCAACTAATAATAAACATAGAACAGACACATAAAGTGTAATTCTGAAAAATGATTGATTTGATTTCATAATTTCTAGTTTTTAAGATTCAACACCCCAAAACTAGAAGCGCATCGAGCCCAGTCCTAATTTTCGGCATGGACAAAGTATGGACAGCTTGTATGGATTTTAACAAATCGCCCTATGGACAAGCCACAATTTTAATAAGTCTTTATTTCTAGTTAAAGTCAATATTTTCAGTGGGTTTCAGCCTATAAGCACCCTTGTCCTAGCCTTATATTTTATGGACTTTTTATGGACAATTGATTTTGAACTGAGCCAATTTGGTTTTAATAGTCTGCTTCTATTTAGTACCTTGATCCAATAACATATATAGTTTATGAAATCTAAATCAACACTACTTTGTATTTGTTTACTTCAATTCTTCTTTACCTATAGTCAAAATCAAAAATATATTGACAGTTTAAAAACAGAATTAAAAAAAGAATCAACTAATGATTCTATTAAAGTAGTATTGCTAACTATGCTTCACGAGAAGCTAATGTTTTCTAAGCCAGAAATAGCAAAAAAATATGCCGATCAGGAGATTGATATTTATAAAAGAACAGGTTCTGAATTTGCTTATGGCCTGGGAAATTTGCACATCGGAGATTATTTCTATAATAAAAGCATGAACGACACTGCTTTATATCATTACCAATTGGCCAAAACTTCTTTTAAAAAAAATAACAAGACTCGTGGTTTAATATTTGTAGATTTTACTTTAGGAGATATTTATAAATCTCAAGGCGATTATGAAAGTGCACTTCAAATATTTACAAATAGTCTCATTGAAATTGAACAAAATATAAAAGATGAACCTTATAAGAGTCAATTTCTTGCCTCTTCTCACCTATCCATCGGATCATGCTATTTTGAAAAAGGAGATTTAAATCTAGCGCTAAAAGAATCTATTATTGCAGTGGGCTATTTTGAAAAGATTAATGATGAACTAAGAACAGCCGACACTTACAAACAATTAGGAGATATTGAAACTAAATTAAATCATCATTCATTTGCTATTGATTATTACAGCAAAGCCCGAGAGCTTTATAAAAAAAACAATGATAATATTTATGAAGCAAATACCATAATTTCAATTGGAGCAGTTTATTTATTACAAGGCAACTTGACCAAAGCTGAAAACTTTTATCTAGCAGGTATTGATCTTTCAAGAAAATTTAATCTGAAGGGATCCTTATCAAGCGCTTTAATTGATTATGGCGAGATTTTAACCAATAAAGGTGATTTGAATGAAGCCGAAAATGCTTTAAGCGAAGCTAATAGTATTGCTGCCAAAGAACAACTTACCATACAATCCATTCAATCATTAGAAGGATTAAGCAAATTAGACCTACGAAGAAATAAATTTCAATCCGCACTTCGACATATAAATGAAGCCATAGAAATTGGAACTCGTAGTGGAGCAGTTATAACACTCGAAGGTCTCTATGAAGTAAAATCGAAAATACTTGAAAAAACAGGAGATCATAAGAATGCCATAAGTTTCCTTAGAGAATCATTTGCTATTCAGGATAGTATAAGTTCTGTAGAAAAGATTAGACAAGTAGAAGAATTGAAAACAATTTACGAAACCGAAAAAAAAGAAGCAGCGATAGCTCTGCAGGAAGAAGAAATCAAAACCCTAAATGAAAAAGCCAAAGTCGATAAACTCACCAAGGGTCTCTATGCCGGGGGCATGGCCTCTGCCCTAGCCCTATTTGGACTCTCTGTATTTGGGTACCGCCAGCGTATCAAAAAGAATCGGATCGCCCGTGAAAAGCAAGAGGAAATTTACAAGCAAGAAATTGCCCATAAGAAAAAGGAACTGGCCAGCCAGACCCTGCATTTGGTGCAGAAAAACACTTTTTTGGAAGAGCTGAAGGAAAATTTGGAGAACCTCAAAAGTTCGCCTGACAAGTTCAAAATGGAGTTTCGTCGTATTGTAATGTTGTTGAAAAAGGAAAAGGCCTCCGACAAGGACTGGGAGACCTTTAAAACCTACTTTTCAGAGGTACACAACGACTTTGACCAGAAGTTAAAGACGCTCTATGCCGATATTTCTGAAAAGGAAATACGTTTGGCGGCCTTTTTACGGATGAACCTGACCACCAAAGAGATCGCAACCACTATGAACGTCTTGCCCGACAGCATTCTTAAATCAAAATACCGGCTCAAGAAGAAATTAGGGCTAAACAAAGAGACCGATTTGACTGAGTTCTTAAACACCTTGTAACATTTGGGTATTACTTCTTATTTGTGGCTCTTTAGGGCCCCATTTAGTCATTTCGAAATGAGCGGAGCGATTGAGAAATATCCAGAATGGTTAGATTTCCCATCCCGAATAGCCATGGGGGCGTTCGAAATGACATTTCTGGTTGTCTGCTGTATCTTTGCAACATAGATTAAATGGATTCCGCCGTAGTCTATCCTGAGCGTAGTCGATGGGCGGGAATGACAAAAAAACGGAGGACTCCCTCCTTCGAGGGAATGAAAAAATGGAAAGCAATAAAAAAATAATCTTATTCGATGGGGTCTGCAACCTCTGCAACGGCGCCGTGCAATTTGTCATCAAGCGTGACAAAAAAGATGTGTTCCGGTATGCGGCATTGCAAAGCGAAGTGGGCCAAAACCTGTTGGAAGCACGAAACATCGATACTTCCAAAATCGATTCCATCATTCTAATAGAGCCTGGGGTAGCCTTTTACACCAAATCGGATGCCACTCTTGAAATCGCCCGCGAATTTGGGGGTGTTTGGCGCTTGTTGCTTGTTTTTCAATGGATTCCGGGTTCAATCCGAAATATCATATACGATTTTGTGGCCCGTAACCGCTACCGTTGGTTCGGCAAAAAAGAGCAGTGTATGGTGCCTACCCCAGAACTACAGGCCAAATTTTTGCAATGACTATCCCAAAGGGCACGTTTACTCGATCATCGGCCCCATTGCATCATTCCTTCTTTTAAAAAACGGTTTTTGCAGATAGGTTTGGATGAAATCTAAATCGAACTATTATGAAAAAGCTCGTATTTCTGTTGCTTGCCCTTCCGTTTTTGTTACATGCTAACGATTCAAAGATTCCATCCAAGATCAAAGAGGTCACGGTGTACCTCAGTGGGGCCCAAATTACCCGAAAGGCCAATTGCCCGCTAAAAGAGGGCATCAACAAGGTGGTCTTTACCGGACTTTCGCCCAAAATAGACGAGAGCAGCATTCAAGTCTCGGGGCTTCAAGCGGTCTCCATCCTATCCATGGCCTACGACATCAATTATCTCGATAGATCGGAAAGCCATCCAGATACTGAAAAGTGGACCTCCCAAATAGAAGCCTTGCAAGCCCAAACAGCTTTCCTCAAGAACCATATTTTGGGCCTCGAGGAAGAAGAGCGGGTCATCAACACCAATCGTTTGGTAAGCACAGACAATCAGGCACTGAACCTTGAAAAAGTAAAGGAAATCAGCCAGTACTACCGTCAGCGCATAACCGCCATCAAGAATGAGGTGTTCGAGACCAACCAGAAGATTAAAGACCTGCAAGAAGAAATCAATAGGCTGCAACGACAGCTCAACGAACTGAACAACACGCCAGAGGAAGAACAGGGCGAGCTAACGATCTCGTTTGATGCCCCCATGCCCACCCAGTTGAACCTGACCCTTTCATACATGGTAAAAGAAGCAGGTTGGGTGCCCAATTACGATATCAAATCATCTGCCCTGAATGCACCGTTGAACCTTGCCTACAAGGCACATGTGTACCAAAAAACAGGCAAGGATTGGAACAATGTAAAGGTGATACTCTCTACGGCGACCCCAGCCCACAACATATCAAAGCCCGATCTGCAAGCCCATTATTTGAATTTTGTCAATGCCTATGCGCGAAGGCATTCGCCCACCGCTACTAAAAAAGGGTATGCCTTTAACCCCAGTGTCAAGAAAGTGGTGGGTACGGTGACCGATGCTTCGGGCCTGCCACTGCCCGGGGCAAATGTGGTAATTGAGGGTACTACAAAAGGCACCCAAACCGATTTTGATGGCAATTATTCCCTAGAGGTGCCCTATGGGCAAAGTTTGTTGTTTTCGTATCTCGGTCAAAAAGATGTAAGAATACCCATTTACGCATCCATCATCAATGTGGGTATGGAAGAGGATGCCAATACCCTCGAAGAAATGGTGGTCACTGCTTTGGGTGCTAAGCGCGAGGTAGGTTTGGGCTATGCTGTTTCTGCCGTAAACCCTGAAAAGCTTCTCCAAGGTAAGACAGCAGGCGTTAATATAAGAGGGTTTTCGGGGGACTTTAGAAATTCAAAAGTTGAACAACCGAGACCTCTTTATATCATTGACGGAGTGCCTGTGGAAGGTTTTGTGGAAGGCGATCTTGATGCCAGTGAAGTACAGAATATGGAAGTCTTAAAAGGAGAAAGTGCCACGGCCGTTTACGGTACACGCGGAAGCAACGGTGTGGTTGTGATCACAACTAAAAAGAGTACCATCAGGCAAGACGTGTCGAACACCCAATTCGTGATCAAAAAGCCCTATTCCATCGTTTCTGATGGCGATATTACGGCCATTGAGATCAACACCTTTAAACTGCCAGCCAACTACGAGTATTTTGCCGCGCCCATTGTAAACGAAAACGTGTTCTTGACGGCCCGCTTCAAAGACTGGGAAAAACACCAGCTGTTGCCTGGCGAGGCCAATATCTATTTTGAAGGCACCTATGCGGGCAAAACGGTTTTGGACCCCTACACCACCAAAAAAGAGATGGTATTGTCATTGGGCTTGGAACCGAACATTACAGTGACCCGAAAACAGCAGCGAAACTTCAAGAGCAAGTCGTTTACAGGAAGCAATCGCATTCTGAACCGCACCTATGACCTGGAAGTAAAGAATAACAAGAACGTGGCCGTCAACCTGAAGCTGATCGACCGTATTCCTTTGTCGCAAAACAAAGAGATCAAGGTGGAGGATATTGTAACCAATTCGGCGGAATATGATAAAAAGAAGGGATTGTTGAGTTGGACAATGGATTTACAGCCAAAAGAAAGCAGAAAAGAAAGCTTCTCGTTTCAGGTGAAATACCCAAGGGGCAAGTACATATCTCTCTAGCCGTGGTTACTTCAAATTGTTGAGGATAAAATCGAGCGTTTTGTTCGTGTTCATTTTTTGCTTAAAGGAAAGGTTTTCATACCTGTTGGGCAGCAGCAATCCCTTTTTTCGAAGATGTTTTAGCACCTCTTCGCTGTCCAACGAAACCTTTCCGGCAATTAAGATATCCAAAGGTTCTTCACGTTTATAACGTTTATAGATTTTGCGCAGACCGCTCAAATAAAGGCGGTCTTTGGTAAAGCCCCCTCCCCTGTGCGCCCTAAGGGTTATGGTAAAGGCTTCGTCACGGTCGAGTTTGTAGTGCCCATGTATCAGGTCGAATGTATCGGCAAAGGTGTAACCCTTGCTCAAACTGTCGGCTGCTAGTACGCGGTAGGCCAACTCCTTAAGTCGTTTCAGGGTAAGGGCACCGCCCATGTACTCACTGAATACGGCGAGACCCTCTTGGGTCTCCACATTCTTGGGAAGTCCGTTCGATAAAATCTTCAAGGGTTGCGCCGCTGCATTGAAAGTAGTGACCAAATGTACCCCAATTTCATGTGTGCCCAGAGTTAGCAATTGGTTTTTGCTGAAGCGGGCATTCTTTTTGATCAATAAGGACTGGCGGCTGTTACTGACCATGGCCTCAGCAGCAATATGGGTCGAAAAAAGGATGTTCAACGGAAAGTCATAAGCCTCCGCAAACTTCTCGAAATAGTGCTTGGCCTCTTCGGCAGAAAACACTTTCTCCATATCGACAGAAGAAGGCTCATCTTTGAAATGGAGTATAAAACGGGCATTCTGCACATCTTTTTCGGTGGGTGTTCCGAAGACCCGTAACGAATTGAAATAGAAATTGCGCCCCGTGCCGATAGTTTCGATACACTGGATCATGTTCGAATAGTAATGGATGACCTCTTGATAGAGCTTTCTGATCTTCTCATCCTCAATACGCTCTAGGCGCTGTAAAAAGAAAAGGCGGTGCAGTTTGTAAGGGTCAAATTTGAGTTTAGGATAACGAAACTCAGGCTCAACGGTATATTTAGAGGCAAAAAAGCGGTGCTTTTCTTTTTCGATGTTCAGCGGGTTGATATAGTTCAACAGTTCGATACGCTTGACCAGCCTATCTAGATTGCTGTCTATCTCAAACACATCGGCATATTGTCGTTGCAGTTCTTGTTGCTCTTTTTCCTCTATCACGGGGTGCTCATGAATTCTTCAGCCTGCAAAGGTATCAAATCTTGCAATTGGTTTTCAACAGATTGCACAACTTCTGGATAAATGATGCCCGAAAGCTCATCGCAGTACACCTTGCTGATCTCTGTGGCGAACACCAAGGTGTTGTCAAAGGTTTTGGTGATATACTTTAGAAAATGACCATTGCCCTGAAAAGTGTCGTTGATGCCTGTGGTCGATTTGATGTCGTTGGGCAGTTGCATGCCCCCGAGTTTTTCGCGCCAACTTTCGACCATATTGCCAAAGCGGTCATTGTCAATATTGCTGGTGCCAAGGTTCCAAGTGGGTACTTCCCTGTCCCATCGTTTCCAGTTGTAGCTGTGCATGTCGAAAACGAGCACCTTTGGGTGCAGTGATTCCAATTTTTCTACAAGGGCATGCACGACCCTGTAAAAGTTGTGGTGTTTTTGCAAACTAAGCTGTCGTTCGTTTTCGGGAAGGTCTTTTTTCCAAAGCTGTTTTCCCCAGGCCGTATCAAAAATGGCCATTTCGGGCGGGCGGTTCAAATCATACTCAAAACGGCTGTCGCGGCCCGCAATGACAATGGGGTGCGATTCTACCATCTGTTTGGTGCAGGGGTCTTCCTCGTACCAACGCTCATATACGGTGTGCAGGCAATTTTGCCAAAGCGATTTTCTGAACTGGTGCCCATCGTGTACCGCACCGCACACAAACGGTACGTATTCCTCGATTTTTATGGTGAATGAATAGTCATCAGAGACCGCCTCGAAGACCCTGCCATTATCGATGTTCGAAATAATTTCCTCTAGGGATAACCTCCTAAGCATCCTGCACCTCTTTTCGAAGTCGGGAACGTCGGTCGAATGCCTGAAGCTTATCGAGCACCTTGCTCTCGATAAAGTCGATTACCTGACACTGAATCTTGGTCTTGTATACCTTGTTCATGTAGGTAATGCCCCCTGGCGACATTACATTGACCTCGACCAACTTGCCGCCGATCACATCGATGCCCACAAAATAGAGTCCGTCTTTTACCAGTTTGGGCCCTATTTGTTTGCAAAGGGCTTTTTCCTGTTTTGTCAATGTATGTTTTGCTACCGAACCACCGGCAGAGACATTGGATCTATGGTCATCACTTCCCGGTATCCTTCGCATGGCCCCGATGGGCTCTCCGTTCAGCAATAAGATTCGTACATCACCTTCGTCAGCACCTTCAATGTATTCTTGAAGTATAACGTAGTTAGAGGTTCCATCTGAATTGGTTACATAAAAGTCTAGCAGTGATTTGATATTGCTCATTGCCGACTTTTCTATAAGGATTACCCCCGAACCCCCAAACCCGTTCAAAGGCTTCAAAATCATCTTGTCAGATTTGGATTCTTTGATTTGCTGTACCAAATACTTTTTGTTCTTTGATACATGGGTAACGGGAATGATATTGCTATGGCTATCACCAAAGGCAGCCGTGTAGAGTTTGTTGTTGGCCTCTCGAAGCCCTTGTATGGAATTGATGATGAAAACATCGTCTTTCACCGAATCCAAGAAGTTCAGCATCAACGGATCCAACGGAGGGTTTGCCCTCATGAATATCACATCGAACCCGGCCAAGGGAAGCATTTCTTCCCGTAACGAGGCTTGTTTATAGAATGATTTTAGGCTTGCCGGTACCTTGTCCATTTTATTGATGACGGTACAAAAGGCCGATGTGACACTGTTTCTAATGGTCAGGTTGGCAGGTGTGCAAAGGGCTACCCCGTGCTTGCGCTTTGCACATTCGTGTATCAAAGCTAGGCTGGTATCGTTTTCAGGGTTTATTTCTTCCCAGGGATACATTAAAAAGCAAATGTTCATGGTGCGGAATTATTTTTTGGCTCTTTAATTTACTGAAAATTTCGTCCAATATTGAAAAACTACTTCACCTCCTCCCAGTGGTCGTCCCAGTTCTTGACCTTAGGCTTGCCCAGTTTTCCTACCGATTTGGCAACCATCATCGATACGGTGGCATCACCGGTTACGTTTACAACCGTCCGGCACATATCCAAGGGCCTGTCAACGGCAAAAATCAGCGCCAGACCAATGGCCAATTTGTCGGGCGGAAACCCAATCGATTCTAAAACAATAACCAACATGACCATGCCTGCCCCGGGTACGGCGGCAGAGCCAATGGAGGCCAGCAGGGCAGTAAGTACAATCGTTAGCTGCCCTGAAAAATCCAACGGAAAGCCCAATGCCTGTGCAATGAACACAGCTGCCACGCCTTGATATAGGCTGGTGCCATCCATATTGATGGTGGCCCCAACGGGAAGCACAAAGCTCGAAACCTCTTTATCGACCCCTATATGCTCCTCTACCCTTTCCATGGTCACGGGCAAGGTTGCCGCGCTCGAACTGGTCGAAAAGGCAAGCAATTGTGCAGGACTGATTTTGCTCAAAAAGGTCAGGGGATTATATCGTGTGAAAGTGGAGACCGCAATACTGTAGAAAACGATCATCAGCAAGAGCCCCAAGACAACTACGCCAGCATACTTCAAAAGGGCCAGCAGCAATTCGGGATCGCTCGAAGAGACCACCACCCCTGCCAATAAGGCAAAAACAGCATAAGGAGCTGTGAGCATGATTAGGTCGACCATCTTCAGAACTACCTCGTTAAGGGAATCAAAAAAGTTTTTGAGGGGCTTTGCGTCTTTCTCACCGATCAACAGCATCGATATGCCAAAGAAAATCGCAAAAAATATTACCTGTAGCATTAAACTGTTAAAAGACATGGCAAATATGGCATTGTCTGGCACCATATCTACCAAAAACTGTAAGGGGCCACTTTCTTTTTGACGAGACGCTTCCTCAATCTTTGAGGTGACCCCTGCGTCTGCAGCATAGGTGGCCGTCAACTTGTCAATGGTGTCTTGTGAGATTCCTTCACCCGGTTTCAATGCATTTACCAACAATAAACCTATGGTTATGGCAATTACCGTTGTGCATATATAGATAATGATAGTTCGTACCCCGATATCCCTGAACCTTGAAATATCCTTTAAATCTGAAATACCCTTGATAAGCGATGCCAAAATGAGCGGAATGGCTATCAGCTTCAACAGTCTTACAAAGATGGTTCCGAACGGGTTGATCCAATCAGCGACAAAATCACGCCCCCAATCCGGGTAGGTCATAATAAATCCGAAGACAATACCGAGCAACATCCCAATCAAAATCTGCCAATGCAGTTGCAATTTTCGCATAGTTTGAGTTTTGTCGGGTAAGATACCATTTATCGCAAAAAGTACGAAATGCGAAATGGGAAGTTAGAAATACGAAATAGAATATATATGAAATACGAAATTAGAAATGTAAAAAGAGAAAAGCGATATTTGAATTATAGGATTCTGAAAGACAAACCTTTAAACTTTGTTGATGCGTGCCAACAACCAATGATCGGCCAGTACCAGTGCGGTCATGGCCTCGACTATAGGTACGGCGCGGGGCACTACACAGGGATCATGGCGGCCTTTGCCCTGAGCCTTGACCTTCTCCCCTTTTTTATTGATGGTCTCATAGCCTTGAAGTACCGTTGCCACAGGTTTAAAGGCCACATTGAAGTAAATGTCCATTCCATTGCTGATACCCCCTTGTATGCCCCCACTATGGTTGGTGGTCGTTGAACCATCGCTGTTAAAGCCATCGTTGTGCTCGCTGCCCTTCATGGCTACCCCGGCAAAGCCGCTGCCGTATTCAAAGCCCTTTACGGCATTTATGGAGAGCATGGCCTTGCCCAGATCGGCGTGCAATTTGTCAAATACGGGTTCACCAAGACCCACCGGTATGTTTTTGGCCACGCAAGTGACCACACCACCAACGGTATCACCTTGTTTTTTGATGGTCTTGATATAGTCCTCCATTTTTGCGGCCATGGTTGGGTCAGGGCAACGAACAGGATTGCTCTCGATGTTCGAGAAATCAAGTTTTTGATAGGGCGTTTCAAGTTTTATGTTGCCTACTTGCGACACAAAAGCCTGTATCTGAACGCCCTGGAGCAATTGTTTGGCAATGGCACCGGCCACTACCCTACTGGCTGTTTCACGGGCCGAACTGCGGCCTCCGCCGCGATAATCGCGAAAACCATATTTCTGGTCATAAACAAAATCGGCATGTGAGGGCCGGTACGAATCTTTGATATGCGAGTAATCTTTCGATTTTTGGTTGGTGTTGTGTATGGCAAAGCCAATGGGCGTGCCGGTGGTCTTTCCTTCAAACAAACCGGAGTAGAATTCAACGGTATCGGGTTCTTTTCGTTGGGTGGTTATGGCCGATTGTCCCGGGCGGCGGCGGTCCAATTCATTTTGAACGGCGTTTAAGTCAAGTTCCAGGCCTGCGGGGCAGCCATCGATTATGCCACCGATGGCCTTACCGTGCGATTCGCCGAATGTTGTGAGCTTGAAAAGATGTCCGAAAGTGTTTCCCGCCATATATGCTGTTTCAATGCTGTCAAAGGTAAATGTTATATGCGGTATAGAAAAACTCCAATTTTCTTAATACTACCGTAACATTGTTTTAAGGACGGTGACAATTGTTTAACACTTTTCTTAAATATACTTCACATCAACTTGATCTTAATTTCACCATGGCACCATTACTTTGCAGCTAAATTCCTGAAGTTTTGAAAAAAAGAAAATTAGAGCTGGCCGTAATCTCTGATGTACACTTGGGCACCTATGGGTGCCATGCCGACGAATTGATTGCCTATTTGAACAGTATTGAGCCCAAAAAGCTCGTTTTGAACGGTGATATCATCGACATTTGGCAGTTCAGCAAACGCTATTTTCCTGCTTCACATCTCAAAGTGCTGAAAAAATTGATAGGCATGGCCGCAAAGGGTGTTCAAGTCTTTTACATTACGGGCAACCACGACGAGGTGTTGAGAAAGTTTGCTGATACTACCGTGGGCAATGTTACCATTGCCAATAAATTGGTTTTGGAGCTTGATGGTAAAAAGGCTTGGATTTTTCATGGGGATGTTTTTGATATCTCCATCCAAAACGCTAAATGGCTGGCCAAGTTAGGCGGGTATGGCTACGACTTGCTCATTCTCTTGAACCGTATGGTCAACGGGTTCTTGAACAAAATGGGGAAAGAACGGTACTCACTCTCAAAACGAATCAAGAACGGTGTAAAAAGCGCCGTTAAATACGTAGACAATTTTGAACGTACAGCCTGCGATCTTGCCATCGAGAACGGCTATGATTATGTGGTCTGCGGACACATCCACCAACCGAAAAAGGAAATGTACGCAAATAAGATGGGTAGTTGCACCTACCTTAATTCCGGTGATTGGGTTGAGAACCTTACTGCCTTAGAGTATTCGTTTAAAAGATGGAAAGTCTACCACTTTAACCAAGACAAGCTATCATCATTCTTTGTCGATGATGATGTAAAAGAGCTCGATATCAACGAGCTGTTCACATCGATTACCGCAGAGCGTGAAAAACCCAAAAAGAAAAACGAGACCATCTCTGATGGCGAACAGTTAAAAGACCATGGCCTGTCTCAAAATGGTAACGGGGTGTAATGCCTTTCTTCCCGTACCATCCAATATCTGATGGCGGCAGCTGGTACCGTTGGCCGCTATAATGGTATCGCTATCACTCTTTCTGACGGAAGGAAACAGCTTTAGTTCGCCGATGGCCATACTTGTCGCGTAATGTTCCTTTTCGTATCCAAACGAACCTGCCATGCCACAACAACCCGAGGATATAATGGAGACCTCGTAGTTTTTGGGCAGGTTCAAGATATCAAAGGTCACCTTTTGGTTCGAAAGCGCCTTTTGGTGGCAGTGGCCATGTATTTTAATTTTTCTCGGGGTCTCTGTAAACTGTTCGGTCTTGATGTTGCCCTTAATGATCTCGCCGGCCAAAAATTCCTCTATCAAAAACGATTGGTTCGCCAAACGCCCTGCATTTTCAGAATCTTGTGCCAATCGCTTGTATTCATCCCGAAAAGTTAGGACGGCAGAAGGTTCCAGCCCTACTATCGGGGTGGCCGCCTGTACCAGTGATATTGTTCTTGAGATATTCAAATCGGCAAGTTTTTTGGCTTGTTTTAAAAACCCCTTTGAAATATAAGTGCGACCACTTTCGGCAAACAGCAATTCGACCTCATAGCCCAAACGGGTCAAAAGTTCAATGGCATCTTTGCCTACCTCAACATCTAAATAGCGGGTAAACTCATCAATGTATAAAACAACCTTTTTATTTGTTGTAATTTTCTCTTTTTTAAGTTGTTGAAGATGCTTATCAAAATCAAAACTATAAATTTTTGGGAAACTTCTTTCAGTGGCCACCCCAACGGATTTCGCCAACCATTTCGACATTATTTTTGAACCGTACAGCAAATTGGCAAGTCCACTGACCTTGCTGGCCAACCGGTTGACTTTTGTGTTGTGCGCAAACAGTTTGCTACGCAGCGAATAGCCGTTGGCCTCTTGATAGTTGTATTGAAATTCGGCTTTTAACGTTGCCACATCCACATTGCTGGGGCACTCACGGGCACAAGCCTTGCAGCTTAGGCATAGGTCAAAGACTTCTTTCAGTTCTTCATGGTCAAAACGGTTGTTTTTTTCAGAATGGGTCAAAAACTCCCGAAGGGCATTGGCTCTGCCCCGGGTGGTATCCTTTTCGTTTTTGGTGGCATGGTAGCTTGGGCACATGGCGCCGACCATATGATGGGTTTTTCGGCAATCGCCGCTACCGTTGCACTTTTCCGCGGCCCGTAAGATACCCTGACTGTCTGAAAAGTCCATTAGCGTGTCGATTTCGGGCTCTTTTCTGTCAACTTCGTACCGCAACGAGGCATCCATCGGATAGGGATCCACGATTTTGCCGGGGTTCAGAATGCCGTGTGGATCAAAAAGCGATTTGATACGGCGCAGCAATGCATAATTTTTTTCGCCTATCATCAAAGGGATGAACTCTGCCCGAACGATGCCATCGCCGTGCTCACCGCTGAAACTTCCCCTATATTTTTTGGTCAATTGGGCGACTTCGGCGGTAATTTGCCGAAATAGCTTGACATCAGAACTTTTCTTAAGGTTCAGAATGGGGCGCAGGTGCAGTTCGCCCGCCCCGGCATGGGCATAATAAACGGCTTCTTGTCCGTAGTTCCGCATGATTTCGGTGAACTCCATGATGAAGTCCTTTAAATCTTCCAAAGCCACTGCTGTATCTTCGATACAGGCTACGGCCTTGCGGTCACCTACCATATTGCCCAACAACCCCAAGCCTGCTTTTCGAAGCTCCAACGCCTTGTTGATGTCATCCCCGCACAATACCGGACTTGCATAGCTCAAGCCTGAGTTTTCAAGGGTCTGCAATAGGGCATCAAGTTGTTCTTGCAATGCTTCTTCGGTGTGTGCCCTAAGCTCGAGCATCAAAATGGCAGCAGGGTCACCCTCTACAAAAAAGCGGTTGGCCAATTGTTGGCGGTTGTTCTTGGTGCAGTCAAGAATGACCTTGTCCATCATCTCGCAGGTAAACAAACCGTGTTTCATTACAGGGGCCACATCGCCCAGACAGGCCTCTAAGGTGTTGTAGTGCGTGGCCACCATGGCAGACAACGGCGGTGGCAGATCGTCTAACTGCAAGGTTATTTCAGTGGTAAAGGCAAGGGTGCCCTCGCTGCCGCAGAGCAGTTTACAGAAATTGAAACCGTTTTCACCGTCACCAAAGAGATTGTTCATAAGTAGCTCATCAATAGCATAACCCGTGTTTCTACGGTGGATTTCAGGTTTTGGAAACTCTTTCGCTATCTCCTTTTGGGTGGTTGCATCTGACAGTTCGCTTTTGACCGTGGCATATAATTGCCCCTCAAAATCTTTTTGTGCGGCCTTTTTTTCAAACCCACTTTCATCCATCTCCCCAAAAACAGCAGTGCTTCCATCAGAAAGGATGGTTTTGAGGGCTACCACCTTATCGCGCGTCACCCCGAACTTTATAGATGTGGTTCCAGAAGAGTTATTGCCTACCATCCCCCCTATCATACAACGGTTCGAGGTTGAGGTGTTCGGCCCAAAGAACAGTCCGTATGGTTTTAGGTATTGGTTGAGTTCATCACGAATCACCCCTGGTTGTACCGTGACCTGCCTTCTATCTGTATCTACCTTCAAAATCTTGGTAAAATGTTTAGAGGTGTCAACGATTATTCCCTCGCCTACACATTGGCCTGCCAGAGAGGTACCTGCGGTACGCGGCACAAGACCAATGTTGTTTTTGTTGGCAAATTGAACCAAAACCTTGATATCTTGTTCGTTTTTCGGATAGGCAACAGCAAGTGGTAATTTGCGATACACAGAGGCATCGGTGGCATAGAGAGACCTTGTCAATTTGTCAGTATGCAGACTGCCCTGCAAGCAGGAAGAGAGTAATTTCAGGGAAGATTTGTTCAATTCGGAACAATTTTTGAGTAATGAAACAAGTTATAACCAAAATAGCGAAACAAAGCTATCCATATTTTTAAACTAAAAGAGAAACTCATGAAGATTACCACATTTTTTTCTGTCGTACTTTTAATTGCAACGGCCTCGCTGAGCGCCCAGAGTATATCAGACCATACCTTAGGCCTCCGTTTGGGCGATAGCGATGGGTTTGGTGCCGAGATCTCGTATCAGAAATCAATTGCCCAGTTCAACCGGGCAGAGTTCAACCTGGGTTGGCGAGATAGTAGAAACTTCGATGCCTTCAAGCTATCAGGCGTGTACCAATGGGTACACAATTTAGATGGCGGCTTCAACTGGTACTATGGCGTTGGCGGCGGTCTGGGAAGTGTAGATTTTGCCCCTGTGCCCGATGGTGACGATGATGACGGGCTCTTTGTTTTTGCTGCCGGTAATCTGGGCATCGAGTATGATTTTGACATCCCTTTGTTGTTATCGTTGGACTTCAGGCCAGAGATTGGAATTCTTGGTTACGATGGCTTCAGTGATAATTTTGATTTCGATATTGCGCTGGGTATCCGATACCAGTTTTAAAAGTTATCAACACGAAACAGGGCCCTTAACTTATGTTAGGGGCTTTTTTTATCCCCTGCTTTATCAATACCTTTGCGGTTCAAACAAATTTGTTCTATGAAAAAAATAGTATTTGCCCTGACCACAATTGCCATGTTCGTTGCTTGTGACCAAGCGAAGAACGGCTACACTTTGACCGGAAGTATAGATGGAGAAGTGGAAAACGGCACAAACGTTTATTTAAGAACCACCGATACCCTAAACCAGTTGATCGATGTCGACACGGTCCAGGTCAACGAGGGAGGTTTCGAGTTTGCCGGAAACCAAGAAATTCCACAGCTTCACTATCTTTTTGTGGAAGGAATCATGGGCAACGTACCGGTAATATTGGAGAATGGAGCCATTAACGTGGAATTTCAAAAAGACAGCATGGCCTTTGCCGAAATTAAGGGCACCTACCAGAATGAACGTTTTATGGAGTTTCTCGATGAGTCGCGCGACATCAACGAAAGCGGACAGTCGATCAACGATGATTTTCAAAAGGCCAACGCCGCACGCGACACCGCCATGATGGAATCGCTTCGTGAGGAGTTCTTCGAGCTGCAAGACCGGGTTAAAACGTACCATTTGGATTTTGTGAAGGAGAATCCCGATGCGTTGATATCTGCCTTGATACTTGACAATCTGCTACGCTCAAAGGTGATCGAGGCAAGTGAGGCACAGACCCTATACGATGCCTTTACCCCTGAGGTCAAGAATTCGAAACCTGGTAAGAGCATCGATAAACAACTAAAACAACAAAAGGGAACGGAAGTAGGTGCCATTGCACCGGATTTTTCGGCCCCGACACCTGATGGCGATCTGCTTGCTCTTGAAGAGGTCAAGGGCAAGGTAACCCTGATAGATTTTTGGGCGGCCTGGTGCCGGCCCTGCCGATATGAAAATCCGAATATCGTGGCGGTCTACAACAAGTACAAAGACAAGGGACTCAATATTGTCGGGGTCTCATTGGACAACAACAAAGACCAGTGGAAGCAAGCCATTGAACAAGACGGCCTTGAATGGCACCACGTGTCGCACTTAAAGCGATTTCAAGATCCCGTGGCCCAACTATATAACGTTGATGCCATACCGGCAGCTTTCTTATTGGACGAAAACGGGGTCATCGTGGCCAAAAACCTTCGCGGCCCTGCCCTAGAAGAAAAAGTGGCCGAGTTGCTGAACTAAAGGAAGCGACTGCTGACAAATAAAAAAGCCCTGATTATTCAGGGCTTTTTTTGTTGGTAGGTTATTTAGTTGCTAGAATTTGTTTTGAATATCTTCAAAGTCACCCGTTATGGTAACGTTGTCACCTTTTTTGACTTCTCCTAAAATATTGACCCGCGAACCAGTGCCCAAAAATTCTACCGTGGCCCCGTCCTCAAGTTCCAAATCCCCATAAACGGTCAGGTTGCCCTCAACTCTAAGGGTTGCCCCCTCGCCCACTTTTAGGTCTTTTCTTTTGTTGTTGCGGGCAACAATCAGCGTGCCCCTTATTTCAAAAAGTGCGTCATCGGCAACCGTGACGGTATTTTTTACGGTCCATGTGCCACATAGTAGCAACGAACCTGAAACACTGATTTGCTGAAAACGTTTTGAGCCGCTAAAGGCCAATTGCTGGTTGGCACCAACGGTCAGTTTAGAGCTGCCCTGATAGTTTGGTGAATCGGCGCACCTGGCTGCCAGACTTGGCGAAGGTTTGTTCATCTTTATCACCTGAAGGCCCGATTTTCCCGAGGCCGCAAAAATGTAATCCCCTTTCGACTCTACGTAGTTGATGGAGCCGGTCAACTCAATAATGCCCACTAGGTCGGTGCCATTGTCTTCTTCCTCAGAAAGACATAATCCTGCCCCGCCATTGGCCATCAACAACACATCTTCGTTAATGGTAACGGCATTGGTGACAATATCAGACGTTGCCACACCGTCAGGGTTGATAAGAATTGGCACATGTTCGATGAAGCTGCCGGTGGTAAAATCATAAATACCAGCACCTGCCTCGCCCTCGGATACCACAATTTTGTTGTCACTGGTAAAATCAAGGGTTCTCTTGTCCGCTGTTCTAAAGTCGGCATCAATGGCGATACTGCCCACCTGCGATAGGTTTTGGTCCAAGATACGCACGCCGAAATCGGCATCAAGCACCCCTATTTTATCGTCTTTCAGCTTCACCGACCTTAAATCGGAAAACGGGGTGTCGTTTTGGGCTTCCAGGGTGTTCTTATCGTAAACGGTCACGTAACCGTCTTTACCGCTGGTAACGATCACAGAGCTGGCAGTGGTCTCAACATCGGTTGCCACAAATCCTTCTTGAAATCCGTAGAGAATACCGGCACCAAGGTTAAAGCGGCCATTGTCTACCTTTATCTTGGCCACAAATGAATTTGATGTGGCCCGTACCGATTTTTCTGAATCAACACCGCCTGCTGCATAAACGTAGCCATTGTCATATTTTACCGAACTGATGTCGGCATTGGTATAGTACAATCTAGAAGTTACCCCTGGGCGGTTGGGGTCGGCCACGTTTACAATGTCGATGCCACCAACATAGTCTTGTCCGACGGTATTGTAGGCCACATAAGCGTAATTGCCGTGAACATGCACGTGTGAAGCGGTCAGGTTTTCGCCGCCGCTAAATTTGGGCGGAGACACCTGTGCTACCAAAGAAAGGGGGTAGTCGCCTGCCGGTTCATCTGCAAAACGCGCCAATTTACCTGTTAGACGGTCTTCACTAAAAATATCAAGTACACCGGCATTATCAAGAGAGATACTGTTTTCAAGCACAGTTTCGCTGGTCTCTAGTTCAACGGCACTCTGCTCATCTTCGTAAATAATGGTTTCGTCAGAACATGAAAAAAACAAAGCGAGCCCTGTGGCTGCCAACATCGGTAAGATTCGTTTCATAACTAGGCTATACTAAAGTGCCCCAAAATAAGGGCACAACTGGGTATTCGCCCAACTTTTGTTGTGAACGTGCCCCTATCTGTTGTAAAAAGCGGGTTACCTTAGATTTTACCCATCTTTTCAAGCACAAAGAGTATTATGATAGGGATTGCCAGCAATAGTACCATAAGTGTCTCGGTGACCAAGAGGCCCGGCAAAAATATAAGGGTCATGGCATAGCCCCCAATGGCACCACCAAAGTGGGCCGTATGCCCAATGTTGCCCAATCTGCTTTTCATGCCATATATGGAATAAAGTAGGTAGGCAATGCCCAGAACATATGCAGGCAACGGAATCGGAATGAACAGGATGCCCAATTGCATATCGGGCTGCAACAGAATAGCGGCATAGAGTATTCCCGTCACTGCACCACTGGCGCCGACAGCACTGTAATAGGGCTCGTTTTTGTGGAAGAACATGGCAAGCAAACTACCGGCAAAAAGGCTTACAAAGTAAATGACCAGAAATTTGAAGGCCCCAAACCAAGTGATGACCACATCGGCAAAAAAGAAGAGGGTGAACATGTTGAAGAACAAGTGCGAAATATCAACATGCAGGAACCCTGAAGTGAACATGCGCTCTTTTTGACCGGCCTGAATGGCAGCTATGTTGAATTTGTAGCGATCAAAGAAAGTTTGGTCGTTGAAACCCCGAAGTGTCACCAGAATATTGACAACAATAATGCCAATGGTAGCTAAGTGCAAATTGTACATGTACCCATAGGTTTGGGGTCAAATATAGCTATATTTGTGCATACCTTTTTTGCATGCAATTGATTGGTTTTATCATCGCATACCCTTTACTTTGGTTGGTTTCGCGGTTGCCTTTTAGCCTTCTTTACGGCCTGTCAAACATTCTTTATTATCTGGTTTACCATAGTATCGGCTATCGAAAAAAAGTGGTGCGCGAAAACCTTCGTCTGGCCTTTCCTGAGAAATCGATTGCAGAAATCAAAGCGATAGAAAAGAAGTTTTATCGCCATATGTGCGATATGTTTTTAGAGATGATAAAGACGATGGGGATCTCTCATGAACAATTGCAAAAAAGGTTCGTTTTTACAAATTTAGAGGTACTTCATGGCTTGGAGGCCCAGAACAAAAGTATCATGGTCATGTTTCCGCATTATGCGAGTTGGGAATGGTCTATCGCACTCGATGCGCACATCAAATCAAAGGGTTACGGCATCTACCAAAAAATCAACAACCCCTACTTCGATAAATTGATTCGCGATATACGCAAAAAATTCGGCACCTCTTTGATTTCTACAAAGGAAACCAAAGAAATCGTGGCCAAGAACCGCCGTGAAGGTCGTTTGAGCACCTATGGCATACTGAGCGACCAATCGCCCATGCGACATAAGGCCCAATATTGGACCTCGTTCATGGGCATTGTGGTACCTGTTCATGTGGGGGCCGAGAACTTGTGCAAAAAATTGGATTTGCCCGCAGTATATTTAAAGGTCAGAAAACTGAAACGCGGCCATTACCAAGGTACCTTTAAAATACTAGCTGAAAACCCCAAAGAATTCAAGGACTTTGAAATTACCGATGCCTTTTTAAGGGAAGTGGAAGACTCCATTAGGGAAGCCCCGGAATATTATTTCTGGACCCACAAGCGGTGGAAGCATCGCGGCAAAGGGCCCAAGAACATGAAGCAGACAGTACAAGACCAAAGTTAACCATAACCTTTTCACATTTGTTAACTTCGAAGACTAAACCAAAGATATGACCGACCTTCAGATTGCCCGAAACGTGCGCCTGAAACCGATAACCGAAATTGCCGAAAAGCTGGGCGTACCAACCGATTCGTTGGAGCCGTATGGCAAGTACAAAGCCAAAATGCCCGTATCGCTCATCGATTCTGAAAAATTGGCGCAATCAAATTTGATACTGGTATCGGCCATTTCGCCTACACCGGCCGGGGAAGGCAAGACCACCATGTCGATAGGGCTGACCGAAGGCCTGAACCGTTTGGGCAAGAAAGCCACTGTTGTCTTGCGCGAACCTTCATTGGGCCCCGTTTTTGGCATAAAGGGAGGGGCTACCGGCGGTGGTTATTCGCAAGTATTGCCCATGGAAGACATCAATCTGCATTTTACCGGGGATTTTGCTGCCATTGAAAAAGCGCATAACCTGCTATCGGCCTTGATAGACAATAACATTCAGAGCAAAACAGCTTCACTAGGACTTGACCCCCGTACCATCTCTTGGAAAAGAGTGATCGATATGAACGATCGTTCTTTGCGGCACATAATCGTGGGGCTTGGGGGCACTTCTTCGGGTATTCCAAGAGAGACAGGCTTTGATATTACCGCCGCCTCTGAGATCATGGCCATTCTTTGTTTGGCCGAAAACTTATCAGACCTTAAGAAAAGGCTTGGCAACATCTTTGTCGGGTATACTTTTGACCGGCAGCCCATATATGTCCGCGACCTTAAGGCAGAGGGCGCTATGGCGGCCCTGCTCAAACAAGCCATACAGCCCAATTTGGTACAGACGATGGAGGGCAATCCGGCCATTATCCACGGTGGGCCCTTCGCCAACATTGCCCAGGGCACAAATTCAGTGATCGCCACTCGAATGGGCATGACCTTTTCAGATTTTACGGTCACCGAGGCCGGGTTCGGATTCGATTTGGGGGCAGAAAAATTCTTTGACATCAAGTGCCAAAGTGCCGGTCTTTCACCAAAAGCAGTGGTGTTGACCACCACTGTTAGGGCCCTGAAATACCATGGTGGCGCTTCATTGGACGCATTGACCATACCTGATGTCGATGCCCTTAAAAATGGCTTGCCCAACCTAGAAAAGCATGTCGAGAACATCAAACGCTTTAACGTTACCCCAATTATTGCCGTTAACCAATTTACCAGCGATACTGAGGCTGAATTTGACGTTCTTCGTTCCGCAGCCGAAAAGATGGGCGTGGCCATTGCCATTGCCAATGTTTGGGGTAAGGGGGGGGAAGGCGCCCTTGACCTGGCAAGTAAAGTGGTTGAAATTGTGGCAGAAACAACAGAGCCATTTACCCCACTGTATGATTGGGAAAGCCCCGTAAAGGAAAAAATTGAGACCATCGCCACCAAAATCTATGGGGCCGAGCATGTAGATTATTCGTATCAGGCAAAGCGGGACCTAAAAAAAATACAGGATTTGGGATTGGAAAAGTTGGCCATCTGCATTGCAAAAACCCAGAAATCACTATCTGATAATCCCAAACTATTGGGGCGGCCCAAAGATTTTATCATTACCGTTCGGGAAATTGAGATTGCCGCGGGCGCTGGATTTTTGATACCGATAACGGGAAGTATTATGCGTATGCCGGGATTGCCTGCCCACCCTGCTTCAGAACGCATCGATATTGATGACGATGGAAATATCAGTGGACTTTTTTAAAGTCTGAATTATTTATAACCCGGCTATTTCCTTGATTTCTTCAATAATACTATCAGCCAAATCATCGGCCGCTTCCTGGCTTTTGGCTTCCGTATAGATACGGATAATGGGTTCGGTATTCGACTTTCTCAAGTGTACCCAGTTTTCAGGAAAGTCGATTTTGACACCGTCGATTGTCGAAATATCCCCATCCTTATATTTTTCGGCCATACCCTTCAATATTCCGTCCACATCGAGCTCTGGGGTCAACTGAATTTTTTTCTTGCTCATATAGTAGCTTGGGTAGCTGGCGCGCAATTCGGCCACGGTACCCCCTTTTTCTGCCATTAACATCAAGAACAGGGCCGTACCAACCAAGGCGTCACGTCCATAATGGCTCTCAGGATAAATGATGCCGCCATTGCCCTCACCGCCGATAATGGCATTGTTGGCCTTCATCTTGGCCACTACGTTTACCTCGCCGACTGCAGCGGCTTCGTAACTGCCGCCATGTTTTTCGGTAATGTCCCTAAGGGCACGTGACGATGAAAGGTTCGAAACGGTATTGCCCTTGGTCTTGCCCAAGACATAATCGGCGCAGGCGACCAAGGTATATTCTTCACCGAACATCTCGCCGTCGTTGCTGATAAAGGCCAAACGATCCACATCTGGATCTACCACAATGCCAAAGTCCGCCTTTTCTTCCACTACTTTTTGGCAGATGTCGCCCAGATGCTCTTTCAAAGGTTCAGGGTTGTGCGGAAAATGTCCCGTCGGATCACAGTAAAGCTCTATCACCTCTACCCCAAGTTCTTTCAAGAGTTTGGGAATGGCAATGCCCCCGGTGGAATTTACCCCATCGACCACCACTTTAAAGTTCTTTTCCCTGATGACATCGGCATCTACCAGTGATAGGTTCAAGACCTCATCTATATGGATGTCGATGTACGCATCGTTTTTGGTTACCGTGCCCAAGTCATCGACTTCTGCAAAATCAAAATCCTCATCAGCTGCCAGCGACAATATTTTGGCACCTTGTTCGGCATCTAAAAATTCGCCCCTTTCGTTCAACAGTTTCAATGCGTTCCATTGCTTGGGATTATGGCTGGCGGTCAAGATGATTCCGCCATCGGCCTTTTCCAAAGGCACGGCAATTTCAACCGTGGGAGTGGTCGAAAGCCCCAAATCCACCACATCAATCCCGAGTCCGACCAAAGTCGAGACCACGAGATTTTGTATCATTTCACCCGATAGACGTGCGTCACGTCCGATTACGACTTTTAGCTTTTCTTTTCCAGCATATTCTTTCAGCCATGTGCCATATGCAGCGGCAAATTTTACGGTGTCTATGGGTGTCAGGTTATCGTAGGTGTTTCCACCGATGGTTCCACGTATTCCTGAAATGGATTTGATAAGCGTCATTTGCTAAATTTTGTGCAAATATAAGGTCACATTACCAAAAGCACCCCTCGAATTTGTAAATTCGACCACAAAACCGACATCATCGGTCTATGAACTTTCTGGCCCATATCTACCTGTCTTTTGACGACCCCGAGATTGCCTTGGGCAATTTTTTTGCAGACCATATTCGGGGCAATAAATATGGGCACTATCCTGAAAAGGTACAAAAGGGTATTCTGCTGCACAGGGCCATCGACACCTTTACAGATACCCATCCCATACCCCGCAAAAGCAGTAAACGGTTACATAAAAACTATGGACACTACAGCCGTGTGATCGTCGATATTTTTTATGATTATTTTTTGGCAAAGAATTGGCGTGACTACTCCTCCATCCCACTTAAGGCCTTTGTCAATAATTTTTATGATTTATTGGAAGAGAACTATGGGTTGTTGCCCTTGGCTACCCAGCAGATGTTACCGTACATGATTGCCCACGATTGGTTGTGCAACTATTCGAACCTCAAGGGTATCGCACGGGTGCTGAGTGGCATGAACCGCCGCACGCAGAACCGATCTAAGATGAATTTGGCCATTATCGAACTTGAAGCCCACTATACTGATTTTGAAAAGGAGTTTTCGGCTTTTTTTGAAGAATTGATTACCTTTTCGCGCCAAAAATTTATTTTCCTATGCGAAAACTGATACTGCTACTCCCCCTATTATCCATATTCATACAGTGTAAACAACAGATTGCCCCGCCAACGGGATTGGTTACCGATAAGGCCATGGTTGTCTCGGCACGTAAAGAGGCCTCGAAAATAGGGGTCGATATCATGAAAAAGGGTGGCAATGCCTTTGATGCGATGGTGGCCACTGAACTGGCGCTTGCCGTTGCCTACCCCTTTGCAGGCAACTTGGGCGGTGGTGGCTTTATGGTCTATCGTAAAAACAATGGAGATATAGGCGGCCTTGATTACCGGGAAAAAGCCCCTTTGGCAGCGCATAAAGACATGTATCTCGATTCTCTGGGTAATGTCATTCCCGACATGAGCACGGTCGGTGCCACATCCGTTGGGGTGCCGGGTACGGTTGCCGGCGTTTTTGAGGTACACAAAAAGTTTGGGTCACTGCCCATTGAAACGATTATGGAACCCGTGATAGCTTTGGCCGAGCGCGGTGTTGTGGTCACCGAAAAGCAGGCCAGACGGCTTGAAAGCTATCGAGAGCGATTTATCAAGGTCAACGGCGACAGCACCAAGTTTGCCCAAGATTTTCAGCCCGGTGATACCATTAAATACCCGGCTTTGGCCAAGACCCTTAGAAAAATTATGGCCGAGGGCAGAGACGGCTTCTATAAAGGTGAAGTGGCCCAAAAATTGGCCAATTTCATCCAAGAGCGCGGCGGATTCATTACCGAGGAAGACCTGGATCGCTACGAGGCCAAATGGCGCTACCCCATCGTTTTTACATACAAGGATCTGCAAATTGTATCGATGAGTCCCCCCAGCAGTGGCGGCGTTACGATTAACCAGATCTTTAAGATGATCGAACCCTATGATATCGGGCAGTATGGCCATAACTCGGTAGCGGCCGTACAATTGTTCACCGAAGCGGCGCGCCGTGCTTATGCCGATAGAAATTTCTTTTTGGGAGACCCTGATTTTGTGGATATTCCTTTGGATGTGTTGCTGAGCGATGCCTATTTGCAAGCCCGCATGCAAGATTTCTCTTTTGAAAGGGCCACCCCCTCCTCTGAGGTGGCGCATGGCCATGTGGAAATTCTGGAAAGCGCCGAGACCACCCACTACTCCATTGTCGATGCTGAGGGCAATGCGGTTTCGGCCACTACCACCCTTAATGGGGGCTATGGCTCTAAACTATACGTGCCGGAGCTCGGATTTTTCTTGAACAATGAGATGGATGATTTCAGCGCCAAGCCGGGCGTACCCAATATGTTTGGGCTTATTGGTGCCGAAGCCAACAGCATAGCTCCCGAAAAACGAATGCTCAGTAGTATGACGCCCACTATTGTTGAAAGAAACGGTGAGCTTTACATGGTTGTGGGCAGCCCTGGCGGCTCCACCATAATTACCGCTGTGGCACAGACCATTCTTAATGTTTCAGAGTTCGAACTCAGTATGCAAGAAGCCGTAAATGCCCCGCGCTTTCACCACCAATGGTTGCCCGACCTTATCACTTTTGAGGAAGAGGGCTTTTCAGATGCCCTTAAAGAGAAGCTCAAGCTTAAAGGCTACGAGATAATGGAAGGCCGAACCCCTATCATCGGCAAGGTCGATGCCATTCGTGTATTGCCCGATGGACGATTGGAAGGAGGAGCCGACAAGCGGGGAGATGATACCGCTGTAGGGTTCTAGTGGGTTTAAAGATAGGGCGGATGATACATGGCCACCGCCATGCATTCATATTCTGCCTACAACAGGATATCTTTGTGCTATGAAGAAAACCTTAAAGGTTGCCGGAATTATTTTGGGTGCACTGTTTCTATCGGCCGTTGTTTTGCTATGGATAAAGCACGAACCCTTGCCAGAGGGACAAGCAGGCCCACAAGCGGATGCGTTGGCAAAAAAAATGCTCAATGCCCTAAACCACCGGGCATATAAGGAAACCCGATACTTGGAATGGTCTTTTCGAAACGGCGCCAACCGCTACGTGTGGGACAAAGATCTGGGAAAGGCAAAGGTAGTGAGTGGAAAGGTGACCGTTAACCTAAACCTGAACGACCCCTCAAGCAGCAAAGTCTTGAAAAACGGGAAAAAAGTGCATGGCCCTGATAGAAAAAAGGAAATCGAACAAGCCCTTGACAAATTCAACAATGATTCCTTTTGGCTGGTGGCACCCTATAAAGTGTTCGATAAGGGAACCCAGCGTTCACTTGTAACACTTGCCGATGGCAGCGAGGCTTTGTTGGTGACCTACACATCGGGCGGCACTACCCCCGGTGACAGCTATTTATGGTTGCTGAATGAAGATGGATTCCCATATGCCTATAAAATGTGGGCCAAGATCATACCCATTGGGGGTATTGAAGCCACTTGGGACGATTGGCTGGTTACCCAGAGTGGGGCTTTTTTGCCCAAATCACACGAATTGGGTCCCCTAACTTTAGAGCTGGGGAATGTTAAAGGATATAATTAGAAAAGTATGAAAATATTAGTGGTCGGTGGTCATGGTACCATTGGAAAACGAGTGGTCGAAACGCTTTTACAAAAAGATAAGGTTATTGTTGCAGGGCGAAAGAAGGGCGATGTTTTGGTTGATATCGCCGATAGTGCCTCTATTGAAAAAATGTTCAAAGAAATTGGCAATGTCGATGCCATTGTCTGTATAGCCGGTGAGGCCAAATGGGCAGACTTTTCGGTGCTCTCTGAAGAGGATCACTACATCGGCATCAAAAGTAAAATGATGGGACAGGTTAACCTTGTTCGCATCGGCCAGCACTACCTCAACCAAGATGGCTCTTTTACACTGACCACAGGTATCTTGGCCGAAGATCCCGTGGTGCGAACCACCAGTGCGGCCATGGTCAACGGCGCAATTCACAGTTTTGTAAAGGCAGCAGCCTTAGAGCTGACAAGGGGGCGCCGCATCAATGTAGTGGCCGCCGGAATGGTCGAAGACGCCTACGAAAAATATAAAGACTTCTTTCCGGGCCACAACCCGGTACCCATGCGAAAAGTGGTGAACGGGTATGTTCGCAGCATCTATGGCAAAGGCAATGGTGCTATTATCAGAATTTATGAATAACTTATCAAAGAAATGAAAAGGTCGCGATTGTATCATATGGCACTGGTCTTGGTTGTTTTTTCTTTGGCAGCATCGTCCTGTGATGAAACCACCAAAGGAAAAAGACCAAAAATCAGCGATTTTGATAATAGGGCCGCTGAAATAAAACCAAGCGACAGTTTGCAGTATGGTTCAACGTATCTTTCTGTTTATTCACAGATTTATAGTTTTTCAGAAAATGCGATCCATGACCTTACGGCAACCGTCAGTTTTCACAATACGAGTAGCTCAGAGAACATTATCATCACCAAAGCCGATTATTTCAACACTGATGGTGATATCATAAAATCGTACGTCAATACCCCAGTGTATATAAGGCCCTTGGAGACCCTGCAGATTGTTATTGCCGAAGAAGATGAGGATGGCGGCACTGGAGGCAACTTTATTTTTGATTGGGCAAAGGCACCTGAAAAACCAGAACCGTTGTTTGAGGCTGTTATGATTTCAACAGTGGGGCAACAGGGATTATCATTCACAACCGTTGGGCGTCGTATCCAATAATCCGTTAAAGTTCCGATAATCCATATTCGCTGAGCACCACCTGCCATTGGGGGCTTTCGATGATTTCCAAAATACGTAGTGAGATGGCCTGTTCCAACTCAATGGAGTCTTTGTTGACACCAAAAGCATAGAATTGCACATCAAACTTCAACGGCAGCACTTCGAGTTGTTGCAGGCTCGAGTCTTTTTTTATACGGTGTCTTACAATGGGAGCGTCGTAAATAAAGGCCTCTATTTTACGCTTCTTAAGGTCCACTAGCCCCGGCACTACCCCATCATAGGTTTGAACATTTTTAAAAAAGTGGGTTCTTAGAAACTCATCGGCCTCTGAGCTTTTGACGGTTCCTACCCTTCGGTCTTTAAAGTCGCTGAAATCTGCCGTTTCGTTGGCCAATTGGTTCACGGTCAAGCTCGATGCGATACTGGCGGTCAGGCCCGAAATAAATAACAGGCCTGCAAACATAAGGCCAAGGCAGTGATTTTTCCCATTCGGGTCTTTGGGGCCTTGTCTCCGTACCCTACAGTGGTCAGGGTCACAACAGACCACCAGAGTCCATCCCACAACCCTTTGGCACCAGGGCGAAAATCTTGGGGATTTTTCCTGCGTTCGAACAACCAGGCCAGAATCCCGAAAAACATCAAAATAAAGAACAACAATAAAAATCCGCGTAAAAAGTTTAGCTGAAAGAATGACTGTACAAACTGCTTTATTTTTTGGAACGATGATTTTTTGGCCACCACTATCGTCGAATGTGAGGCATAAAAAGAATCGGTAAATTCCATCTCCTTGCTTCTGTCACTTGTAATGGTCAAAGGGTTGATGCAGACATCGATGTTGCCCGCCTTTAACGAATCGAGCATTTGGGAAAAGTTCATGCGAACCATGGTATAGGGCAAACCGAGATCTTCGCTCACCCGTTTCCAGAGCCAAACGTTGATGCCCTCTAACCGACCGACCTCCTTTTCTATGATGAATGGCGCAGCTGGCGCATAACCGACCAATAAGGTGTCTTTTCCTTCACTGGAAAAAGCAAATGCCGAGCAAAGGAAAATTGCAAAAAGTATGGTTCTCTTCATAAGGAAACCGGGTTGGCGTACTAAATATAGTATAAAAGGCTTAAACGCACCCCTTTTTGTTGCGTGCCTATGACCGATATCATTGTAGCATCTTCGTACTCAGAATACCTTTGTTTCCATAATCAAAAGAAGATGAAGTCAACATTGAAAATGCTTATTCTTGTCAGCATGTTGGTAGCAATTACAGGCTATGCCCAAAATGGCATCGGTGAGCGGAACGGAGTGGTCGAAGAGGCCATCCCCATAGCGCTTATTGAAATGAACGGTACAATTGAAAAAGTAAACGAGGGGCCGTGTACCTATACGGTGGGCAATGCGGTCAACGGTATACATTTGATGGTATTGACCGAGAACCAAGAAATGGTCAACGTGCATCTGGGTCCCACATGGGCCATTTCGGTATGGGTCGATGGTATGGAGCATGGTACACATGTTGACCTAGTGGTATTCAGAACCGAAAAACTTCCCATTGGACATTACATAGCCAAAGAATTGGAATGGGACGGACAAAGGGCCCAATTTCGTGATGGATATTTGAAGCCCTTTTGGGCGGGTCGTTATGGCAAAGAGGCTTGGTAACGCAGACCATCCAATGTTTGGTCAGGTCGGTCAGGGCGCTACTAATTTTTTACCTGGCCGACCTGTTTTTTTAACTCTTCCATCGACTGTTGCAACTGCTTGAGCAATCCACGCTCTGTGGTGGCGTTCACATCAAAGGTAAGCTTGCTGCTAACCTCCCAAATCTCCTGTATTTGAAAGGGTTTGATGTCGTACGGCGGATACGCCTCGTTAAGCGAGACCAAGGTGATATTGTTAGAATTGGGCCTTCGCTCTATTTTTTTGACCATTACGGAGTCTTGCAACACCACTACGTACATCTTATTTGCATTGACGTGGTCAATATGTTCAATGGCACGGGCCAGCACCCAATCGCCCGGTCTCAGGTTGGGGAGCATACTGTCGCCCTCTACCTGAAAACCGCGGTACGTGGCGTTTCTAAATTCGGGTATCGGCATATCGAACGCCGGTAGTTGCCGGTACCAACTGGTGTCTGTTATGTTCTGCGGATAACCGGCCGCCGCCTTGGCATTGACCAACACCATATTGTCTTGGTCTGAGGTATCGACTGTCACCACTTTTGGTATGACACTGACTTTCGAGGTCTCAAGATATTTTTCATCGCTCTCACCAAAAAGCCATAGCGGGTTGATTTTAAATTGGCGCAACAGTTCGGTCACTACCTTGCCCGATAGCTTCGTGCGCCCACGCTCAATATCGGCCGTGGTGTTTGATACGCCCAACAATTCGGCAAACTCGGTCTGTGTGTAATCGAGTTCCCGCCTAATTTCGACAAACCGTTTTAGTGTGATTTCGTTTTCCATTTTTCGTGCTATTTTTAATTCCCGCGTGGGTAGGAATCCATCGCTGCTCCATCATCGGGTCTCGACTGCTCCCTATTGGCATATGGACGATCTGACAGAATATCCCAAATATACGTGAATTAGGAATATATCCAAAAATTGTTTTGGAATATTTCCATATATTGGAATATTTCCATATTTTTGATTGGAATATTTCCAAGTCATGAACTTCGAACGTATCAAAGAAAAACTTAACATATTGGCCGATGCGGCAAAATACGATGTGTCATGTGCCAGCAGTGGCAGTACGCGTGCCAACAAGAACAAAGGGCTGGGCAACAGTACCGGAATGGGCATCTGCCATAGCTATACCGAAGATGGGCGCTGCGTGTCGCTGCTGAAGATTTTGTTGACCAATCATTGCATTTACGATTGTGCCTATTGCGTAACACGGCGAAGCAACGATGTAAAACGTGCTGCCTTCAAGATCCAAGAAGTGGTAGACCTGACTATTAATTTTTATCGTCGGAATTATATAGAGGGCCTATTCTTGAGTTCCGGTATATTTAAAAATCCCGAATATACCATGGAACGCTTGGTGGCGGTGGCCAAAAAACTGCGTGAGGAAGAAAATTTTAATGGCTACATCCATCTTAAGTCCATTCCCGGGGCAAGCGATGAATTAATGTATGAGGCCGGGTTGTATGCAGACCGTCTATCGGTCAACATAGAAGTCCCCACCATTTCCGGCCTCAAATTATTGGCCCCTGACAAAAAGCACGAAGATTTTACCAAGCCGATGTTGAAGGTGAAAAACGAGATTGCCCGTTATCGCAATGAACGGAAAATCATCCGAAGTACCCCAAAGTACGCCCCAGCGGGCCAGAGTACCCAAATGATTGTCGGTGCGTCGGGTGAGACCGACAAAGACATTATATATTCGGCCACCTTCTATTATAAAAAGTACCAGATGAAGCGGGTGTACTATTCGGGCTATGTGCCGGTATTGCAAGACAGCCGACTGCCCGCTGTAGGTACGCAGGTGCCCATGCTACGCGAGAACCGCCTTTACCAGACCGATTGGCTCTTACGATTTTACGGTTTTGCCGTAAACGAGATCTTGAATGACGCCCACCCGAATTTAGAGGTGGACATTGACCCCAAACTGTCGTGGGCGCTGCGAAACCTACACCTTTTTCCGGTAGATGTGAACAAGGCCGATAAGCATATGTTGGCGCGGATTCCTGGTGTGGGCATGAACTCTGTAAACAAGATTTTACAGGCCAGAAAAATTAGAAAACTGAACTGGGACCATCTCAAAAGAATTGGGTTGGCCCTCAACCGTGCCAAATTCTTTGTGGTGTGCGATTCACGTCGTTGGGAACACCGCGATCTGGATGCGGAAAAAATCAAAGGGATGATTCTGCAAACTTCCACTGGCAAGTTTCGGAATCAGTACAGCAAGCAGTTGACGTTGTTCAATTGACAACAAAACTGTCATTTCGAATGTCACTTTGAGCGCAGTCGAAATATACATGGGAAATCTAGATTTCTCACTCCCCATAGCTATCGGAAGGTTCGAATTGACAAAAAATCGATGATATATTAAAAAATAAACCTATGAAACCATCAAAAACCCTAATCTACGACGGAAGCTTCAATGGCTTTCTTACTTCGGTCTTCGTGGCATTTGACGAGAAAATCAACGTGGCCGATATTCAAAAGAACGGTCAAGGCCAGAACGGACTTTTTTCTGATACCGAGACCATTTTTACAAATGTCGACAAGGCCAAACGTGTATGGAACGGCATCCGAAGCAAAAGCTATAACGCCATTACCAATATCTACTTTGCCTTTTTGAGTGAGGAAGAGGGCATTGAGTTGTTGCTCTACACCTATATTCAAAAATTAATGGCCGCGAAAAAGGGCAAAGAAATGGATTATTCAGATGGGTTTGTGCTCAAAATAAGCCAGTTGGCCCGGTCCGTAGGCCGTGAAAAGCACCGTATGGAAGCTTTTGTGCGGTTTCAATTGACCAAAGACAATATTTACTTTGCCAATATTGAACCGGATTTTGATGTGTTGCCCTTGATTTCCAAACACTTTCGTAACCGCTACGCCGACCAGCAATGGCTTATTTACGACGTAAAGCGCAGGTATGGAATCTATTATGACTTGGAAGGTGTTGAAATCGTTTCGTTGGATTTGAACGAGATCTACTTCAACCGTACCCGAAAAAGCAAGGTCTTTGCCGAAAAGGAGTATGACTACCAAGAACTGTGGAACGATTATTTTAAAAGCACCCACATCAAATCAAGGATCAACCGAAAACTGCATACGCAACATGTGCCCAAACGGTATTGGAAGTATTTGTCAGAGAAAAAAGAGGCTGTTTAGTTATTGGCTTCAGGCGGTAAATTGAAAGGATTTTTACACAATGTCAAGCGCCATTTTGGCCATTTGAACAAAGGAAGATTCACGGGCCTTATGGTCCATTCGCTCGCCGGTCACCAAAGAGTCTGATATGGTCAGTAGGCTCAGTGCCTCTATGCCAAATTTGGCCGCCATGGTATAAATAGCGGCTGTTTCCATCTCTACACAGAGTACCCCATAGGCTGCCCAGCGTTTGTATGCCTCTACATTGTCATTATAAAAAGTGTCTGATGACAATACATTGCCGGCCGTTATGGGAACCCCCTGTTCTTCAGCATAGCGTACGGCTTTCATAAAGAGCTGAAAATTTGCAGTGGGCGCAAACGAGGTATTTTGAAATTGGGAAGCATTGAACGACGAATCTGTTGAGGCGGCCATGGCCAACACCAGACTCCCTAGGTCCAAATCATCTTGGTATGCCCCGGCCGACCCGACCCGAATGATGCTCTTGACCCCATATTCTTTTATCAGTTCATGGCAATAGATCATGGTAGACGGAATGCCCATACCACCGCCCTGCACCGAAACGGTTTTACCCTTAAACGTACCAGTATAGCCCAACATGCCCCGAACCTTATTGTAGCAAATGCAATTGTCCAAAAAAGTCTCGGCTATCCATTTGGCCCGCATAGGGTCGCCCGGCATCAAAACCGATGGTGCGATATCACCCTTTTTTGCTTCGATATGTACCGACATAATGTGTTTTTTAAGGGTTGACTAGGTAGGGCCCCGACGAGGTGCCGATCCGGGCAGCCCCTAGTTCAATGTATTTCAAGGCTGTTTGCCTATCTCGAATACCTCCTGACGCTTTTATTTTTGCCCTCTCGCCAACTGCGGCCTTCATCAATTGCACATCTTCAAAGGTCGCCCCTCCACTACCAAAACCGGTTGACGTCTTTACAAATTCGGCTCCCGCCTCTACAGCAAGGCGACAGGCACGTTTCTTTTCCTCGTTTGTCAAAAAGCAGGTCTCTAAGATTACTTTAAGGGTGGCCTTTCCGATAGCGGTCTTCACCAAGCCGATATCTTCCTTGACCGCATCGTCCATTCCAGATTTCAGCCATCCGATATTCAAGACCATATCAATCTCGTCAGCCCCATTTTTAACGGCATCTTCTGCCTCCATCGCTTTGGCCTTTGTTGATATGGCACCCAGCGGAAAACCGATGACCGTGGCCAGCAGAACCCCATGCCCTGAAAGTCTTTCTTTCGCCAATGCCACATGGCAACCGTTTACACATACGGCCTTAAAACCGTGCACGATGGCCTCGTCACACACTTTTTTGATATCGGCCACGGTGGCATCTGGCTTTAAAAGGGTATGGTCAATGTAATCGGCTAGGTGTATCAAAAGCTATGGGTTTGAAGTTGTGCACTAAGTTAGCAATATCAAAGATGCTACGATTTGCTTCTTTCACCCACAAACTGATCGCTCTTGTTTTTGAACAGTACGTTAAAACTGGTCAGTGATCCATAGATGCGGGTTATATATTGCTGTAGGTCAACCTTTTCTTGGTCATCAAGATTTTTGCTACTGTTTATTTTCTGTTCCATTACCCGTAGGCGATCGCGAACCATAACAATCTTGTGGAAAAAGGTATCGATGGGCATTTCTTTATTGGCCAGGTCGTCACCAGGTTCTAAAATGAGCTTGCCGCCCCGCCACTTGTCTGCAAGGGGCACACGCTCATGGGTGTCGCTCCATTTTTGTAGAATACTGACCAAAGAGCGTTCAACGTCAAAGAAGCTCACGGTGTCCACCTCATCTTCAGCCGCTTCGATCACTTCAAATTCAGCGTCTAGGTCAATGGTTTCGAGTCCGCCATCGATGAAGGTCACCCAATAATGTTTAGACGATACGTTGGTAACCACCCCCTTGCCATGTTCAGGGTGGTCAATACGTGAGCCAATGCCAAGTAATTTCATATCAATTTCTGGTTAAAAGGTCAATTCGATGGGTTTCGATTTTTTTTAAGCCTTGTCGGGAATAGTTCCTTTGGCGCTTGTTCCTGTCACAATTCAATCAAAAAGCGAATTACTCGAACCGACATAGATGTTTTTTGGTTTGCCCAAAAATAACGTTCTACTTTTCAAAAGCCAATAAGGTCTTGTAAAAATCATCGTAGATAGCACTCGCATCGATAGAATCGTAAAAAGTAATGGGTCGGTTGCCGCTGTCTTTAGAGGTTATAATGGTCTGGGTGGAGGCCATTTCGGGACGTATAAAGGCGGCAACAAGGGCCAAATCCCACAGAACTCGGTTTTGCCGCCCACCGTCGAGGTGGTCTTTCCATCGTTTCTGCAAAAAGCGCCCCAAAAAATGGTCGCCGATATTAGCTTCCATCTCGTCAAAGCGCACCTCCATGGCCGCAGCTACATTGAGCGGCATAATGTGCATTTCTACTTCTGAATCCAGCAAGTAATCCAGCGCAAAGGGGTCCATCAACGGATTGAAATCATTTCGCTTCAGTACATGGGTTTCGAAATTCAAAGTGGTGCCCAACCAATATACTTTTAGCCCATCAGCTATTTCAGGGGCAATGAATAGAGCTGAGGCCACATTGGTCAGAGCGCCCAGGGCAAGAATGGTAAGTTGCCCATTTTCTTTTGCCTGCTCGATGATTTCGTAGACTGCCGCGGAATGTTGTGCGCGGTCTCCCCAATCGTACATTCGGGCCGTTGCACCCCTCAGTGTCTTGATCTGCAAACCCATTTCGCCCAATAATTGTTGGTTGAGTCGATGGCTGTTTTCCATAGAGTTTTCTACGCTCCAATGGCTGGTCTGCCAGTGGGCGGCATTCAGCGCGGTAACTTCAACCGAGGGTTCCAACAAGATGCGCACCAACGCATACAGGTCATCCACTTCATTGCCCGTGTCGGCATCGACAATGATTTTTTGCTGGGCAGGCATCAAAAATGTACCGACCAAAAAAGAAAAAATGCCCAAGACCAGAGACCTGTGGCTGTTGGTGGTTGTCATAGAAAGGCTTTTGATTCCAAGATAACCATCACCAGATTATTTACAAAATAGAAACGCAACCAGGCTTCCTTTTTAATCGGCAAATTGGTACCTTAGCAGCTTGTGCTATGATCAACTACGAAGAAAATATTGAAGTACGCGGGGCCCGTGTACACAATCTAAAAAACATTGACGTAACCATTCCCCGTGAAAAGCTGGTGGTGATCACCGGTCTGTCGGGCAGCGGTAAGTCGTCATTGGCCTTCGACACTATTTATGCCGAAGGGCAACGGCGGTATATCGAAACTTTTTCGGCCTATGCGCGTCAGTTTTTGGGTGGCCTTGAACGGCCCGATGTGGATAAGATTGATGGCCTTTCACCTGTCATTGCCATAGAACAGAAGACCACATCAAAATCGCCCCGTTCAACCGTTGGCACCATTACCGAGGTATACGATTTCTTGAGGCTGTTGTATGCCAGGGCATCTGATGCCTATAGCTACAACACCGGTGAAAAAATGGTGAGCTATAACGATGAGCAGATCAAGAACCTGATCATCGAATCGTACAAGGGCAAAAAGATCAACGTACTGGCCCCTGTCATCAAATCCCGAAAGGGACACTATAGGGAACTGTTTGAGCAGATTGCCAAACAGGGCTTTGTAAAGGTGCGGGTCGATGGCGAGATCACCGATATCGTCAAGGGCATGAAAGTAGACCGCTACAAGACCCACGACATAGAAATCGTCGTAGATCGTCTGAAGATCGGTGAAGGGGAAGAACTCGACCAACGCCTGAACGAAACCATCAACACGGCCATGTACAGCGGCAATAATGTGTTGATGGTCTTGGAAGAGGGCGAAACCATACCCCGTTATTTCAGCAGGGACCTAATGTGCCCCAGCACGGGAATCTCGTACCCCACTCCTGAGCCGAATACCTTTTCGTTCAACTCGCCCAAAGGCATGTGCCCCCATTGCAACGGTCTGGGCCATGTACATGAGGTAAACGAGCAGAAGATTTTTCCGAACAGAAAACTGTCCATTAAAAATGGGGGCATTGCCCCGCTTGGAGAATACAAAAAGTCATGGGCCTTCAAACAGTTGGAGACCATTGCGCAGCGGTATGGATTCGATTTGGGCAGCCCTATCGAAAAAATACCCCAAGAGGCCATGGACGTGATTCTGCATGGTGGCAAAGAAAGTTTTTCGGTGGACTCAAAGACCTTAGGGGTCAAGCGCAGCTATACCATAGATTACGAGGGCATTTCCAATTTTATAAAGACCCAGTTCGAAGAGGCAAATGCCACCTCTATTCGAAGATGGGCCAAAGAATATATGGACAAGATCAAATGCCCTTCCTGCAATGGCTCCCGCTTGCGGAAAGAATCGCTTTATTTCAAGGTGGCAGGCAAGAATATTGCCGAATTGGCTGAGATGGACATTGCCGAACTCGCCCAATTTTTTGAGAGTCTTGAAAACTCCCTGGAAGGAAACCAAAAAAAGATAGCCGAGGAAATTCTAAAGGAAATAAAAGCGCGGATCGGTTTTTTGTTGGATGTCGGGCTGGATTATCTTTCACTGAACCGAAGCTCAAAATCGCTCTCTGGTGGTGAGGCACAACGCATTCGCTTGGCAACGCAAATTGGTTCGCAACTGGTGGGGGTGCTCTATATTTTGGATGAACCCAGTATTGGCCTACACCAGCGCGACAATGAACGTTTGATACACTCGCTTGCCTCGTTGCGCGATATTGGCAACTCGGTGATCGTGGTAGAACACGACCGTGATATGATCGAACATGCTGACCATGTCATCGATATTGGCCCTAGGGCAGGCCGACATGGAGGTGAAATCATTTCAGAGGGTCCGCCTTCAGCGCTGGTAAAACATCATACCCTGACCGCCGATTACATAACGGGTGAAAAAGAGATTCCCGTTCCTGAAAACCGTAGAAAGGGAAATGGAAAGAAGATAGTGCTTTCGGGCTGTTCGGGTAACAACCTAAAAAACGTGACCGTGGCCTTTCCCTTGGGAAAAATGATCGGTGTTACCGGGGTATCGGGCAGTGGCAAATCCACTTTGGTCAACGAGACCCTCTACCCCATTATGAACGCGCACTATTTCAACGGTGTCAAAAAACCGATGCCCTACAAGAAAATCAGTGGCCTACAGCACATCGATAAGGTAATCGATATCAACCAGTCGCCGATTGGTCGCACCCCGCGGTCAAATCCGGCCACGTACACGGGGGTCTTTAGCGAAATACGCGCTCTTTTTGCAAAAACCACCGAAGCCACCATACGTGGTTATAAACCCGGACGGTTTAGTTTTAATGTGGCCGGTGGTCGTTGCGAGACCTGTCAAGGGGGTGGATTGAAGGTAATCGAGATGAATTTTTTGCCCGATGTTTATGTAGAGTGCGAAACCTGCAATGGTAAACGTTTTAACCGAGAGACCCTTGAAATACGGTACAAGGGCAAGTCGATTGCCGATGTGCTCGATATGACCATCAATGAGGCGGTTGATTTCTTTGAAAACGTTCCTAAAATCCATAGAAAACTCAAGACCATCAAAGATGTCGGACTGGGGTACATCCATCTTGGGCAACAATCCACAACCTTGTCAGGTGGCGAGGCACAACGTGTAAAGCTGGCTACCGAACTCTCGAAACGGGATACAGGCAACACCTTTTATATTCTTGACGAACCCACCACGGGGTTGCATTTTGAAGATATTCGGGTACTGATGGAAGTGCTGAACCGTTTGGTGGACAAGGGCAATACCGTTTTAGTGATCGAACACAACATGGATGTCATCAAAATGATGGACCATATCATCGATATTGGTTATGAGGGTGGTCGCGGGGGTGGAATGATTGTTGCGGAAGGAACACCGGAAGAAGTAGCAAAAGATACTAAAAGTTATACGGCCAAGTTTTTGAAGAAAGAGCTTGAAACATCAAAAACACAGGTGGCCAAAGCAGTTTAACCAACAGTAGTTATGAGGAAAGAACAACACCACAAAGGCTGGAATGAAATCAAAACAAACGATTCATGGGCCATATTCAAGATTATGGGCGAATTTGTAAATGGGTTCGAAAAGATGAGCGCCATTGGGCCGTGTGTTTCCATTTTTGGATCGGCGCGAACAAAAACGGGCACCAAATATTACAATTTGGCCGTTGATATTGCCCAAAAACTTGCGCAAGCCGGGTATGGCGTAATCACTGGGGGCGGACCAGGCATCATGGAGGCGGGCAATAGAGGCGCCAATCAGGCCGGCGGGGTGTCGGTAGGGCTCAACATCGATTTACCGTTTGAGCAGCACGACAACCCATACATTGACCCTGACAAAAGCCTCGATTTTGATTATTTCTTTGTTAGAAAGGTAATGTTTGTAAAGTATTCACAGGGGTTTGTGGTGCTTCCGGGTGGTTTCGGCACCTTGGATGAACTTTTTGAGGCCATGACCCTTATACAGACCCAAAAAATCGGAAAATTCCCTATAGTAATGGTGGGCTCCGAGTTTTGGGGCGGTTTGGTCGATTGGTTGCGAGACCGCCTACTGGCAGAAAAGAATATCAGCGCCACCGACCTTGAGCTTTTTAAAGTAGTCGATTCGTCAGACGAGGTTATTGAAATAATCGATAGTTTCTACAAAGGCCATATGCTGAGCCCGAACTTCTAATGCCGCTTAATAATTTGAACAGGATATCCCACATTATTGTTGTTCTTGGTCTTCTGTGCATTGCTAAGGGCACTGCACAACACATCAACCAAGTGACTGCGACCATTGACCACGAGACCAAGGAAGTACACATCAAACAACGTATTACCTATTGGAACATGTCTGGCCATGGGCTATCGTCTATTTATTTCAACGACTGGAACCATTCGTACTCCAGTAAAAGAACGGCATTGGCCAAGCGCTTTGCAGAAGAATTCAACCGTGGGCTTTATTTTGCCAAAGATGAGGAACGGGGGCGCACGACCATTACCAGTGTGGTTGACCATGAATATGTGGGGCTGCATTGGGAAAGGACCAACCAAAGGGATATCGTTAAAATTACTTTGGATAAGCCCCTACCGCCAAATGAGTCTGCGCAACTGTTTATAACCTACACCCTAAAACTGCCCCACAGCAAGTTTACCGACTATGGTTTTTATGACCACGGCGGGTATTATCTGAAAGACTGGTACCTTACCCCTGCTGTTTTTGACGGTGAATGGAAATTGTACTCAAACAAGAACCTTGATGACCTGCACACCGATTTGGCCGAGACCACAGTCAATCTAATCTATCCTTCGGGGCTTTTTGTGGCTTCCAATTTTGACAGTAGTGGAAGTGCTTCGTTTCCGGGCGGGCAGCAGATTTCGTTACGGGGCAGTCAGCGCAAAAGCTGTGAGATCATACTCACGCCCGAAAATACCTTTACCAAGCACGTAACACCCTATTTGACCATAGCCACCGACATCGAGTCGGCCAAATACAATGAGATTGCCCAAGGCATTTCAATAAATATGATTGCTGAATTCTTGCATGAAAATTTAGGGAGTTACCCCCACAATACGTTGTTGGTCAGTGAAATACAGTACAATGACAGTCCGTTGTACGGTTTGAACCAACTACCCTCTTTCATCCGTCCGTACGAAGAAAAATTTCAATTTGAGATGAAGGTGCTGAAAACGGCACTCAACAGCTATTTGAGGGAGACACTTTTCTTTGATATTAGAAAAGACCGCTGGGTAAACGATGCCATTGCCAACTATCTAATGATAAAGTATGTTGAGAAATATTACCCCGATCAAAAGCTGATCGGAAAACTGGCCAACATGTGGGGTATTCGCAGTTTTCATTTGGCCGATATGGGGTTTAATGAGCAATACGCCTTTTTTAGCATGCTGGCGGCAAGAAAAAACATCGACCAAGCACTCAACACGCCCAACGATTCTTTGATAAAGTTCAACCAAAAAATCGCCAATCGATATAAGGCGGGCCTCGGGCTGGCCTATTTGGCCGAATATGTGGGAGAAGAAAGAATCGACAGCACCATTCTCGACTTCTTCAATGTTCACAAATTGGATTCCAGAATTAAGGTGGAAGATTTCAAGAACGTGCTTGAGCAATGCTCTGACAATGAGCTTGATTGGTTCTTTGATGAATATGTGAGTACCCGTAAAAAGATTGACTACAAAATCAAGAGCATTGAAAAGACCGATGATTCCATCACCTTTACCCTAAAAAACAAACGGGGTACCAAGGTGCCCATTTCGCTGTTCGGCTTGAAGAAAGATTCGGTGGTCTCAAAATATTGGTTTACCGATATCGATAGCTCAAAGACCTTTACCATTCCCAGAAATGGTGAAGACCGTCTGGTACTGAACTATGACCAAAAAATACCTGAATTCAACCAACGTGACAATTGGAAGACACTGAACGGATTTTTTTCGAGCAACAAACCGTTAAAATTCCAATTTTTCAAAGACACTGAAGACCCTTATTACAACCAAGTATTTTATGTTCCTGTGGCCAACTTCAATATTTATGACGGAGTTACGCCGGGTCTTCGCATATACAACAAAACTTTTCTTGAGCGCCCTTTTCAGTTCGACATTGCCCCGACATATTCATTTTTGGAAAGGACATTGGTCGGCAAGGCAAGTCTGAGGTACCGAAAGTACCATGGTAAAAGTGGCCTGTACGTGTCAAACTATCAATTACAAGGTTCCACGTCGCATTTTCAGGTCAATTCCCGTTTTTCTACCCTGACACCGTCCATCTTGCTGGGTTGGCGACCAGACAACCTGATTTCGAACCGAAGGCAATTTTTGCTGTTCAGGCACCGAAGTGTATTTCGCAACATTGACGATGCCATTGCCGATGACATAGACACCGACCCAGACTATAATATTTTCAACGTTCGTTTTCAAGACATAGACAACGATATCATTAATTATAAGTCATGGTGGCTCGATGCCCAGCATTCAAGCAATTTCACCAAATTGGCCTTTGAACTCGAGTACCGGTGGCTGTATGAGAACAACCGCCAGTTCAATATCAGGTTCTATGCAGGAAAGTTTCTGCGCAACAAGACCAATTCAGACTTTTTTAGTTTTGCCCTTGACCGGCCCACAGATTATCTTTTTGACCTAAACTATCTGGGCCGCTCAGAAGACTCGGGTATTTACAGCCAACAGATCATTATTGCCGAAGGCGGGTTCAAATCAAAATTGCCCGACCCTTTCGCCAATGATTGGATAGCAACCACCAATGCCAGCATCAATCTGTGGCGATGGATAGAATTGTATGGCGATATGGGTTTTTTGAAGAATAAGGGAGAAAATACCCGATTTGTCTACGATTCTGGTATCCGATTGAATTTTGTGACCGATTACTTTGAGTTGTATTTCCCCCTACACTCCAACAATGGATGGGAAATTGGCCAGCCCAACTACGGCGAGCGCATTCGGTTTGTGGTAACCATTAGTCCGCGTACCCTGACCGGTCTCTTTACCCGAAAATGGTTCTAGCCACCATTGCGATATTTTCAAAATAGAAACACAAAAACCATCGGTTTTTGATGAATCTTTTATTTATTTACAATAAATTATCATATTGTGAAATTTTTAGCGTTTTTATTGATTGAAAAATTCATAGTTTTTTGTTAATTTCGCGTCGAACTTCTACATAAAGCTTAATGAAGCCCAATCAAGAGACCAGCAATGAAATTTCGTTCGATGATTTTCAAGAGCAAATCTTGAAAGATTACGAGATTGCGGTCACTAGCCGTGAGTGCAGTGTCTTGGGTCGACGTGAAGTACTGACCGGAAAGGCAAAGTTTGGCATTTTCGGCGATGGTAAAGAGCTACCACAACTAGCCATGGCAAGGGCGTTTCAAGACGGTGATTTTAGAAGTGGTTATTACCGCGACCAAACCTTTATGATGGCACTGGGCCATTTGGGGCCCAAAGAATTTTTCCATGGCCTTTATGCCACCCCTGATATAGGCCTGGACCCCATGAGTGCCGGGCGTCAAATGGGAGGCCATTTTGGCACCCACAGCCTTAATGAAGATGGCACATGGAAAGACCTTACCAAGCAAAAAAACAGCAGTTCTGATATTTCATGCACAGCTGGCCAAATGCCAAGACTCTTGGGGCTGGCCCATGCCTCTAAAATATACCGTCAGGTAAAGGGTATTGACCAAACCAACTTTTCGAAAAATGGCAATGAGGTCGCATGGGGCACCATAGGAAATGCAAGTACCAGTGAGGGGCATTTCTTTGAAACCTTGAACGCCGCCGGGGTCATGCAGGTTCCGATGGTCATCAGTATCTGGGATGACGAATATGGTATTTCCGTTCCGGCGGAATACCATACCACAAAGGGTGACATTTCCGAAGCTTTGAAGGGCTTGCAACGTGATGAGAACAATAAGGGCTTTGAAATATTCAAGGTGCCGGGGTGGGACTATACCGCACTGATCCATGCCTTTGAAAACGCAGGTGAAATCGCGCGCGAAGAGCATGTTCCCGTGCTGCTCCATGTAACCGAACTAACACAGCCACAGGGGCATTCTACCTCTGGTTCGCACGAACGATACAAAACACCCGAAAGGTTGCAATGGGAAAAAGAACATGACTGCAACCGAAAGTTCAGAAACTGGATACTTGAGAATGGCATCGCTACGGAAGAGGAGCTAAAGGCACTTGAAAAGGAAATCAAGCAAAGGGTCAGAAAAGCCAAGAATGAGGCATGGGCCGATTTCTTGCGACCCAACATTGAAGAAAAGAACAAATTGATCCACCTGTTGGATGCCATGGCGGCCAAAAGCCCGAACAAGGCCTTTATCAACAAAGTGAAGAATGACTTGGTCGCCATTCGAGAACCCTTGAAAAAAGATGTTGCCTCCCACGGTAGAAAGGCCTTGAAATATGTATTGGGTGAAACAACGCCCGAAAAAACCGCCCTTCAGCAGTGGATCAACACGTATCTAGATAAAACACAGCCCAAGTTCAGTTCGCATCTTTACAGTGAACTTCCCAATAAGGCGACCACGGTGCCGGCGGTACCTCCTGTGTATACTGAAAATCCTGAGGAGGTAGATGGCAGGATCGTTCTTCGAGACAATTTTGACAAACTTTTTGACAAGTATCCGAACGCCCTGATCTTTGGTGAAGATACCGGTAGAATTGGTGATGTGAACCAAGGTTTGGAAGGCTTGCAAAAGAAATATGGTGAGTTGCGAATTGCGGATACCAGCATTCGTGAGGCGACCATAATTGGCCAAGGCGTCGGACTTGCCATGCGCGGTCTCAGGCCCATAGCCGAGATACAGTATCTCGACTATATTCTTTATGGCCTGCAGATCATGAGCGATGATCTTGCCACACTATTGTATAGAACCGTGGGCAAACAAAAGGCACCGTTGATTGTCAGAACCCGAGGGCATCGCCTAGAGGGCATTTGGCACTCTGGCTCACCCATGGGCGGATTGATCCACTTACTAAGGGGCATGTACATACTTGTGCCCAGAAACATGACCCAAGCCGCTGGTTTTTACAATACCTTGATGAAAAGCGATGAGCCAGCTCTCGTTATTGAAAGTCTCAATGGATATCGCTTGAAAGAAAAATTGCCTTCAAACCTTGGGGAGTTCTGTACCCCGATTGGTAAGGTTGAAACGTTGAAAGAGGGTACAGACATTACTTTGGTGTCGTATGGCTCAACCTTGCGGATAGTAGAGGCAGTTGCAAAAGACTTGTTGGAGGTGGGTATAGATGCCGAGGTTATCGATGCCCAATGCCTATTGCCATTCGATTTGGGGCATGAGGTGGTTGAAAGTGTCAAGAAGACCAACAGGCTTTTGGTAATCGATGAAGACGTGCCAGGAGGCTGCTCGGCATATCTTGTCCAACAGATTGTAGAGGTACAGGGAGGGTACAGATATCTCGACAGTGCCCCACAGACACTTGCCTCACAACCGCATAGACCTGCGTATGCCTCTGATGGGGATTATTTCTCAAAACCCAATGCAGAAGATATTTTTGAAAAGGTCTATTCGATCATGCACGAGGCCGATCCCGAGTCGTACCCACAACTTCGCTGATGAACAGTAGATTGCGGTATATGCGCTAAAAATCTATCTTTGTAAAAACTTAAAATCCCCCGAAGAAATGAAAAGGAGTGCCCTAAACCATCTTGCGCTGGCCATTTTGCGCATTGTACCCTCTGCCTTTATGCTCACGCATGGTATTCCCAAATTTAAAAAACTCATTTCGGGCAATATAGAATTTATAAACCCCTTAGGTTTGGGTGAAGCCCCTACCCTATTTTTGGCAGTTTTGGGCGAGTTTGTATGCCCTATTCTTATCATTTTAGGTTTTAAGACCAAATGGGCCACCCTACCCACCATGGCCACTATGGCAGCGGCTGCATTTATTGTGCACGCCCCGGATCCCTTCGCAAAAAAGGAGTTGGCGTTGCTTTACCTTACGATTTTTCTGGTCATCTTTTTGTTGGGCCCGGGTAAATACAGCATTGACAGGAAGTAATCACATTACGTTTACCAGCAATTCTTTGAGCAGATCTGCTTGCGAGGCATTGTAGGCACCAACGCCTTTGCCCTTCATGTCGAGTTTTCGCAGCTCAGAAATAATGTGGCTGACCTGTTTCATCGGGTAGTTTCTTGCTGCCGTTTGAAACTCACCGACAAAATAGGGATTGATTCCCAAGGTCGAAGCGACATTTTTAGACGAATGGTCGCTTAGGCCATGGTACTGCAACAACTGGGTAAAAAAGGTGTTCAACAGAGTGATGGTCACCACAAACGGATTGTCTTTTGGGTTTTGGGCAAAATAATTGATAATGCGCGTGGCCTTTTTCACATTGCGCTCGCCAATGGCCTTTTTTAGTTCAAAGTTGTTGAAATCCTTACTGATGCCGATATGTTGTTCGATCAACTCAGAAGTTATCTCGGTGTCGGCCTCCACCACCATGAGCAGTTTTTTAAGCTCGTTGTCTATTTTGCTCAAATCGGTCCCCAGAAACTCGACCAATAGGGCACTGGCCTTAGGGGAAATCTTTCTTTTTTTACCCGCCAAGGTGCGCCGTATCCAATCGGCCACTTGGTTTTCGTACAGTTTTTTGCTCTCAAAGAGCACCCCCTTCTTTTTAATGGTCTTGTAAAGACTTTTCCGCTTGTCGAGTTTTTTGTACTTGTAGCAGATTACCAAAATGGTCGTGGGCTGCGGATTTTCGACATATGCTACCAAGTTTTCAATGGTTCTGGACAAGTGCTGGGCCTCCTTTATAATGACCACCTGATGTTCGGCCATCATAGGAAAACGCTTGGCATTTGATACAATCTCCTCTATGTTGGTATCCTTGCCGTAAAGGGTCATCTGGTTGAAACCCTTTTCCTCTTCACTCAACACATGGTCTGCAATGTACTTTGCGACTTTGTCGATATAATAAGGCTCATCCCCCATTAAAAAGTATATGGGGTATAGCTTTCTTTCATTGATTTCCTCAACTATTTTCTTTGCCTGCTCCATTTATGAAATACGGGGTTTTTGGTGTTTCCTAAAAAAACAATTTTACGCCAAGGGCAGAACTGGAAAACCAAGGATTAAAAGTAAGCACTTTACCTGTTTTGGCAATGTCCATTACGGCAATATTATGCTTTGTTCGGCCCGTGCGCAGGGTTGTTGGTCTAATTATATCGGAAATAACATAAAAATTCAACATCTTCAACCTACAAGGCTTGATGAAGCTCCCGAAATAAGTTGTCTTATGCGCAATACAAGTTTATCGCTGGTTTTCTGCCTTTTATTGGTTTCATGTGCCGACCAGAAGCTTTATTTGGCCGACAATGGCACATCAGAATATGCAATAGTGGTTGACAACGCTGTGGTGGGCAATGGGTTGGCCAATAAATCGGCAAATGTTTTACAACAACACATCAAGGAAATAGCCAATGTGGATATTCCGATAATTTCAGAGGATGAATGGTCTGGGGAAGGTCCAAAAATTCAGTTGGAATTGCTTGATGGTGCGCTTCCCCATAAAATATCCATTCATAGTGAAGACGACCATCTCTACATTAGGGGCGGATCGCCCTTGGCCATGCAGGATGCCGTTTATGTGTTCTTGGAGATTTACCTGGGCTGCCACTGGTATGCCCCGGGGGTGACAAAGGTTCCAAAACAAAAAACCATAACACTTGGGCCCATAAGGTACGGGTATGTACCGGCCATTACCACCCGTACGGTACATTCGAGACTTTTTTACGAAAACACCGATTATGCCGACCGGCAAAAGGTTACCCACAAAGCCTTTCCGTATTATGTGCCAGAGGCGCGGGTACATACGTTTCATCGGTTCTTGCCCGAAGAAAAATTTTACGAGAAACATCCTGAATTCTATGCATTGCGTGGCGAACGGCGGCTGCCCACACAATTGTGCCTTACCAACGAAACCGTATTGCAAATAGTCAAAGACTCGGTGGCGGCACTTTTTAAAAGGTATCCAGAAGCCACTGTGGTCTCGGTGAGCCAAGATGACAACCAGCAGCATTGTCTTTGCGAAGCGTGCAAGAAAATTGACAGTGAAGAAGGTAGCCCTGCGGGCACCATGGTACGTTTTGTCAATAAAGTGGCGGGAACATTTCCTGACAAAACCATTTCAACCCTAGCTTATCAATACACTAGAAAGCCTCCTAAGACAAGGCCTGACAAAAATGTGCTGATCACCCTATGTTCAATCGAATGCGACCGCAGTGCCCCGATCAGTGAAAAATGTGTCGATTTTGCCAATGATCTGAAGGGTTGGGGCGTGTTGACCGACAATATCAGAATCTGGGACTACACCACCCAGTTCACCAACTTTTTGGCCCCGTTCCCCAATTTACATACACTGCAGCCCAATGTGCAATTGTTTCGTGACAATAACGCCAAATGGGTTTTTGAACAGCACAGCAATAATCCGAGTGAGCTTTTTGAACTTAGGTCATACCTGACCGCAAAATTGTTGTGGAACCCCGATCTGGACATGGATGGCCTAATCACCGATTTTACAGATGGTTATTATGGGGAGGCAGCCACCTACATTCGGCAGTATATCGATTTAATTCATTTGGAGTTGAAAAAAGACCCAGGATTCTTCCTTTTTCTGTATGGCGACCCCTCGGAAGCTTTCGGTTCATATCTGCGCCCTGAACTTTTAGAGGCCTATATGGAGCTTTTTGATCAGGCGGAAGCCGCCGTGGCCCATGCACCTGAAGTTCTCAATCGTGTTAAAATGGCCCGTTTGGGTGTTGACTATGCCGTTTTGGAAGCCTGTCGAAAAGGCATTTCAGATTCCTATCGTTTGCTGGTCACCGTCAGTGCCCAGAAAGAAACCATCAACCCCCTACTGCCCCTACTTCTCGATAATTTTCAGGCAACCTGCCAAAAGAACAATATCACCTTAATGAATGAAATGGGCTATACCGTTGATGAATACGTTCAGGGCTATCAAAGAGCCTTGAAAGTGGCCCAAAAGCCCAACAAGGCCAAAGGAAAAAACGTCATGGCTCTGACGCCGCCAAAAAAGTATGCAGACGAAGACCCCATGGTGCTGACCGATGGAGCCCTTGGGGGCAGCAGCTTTTATGCCAATTGGTTGGGCTACGAGGGAAATGATATGGAAGTAGTGGTCGATTTAGGAACGCCACAGACCATCAGCACTATTTCCATGGCCTTTTTACAAGTCACCAATCACATCGTGTTCTTTCCCACATCGGTGACCTATTATGGCTCAGATGACAATGAAAATTTCACCAGATTGGCCCGTGTTGATAATCCGAAACCATTGCAAAAGAACAGTAAGGTCAATGATATCCATTATTTTGAGTCCTCGTTTTTGCCTCAAAAAGTCCGTTATATCAAAGTAGTGGCCAAGAATACCAAAACGCCCTATTGGCACCATGCGGCGGGCCTGCCTTCATGGGTGTTTGCCGACGAGATCATAGTGGACTGACGCCATGGAAAAAAGTGATGGTGCAATCAAAAAAATTAGCAACTTTGCCCGATGCAGGCATTGAATTTTCCAAGATTTGATTTTCGGTTCAAAAAAGCGGAAGACAACCTCTTGATTTTTGATGTCATCCGTAAAAAATTTGTGCTGTTGCAGCCTGAAGAGTGGGTTAGGCAGCACGTAGTGCATTTTCTGTTGACCACCAAGGGATACCCCAAATCATTGATGAATGTTGAAAAGCAATTGATTGTCAATAAGCTATCGAAACGGTACGACGTGGTGGTCTTCAACCCCGATAGTAGTATTTTTCTCTTGGTCGAGTGCAAGGCCCCGCAGGTAAAAATAACCCAAGACGTATTTGACCAAATTGCGCGCTACAACCGGGGCCTCGGTGCCACCTACCTAATGGTGACCAATGGATTGGAGCACTATTATTGCCAAATGGACTATGTGCTCGAAAAATATACGTTTTTAAAGGAAATTCCTGATTTTAGCCGTTAATTTGCCCTCGTTTTGAAAATTGCCATTGCCATATTGAACTGGAACGGGGTTTCGTTGCTTGAAAGGTACCTGCCTTCGGTGGTTGCCCATTCGAGAGGGGCCTCCATTTATGTCATCGACAATGCCAGCACCGATGGTTCGGTGGGGTTCTTGAAAAAGAATTATCCGCAGATACCGGTCATTGCCAATGAGTCAAATGGCGGGTTTGCCAAAGGTTACAACGATGGGCTTCGGCACATAGATGCCGATGTGTACTGTTTGCTCAATTCAGATGTGCAGGTTACAAAAAACTGGTTGGCGCCCATAGTCGAGGCGTTCGAAGAACATCCAGATGTTGCCATCATTCAACCTAAAATTCTAGATCTCAAAAACAAGGAATATTTTGAATATGCCGGCGCTGCCGGAGGTTTTATCGACAAGTTGGGCTATCCGTTCTGTCGGGGCCGTATCTTTCAGGCATTGGAGAAAGATGAGGGGCAGTATAATGATATAACCCAAATTTTTTGGGCGACCGGCGCCTGTATGTTCATTAAGCGCCAGGTGTTTTTTGAGCTGGGCGGATTCGACGAAACCTATTTCGCACACCAAGAGGAGGTCGACCTGTGTTGGCGTGCCCGGAACGAGGGGCACAAGGTCTTATATGTCGGGCACAGTACCATCTATCATTTGGGAGGCTCTACCTTGAGCAATATGAACCCCAAAAAGACCTATCTCAATTTTAGAAACTCACTGTTCACCATTACCAAGAACCTGCCAAGAAGAAAAGCAGGCCCCATTGTGCTGGCCCGGTTGCTGCTTGATGCGGTGGCCGCAGTGCGGTTTCTTTTTCAACTGAAGCCACTTCATTGCTGGGCCGTTCTTAGGGCGCATTTAAGTTATTATAGGCATTTGCCCCAAATGCTGAAAAAGCGCGAGAAAGCCAAATTTATACTAAAGTACTACGTGACGAAATCCATAGTATGGTCGTATTTCGTACATCAAATAAAGAATTTTAACATTTTAGTAAAAGATTAACGAAGCCCTATCATAGATCGATTACATTTTCTATAATTTTGGGGCGATTTTAAAAACGTAACTGATTAACCACAATAATTTATAGATAACATTATGAAAAAATTGTTTTTAGGAACACTCGGAATCGCACTATTGCTTTCTTCGTGCGTTTCACAAAAGAAGTATGCCGAACTTGAGGCCAAGCACAAAGAAACGCAAGACCTGCTAAATTCGGCCACTGTAAAATTGAACACCTGCCTAGAAGAAAAAGCAACCGCAGAATCACGTTTACAGACACTTGAAGACCAAAATGCCTTCTTAAAGGCCAACAACCAAGAGTTGATCAACAACATGGGCAACTTGACAACGTTAACGGCCAAAGGTGCCGAGAACTTGGAAAAATCGTTGGAAAGTCTTCGTGAAAAAGACTTGACCATCAGAAAATTGCAAGACGCCATTACCCGTAGAGACTCTGTGAACTTGGCACTTGTTCAAAGCTTGAAGGGAGTGCTGGGCAATTTAGACGATGAAGACATCGAAATAAGCGTAGAAAAAGGTGTCGTGTTCGTTTCCATTTCAGATAAACTGTTGTTTAGAAGCGGTAGTTACAACGTAACCCCTGCTGCCAAAGAGGTATTGGGCAAAGTGGCCAAAGTGGTCAACAACAAGCCAGATTTTGAGTTTATGGTTGAAGGCCATACTGATAATGTTCCAATTAGAACCCAATGCCTAGAAGACAACTGGGATTTGAGTGTGAAGCGTGCCACTTCAATTGTACGAATTCTTCAAAACGACTTTGGTGTAGATCCAAAGAGAATGACTGCTGCCGGTAGAGGTGAACACGTACCATTGTTGGATAACACAACAGCTGACAACAGGGCCAAGAACAGAAGAACCCGTATCGTGGTGCTTCCAAAATTGGATCAGTTCTATAGCATGATCGAGGAAGGAATGAAAGACCCTGCCATTGGCGGAGGTGGAAAATAATCCTGAAACCTTTTTAAAAGATAGAAAAGCGGCCTGAAAATGGGCCGCTTTTTTTATAGAATGTCCAAACTGCCTTTCCCTTCCCTAAGCACAGTGGGTTCTCCTTCCGATAGGTCAATGACCGTTGAGGCCACATTGTCGCCATAGCCCCCGTCAATGACCACATCGACCAAATTTTGCCACTTCTCGTAGATTAGTTCTGGATCGGTGGTGTACTCGATTACATCGTCTTCATCCCGTATCGAGGTCGACACGATCGGATTGCCCAGCTGCTCGACCAAGGTTCTGGCAATATTGTTGTCGGGCACCCGAATACCTACAGTCTTTTTCTTTTTAAAATCTTTCGGAAGGTTGTTGTTACCCGGAAGTATAAAGGTGTACGGCCCTGGCAATGCCCTTTTTAACAGTTTAAAGGTTGCATTGTCGATTTGTCTGACATAGTCGGATAGATTGCTCAGGTCTGCACAAATGAACGACCAATTGGCCTTGGCCAATTTTACCCCTTTGATACGTGCAATTCTTTCCAAGGCTTTTGAATTGGTAATATCACAGCCCAGACCATACACGGTATCTGTTGGGTAAATGACCAGCCCTCCCCTGCGGAGTACCTCCACTACCCGCTTGATTTCTTTGGGATTGGGATTCTCTTCATATATTTTGATGAACTCGGCCATTTTTGCTGTCTAACATAATATGATTTTCAATATAAAAAGGCAATGTTCATGGCATCAAATATTAAACGATGTCACTTCGCTCAATCTGACATGATTATTTAAAATATTAAAAATCAGCAATTTGAATAAAAACTTATGTTGAACTCACAGTAACAGAAAAGTTATGACAATACCTCGAGTTTGGCAAAGCGCAAAAGCAGTTTTTTTACATCGCCTTTTTCAAACTGGATCTCGGCCTTTTTGTCATTGCCCACTCCCTCAATTTTCAGGACTTTTCCCTTGCCAAAACGGGTGTGGTTCACCAGGGCCCCTTCGGCGAGGTTGGGGTCGATTACAACATCGCTTTTTGTGGGTGTCGACAATTCGGGCTTTATTTTCCTTAGCCTTCTCAACTGATTTTCATTTGGTCCGACCACTTTTGGAGGGGTTCCGTTCTTAGGTTTTACCTGCCGCAACTTGCCCTTATCGACCTCACCAAAAATATCGGCGTTGATCATCGATTTGTAACGGTATCCATCATTTATCGGAGTGAGGTTTTCAACATACTGTTCTTCGATTTCTTCCAAAAAACGACTGGGTTCGGCATCGATCAGCTTGCCCCAACGATAACGGTTCTGGGTATAGGTCAGATGGGCTTGTTTTTCGGCACGGGTCAAGGCTACGTAGAATAGCCTCCGTTCTTCTTCGAGCTCACTTCGCGTGTTCATGCTCATGGCCGAGGGAAACAGATCTTCTTCCATTCCCACGATATACACATACGGAAACTCCAATCCCTTGGCCAAATGTATGGTCATGAGCGCAACGCGGTCATCATCGCCGATATCCTTGTCTAGATCGGTGGCCAGCGCCACATCTTCCAAGAACTCTGTCAGGTCGCCTTTGGCCTCGGCCAGCTCTTTTTGGCCCTCCACAAAGTCTTTGATACCATTGAGCAACTCTTCGATATTCTCCATTCGGCCTATGCCTTCGGGCGTGCCATCTTTTTTGAACTCCATCAAAAGACCCGACTTTTTGGCCACATGTTCAGCAAGTGTAAAGGCATCGGTCTGTTCGTTCATGATCTGAAAGCTTTTGATCATGGTCACAAAATTCCGAAGCTTGTTCTTGGTGCCTGAATTAATGTTCAAGTCGAGCTTGTCTAAATTCTCCATCACCTCAAATATCGAACGGCCATAATGGTTGGCCGCCACCACCAATTTATCAATGGTAGTTTGCCCGATACCCCTTGCCGGGAAATTGATGACCCTTTTCAGGGCCTCTTCGTCTTTAGGATTGATGATCAGGCGAAGGTAGGCGAGCACATCTTTGATTTCCTTGCGTTGGTAAAAGGAAAGTCCCCCGTAAATACGATAGGGAATATCACGCTTGCGAAGCGCATCTTCGATGGCCCTCGACTGAGAGTTGGTTCTGTAGAGCACCGCAAAATCACCATTCTTGAGTTGGTGCTGCATTTTATTCTCAAAAATGGAGCTTGCCACATAGCGCCCCTCTTCTGCATCTGTGGGGCTTCGGTGTATCTTTATTTTGTTGCCCTCGTCATTGGCCGTCCAGACTACTTTCTCCAATTGGTTCTTGTTTTTGGCGATAATGGAGTTGGCGGCATTTACAATATTTTTGGTAGAGCGGTAATTCTGCTCTAAACGGTAGACGGCCACATCGTCATAATCACGTTGAAAGTTGAGGATGTTGCTGATGTTGGCACCTCTGAACGAATAGATACTCTGGGCATCATCGCCCACCACGCAAATGTTCTGGTAGCGGTCGGCCAGGGCCCGCACAATGAGATATTGCGAGTGGTTGGTGTCTTGGTACTCGTCTACCAAGATGTATTTGAACCGTTCTTGGTACTTCATTAAAACCTCTGGAAAACGGGTCAGCAGTTCATTGGTGCGCAGCAACAGATCGTCAAAGTCCATGGCCCCAGCCTTAAAGCAACGCTCCACATAGTTTTGGTAAATTTCGCCCAATCGTGGGCGCTTGGCCATGGCATCGGCCTCCATCAATTCAGGATTCTGAAAATAGGCCTTGACCGTTATCAGACTGTTTTTGTAAGACGAGATGCGGTTCTGTATCTGCTTGTACTTGTATATGTCCTTGTCCAAGCCCATTTCCTTGATGATGGATGCAATGAGCCGCTGTGAGTCCTGCGTGTCGTAAATAGTGAAATTGCTCGGAAAACCAAGTTTATCGCCATCATACCGGAGAAGACGGGCAAAAATAGAGTGAAAGGTGCCCATCCAAAGATATTTGGCCTCCGATTCGCCCACAATGTAGGCAATTCGCTTTTTCATTTCGCGTGCCGCTTTGTTGGTAAAGGTCAATGCCAAAATATTGAAGGGGTCAACGCCTTGTTGCATCAAATAGGCAATGCGATAGGTCAATACCCGTGTCTTTCCCGATCCCGCACCGGCAATCACCATCAAGGCCCCGTCTTTGTGCAACACAGGTGCCTTTTGTGCATCGTTCAGTTCGTTCAGATAGTTCATGTTATCGGCATTTGCGCTTACCAGCAAGTGAAATTAGCCATTCTTCCGATTATCGGGAAATGGAACGGGCATAACTTTTAAACAGGCTCGTTACTTCGTCGCATTTTTGAATATATTTAGGGGCATGAAAAGAAATATTGTCCTATTACTCTTCACATTTTTGCCCATGACCGCCGTTTTGGCCCAAGAAAAGAGGCCAGGACCGATCATCAATGGTTACGGTGCGGTCTGGGATGTTACCCACCCCGATTACAAAACAAGGATTGGTACTGATTTTAAGGTAGTCTTCGATATTATGAACAGCCCCGAAGATCCCTCAACACTCAATAAAAGCATCGAAACGGCTGCACGTTTTATGAACATGCACGCCAGAAGTGGTGTAAAACCAGAGAACATGAAGGTCATGTTGGTGGTTCACAACAAGGCATCCAAAGATATTTTGGCAAATACCGGCTACCGAAAGCGGTTCGGAACCGACAATCCGAATGCCGAAATGATTGCGCAGTTGATGGATGCAGGGGTGCAGTTCGTTTTCTGTGGGCAATCATCCCTTTCGCGCAACATACCCATTGAAGAGGCAATAGAAGGGGTTCAATTGGCCCTATCGGCCATGACGGCCCTCATTCAAGCACAAAACGACGGATACCGGTTAATTAAATTCTAAACTATTTATCATGCGATTATTTCCAACATTTTGTTTTTCACTATTCTGCCTGTCGCTTGTGGCCCAAGGCCCAAACCTTGAAGAAGAGTACAAGGCCATTGAAGAGAAGGTGATCCAATGGCGGCGTGACATCCACCAAAATCCTGAACTGAGCAACCGGGAGTTCAAGACCGCCGAGAAGATTGCCAAGCATTTGCGGTCATTGGGCATTGAGGTGCAGACCGGGGTGGCCCATACGGGTGTTGTCGGCATTTTAAAGGGAAACAGACCGGGCAAGGTGGTTGCCCTGCGTGCCGATATGGATGCGCTTCCGGTGACCGAACGCAATGACCTTCCTTTCAAATCGAACGTAACGGGCGAGTATTTGGGTGAAAAGGTTGGTGTGATGCATGCCTGCGGCCATGATACCCATGTGGCCATTTTAATGGGTGTAGCTGAAATATTGAGCAAGAACAAAGATAAAATAAACGGCACGGTAAAATTTATATTCCAGCCCGCGGAAGAAGGGCCACCACCGGGTGAAGAGGGAGGTGCCGCATTGATGATCAAAGAGGGCGTGCTGAAAAACCCTGATGTTGATGCCATTTTTGGCCTCCATATCAATTCGCAGACCCCCGTGGGAACGATTCGATACAAATCAGGTGGGGCCATGGCAGCGGCACAGAGCTTCGTCATCAACGTTAAAGGCAAACAGAGCCACGGCTCAAGGCCATGGTCTGGCGTAGATCCCATTTTGATCAGTGCCAAGATCATAGACGGGCTACAAACCATCATTAGCAGGGAGATGGACCTTACCAACGAGGCCGCGGTGATAACGGTTGGCAAAATCAAAAGCGGTGTACGTTCGAACATCATACCTGAATCAGCAGAAATGCGCGGTACCATTCGCACCCTCGATTATAATATGAAAGAGAAAATAAGTCGACGGATGAAAGAAATGGTGGCCACCATTGCCAAGGCATATGGAGGCGAAGCGACCATCGACATTCAAGATAACACCGATATTACCTACAATGACCCTGATCTGGTTACCCAGATGCTGCCCACTTTGCAACGGGTGGCCGGTACGGATAATGTGGTCACGCAGAACGCCATTACCGGGGCAGAGGATTTTTCTTATTTTCAAAGGGAAGTGCCCGGTTTCTTTTTCTTTTTGGGAGGAATGACGCCCGGAAACGAGAACCCCTACCCCCACCACACCCCCGATTTCTTGATTGATGATAGCGGACTGGTTTTGGGAGTGAAGGCCATGACCGAACTGGCGTTGGATTATTTAGAGAATGGACAGTAAAAAATATAAGTGTATGAAAAAAATTACCCTTCTTGTGCTAATGAATGTTCTAATGCTCTCTACACTGCAGGCCCAGCGAAAGAGCGAACTGTTGGCTGAAATTGATACGCTAAGGACAAAGCTTCGCATGGTCGAAGATTCCCTTGCAAAATACCAACGTATCGCCTCTGCGAACGAAGCCCAGGCAAAAACGCTTCAAAACCAGAATGAAAGCCTTCGTGAAGCCAATGCCACCCTCATGAAAAACCTGAACAGTTTTTCAGAGATATCAAGTAAGAACTCCGAGACGGTAAATAAGGCCTTGGCCAGTCTTAAAGAAAAAGAGCAACAGATGAAGTTAATAACCAATACCTTTTCATCGAATGATTCGTCGGCCATTGCATTGATCACCAAGGGGAAGCAGACCTTGGGGGAAGATGCCAAACTAGGCACCGGTAACGGAACTGTGGTTATTGGTAATAGTCTCGCTTCGCTTTTCGGAAGTGACACGGCCACAACCCTTGCCCCAGAAAGCGGTGAATGGTTAAATCGGATAGCACAATTCTTAAATCTGGCCCCCGACCGCAAGGTTGTGGTACAAGGGCTCAACATTACCGGCGAATTTGGCCTTACCTTACAACAGGTCACTGCTGTTGCCAGTGCCCTTATAGAAAACCACAATGTAGCGCCTGAACGTATTCAAATTGAGGTGAGGGACGGTAATTTCAAGGAAGGAATCAACATTAGACTGGAGCCTGACCACGAAGATTTCTATAAAAAAGTAAAGGAAAGCCTTAACTAAAGGTAGGCCATACTTTTTATGAAAATAGTGCGTTGTACAAAAAGAATCAAACCATCCTAACATGACAGGAGACCAAATCCTACAACTTTTTGCATTTCTATTGCCCGCCGTGGTAACCGGGGCCGTGGCATTTTACTTTTTCCGTTTGCATACCAGAAACGAAGAAGGCCGACGAAGATTTCTTTTGCATAAAGAAACATCAAAACAAGCTCTTCCCATACGATTGCAGGCCTATGAGCGAATGGCCCTCTTCTTGGAGCGCATCGCAATCAATAATCTGGTGGTGCGTGTATCGCCCCAAGGGCAAGACAAGTCAAAGTATGAAAACCTGTTGGTCAAACAGATAGAGAACGAGTTTGAGCACAACCTCTCGCAGCAAATCTACATGAGTGATGAGTGCTGGAACATCATCAAGGCCGCCAAGAGTGCCACCATCCAAATTATTCGTTCTGCGGCCATGAGCGAGGCCGATTCGGCCGATAGACTTCGAGAAGACATTCTCAACCAGACCATGGAAAAACAATCGCCTTCGACCACTGCCCTTTCCTATATCAAAAAAGAGGTCAGCGATCTTTGGGGATAATAAGTTTAGTTGTTTATGTGTTTAAAAGTTTACATCGGATTGTTTCTTCCAACATTGCATCTTTAGCCTGTAGAGAATGATAAAGGCAATCATGGCAAGGAAGATTTTTCTAATTCCGTTGTTTCACCGAAACTTTTCCTTCAATAACAATGCTTCTTCTAAAAAGGATCTATTTAAAAGCTGATTTTTGAATCCAAGGGCTTAAACCATCCAATATTTTCCTATTTATGAATATTTACCCTAAACTTTAAACACAAAAAACAATGTGTTTTTTCATTCTTGGATATACGGCTCAATCGGATTGGTTTCGTCATTTTTATTTTTTGCGTATAAGTAACCTTTTTTCCACCAGAGCGTCATACGTTCTTTGTTAAAAATCAATGAGTTAGTGGTCAATACCGTTGGGGTATAGTAGAAATTGATGATGGCATTGTGCTGGTTGGCCGTCATTTTACCGATTCTGACATTTTGGTGCTCAATTCGGTCGAGCATGAATGCAAAAATGGTGGTAATCAGTTCAAACGGATTACGCGAGGGCATACGGTTCAGGTAATTCACCTCTGTGTGCAGCACGATCACATCTACCTCGGTGGCCCCTCTTTTGATCGCCTCCTCTATGGGCACAAGGCTCCCCAGTCCGCCATCAGCATATTCACAGCCGTTTTTTCTGACCAAGCTCATAAAGGGTGTGTAATTCGATGATATCCAAATCCAGTCGCAATAATCGTCGTATGTGCAGTCGTTAATGGATTTATATTCCACTTGGTTCAACGAAAGGTTTGATACGGTTACCACCACATCTGTGGTACTGTTCTTGAGCAAGTTGAATTCTTCAGGAGTGATGCTACGCCGTATCAGTTCTCTGAGGTTTTCACTTTCACCAAAGGTTTTACTGCCTTTCATGAAGTTTCTGAGTACGTTCCAATGGTTGATGGCAATCATTTCTTGGCCGTGTTTTCGCTTGATTACAAAGGGGCAGCTACTGAAAATGCTATCTTGATCGACGGAAGAATAAATTTCCTTGATTTTGTCGATCTTGTTGAGGGCAAGATGTGAAATTAAAAGGCTCCCCGTTGAGGTTCCCACGAAGAGATCGTACCGATGCCTGGCCTCTTCGATCAAAAACTGGGCCACCCCCCCTGCGAAGGCCCCTTTGCTACCCCCACCTGATATGACCAATGCCCTCATTTTTTGGTAAGCTCGTCAAAAATTGTTCTCATTTCCTTTGAAAGTGTTTTGTACACCTCTTTTAAACGCTGTGACATCTGTTGGTCTGCCATAAGTTTTCCCACTAAATTTCTTGAAAACTTTTTGAACTGCCATACGTGGTGATTGGTTGCATCGATTAGGTTTACCAGGGCCGTATCCTTAAGTGCATTGATGCTGAATAGATATTGAAAGGCCATTTGGCGCACTTCAAAATGATGGTGTGGTGCGGTGTAGCCGTTCAGTTCATGAAAATACACTTGCTTATTCTTAGGCGAAACATCTGGGGTCACCAAGGCCAGGGTCAACCACAATAGGCGGATGTTCTTATTCGGAAGCCCTATCAAACCCTGTGTTTTGTCTAAATACTTTTTTCTTTCGGACGGAAAGTTCGACCACAACTTGAACAGTGCCAGTTCTTGGGTCATATAGCTTTCATCTTTAAGAAGCGATTCAAAAGCTTCCTTCAGTTCGAAGGGAATCTTTTCGACCACCTGTGCCACAGCTTGTCTGGTTTTCAAGTCTTTTTCGTTGGTCAGGATTGTTTTCAAGTCGGGAACGGGAATCTTTTCGCCATACATTAAAATAAGCTGTCTTTTCAACTCGTCTGAGGCGCCACTATGGTACCATTTCATGTTTTTTATGGTCTCTTCATCGGCATCGTTTAACTGGAAATATGTTTTGATGCCATGTCTGTGTTTTATCAAGTATGTTTTGGTGGCTTCCCAGGGAAATTCTTCATTTTCCAGCCATTCTTCCTGAAAGCTGGAGAGGTCTTTGCCACTGGCCGTTTCCATTTCGGCCAAAAAATCGGCAATGGTCACGTTTTTAAAACTATATTTTCTTAGATAGTTCGCAACACCGCTTTTAAATGCCTTTTCCCCTACCAGCTGGCGCAGCATCACCAAAGCCCAAGCGCCCTTTTCGTAGAAGGTCAGGCTGTTCGCATTGGGATTTGTCAATGCCTCTCCATCGCCATTTTCAGATAACGTGTACAAGATTTTGGCCTTGTCCAACAGGTGCCAATAGAAATAGTCTTCCCCAAAAATTTCTTTTTCTGCCAAATACGCATAATACGTCGCAAAGCCTTCGTGCAGCCAATGGTACTTTCCGCTTGTTTCAGTGACCAGATTGCCAAACCATTGGTGGGCCAGCTCATGGGCATTGACATTCACATAGTTTTTATCGATAAATGCGGTGGAATCGATGACATACGTATTCGAAAAAATTGTCAGGGTGGTATTCTCCATTCCTGCATAGAGAAAATCATGTACCGGTACCTGCTTATAATTTTGCCACGGATAGGGCACTCCAATTTCAGCCTCTAAAAAATCGAAGATTTCTTTGGTATACCGATAGCTCGGTTCCACTTTTGTGCTGTCTTTGGGCTCATAGTACAGCTCGATCGGAATGCCAGAATTTGATTTGATGGTTTTTTTATCAAAATCACCGATGACAAAAGCGGCGAGATAGCTGCTCATGGGGTTTGTCATATCATAATGCCATCTCCGATGGTATTCATTAACGGTATCCAAAGATTTCAAGCTTCCGTTGGCCAAAACCTGAAGCCCCATATCTGCGACAATACTTAAATCCACTTCAAGCTTTTCAGTCATATCATCAAAGCTGGGCAGCCAATGACTGGTGTATTTGCCCTGGCCTTGGGTCCATATCTGTTCGTTGCCTTCAATTTCATCATCCCACCCCAAGAAATAAACAGTCTGCTTGGGTCGGACTTCGTAGTCGATTTTTAATTTGTGCGTTCCCAATTGGGCCGGTGCCAAAACACTTATTTTACTGCCATTATACGAATAGGGCGCCGCTTTGCCATTGACCATGATTTTGTTGAAATGGGTGTCGATGGCGTCTAGGTAAACAGAATCGGTTTTGTGCAACACTTCGAAGGTATAGACCACGCTTCCCTTAATGGATTTTTCGATGGGATCCGGATGAATTGAGACGGTCGCAGAGGTGAAATCCACACGGGCCGGGTTTTGTCCGTAAGACATCAAAGAAACCAAAATAAAGAGCAGGCAGCATCGTCTCATGTTAGAAGGGCAGCAAAAGTCAATCCAAAATACATAATTTAGTCCGATGAACCCCAATTTTCTACAAACCCCTATCGCCTATCTCAAGGGTGTCGGGCCCAATCGAGCCGAGACCCTAAAGAGCGAATTGGGCGTTCATACCTACGGCGACCTGCTACAGCTCTACCCAAACCGCTATCTCGATAAGACCCAATACTACAAAATCAACCAATTGAAAGATAGCGGTGCCGATGTACAGATAGTTGGCAAAATTGTACATCTTAAAACGGTTGAACAGAAAAGGGGAAAACGGTTGGTGGCCACTTTTGCTGATGATACGGGCAAAATGGAACTGGTTTGGTTCAGAGGCTACAAATGGATTCGTGAGAACATCAAAATAAACGAGCCCTATGTAGTGTTTGGGCGGGTGAACCGTTTTGGCAATATCTTTTCAATGCCTCATCCTGAAATGGAACTTCTAAAAAATCATGAAAGAGGGTTGAAAATAGCCATGCAGCCCATTTATCCCTCTACAGAGAAACTGGCAGCCAAAGGCATTACCAATAGGGTAATCAGTAAGTTACAACAACAATTGTTGCTCGAATCCAGGGGGCAGTTTGAAGAAACCCTCCCTTCCATTATTTTGCAGGAGCTGCAGTTACTTCCGAAATCTGAGGCCTTGTTGCACATACACTTTCCCAAAGACCAGGAATCATTGGCCAAGGCAAAGTTTCGCCTCAAGTTTGAAGAACTATTTTTTGTACAGTTGCAGCTTATATCAAAAAAAATTATCCGAAAACAGAAAATAAAGGGATTCCCATTTGAAAAAGTGGGCCATCTGTTCAATACCTTTTTTAGCGAGCACCTGCCGTTTGAACTGACCAAGGCCCAAAAAAGGGTTATCAAAGAAATTCGCGCCGATCTTGGCAGCAATGCCCAAATGAACCGGTTGCTTCAGGGTGATGTGGGATCGGGCAAGACCATTGTGGCACTGATGAGCATGTTGCTCGCCATTGATAATGGCTTTCAGACCTGCCTTATGGCACCCACCGAAATTCTAGCCAACCAACACTACAACGGACTTAAAGAGCTGTTGGGCAAAATGGATGTCTCCATCGAATTGCTGACCGGCTCTACCAAGAAATCGACTCGCAAAACCATACACGAGCGGCTTGAAAATGGCTCTCTGGACATTCTGGTGGGCACCCATGCCGTTCTGGAAGAAAAGGTGCGCTTCAAAAGCCTTGGTCTGGCAATTGTTGATGAACAACATCGCTTTGGTGTCGCGCAGCGTTCGAAGTTATGGAAAAAAGGAGCTTCCCACCCAAGCCCTGATAAAGGGGAGGTTGGGGGGGCTGTTCCACCCCACATTCTGGTCATGACGGCAACCCCTATTCCACGAACATTGGCAATGAGCCTTTACGGTGATTTGGACATTTCAATAATAGATGAGCTACCACCCGGTAGAAAGCCAATAAAGACCGTACACCGATATGACTCAAACCGATTAAAGGTCTTCCATTTTCTGAGGGAGGAAATTAAAAAGGGAAGACAGGTCTATATCGTATATCCCTTGATTCAAGAATCAGAGGCTTTGGATTATAAAGACTTGATGGATGGATACGAAAGCATCTCTCGTGAGTTTCCAATGCCTGATTATCAAATCTCGATTGTGCATGGGCGCATGAAAGCTGAGGATAAGGATTATGAGATGACCCGTTTTGTAAAGGGCGAGACACAGCTAATGGTGGCCACCACGGTTATTGAGGTGGGCGTCAATGTACCCAACGCCTCGGTCATGGTCATTGAAAGCGCCGAACGGTTCGGGCTTTCACAATTGCACCAGTTACGTGGCCGTGTCGGCCGTGGGGCCGAACAGAGCTATTGTGTTTTAATGACAGGCAACAAACTTTCAGATGATGCCCGTACACGTTTACAGACCATGGTACGCACCAACGACGGTTTTGAGATTGCCGAGGTCGATTTGAAACTGCGTGGCCCAGGCGACTTGATGGGCACCCAACAAAGCGGATTGCTAAACCTGAAAATCGCTGACATTGTCAAAGACAACCAAATCCTTAAAACCGCCCGCCACCATGCCCTTCGGTTGCTAAAAGAAGATCCTAAAATGGAAAAGCCTGAACATTTACCGGTTCGAAAGCACTATGCAAAAATGGTAAAGGACAAGGCGATTTGGGGGTATATAAGTTAAAACGCCCAGCATTGCCGGGCGTTTATAGGCTAGGTAAAATGAAGGTTAGTTGATGCTCTCGCCCTTTTCTGCTTTTTCAATGTTGGCTTGAACCCTGTCTCGATTTGCCTGTGCGGGCGCATTTTGCAAAGCAATCTTTAAGTGCTTCAAAGTTGATTTATGGTCACCTTTGGCAGAATAGGCCCTTGCGAGCCCGTAGTGAACCGGCCAAGTATTCTTATGGTTTTTGGCATTCCATTGAAAGACCTCCATGGCCTTATCGGTTTGCCCCTGCGCGATCAGCTGGCGCCCATAGCCATGTACCTGAAATACCGTGCCCAGAGGCAGGGCTTCTTCCATCAATGCTTCTGCCTCGGCAGTCTTGCCCTGCTTGGCCAGAATTTGTGCTTTAATGCTCAAATTGTTGAATGTTTTTTGACTGAAGAACTGACCTGCAATGGCCGCATCTATCCATTGCAGCGCTTCATCGAGGTCGCCTCCGTTGTTGAGGGCGAAGTTGGCGGCCTGCTCCCAAGTCTGGCGATTGAAACCGGGCTGTGCCTGCAATTTTTGACGAATGTCAGCCAATACAATGTCGGTGACTGGCACCTCGATCTTAAACGGAACCTGCTTCTTTTCCCAATTCAAAGAGGCCACGGCCGAAGTTGCATCCACTTCATTGAATTCAAATTGTAACTGTTCTTTATGGGGTATTTCTTTGGTGGTGACATCGACCCGAAGCGCATCTTCGGCAGGGTCGTAAAAAAAGCTGCCCCCAAGCGCCGTGGTTCTTTGAAAAAATAACGGTTGCCGTGTTGTCTTCATTCATAATCATATGGAGTCCGTATTTACCGGCGGGCAAATCTTTTCCTTCGACTTTGATATCGTCAGTTGTCTTAAAAATGGTGTTCTCATTGGCACCGGCCCGCCAAGGCGATTCTGTAGCGGTTCCAAATCCAAGATTGTTCATGCCATACGGCACTAGGTTTCCCCAAATTTCACGATCGTTCACACTCGGTCGTGAATAGACAATCGTAATATCGGTAATACCTATGCGTTGAGATACCTTGGCTTTTTGACTCCCTCTGGGCAGGTCGAGTTGCGCTAGAGCTTCTGTTGAAAAACAAAAGACCGCGAGCAGCAGCAGCATGGAAATTTTAGTGTAGCTTCTTTTCATTGGTTTGTTGTTTGCTGTTAATGAATAAATTAGGTTTTTTCGAAAATACTGATGTACTCCCGCCATTTTCGTTACCATAGTGTTAATCCGTTTTGCCTTTTTGTTAAACTAAGTACTCTTGCGTGGGCAGACATGGGGCCAGTGCCCGTTGACAAGGTCATTGGTTGTTGTGCAAAATGGAGTTGGGCATCGTAATTTTCAGAGGTAATATTTCAGCCCCGCTATAGTCTTTCGTAAGTTTGAAGCTTGATTTTAAGGGCATGAAAAGGGTATTCAAGCGATTACACAACATGTCAACCCTCTAAAATTTGAAATGGAAATGAAAACATTGTTTGACAAGGTATGGGATTCACATGTGGTTCGAAAGATAGAAGGTGGACCTGATGTGTTGTTCATTGACCGACACTTTATTCACGAGGTTACAAGTCCGGTCGCATTTTTGGGGCTTAAGAACCGGGGCAATTCGGTTTTGTACCCAGAGCGCACTTTTGCCACGGCCGACCATAACACACCAACATTGAACCAGCATATGCCGGTCGAAGACCCGCTCTCTGCCATTCAATTGAAAGCCTTGCAAGAGAATACCGCAGAGTGGAATATTGAGCATTGGGGGCTCGGACATAGAAAGAATGGTATTGTGCACGTGGTCGGGCCTGAAAATGGCATCACGTTGCCGGGTGCCACCATTGTGTGTGGCGACTCACATACCTCTACCCATGGGGCGTTTGGGGCCATTGCCTTTGGTATCGGCACCTCTGAGGTTGAGATGGTACTCTCTACGCAGTGCATCATGCAGCCAAAGCCCAAGAAAATGCGCATTACCGTTGACGGCGAGCTCGGTTTTGGGGTCACCCCGAAAGATGTAGCACTTTTCATCATTTCTAAACTGACCACTTCAGGTGCCACAGGCCATTTTGTCGAATATGCCGGTGAGGTCTTTGAAAATATGAGCATGGAAGGCCGTATGACCGTTTGCAACATGAGCATTGAAATGGGAGCGCGTGGTGGAATGGTCGCACCAGACCAGAAAACATTTGATTATATAAAGGGCAGGGAATATACCCCCAAGGGAGCTGATTGGGACAAAGCCATGGAGTATTGGCAGACCTTGAAGACCGATGAAGACGCCCAATTTGATATGGAATTCAATTTTGATGCCCAAGAGATTGAGCCTATGGTTACCTATGGCACCAACCCTGGCATGGGCATCGGAATCACCCAAAAGATCCCCACTGCCAATGATGTGCAAGCAAACGAGGTCACCTTTCAAAAGTCATTGGAATATATGGGATTTGAGCAGGGTGCGCCTTTGATGGGCAAAAAAGTGGATTACGTTTTTCTAGGAAGCTGTACCAATGCCCGTATTGAAGATTTTCGCGCATTCGCTTCCATTGTAAAAGGTCGAAAAAAGGCCGACGGCATCACGGTATGGCTAGTGCCAGGAAGCCACGTAGTCGAAGACAAAATCAAGGAAGAGGGAATCCTCGATATTTTGACCGAAGCGGGGTTCTCGTTACGTGAGCCAGGCTGCTCAGCTTGTTTGGCGATGAACGATGACAAGATTCCAGCGGGAAAACTGGCGGTCAGTACTTCGAACCGAAATTTCGAAGGACGTCAGGGACCTGGTGCGCGCACCATTTTGGCAAGTCCGTTGGTAGCAGCGGCCACAGCTGTAACCGGCAAGGTCACCGATCCGCGCGAACTTCTTAAACCTGAATTGGTCTAAACCATCAAAAGTCTAACATCTAACATCTGAAAATGGCTTACGATAAATTCAATATACTACAAAGTACAGCGGTACCGCTCCCTATTGAGAACGTGGACACCGATCAAATTATTCCGGCACGGTTTTTAAAGGCCACAGAACGCAAAGGCTTTGGAGACAACCTTTTTCGTGATTGGCGGTATCACCCAGATGGCACCCCAAAAGAAAATTTTGTACTGAACAATCCAATTTATGGTGGAAAAATATTGGTCGGAGGTAAAAACTTTGGTTCGGGCTCTTCGCGCGAGCACGCTGCGTGGGCTGTTTACGACTATGGGTTTCGCTGTGTTATCTCAAGCTTCTTTGCCGATATTTTTCGCAATAACTGTTTGAATATAGGAGTGCTTCCCGTACAGGTCAGCGCTGATTTTTTGGATAAGATTTTCAAGGCCATAGAGGCTGACCCCAAAGCAGAGTTTGAGGTCAACCTTCCAGAGCAAACCGTTACCATCCTCAGTACTGGAGAACATGAAACATTTGACATCAACAGCTATAAGAAGGAAAATATGCTGAACGGTTATGACGATATCGATTATTTGGTTGCCATGAAGGAGGAAATAAAGGCATTTGCCGAAAAAAGACCTTTTTAATTCCAACCATAAACAACTCCCTTTAGATGAGAAGGCCTGTCGAAATAATGGATACCACCCTTCGCGATGGCGAACAAACTTCTGGGGTTTCCTTTTCATCATTGGAAAAACTGACCTTGGCAAAGCTGTTGCTTGAAGAACTAAAGGTCAACCGTATAGAAGTGGCCTCTGCACGGGTATCGGAAGGCGAGTTCCAAGCTGTTAAGAGCATAACGGATTGGGCAAAGGAAAATGGATATTTGAACCGTGTGGAAGTGCTGACTTTTGTTGACGGCGGAGCTTCCCTAAAGTGGATGCAAAAGGCAGGTGCTAAGGTTCAAAACTTGTTGACCAAAGGCTCTTTGAACCATTTGACACATCAATTGCGAAAAAAACCTGAGGAGCATTTCAAAGAAATAGCACAAGTAGTTTCAAAGGCCCAAAAAATGGGCATTGAAACCAATGTGTACTTAGAGGATTGGAGCAATGGTATGCGAAACTCAAGAGAATATGTACTGCAGTTTCTCGATTTTTTGTCACAACAACCCATTAAACGTATTTTGCTGCCAGATACCCTTGGTATCTTGACCCCGAACGAAACCAGGGAGTACGTCGGTTTGATTGTGGACCGCTACCCTGACAGCCATATAGATTTTCATGGACATAACGACTACGATTTAAGTGTTTCAAACGTCATGGAAGCTGTCAAGGCTGGGTGCCACGGCCTGCACCTGACTGTGAACGGTATGGGCGAACGCGCCGGCAATGCCCCCCTAGCCAGCGCTGTGGCCGTTATCAATGATTTTTTGTCTGATAGCGTAGCCATTGATGTCAACGAAAAAGCCCTATACAAAGTGAGTCGGCTGGTTTCTACCTTTACCGGGTTCGGCATACCGGCGAACAAACCTATCGTTGGAGACAACGTCTTTACACAAACTGCTGGAATACATGCAGATGGAGACAATAAAAAGAATCTTTACTTCAATGATTTATTGCCCGAACGTTTTGGTAGAAAGCGTAAGTATGCCTTAGGAAAAACGTCGGGCAAGGCCAACATTCAAAAGAACCTACAAGAACTGGGGCTAACCCTGAACGATGACGAGTTGAAAAAGGTGACCGAACGCATCATCGAACTGGGCGATAAGAAGGAGACCGTTACCAAAGATGACCTGCCCTATATCATTTCCGATGTTCTGGACAGCGGCTCTTTCCAGCAAAAAGTTTTTATTAAATCATATGTGTTGACACATTCGAAGGGGCTTAAGCCATCCACAACCGTAATGGTGGAGATAAACGGCAGATCATATGAGGAAAACGCCCTGGGAGATGGCCAATTCGATGCCTTTATCAACGCATTGCACAAAATTTACGATCGTAAAAAGATTGCGTTGCCACAGTTGACCGATTACGCTGTGCGGATTCCACCCGGAAGTAGATCTGATGCCCTTTGTGAAACGATTATCACATGGCAGACCAAAAACAAAGAATTTGTAACCCGCGGACTGGATTCTGACCAAACAGTATCGGCCATTAAGGCTACTGAAAAAATGTTGAACTTGATTTAGATATTAGATAAAAGATAGTAGATACAAGACAAAAAATTGGTCAGATTGAACCCATTTCAAAAGGTTATTGAAATAGAATACAAAATAAACCTCATTTTAAAGAAGACATTGTCTAAATGAAACTAACTATAGCCCTTTTAGCTGGTGACGGTATCGGCCCAGAAGTAATTGATCAAGCCGTAAAGGTATCGGATGCCGTTGCAAAGAAATTCAACCATGAAATCGAATGGAAGCCGGCCCTGACGGGTGCTGCGGCCATTGACGCGGTCGGTGAGCCGTACCCTGATGAAACACACCAGATTTGTACCAATGCAGATGCCGTGCTGTTCGGGGCCATAGGCCATCCAAAATTTGACAACGACCCCTCAGCCAAGGTACGCCCTGAACAGGGCCTGTTGAAGATGCGGCAAAAACTTGGACTGTTTGCCAATGTGCGCCCTACCTTCACCTTTCCATCATTGATCGATAAATCTCCCTTGAAACGGGATCGTATCGAAGGTACCGATTTGATTATTCTAAGGGAATTGACCGGTGGTGTATATTTCGGTGAACGGGGACGGCTAAACCATGGCAATACGGCTTTTGACACCATGACCTATCACCGTTTTGAAATAGAGCGGTTGGCAAAAAAAGGATTCGAAATGGCCATGAAACGAAACAAAAAGCTCTGTTGTGTAGACAAGGCCAATGTTTTGGAAGCCTCCCGTTTATGGCGTGAAACGGTACAGGCCATGGAGAAAGAATACCCAGAGGTAGAAGTATCATATGAATTCGTAGACGCTGTGGCCATGCGATTGATTCAATGGCCCAAAGGGTACGATGTCATTATTACGGCCAATCTATTCGGTGATATCTTGACTGATGAAGCTTCGGTGATTTCGGGCTCCATGGGGTTGATGCCCTCGTCTTCCTTAGGTAGCGAGGTGTCGCTTTACGAGCCGATCCACGGCTCTTACCCACAAGCTGCAGGAAAAGACATTGCCAACCCTCTCGCAACAGTTTTGTCGGCGGCCATGATGTTCGATGATTTTGGTCTGGCCAAAGAGGCACAGGCCATACGTGATGTGGTCAATAAATCACTGGACCAAGGTGTTGTAACAGAAGATTTGGCTGACGGTGGAAAAGCCTGTAAAACCTCTGAAGTCGGTGACTGGTTGGCCAAAAACCTTTGAGAAAGGGCAATCAAACCAGAAAAAATCTTTTGGGTGCCCTCAAGCTATTGTAAGGCGAACACTTTTTGCAACAAAGCGGTTGTTCGGGCGCTAACGGAATTACGGATTTCCTTTTCCTTATCCCCAACTTTTACAAAGAGTCCCGCAATGGCCTGTTCTGTGACATATTGGGTAAGGTTTGGATTTACCGGTTTTACCAAGGGTATGGTGTTGTACCTGTTGATGATATCTTGCCATATTTTATCGGCACCCACCTTGTTCAAAGAGTTCTGAATTTTGGGGGTAAAGGCCTGCTGCAATTGGTAGGTTGTCTTCTGCTGCAAGTATTGGGTGGCCGCCAAATCATTGTCTGAAACCAGAATTTCTTTGGCATCATTGATGGTGAATTGCTTTATGGCATTGATAAAGATGGGTTTGGCCTCACCCACGGCATCTTCCGCTGCTCGGTTCAAAACCTTCAGCCCTTCGTCGGCGAGCGAAGCAAGACCTATTTTTCGCAAGGCCTCATCGACTTTTTTTAGCTCTTCGGGCAACAAGATTTTAACAGCCTCGTCTTTGAAATAACCATCTTCTTGGTTCAATAGGGCCACGCCTTCTACCACGCCAAATTCAAGAGCCTGCTTCAGTCCTAGTATGATTTCCCTTTCAGAAACCGGTTGATTGGTCGGAATATTTTTGACCGCATCCTGCAATTCGGCACAACCAAAAAAAAATAAACATGTGAACATTAGGGTAATGGCCTTGGTTCCTTCCATAGCAAAAAAAATTAAAGTCGGTTACGGTCAAAGATACGCTACAGAATATAATCGGTACTCAAAAAATTACTGACCTTGGCTTCCAAGAGCTGTTCCACAGTGGCATTGTTCAACTCGTTGTCCTTAAAGGCAACAAAGGTCCTTATTGAAAATGAACGCAAGGCATCATGGACGCTCAAGGTAGCTTGTGCCGAATCTTTTCTTCCCGTAAACGGGTATACATCAGGCCCACGTTGGCACGAACTGTTCAGGTTCACCCTGCATACAAGGTTGACCAGGGTATCGATAAGGGGCGAAAGTGTATAGACGTCTTTGCCGAACAAGCTGACCTGTTGGCCATAATTTGATTCGGCCATGTCATTCAAAGGTTCTTTAATATCTTTAAACGAGAGTACCGGAATTATGGGGCCAAACTGTTCTTCTTGATAGACCCGCATATCTTTTGTTACGGGGTACAGCACGGCAGGCCAAATAAAATTATCGGTGATCTCGCCCCCTTTTCGGTTCTGTACCTGGGCACCTTTTTGCACGGCGTCATCAAGTAGTTCCTTTATGTAATCTGGCTTACCCGGTTCCGGTAAAGGTGTCAGGTGTACCCCCTCATCCCAAGGATTACCAAACTTGAGGCTATCGACCTTTTCAGAATAACGCTTTAAGAATTCCTCCCTCACATCTTCATGAACATACACCACTTTTAAAGCGGTGCAACGTTGCCCGTTGTAGGAAAGAGTTCCTGAAATGATCTCGTTTACGGTAAGCTCAAGATCAGCATCGGGAAGGATAATAGCGGGATTTTTAGCTTCCAAGCCCAACACCAAGCGCAAACGGTTGCTCTTCGGGTGTTGGTTTTGCAAGGCGTTGGCCGATTTACTGTTGCCTATGAGCGCCAGCACATCGACCTTGCCCGTTTTCATAATGGGCCCGGCAATGGCCCTACCCCTGCCAAATAGGATATTCACCACCCCTTTGGGGAAGCTGCTTTGAAAAGCCTCTAACAACGGCCCTATTAAGAGCACCCCGTGCTTTGCAGGCTTGAAAATGGTGGTGTTGCCCATGATGATGGCCGGAATCAACAAGGTGAATGTCTCGTTCAACGGATAATTGTAGGGCCCAAGGCACAATACAATACCCAATGGCCCGCGACGTATATGGGCGTAGACACCGTCATGTTTATGGAACTTTGCCGAATCCCTGTCCAACTGCTTGTACTCTTCAATCGTATCATGGATATATTCGACCGTTCTATCAAACTCTTTATAAGAGTCGGGTTTTGATTTCCCGATTTCCCACATAAGCAGCTTTACCACCTGCTCACGTTTCTGTTCCATCTTTTTGACGAAAGCCTCCATACACTCAATACGGTCTTTCACCTTCATGGTCGGCCAAACGCCCTGCCCGCGGTCATATGCGCCCATAGCGGCCTGTAATGCATCCAGCGCCTCTGGTTCTCCCATATCGGGAATACTGCCCAAGACAGTAGGTCTATACCCCTCGGTGGATGATGAGATGGTAGAAACGACCTCTGAGGTATTTCCGTTCCACTCGCGCAATTCGCCATTTACCAAATAGGTTCTTTGGTGGATAGGCTCTTTGATTTGGTATTGTTCAGGAATCGAAGTGGTGGCTGTTTCCATAATCACAATTTGTTTCTCGTGCTTCATTGGTCGCAAAGGGCGACACCTTCCTTAGTTTCTAGACTATGGGTTTCATCGCGGTCATCGATGCCCGTAAACGTGCCCCTACAACCTCTACCTCGTGTTCGCGTATGGCTTTGTTGACGGTTATCAGCTTTACATTGTCTACGCCGTTGTCTTTGCCTTCCCCATACGTTTTCCCTATTATGTCGACATCGACTTTTTTCATAAAGTCGGTCAACAAGGGCTTGCAGGCATGGTCAAATAAATAGCAACCATACTCCGCAGTGTCGGAAATGACCCTGTTCATTTCAAACAATTTTTTTCTGGCGATGGTGTTGGCAATCAGGGGTGTCTCATGTAGTGACTCATAATAGGCAGATTCGCCAATGATACCGGATTCGGTCATGGTCTCGTAGGCCAACTCTACACCGGCCTTTACAAAGGCCACCATCAGCACGCCGTTGTCGTAATATTCTTGCTCTGAAATATCATGGTCGCCGGCAGGGGTCTTTTCAAAGGCGGTCTCACCTGTGGCAGCCCGCCATTCCAATAAGTTTTTATCTCCGTTGGCCCAGTCTTCCATCATGGTTTTTGAGAAATGGCCGCTCATAATATCGTCCATATGCTTTTGGAACAACGGCCGCATGATATCTTTCATTTCTTCTGCCAATTCGAATGCCTTTATTTTAGCTGGGTTTGAAAGGCGGTCCATCATATTGGTAATTCCTCCATGTTTCAAGCCTTCCGTAATGGTTTCCCAACCATATTGGATCAATTTGGAAGCATAGTCTGGTTCAATGCCCTTTTCAATCATTTTGTCAAAACAAAGTATCGAACCAGTTTGCAAAAGACCGCAAAGAATGGTCTGCTCGCCCATCAAATCCGATTTTACCTCGGCCACGAATGACGACTCCAATACCCCAGCTTTGTGGCCACCGGTTGCGGCGGCATAGGCCTTGGCAATTTCCAGCCCCTTTCCCTCTGGATCGTTCTCAGGATGCACTGCAATAAGGGTCGGTACCCCAAAACCGCGCTTGTACTCTTCGCGCACCTCAGAACCGGGACTCTTGGGAGCCACCATTATGACCGTGATGTCTTTTCTGATCTGCATGCCTTCTTCAACTATATTGAATCCGTGGGAGTAAGAAAGCGTAGCCCCTTTCTTCATCAACGGCATTACCGCACTGACAACGCTTGTGTGCTGCTTATCAGGGGTCAAATTGATGACCAAATCGGCCGTCGGCACCAACTCTTCATAGGTGCCCACCTTAAAGTTGTTCTCAGTGGCATTCTTGTACGATTGCCTTTTTTCTTTTATGGCCCCTTCGCGCAGTGCATAGGAGATGTCCAAGCCCGAATCGCGCATGTTGAGACCTTGGTTTAGGCCTTGGGCACCACACCCGACAATCACAATCTTTTTTCCTTTTAGGGCTGTCACACCATCAGCGAATTCAGAATAATCCATAAATCGGCATTTTCCCAGTTGTGACAATTGCTCTCGAAGTGATAGTGTGTTGAAGTAGTTTGTCATTTTCAATATTCTATTTTGTTTTTATTAATTGGTAGTTTTGACTTCATCAAGTATTTCGGTAATCGGCATTTTACTTTTGGTGACCGTAATTCTTCCTGAGCGGACAAATTGCATGATTCCAAAGGGTTCAAGATCATCGTGCATTTCATCGATTTCATGCCGGCGGCCCGTTTTTGCCAACACGAAAAACTCACGGTTGACCGTTACAATGGTCGAGTTACTCTCTTTGATCACATTTTGGATCTGCGGTTCGTCGAACAACAAATGGGAGGCTATTTTAAACAGGGCAGATTCTTGATAGATCGTTTCTTCGTCTGTGTGATAGAACGCCTTGATCACCTCTATCTGTTTCTCGATTTGTTGAACAATCTTGCGTGTCCAATCCTCGGTGGTGTGCACCACAATCGTAAACTTGGACACATGCTCGATTTCTGACTTAGAAACATTCAAGCTCTCAATATTGATGTGCCTTTTCAGGAAAATACCTGAAATTCTGTTCAAGAGACCAACATTGTTCTCTGAATAGACCGATATGGTATACCATTTTTTCTCCATCTGGAATGTGCATTATTTTAAACGAATATCAGAAACCGAAGCCCCTGATGGAATCATCGGAAAAACATTGTCTTCTTTTTCAACTTTAACTTCTAAAAAGTACGGTTTCTTAGAGGCCATCATTTCTGTAATGGCCCCTTCAAGATCTTCACGCTTTTCAACCCTTTGTGCCTTGATATGGTAGCCCTCAGCGATTTTCACAAAATCGGGGTTGGTCATAACCGTGGAGGCATAGCGGCTGTCGAAAAACAACTCTTGCCATTGGCGTACCATACCCAGGTGGTCGTTGTTGAGCACTACGATTTTTACCGCCACGTCGTGCTGAAAAATAACACCGAGTTCTTGAATGGTCATTTGATAGCCCCCATCTCCGATAATGGCCACCACCTCTCTTTTGGGAGCACCCATTTTGGCACCGATGGCCGCTGGCAGGGCAAAGCCCATAGTACCTAGGCCGCCAGAGGTGATATTGCTCTTTGACTGCTTGAACTTGGCATATCGGCAAGCAATCATCTGGTGTTGGCCCACATCGGTGACAATAACCGCTTCATGGTTTGAAGCCTTGTTGATTTGCTCAACCACCTCACCCATGGTCAATCCAGGTTTGGTCGGGTGGATGTCTTTTTCGATGACCGCATCAAACTCTTCCTTATATTTTTTATCGAATTCGGCACGCCATTCTTTGTGCTCGTTTTCATTGATTAGCGGCAGCAATAACTCCAACGTCTTTTTTGCATTGCCAAGAACCGCTACATCGACCTTGACATTTTTATTGATTTCGGCCGGGTCTATTTCAAAATGAATGATTTTTGCCTGTTTTGCATAGGTGTCGAGGCTTCCGGTCACACGATCGTCAAAACGCATGCCGATAGCTATGAGCAAATCACACTCATTGGTCAGCACATTTGGTCCGTAGTTACCGTGCATGCCCACCATGCCAACGTTCATGGGATGATCGGTATCCAAGGCAGAAAGGCCAAGAATTGTCCATGCTGCTGGTATTCCAGCTTTTTCCACCAAGGTCTTGAGCTGTTCTTCCGCTTCGCCCAAAATAACGCCTTGGCCAAAAACGATATAGGGTTTTTTGGCATTGTTTATGAGGTCTGCGGCGGCTTTGATGGCCTTCATGTCTGGCTCAGGGGCAGGTTGGTAACTTCTGACCCCCGTACACTTTTCGTAATGAAAGTCTAGCTCATCGAATTGCGCGTTTTTGGTGATGTCGACCAGTACAGGGCCCGGTCTGCCCGATTTGGCAATGTAAAAGGCTTTTGCCATTATTTCAGGAATTTCCGATGCCTTGGTGATCTGGTAGTTCCATTTGGTGACCGGAGTAGAAATGCCCACTATATCGGTCTCTTGAAAGGCATCTGAGCCCAATAAGTGCCGGGGTACTTGGCCCGTTATGCACACGATGGGCGTTGAGTCGATCTGCGCATCTGCCAAACCGGTTACCAGATTGGTGGCCCCGGGGCCGGAAGTTGCCATGGCCACCCCAACTTTGCCACTTACCCGGGCATAGCCCTGTGCAGCGTGTGTTGCCCCCTGCTCATGCCGGGTCAAAATATGGGTCAACCGGTCTTGAAATTTGTACAACTCATCATACACCGGCATGATGGCCCCACCAGGATATCCATAGATCAAATCCACTCCCTCAGCGAGCAGACAATGGATGATTGCCTCGGCGCCGCTTATTCGAACGGGCTTTTTTTCTTCTGTTACTTTCTTTTTTGCTTTCACTGTTTCCATACTCCCAAGATTATAATGCATCGGTCACACAACCCTGAGAGGCTGACGAAACCGTCTTGGCATATTTATAAAGACTTCCTTTTTTGACTTTTAGATTGGGTTGTTTCCAGCGGGCCTTTCGCTCTGTCAACTCCTCATCGGTCAGGTCTACCGAAATGGTATTGTTTTCGGCATCGATGGTAATGATGTCACCATCCTTCAAAAGTCCGATGGTGCCCCCCTCTTGTGCTTCTGGTGCAATATGGCCTACCACAAAGCCATGGGTGCCCCCCGAAAAACGGCCGTCGGTAATCAGAGCAACATCCTTACCAAGACCCGCACCCATTATGGCCGCTGTAGGTTTGAGCATTTCAGGCATACCAGGGCCGCCCTTGGGCCCTTCGTAGCGTATTACAACTACATCTCCTTTTTTGACTTTACCGCTTTTGATGCCGTCGTTGGCTTCGAACTCACCGTTGAATACTTTGGCCGGACCCGTAAAATGCAACCCTTCCTTTCCCGTGATTTTGGCCACGGCCCCTTCTTCGGCCAGGTTTCCGTATAAAATACGTAGGTGGCCCGTTTTTTTGATAGGGTTGTGCAAACTTCTGACCACATCTTGATTTTCGGGCAAATCGGGAACGTTTTCCAAGTTTTCGGCCAAGGTCTTTCCCGTCACGGTAAGGCAATCGCCGTGCAACATACCTTCTTCCAACATAAATTTCATAATGGCTGGAATGCCCCCGATACGGTGTACATCTTCCATTAAATATTTGCCACTGGGCTTTAGGTCGGCCAAAAAGGGAGTGGTGTCACTGATCCGCTGAAAATCATCAAGTCCGAAATTGATTTCAGCGGCCTTTGCAATAGCCAAAAAATGCAGCACCGCATTGGTAGATCCTCCTAAAACGGTTATCAGCCTAACGGCATTTTCAAGTGATTTTTTAGTGATAATGTCACTGGGCTTGATGTCATTTTCCAACAAATGCCGCAAAGCCCTGCCCGCAGCCACGCAGTCTTTTCTTTTTTCTTCGCCAATGGCCGGGTTTGACGAATTGTACGGTAATGCCATACCCAATGCCTCAATGGCCGATGCCATGGTGTTGGCCGTGTACATGCCACCGCAGGCCCCTGCACCCGGACAAGCATTTTGTATCACTTGCTTGTATTCAGATTCATTCATGGTACCCGCAACCTTCTCTCCCCAAGCTTCGAAAGCAGATACGATATCGAGTTTTCTGTTGTTCAGGCATCCAGAAGCAATGGTACCCCCATACACCAAGACCGAGGGTCGGTTAAGGCGAATCATCGCCATCAATGCACCGGGCATATTTTTGTCGCAACCCACCACCGTTACAAGTCCGTCGTAGTTCATGGCCTGCACAACCGTTTCCATAGAGTCGGCTATGATATCTCTAGAGGGCAGCGAGTAGCGCATGCCGTAAGTGCCCATGGAAATACCGTCACTGACACCGATCGTATTGAAAATGAGCCCGACCAACTTTTTCTCTGCCAGTCCTTTTTTTACATGGGTGGCAAGCTCGTTCAAGTGCATATTGCATGGGTTGCCCTCATAGCCCGTACTGCCAATACCTATCAGGGGTTTTTGCAAATCTTCTTCCGTAAGGCCGATGGCATATAACATGGCCTGTGCCGCTGGTTGCGTTGGGTCTTGGGTAACGTTCTTGCTGTATTTGTTCAATTCCATCAAAAAATGTTCTAGAAACCTTTGTAATCCCTAATTTTTAATACAGTTCCCAAAGATAAATGTTTCACATATCGAATAATGCCAACAAATGGGAAGGGTACAGGCTCATTTAAAAAAAATACAATCTATATAATTGCTAATCAGTTATTTAATATGCAATCAAATATCATATCCAACCACACATATACTTCAATAAAAATTTTGATGACATTGAGGCATGCGCCTACTATCAGCGCCAGGGCCTTGCCACTTTGGGTCCAGAATGGAAATCAACCCATCCAACACCATTCATTAATGATTTTTCTGAAAATAAGAAACCATGGCAAAAAAGAAAATCGCACTACATTTGCATCCTATGGAAAAAACCGTTACCCAAGCCATTGACCACCGCCGTTCTGTGCGAATTTTTGATCCAGCAGTTGAACTCGATACGCAAAAGGTTCGCCAGTGTATAGAAAAGGCCACGTTGGCACCCAATAGCAGCAACCTACAACTATGGGAGTTTCACCACATTACCTCACAAAGTACCGTGAAAAAAATTTCAGCGGCCTGTTTTGACCAACCTGCGGCAAAAACCGCAAAGCAATTGCTGGTAGTGGTTACCAAAAAAAACGCTTGGCCCAAACGGGCAAAGGCGAACATCGAGTTTTTGAAAAAGGCGTTTGGTGAAAAGGCCCCAGATGAATACAGCAAGAAAGAAAAGTTTGCCCTGGATTACTATAAAAAGCTTATACCCACATTGTACACAGATTTTCTGGGGATTTTGGGTATGATAAAATATGTGGCTTTTCAGATTATTGGCCTTTTTAAGCCGGTCTATCGGCAAGTACGGCAATCTGATATGCGTATCGTGGTACACAAAAGTGCTGCGCTGGCCGCCCAAAACTTTATGCTGGGCATGGCCGCCATCGGTTATGATACCTGCCCCATGGAGGGCAGCGATACCCTTAGGATAAAGAAAATATTAAAGCTGCCCAGGGGAACGGAAATCAACATGGTCATTGGCTGTGGGGTACGGGATAAAAATGGGGTCTACGGCCCACGCTATCGTATTCCCTTTGGCGAGACATATTTTGAACACTAGACCAGCCTGAACTGTACTTGGTCACCAAACCGTTTCTGCGCCAAAACCGCTATACTTCTTTTGGTAAGCTGTAAGATTCTGGGATATCCCCCAGTTGTTTGGCCATCCTTCATCAAAATAATCAACTTGCCCGAAGGGGTAAGCTGCACCGTACCGGGCAAGGTGGCCGAGGTAAGCATGGTGAATGCATGCCCCGATATTTTCTCGTTCAGTTGATAGGCCATTCGGTTGTTTTCTTTGGCAACGGTGAACGGTTTTGACAATAGTTGGCCCAAATCATCGCCTGACAACAATCCAAACTCGGGCCCTTTTTGAATCTCCAAGACTTCATCGGTCAAATAATTATCAAACTTTGCTTCTGAAATTTTTGGCTGAAAGGCAATGACCTCTTCATAGGGCACTTGATCATGCTCGGCGAGACAGCTTTTCTCCGTGATGGGATAGTAAAATGAACGGCTACCCAGAACTTTTTCAGTTTTGAACCCTCCTTTGATGCCCAAATATAGTCTAAGCCCCCTGTCGAGCTTGCCAAACGAGAGTACATCACCTTCTTCAACTTTCACTATTTGATGGTTGACAATCGGTTCTTCATTCAATGATGCAGACAATATTGCTCCAGAAAGACAGATATAGGAAGGTTTTTCAAACGCAAGCTTAGGTCCTTTCATGGTGATTTCGAGCAGGGCATCAGAGGATTTGTTCTCCAGCAGATTGTTTGCCCGTTCGGCCGATACATCATCCATGGTCCCGGCTACCGGAACTCCTTTGTTTCGAAAACCAAAACGGCCACTATCTTGTATTGTCGTAAAAAAGCCGGCGTCTAAAACCTTAACCATGAAGCGCAATTTTTTCAGGGTTGAAAATGCCCACCTCACCCTCAATCTTGTGCAGGTCATATTCGGCCTTGGTAATGGATTCAAATTTTATTTTGTCGCCCACCGAAACCAAGCAGGGTTCTTTGGCCTTGGCATTAAAAATGGGTATGGGGCAGTTGCCAATAATCTGCCATCCCCCGGGTGATTCTTGAGGGTAAATCCCCGTTTGCTCACCGGCCAGACCAACGGAGCCTTTGGTGACCTTTAATCGTGGTTCGGGCCTTCTGGGCACTTTTAAGTTCTCAGGGAGTCCGCCCAAGTACATAAACCCTGGTAAAAAGCCGATACCATAAACGGTATATTCATGTGAGGTGTGTGCCTCTATCAGCTGTTCGATGGTCATTTGCAGGTAGCCGGCCACTGTCTTCAGATCGGGCCCGAACCCAGGGTCGTAACATACCGGTAATTTCCAGAGATAATTTTTCGGCCTTTCGGTTTCGTTATCAGGTTCGTCGTAGTAACCGTAGATTTCTTTGCTTAAAGCTTCGGTATCGATATCATCTTTCAACCAAATAACAGTAAGGGAGTTATAGGATGGAACCGTTTCAACATTTTTGAGTTTGCCACCGAGCTTTCTCTCAAAACGGAGTATATCTGCCAAGATGTTGGTGTCAACTTTTTGGGGCCACTCGATAAGCAAGGCCTGCTTGCCAAAAGCCTTGATTTTAATGGGGAATTTTTTCACTTTTTCAAATGTACATGTTGCCAGGGCAATTCTTTTGAAAGATACGCCAATATTTCGAATGCCGATGGGGTGTCGCCATGTATACAAAATGTATCCGCCTTGATCGGCACTTCTTTTCCGTTGACCGTACGTACCGCCCCATTCTTGACCATCATCAACAGATGTTCCGCGACCTTATGGGGTTCAGAAATAACCGCGTTGGAAAACTTTCTTGGCACAAGGCTAAGGTCTTCATTGTAGTTTCTGTCAGCGAACGCCTCATATTTTATTCGAAACCCCCTTCGGTCGGCCTCTACCGCTATTTTCGAGCTAGGGGGCACAAACAAAATGGCTTCTGCCCTATACCGTTCCACCACATCAAGAAAAAGCGATGCCAAATGACTGTTCTTTGCGATGACATTGTATAGCTCGCCATGGGGCTTTATATGATGAAGTCTGATGTGTTCGGCATACAATATCTCGCAAAAAATCTCCAGCTGGGACTCCAACGCCTTTTTTAATTCCTCATCGGAAATTTTCATTGCCACCCGACCAAAATTTTCCGTATCGGGATACGATGGGTGCGCCCCCACCCTGATACCATTTTCTCGGGCCAAACGGGCAATGCTTCGCATACTCTCCATATCACCTGCATGCCCGCCACAGGCTATATTGCATGAACTGATGAAAGGAAAAAGCCGGGCTTCATTACCCATCCCCTCACCTACATCACAATTGATATCAATATATGTTGCTACAACCTCCATACTATGCCAGTTCCAATACCTTTATGATGCTTTTTGCGCCCAATAGCACGGTCAATGCCACGATTATGATGGCCACTAGATTTTGCAAACGGTTGTTGCTGTGCGCTCCCATCAATTGTTTTTTGTTTACCATCCAAACCAATAAAAAGGCAATGGCCGGCAACAATATGCCATTGGCAATTTGTGCAAACTTGATCACCTCAATGGGCTTAATGCCAAATGACAGGAAGAAAACACCCAATGACAAAATGGCCATCCAAACCAACCGAAAACGCCAATCGTGCAGCTTAGCTTTCCATCCAAAGCAACTATTTGCCACATAGGCAGCTGCCAATGGCGCCGTTATGGAAGACGTGATTCCGGCCGCGAAAAGGCCTATCCCCATAAAATATCGGGCCACCTCACCATACAAGGGTTCAAGTGCCATTGTCAAGTGCATTGCGTTGGTGACCTCTTCTGAAGGAATTGCCGCCGCTGCCACCACAATGGCCATCGATACCAGTCCGCCTAAGGCAATGGAGACCACCGTATCGGTTCTGGCAGCTTTCAGATCGTTCTTTGACTTCCATTTCTCGTTGACCAAAGAGGCGTGTAAAAAAAGGTTGTACGGTACAATGGTGGTGCCTATCAATGCCATGACGGTCAATAAACTTTCACTGGGCATTGTAGGCACAAATATTCCTTTCAAAAGGGCTATCAGATCAGGGCCCGTTAGAATTGCAGTACATAAAAAGGAGATGCTCATAAGCGCTATAAGCGCCATAAAGACTTTCTCCAAAAACTTATAGCTGCCCCACCATAATAATATAAAGGATAAAAAACCAACTACGTACGGGTGGTACATGGTATGGTTTTCTCCAAAAACGGCCTCCAGGCCCAAGGCCGCCCCACCGATATTGCCCGCTTCATAGGCAGCATTGCCCACTAAAATTGCGCCGAGAACAATCGTGATCACCAAATACCTGATTGCTTTTGAGGGCAGTTGGTTGTTCAGCGTATCGGCCAATCCCATTTGGGTAACGATTCCTAATCGGGCGGCCATTTCCTGTAAAAACATGGTGGCCAGTACCGATAGCAGTACCGCCCAAAGCAGCGCATAACCGAAGCCAACCCCCGCCAGTGTGCAGGCCGTAATGGTGCCCGGACCAATAAATGCTGCAGCGACCAATGCACCGGGCCCTATCTTTTTGAACATGCTAACGCGTTTAGTTTGTCAATATAGCGATACAATAATATTCGATTTGAGGTATTTTCCACAAAACTGTGCATTTCATCTAAAAATGGAGTGTTGTTCATCGATCCAACATACGATTTTTTAATTGATGAAGTTATAATAATCCCAAATCTTATTAAACCAACTAAAACGAGCCTGCTTGCATGACATGTAGAGATTGTAACAAGAATATCGGCTATCTGGCGCACAAAGAGTCAATGGATTCGTTAGGAGTAGAACTTTGCTCACGCCACACCCGATTGATCAAAAAAGTAATTCTCAACCACGGAACCTCGTTGGAGGCCGTACAGCTGTTCTACGCACTTAAAGAGGCCGGTGCCAACCCCATGCTTGAATGGTGGGATGGAAAGAAATCGGTCGACATAGCCATCTCTCGGGTAAAGCTCAATATCGAAATCGATACGGAGTACAAAATGATTACCCACGAGCAGGCCATCAAAGATCTTGAAGAGGCAATGCATTCGTTCAAGAATGGCTTTACTACCATTAAAATACCCCATGTGGTGGTAAAATACTACCTGCAAGATACCGTGAAGAATATTTTGGGAATCATAGAGGGCCTTAAGGAAAACATTAAGGTCATCAAATAGCATGATGGGCTAGCCCAACCAACCTTCCCTGTCCAGACTGCGATACTGTATCGCTTCGCTGATGTGGTTGCCGTTTATGTGCGCAACGTTTTCAAGATCTGCAATGGTTCTTGCCACCTTTAATATACGGTCATAGGCACGTGCCGAAAGATTTAGGCGTTCCATGGCATTTTTGAGCAGTTCTTTCGATGCATCATCCAATATACAGAACTCGCGAATCTGCTTACTGCCCATCTGTGCATTGTAGTGCACATTGTCCAATTCTTTGAATCGTCGGGTCTGCAGGTCTCGAGCGGCCATGACCCGTTTTCTGATCTCAACACTGCTCTCGCCTTTTCGGTCTTCTGATAATTTTTCAAAAGGTACGGGGGTCACCTCGATATGAATGTCGATCCTATCCAACAACGGACCCGAAATCTTGCCCAGATACCGTTGCATCTCGGCCGGTGAAGAGGTAACAGGTGCGTCAGGATCGTTAAAATAACCGCTCGGACTAGGGTTCATGCTCGCCACCAACATAAAACTGCTCGGGTAAGTGACTGTAAATTTAGCCCTGGATATGGTCACCTCCCTATCTTCCAACGGTTGTCGCATCACCTCGAGAACACTTCTTTTAAATTCTGGCAACTCATCTAAAAACAATACCCCGTTATGGGCCAACGAAATTTCGCCAGGTTGCGGATAGGTGCCTCCACCGACCAAGGCCACATCTGAAATGGTGTGGTGCGGACTTCTAAAAGGCCGCTGGCTCATCAACCCCATATTCTTTATTTTACCGACCACGCTGTGTATTTTAGTGGTTTCAAGTGCCTCATGCAGCGTCATGGGCGGTAGAATGGATGGCAATCTCTTGGCAAGCATGGTCTTGCCAGCCCCTGGGGGACCTATCAAAATAATGTTGTGCCCCCCTGCCGCGGCAATTTCCATACAGCGCTTAATGCTCTCTTGGCCCTTTACATCTGAAAAATCGAATTCAGGAAAATCGAGCTGCTTAAAAAATTCGGCCCTTGTATCAACAATGGTTTCTTCAAGTTGCGCGCCTATGTCAAAAAAATCAATCACCTCTTTGATGTTTTCGACGCCGTACACTTTCAAATTGTTCACGATAGCCGCTTCCTTGGCATTTTCCTTTGGAAGGATAAATCCCTTGAAACCTTCCTTTTGGGCCTCAATGGCAATAGGAAGGGCCCCTTTAATGGGTTGTACTGTTCCGTCCAAAGAAAGCTCGCCCATAATAAGGTATTGGCCAATATCCTCCGATTTAATTTGCCCTGAAGCAGCCAGAATACCCACTGCCAAGGTCAAATCGTAGGCAGATCCTTCCTTTCGAAGGTCTGCGGGTGCCATGTTGATGGTAATCTTTTTACCGGGAATCTTATACCCATTGTTCTTAAGGGCGGCCGCAATACGATAGTTACTTTCTTTAATGGCATTATCAGGCAGGCCTACCAAATGGTATCCGATTCCTTGGTCTACATTGACCTCTACCGTTATGGTCTGGGCATCGACACCAAAAACGGCACTGCCAAAAACTTTTGTGAGCATAGTCAGTGTTTGCCCCTAAAATATAGCATTTTAATTATTTATGGGTGTCTTGGATTTGGTTACGACAAACTCCTTTTTGATGGAAACTGGTTTTCCGTAGGTGGTAAAGCCCTCCAAATAAATATCAAAATCACCTGTTATGTCCGAGGTATAAAACTCAAAGTTGGCTTCCGTTCCGCTCAAATCAACCTGCGGTTCCCATAGAAGCAATCGTCTATAATCAGGAATCCTTCGATTGATGTCGGATTCCTGTGAATAGGATTGCCTAAAGTAGTTTTTTTCAGTTTTTGGGAGCTCAAGGTCACTTACGATTGAATTGTTACGCTGGAACCCGTCATAATAATCACCATTTACGGTTTCTATGGATACAATGCCCTGGTATTGCTTGGCACCCAAGATCAATTGATCACGAAGAACCTTAATGGTCTTTACCTGTTCTGCTTTAAAATCCTTTATACTACCGTGATCGGGAATGAACACCCCATCTATCAAAACAATGGCAGGATAGTCGTTATAGGGTTCGTTGAACTTTTCGAAATCTTGTGCCACTCGAATATAATCATGGCCATCTTTGCCCGTTCTGTACCCAACCGTATTTAGGATCTCGATCAAGGTTTCCTGCAAGGTTGGAAATCTGGTGTACTCATCAAGATTGAACACCTCAGGAACTCCACCGTCAAAGGGGTCTATAGGATCTGGTTGCAAAATGGAATCGGGCTTTACCTCAAAATAGGCATTCTCAATTTGGTTTTGGATGCTGCGTTCTTTTATTGCCGCTGCATCTGAAGGGTCAATGGTGAAATTACCAAACTTCATTGAATCAAATGGCAAATCTTCCTGTCGCCCTATGTCAATGCTATACTCGCCTTGGTCAAGAACTTGAAAAATTGTAAGCGGCGTTTTATATTCTTTTCTCAAATAGGTGAAAAAATATCCGTTTTGGTCTGTGGTGGCCAATTTTAGCAAAAACTCTTGCCCAGGGACCGAAATGATTACCTCTTTACCAACCGCTGGAAGATTATTGATATCATCGATAACCCTGCCGAAAATGAGTTCGCCCCGCTGTTCCGGTAGAAAAATTGAATCACCAATTGTCTGTGGTATCCGCTTATTGACCGATAAATATCTATCTGTAAATGTCTCGGCGTCCATTCTAGGTCTGACGGCCAATTGTTCTATTTTTTTAACGGCTATCGAATACTGGCCATGGCCTAGATTGCCTTTATAATTTCGCAAGGTAAGCATCACTTTTTGCCTGGTTACAAAGGTTAGGGTGTCAAGTTGCAATTGTAAAAGGTCGTTTCTTTCCTCCTGTTTTAGGTCTGGATCTTTTCTGTCGTTACTTTTAACGCTTATCTCTTTGTCTTGGGCATTTTGCCTTAAAATAGCGGATTGGTCTGCCAGATAAGGATTTACAATGGCAATATCATCTTTAAAGACTTGTGCCAGTCCACCATTTTTCATCCATTGGGTGTAGGCCACCAGTTTATAGTTTCCAGAAGGCACGTCGGTATTGATGAAGTGGTCACTTTGGCCCATGCCCTTTTCCAATCTGATCTTGTGCTCAAAAACGGGTTCACCCTTGTCGTTCACCAAACTCACATAGGCCATTCGGCTGATACTGCTCAATTTGTTGGTCTGGGCATTTATGCAATATAGTTTGTAGTAAAGGTACTCCCCGGAGAAAAGTAATGGCGATGAAGCATGGACGTACATCTTCTCCATGGGCACCTTCTGAAGGTTTAAAAGTTCGGTGCCATCGCTTATTTTATACTGGGCATTTGCCACTTGAAAGCCTACAAACAGTATTATGAACACTATTCTTTTCATAGTCTTATATTATTCTATCCAAAAATCCGGTACTACATTTTCACCGAGCAAAGTACAATCGCCACATATTCTCGCCACATATTTATAGGGACCAGGACAAGAGCCAATATTTTCATCGTTATTTCCCGTATAAGTGATCAATCCGAGGTGAACCCGTTCAATTATCGATTGCGGACAGTGGTCTCCACCATCAGGTCCACTGGCGCAATAAGACCTGTGAGACTCTGGAGAGCTGTGCTCCCCACAATTAAATGGATATGGCGGCAGTTCTTCCCCAGGAAAAAAATCGACATAATCAAAAAAGATACGCTCTTCAGAAACACTCACCGCCTCTACATAGCCCAATACATTCTCTGGGTTACCATCTTTTCTTGTAACATTCGCTACCAAGGCCCCCGGTTGTATCTGCGAAAACAGGCTTTCGGTTTCGGAGAATTTCTTCAAGGTTTCATAAAATGAATAAGCCTCGATAGATTGTACCAACTGCCTCACCAATATGCTGTAACGGTGTGAAATGATAAAATCATTGCGGTCGATGAACCTGACCTGAAAGCGCTCAACATTTGGGGCGGCATTGCCCGTGGTACTGACTTGTTCAATGGTATTGGACTGTACAGTATTATAGCAAACCCTGTTCTGTACGGTTCTGGGTACTATTTCGAGATTATAGGTAGGCTCTGGCAGTGCGCATGGATCATAATTGGTCAACAAAAAGTCTTCATCGTCCCAAAAGGGGGCGATTATTTTGTAGGTTTCCTCGTAAGTATAGCGATAATTCATGGGCATACCATCTGTGGGTTGACTATCGACATAAATGGCAATACCTTCAATCCCCAAATCGCTAACGGTCCGTTCGGCATAAACATCTGTTATTTCAGAAGTTCCTTTGATTTCAAGTGGTTCTGAAACATACTCTTTTCCATCCGCAGTAGTAATTTCCATACGGTATACTAGGTCGTTCTGCAGGGCAAACGGTTGTTCAGATAAATAGGTGCCCGATTCGGCTTCAGAAAAGCCAAAATCACTGCCGTCTGATCCGATTACCCTTATGGAAGCGTTTTGTTCGACATTGACCGAATCCCTTGGGCCAATACCCAAAGGAATAAAGGGGTTGTAAATGGTATCGGTCTCTAAATCGAGCCTAATATCAGAACGGCTCAAATATACCTTTTGGCGCTTGAATTCGTCTGTAAGGGTAGCTTCAACCACCAATAGTCCTTTTTCATTGCCTTCTCTGACGGTTGAAAAGTCAAGCTCTTTAACACACGAAATAAAAGTTGAAATTGCCATAAAGGACAAAAGGGCGTTTAGAAAGATATTGATCGTTTTTATTTTCATTATTATATCCAATATTTGGGAACGGCAAGGCCACCATTACAACAGATAACCTTCCTGTATGCATTTATTAAAAAAAGTAAATGTTGAATTGGGTATTTCATTAAAATTTAAAATTGTAGGTTATCGATGGCACGGGTATGGCGAAAATGGAACTCTGCAATGCCTTTACCTCACCTGCTTCTGTCACAAAGAACACCGAATATGGATTGTTTCTTCCCAATACATTGTACACCGAAATCGTCCAAAAGCTATGTGCCAATTTGTTCTTTCGGTGGTTGCCCTCGATGTTAACGCCGATATCTAAACGGTAATAATCTGGAATCCTGAACTTGTTGCGGTCGCTGTAGAACACAAAGTCAGAATTGTTGAACCGAAAGGTGCCGATAGGGTATGTTACTGGCCTTCCCGTTTGGCACACAAAGTTCATAGAAATGCTATACCTACGTGTTATACGGTAGTTCGATATCAGGCTGACATCGTGTGGCTTGTCAAAATTAGATGGAAAAAACTCGCCATTGTTTATACGCTCTTCGCTAAAGTCGCTATCAAACTTGTAGAATGATCTTGAATAGGTATAACCAAGCCAGCCATTGAATTTTCCACGTTTTTTCTTGAGCAAAAACTCTATCCCGTATGCCTTGCCTTCGCCCTGTAATATTTCGGTCTCGACATTGCGGTTCAAGAACAAGTTTGCGCCTGTTTTGAAGTCAAGAACGTCATCCATCCGTTTAAAATATCCTTCTAAACTGAGCTCATACATGTTGTCATTGAAATTCTTATAAAGACCCAAAGAGGCTTGGTACCCTGTCTGGGGACGTATGTTAAGGTCAGAGAGCTTCCATGTGTCGATTGGTGATACCGTGGTGTTGTTCGAAAGGGTGTGCACAAACTGATAGGCATTGTTAAAACTTGCCTTTACCGATAAATCCGGTCTGAGAAAATATCGACCTGAAACCCGAATCTCTGGTCCGCCATAGGTTTTAATTACCTCTCCACTGCCATATTGTACCGTGTCTCTAACCGTGGCTTCGTTCTTGGGCTGGCCTTCGCTATAAGTTCGCTGAGAACCACTGCCCAAAGCGGCAAAAAAGGCATACCGTAACCCCACATCAACGAGCAACTTGTCAGACACCTTAAATTGATCACCGATAAAAACAGCTGCTTCAAAGGCCTGTTCACGATCAATTTCAATCTGTTGCACATCAGATTCGGGGCCGTTGGGTTCTTTACTGCCCGGGTTCACTGAATAATATTTTGAGGTGATGCCGTAGTCAAGCGTATGGCGGTCATTCAACAGGGTGCGCAGCTTGTACTTCAACTGTGTTTCGTTAATGCCATAGTCAAGTTCGAAATCAGTGTTTGATTCCCCGTCAAAATCAATCCCAAAGCGGTAGTCACTATTTCCAACGAAAAGGACCCTGTTTGTTTTGTCGTTTAATTTGTGGTCCCATCGAATAGAGGCAAGTCCATTACTGTAATGATAGAGAGAGTCTGAGGTAATGCTAAAATCGTCACGGCTATAATAACCCGTGGCCTTTATTTCATTGTTATCATCTATGCGATGATGGTATTTTACAATACCGTCAAAGAACGAGGCGTTTCTATTGTTAAGGGATTCGTCGTCCAAGGAACGTAAGATCCAATCGGCATAGGCGCCCCTTGCCCCCACCACCAATGACGATTTCTCTTTTTCAATAGGAATCTCAAGTGCCAAATTACCAGTTACCGGGCCTATGGAGCCCTCTCCTGAAAATTTCTCCACATTGCCATTTTTTGTTCTGATGTCGAATACCGAAGAAAGCCGCCCGCCAAACTCAACAGGCACACTGCCTTTGTAGATGTTTACCCCTTCTGTGGCAAAGGGGTTCAGGGCTTGAAATATGCCGAAAAAATGCGTGGGGTTGTAAATGATAGCATCGTCGAGCAAAATGAGGTTCTGGTCGGTTTTTCCACCACGCACATTGATACCGGAAGCACCTTCGCCCGCAGAAGAGATTCCCGGTAATGTCTTGGCAACTTGTAAAATATCGCGCTCGCCAAGTACCAACGGAATGTTCTTTGATTGTTCACTTTCAATCTTTTCGCTTCCTGTAACCGCATCTTCAACATTACTTGCCGCATCAGCCTCTACCACTACCTCTTTCAATTGTTCGACCCCTTCCTCAAGATAGAGATCAAGGGTGCCGTCGTTGTAAATGATGATTTCGCGTTCGGCATCTTCTATTCCCATGGCGGAAGCGCTCAAAACATGGTATCCAGGGGGTAATTTAAGTTTATAGTTGCCATTTTGATCGGTAATCGTAACTTGATTTGCTCCCCTGACCCTGATGGCCAGATCAGATATGGGCTCTCCAGATTCTGTATTGATGGCCCTACCACTTAGTTCAAAGCTTGTTTGGGAACTGGTTCTGTCTGCCTTGCCAATAGCAATTACTTCTTGTTCGCGCTTTTTCTGCCGAACTTCATCGTTGAAAAAAACAGGGGGTGGCCTCAGGCCTATCGGTGTGGCCGTTGGTTCACGCCCAATACTATCACGGGCCTTCCCAAAAAAGTCTTTGGGCAGTTCATCGTAAACGAGCGTGTTCTTCAATAAAAACACCTTATTCTTTTTGTCGGTAATGTAAAAGTTAAGGTCACTTTCGTCTAAAATCTTTACAAGGGCAGACGACAAGGGCTCATCAATAAAAGAGGCCGTTACGTTCTTATCGGCAAGCCATTCATCCAAAAAATAGAAATAACTGCCCGATTGTCGTTCCAACTCTAGAATGGCCTCTTTTAAGGAAGTATTTTCGAAGGTGGCCGAAACAGATTTTTCTTGGGCATTCAACAATCCGATTGTGAACATTAAAATAAAGAAAAACTTTTTTTTGGGGGCAGCAAAACTGCCCATTAAGGATAGTGAATGGTGCGGCATTTAGAATCTTGAGAATTAGCTATGTCTCCAAGATACTAAAAAGTGGCAAGGTGTTCTGATATTTGATGTCTCGATTTAATATTTGATACAAGCTGCTACTTTTCAGGAGTGAAAATCAGCAAATGCTGAGATTTTTCCTTTATCTCCTCCTCATTCATCATCATCTTTTTGAACTCGCCGTTTACGTACATTTCAGCCTGATCCCTGTAGTGTTTGCTCAGGGGGTTGCCCGATTGCCCCGTGGGCAATATGCTCAGTCCGTTCTCGATATCTGAAAAATCTATGATCCGCCTAGTAGAAGGACCTGAGCTTACCCTGTAATAAAGCGTGCTGTCATATGGGAAACCAAGATTGTTAATGACTTCACGACTACCATGAATGGGAAATGGCCCAACATTAAAGAAACTTTTGAGCGCCTTTACTTGCCCAATCGGATGGCCATGCTCAAGGGTGTGTACCTTTTGCCATTGCCACTGCGATATGTCGTCACCAAAATCTTCTTGCAGCGACTGCCAAGCCTGCATGAACGATTTTAACACAATTTCATACCGGGTCTCTTTTTTGTCTGGGGTGGTCACGTCATCCCACCAAATACCCTCATCCCTTCTGGCGCCTGGGGCAATTTGCCTTTTTAATAGGTGGGTAGACAAAAATTGTTTGAACTGTTCAGGCCCCAGCTCATCTTCAAAGGTGTTCTTCAAAACAAAATATTCACTACGATGGTAAAAAGTGCCTGCTATCGATTCGAGAGGGTAATCGCCTTTCCAGTTCTTCAACTCATCAAGCAGCATCACTTGGTTTTCATTCAACTCTCGAACTTCCATGTGTTTTATAAGGTCTCCGATAATTTCGGGGTTGACGCTGGAGGTTACGTCCAAAATCATTTCGCTTACAGCTTCTTTGTCCCAGTCATCCTTGCCCTCCAAGAGTTGTACAATTCGCTTTGCGCGGTTCTCAGGGAGGTAATATCCCGGATATAACATTCCTGCTATCGAGTCGGGCTGGTTGTTTGCTGAATATACATAGTGCCAAGGTGGATTGATGGCTTGGGGATTCTCTGAGAAATCAAGATAACGAAGTGGTTCTTGCTTGCCAGAGACACCGTCTAGAATCAATTTGGTAGACAGGCTGTCAGGCATTTCATAGAGTTTGGCAGCGGCCCACCATGCCACATTGCCCTCGGCATCTCCGTACATAACATTAAGGCCAGGGGCATGTATTTTCGGCAGTGCTTGGCTGAACTCTTCGATATCGGTGGCCATGGTAATGCCATACAGTGCATCCAAGACCTGATTTTCTACTTTGGTGTAGATCCAAGACATGGCAACGGGCCGTTCACCCGAAACTTGGTCGGCAATACCATTTAGTACGGGGCCATGTCGCGTTTTCTTATAGGAGAAGGAAAGCTTGTCCCCATCTTTGACCTTAATGGTCTTAGTGACGAATCCATAATTTTCAAAACCTTTTTCAGTCTTATATTTTGTGGAATCGGAAGGATGGTTTTCCTCGTAATAAAAATCAATGTCATCGTTCTCGAACATCGTCATGCCGTATGCCAGTTGACGGTTATGCCCCAATAACGGAAAGGGCACCCCGGCCAAATGATAACCATATTTTTCGTAGGTAGGGGTGCTGACATGCGCCTCGTACCAAACCGATGGCTGGGCAAAACCAATATGGGGGTCATTGGCAAAAATGACCTTGCCGTTCTTTGTTTTTTCGGGAGCTATTACCCAACTATTGCTTCCCTCGAATTGTGGCAGGGGTAATTTTTCAAGGGCTTCGGTCGCCATGGCCGTTATGTTCAAGGAAACCGAATCAATTTTTTGTGGGTTATAGTTTTTGATCCATACCGTAGCTGTGTCAGATGCCACGGCCAACTCGGCCAAATAGGCATCGCCCCACTTGTTCTTGATATTGGTCAACAAGGGATCGGTCTTATGGGCCATGGCAAAGCTAAAGGCCATATAACCCACTGAGTTGTAGATGTCTTCTAAGGTGAATGGTGTCTTGTCCAATCCTGTAAAGTAGAATTCCACCGGTGTGGGCCCCTCATCGATAAACTGGTTTATACCATCGAGATATGCCTGCGATAGTCTTACCATTTCGCCGTCCATATCAAGATTCGCAAGGGTTTCGTTAGTATGCTCGTCTATCCCCAGAGATAGAAAGAACTTATCGGTCTTGACCAAGTCGGGGCCAAATACTTCTGAAAGTCCTCCTTTGGCGACCCTACGCAGCAATTCCATTTGCCAGAGGCGGTCTTGGGCATGAACATAGCCCAGCACACGAAAGGCATCTTCATTGTTATTCGCGTATATATGTGGAACGCCATAGGTGTCAAAATACACTTCTACCGGCTGCTTGAGCTGAGGCAGTTCTTTTTCACCTTCGTAGGTGGGGGTCAGTGAGTTGATAAAAATACCCCCGGCCAACAAAAAAACACCCAGCAATACCAATAGCACCAAAAGTGCCTTCTTCAATCTCTTCATCTACTTTAGTCGGTTAGATAGCGCAGATTAAAAATACTGCAATTTTCGGGAGAGGCAATGATGTTTTTGAATTATCTATCCATGACCACTTGGTAACTGCCGAGCCCCGAGCGTAACCATTCTTCGTAGGCCGCTGCATCGGTATACTGAACGGCGGGGGCAAGAACTTCTAAATCAGGGGAAAGCAAAACATAGTATGGCTGTGAGGCCACATTGAAATTGACCGTCTGAAAGGTGCCCCATTTTTGACCGACCGTTTCAATACGTTTAATGCGGCCAGAGTCATATTGAAAATTGAACTGTTCGGCCTCGGGCAATTTTTTACGGTCATCAACATAGAGTGAAATCAAGACATACTCGTCTCGCAACAAGGGATAGATGTCCTGGTCGCTCCAGACATTCTCTTCCATACGTCGGCAGTTCTCACACCCCCACCCGGTGAAATCGAGAAGAATGGGCTTGTTCTGCGATTTTGCTACCTCCAGTCCCTCTTCAAAGCTCTTGTAGCACTCAAGGCCCAAAGGGCAATCGGTTTGTTTCTCATAAACACTATAGAACTCAGGCGGCAATATGCCACTTAAAAGCGATAGTCTACTATGCTCGGTATTGGTCAATCCGGGAATCAGATAAACGACAAAGGCAACCGTCAGCACCGCAAAAGACAATCTGCCGAGACTCAATTTCTTTGGAATAATATCTTTTGGGAACTTGATCTTGCCGAAAAGATAGAGCGTCTGAAAAACAAAGATGCCGATCCATATCGCCACAAAGAGTTCACGTTTGAGCAAGCCCCAATTGCCCACCAAATCTGATTTGCTTAAGAATTTAAATGCAAGGGCAAGCTCTAAAAACCCGAGAACCACTTTTACCGTGGTCATCCAACCGCCCGATTTGGGCAGCGAATTCAACCAGGCCGGAAACAGTGCGAAAAGTCCAAAAGGCAAGGCCAGGGCCAAACCAAAGCCGGTCATGGCCGATGATAGATTGGTGGCCACGCTGCCTTGTGCCAAGGTGGTACTTCCTAAAAGCCCCCCCAAAATGGGGCCGGTACATGAAAAGGAAACTATGGCTAATGTCAACGCCATGAAAAAGACTCCGAGCCCACCGCCCACTTTTGTTGAAATACTGTCCATCTTATTGGCCCAAGAGCTTGGCAGGGTCAGTTCATAATAGCCGAAGAACGAAAATGCGAAGAACACGAAAATGGCAAAAAAGAAAAGGTTGAGCCAAACATTGGTAGATATAGTGTTTAGAATTTGCGAATCGACCGATTCAAAAAGATGAAAGGGCAAACTCAGTAAAAAATAAATAAACACGATAAAAAAGGCGTAGAGCAGTGCATTTTTGATTCCTTTTGAGCGGTTGCCAGTGTGTTTTGTAAAAAACGAAACGGTCAATGGAATCAATGGAAAGACACAAGGGGTCAAAAGAGCGATCAGTCCGCCCAAAAAACCGAGACCGAAAACCACCCAAATGGCATTGTCGCCTGATGAGGTGTTCAGCGCACCCTGTGTGAGCAATTCCCTGTTCTTAAGGTCTAGCCGTAGTTTGGCGGCCATGACCTGGCTGCGCTCATCCAACTGTTCAGTGGTGGCTGCCACAGCACTGCCATCAAGCGAAACCTGAAAGTATTCGTCTTTGGGTATACAGACTTCTTTGCAAACCTGATAGGATAAATTAACATTAACCTGTTTTACATTTGGGTCCAACAACCGTATGCGCTGCGTAAAAACAGCCTTCCCTTTAAAAAAGGTCTCGTATATCTCAAAAACATCGCTGTATTCTGTGATGGTCTCGCTCTCTTTGGCCTCACCAATAAGTTCATAATCTTCCCCTACCCTTTCAAAAGTGAACTCACTCGGAAAAGCGCCCCCTTCAGGGGTGTATTGTGAGTAAACATGCCAGCCATCGGCAATCTTGCCCTTAAATACCAATTCATACTCCAGATCCGAAATCTTGTTGACATCGTACGACCATAGCACGGGGTCCTTGTCAGATTGTCCCCAGACATAGGCCATGCCCATCAAAAAAATCATACAGACTGTGAAAAGTTGCTTCATAACAACGTAAACTTTAGAATTTCCCGTGTTTTTGGGGTAACCTTAAAACGATTATCGGCCCTTTTGCCGATTACCCACACGATTTGGTTGCCCGAACACAACAGCCATTGTTTTTGTTTGGCAAGAATGTCCATTTTCTCATCCTTGAAAAACTTAGACACCTTTTTTTTGCCTTTCATTCCAAAGGGGTAAAAATAGTCGCCTTTTTGCCACTTCCTTAACAATAACGGATAGTTTAACGTTTCCTTATCAACATACAGCACATTTGGTGGTTCAGGTGTAATTTTATCCACTTGGCATATCCTTAATTTTATGGGATGTTCAACCACACGTTGGTCTTCGCCAATTTCGTACTTCGCATCGTCTTTTTCGGCTTTTACCGATAGCAAGAGATGTTCCCGATCTTTTACAAGCCTGTGTGTTGCAGAGACAACCTGTTTTCCGCTCATGGCGTTCAACAGTTCCAAGACATTGTTCCATTCCGTAAATCCGTAGTCACCCAGAATAAGGTGTAGGTGTGCCCCTTGGGGCTCCAATTTTTTTAAGGCGCTGATCTGTATTCTGACGGTGTCGCCCGATTTTTCGAACAGTTCTTTCTGCAGTTTTGCCTTATAGGATTTCAATAATGCTGATGAATCGGACAAATGCTCTTGTGTACGTTGGAAATTTTCCAAGAAGGTGGGATGCAGTTCTTTAAGCCCCCCAATCAGTTGGTACCTGATCTTGTTTCTAAGATATTTGGTGTCGGTATTGCTGCGGTCCTCTCGCCAAGCGATACCGTTTTTTTTGGCATAGCCGACAATATCATTTCTGCAAAAGGGAAGCAAGGGGCGCACTACCCCGCCATTTTGCTCTGGAATGCCCGTCAACCCATCAATGCCGGTGCCCCGCGCCAAATTGATCAAAAAAGTCTCCAGATCATCATCGGCATGGTGGGCCGTCAACACATAAGCCCCCTCTTTATTCTGCAACAATTCAGAAAACCAGGCATAGCGCAGTTCTCGGGCGGCCATTTGTACAGAGCCGCCGTGTTGGTTGATATACCCCAAGGTATCAAAGGCGCGCACAAGAAACGGTTTGTTCAATCGATGTGCCAGCTCTTCCACGAATCGCTGATCCCCATCACTATCTTTTCCGCGAAGTTTAAAATTGCAATGCACCAAGGAAAAATCCATTTTAAGTGCTTGACAGAGATGGGCCAGCACCACGCTGTCCACTCCCCCACTACAGGCCAACAGAAAGTCATCTTCCAACAAAAACGGAAAGCGTTTTTCGATATGTTCTTTAAATCGCTTTAGCACGCTGCAAAACTACAAAAAGCGAAAAGAGGAAATTTAAAACGACAAGAGAACAGATCACAGCTTCCAATCGAAAGTGGGCTGCAGTAAAAACAATTTTCAACTATCAATATTCGATAAAAACTAAAAGCTCAAAGTTTAAACGCTTCGTGACCATTCGTGCAATTCGTGTCCAGCATAAGTGAACAATTAGCAGTAAACAGTTTGCGATGGGCGGTATTCAGTAATCAACTATAAATCACAAACCATAAACCTCGTAACCCGTAACCAATTTTCGCGCTAATTCGTGAAATTCGTGTCCATCATCAGTCAACGGTTGACAGTGAACAGTAAGCGGTAATCCATAATCAGCAAAGACAAGACAAAAGAGACCGGAAACCAGAAACAATAACAACTGGGGACTACCCCTCCAGCACACTGCGCATGGCCTTGGCCTTTACCAAGCACTCTTGGTATTCCTTTTCGGGATTGGACTTTGCCGTGATGGCGCTGCCTACGGAATAGGAAATATATTTTTTTTGATGGTTGTACAGTATGCTTCTGATAACCACATTGAAATCAAAGTCACCCTCAGGGGTGAAGTAGCCCACTGCACCACTGTAAAGGCCTCTCTTGGTCTCTTCCAATTCTTCAATGATCTTCATAGCAGAAATCTTTGGGGTGCCCGTCATGCTGCCCATCGGAAAGGTGTCTTTTATAATATCAACAGGATTGACGCCTTGGCCAACCCTACAGCTGATGGTTGAAACCAATTGATGTACTTGTCGGTAAGCGTATACTTGGCACAGTTCTGATACCTCTACCGATCCTTTTAGGGCCCTCTTGGATAAATCGTTTCTGACCAAGTCGGTTATCATAATGTTTTCGGCCCGCTCCTTTGGGTCGTTGAGCAGGCTTTTTTTCAGTATTTCATCTATTATAGGGTCGTCAGACCTGGGGGCCGTACCCTTAATGGGCTGCGAGATTATGGTATCGCCCGTTTTTTTAAGATATCGCTCTGGTGAGGCACATAAAAGATACTGGTCACCTAGGCGTAGGTAACTGGCGAAAGGTGGCCGTGAGATGGCATTGAGTTGCAAATAGGTCGGCAAGGGCGCTATTTCGGTATCCTCAGAAAAAAATTCTTGGCAAAAATTGGCCTCATAAATATCACCACGGTGAATATAGGCCAACAACGCCCGGACTTTTTCAAAATAGGCATCCTTATGTATTCTGAGCCGTACCTTTACGTTGGTCGAGGCCTTCCCATTGGTTGAGGTGGCCCCATAGCCAGAGATGGTCTCAAAATCATTTTGTACCTCTCTTTCTAAATTTTGGGGATACAAAAATTCCACTTCATCATTGGTAATTCGAATGATTTTTCTTGGGCAAAAAAAATGTAGCGGCGCAAACTCCAGGCCATCATGGTTGTTCGATTGCAATGCTTCCAATTCATTTTTTACATCATATGAAATATAGCCCACGAGCCAATCGGCCTTTCCTCCATCGGCATGTAACCGGTGTTCGAGACTGTCAAGAGACTGCAACAAAAAATCATCATCGGTGCCCACTGCCAAAAGGGCCTCAAAAGAAGAATAACTATCGGTATGCCCATTGCTGTCAAACCAAACTACTTTGTTGTATTGCTGGGCCCAGCCCAAAAGGTGTGCTTTGAACTTTTCAACATTTTTAACCTGAAAAGAGCGCCTTATTCGCACAAAAACTGTTTTTAGAGCATTGAGAGAAACGTTTGCAAAGCCTCAGAGTGCTGGGCCCTCAGCGCATCATCCACAATGCCTTTCTCCATGTCGAAATTATCATTGAAGGAGGGCAATGAAAAAGTGGCAGCAATCGTGCCGCCGAAGCGCTCGAGCATGGACCGCGAGGCCTCAAGCGAACCTTTGCCCCCTCGCCGACCAGGCGAGGTAGACATGAGCAATAACTGGGTATCGAGCAAAAACTTTCGTTCAATTCGTGATAGCCAATCCAAAAGGTTCTTAAAATACGCCGAAGGGTAGCTGTTGTGTTCATTTACCGAAAGTACCAACCCGTCCGCCGTTTGTATGTCATTTTTGAGTTCAATCAACGAATTTGAATACCCCTCCCGTGCCTCTAGATCAACACTGAACATCGGAAATGGAAAATTTGCCATATTGAGCACTTGAATTTTGTGATCGGCAATCAACGATACGGTATGTCGCACCAATTTGTAGTTGATGGATGTAGAAGAATTGCTACCGGCAAAAGCTAAAATCTGGGCCATAAACGTATTTTTAAGATTGCGCTAAAATACCCCAAAACAGTTTCAGTTGCTTGAATTTTAGCTACTTTTGCACCGGAAGACATCCAAAAAGGTTGTAAAACAAGTATATAGAGGGAAAGCAATTGCCATGACCAATTCTACTCGATTATATTTTATAGATACCATGCGGGCATGGGCCATCTTGATGATGTTACAAGGGCATTTTATTGATGGCTTGCTAGACCCTGTCTTTAGAAACCCTGAAAGTACCCTTTACAATATCTGGCTCTATTTCAGGGGGATCACGGCCCCCGTATTCTTTACGGTATCTGGTTTCATATTTACCTTTCTGCTGATACGCGTGCCCCAATTGGGTTGGGAGAATCCACGGGTGAAAAAAGGAATTAGACGCGGATTGCAACTGCTACTGATAGGCTACCTGTTGCGGTTGAACCTGTTCGGACTTCTGAAAGGCCAATTGTACGATAGCTTCTTTTTGGTGGATGTGCTGCACTGCATCGGACTTTCTATCATGGCCATAACCGGGGTATATTTATTGACCATCAAAAAAAGGAAATACCTTTTTCCCTTATCGCTACTGGGCATTTCGGTGTTGCTCTTCTTGTTCGAGCCCCTTTATAAGCAATGGTCGTTCGGTTTTTTGCCAGATGCGATGGCCAATTATTTCACCAAGGCGAACGGTTCGGTTTTTACCATCATTCCCTGGTTGGGGTACACCGCTTTTGGCGCCTTTCTTTCCATTCTGTTTACCCGTTTTAAGGAAAGTAAATTTCTTTACCCGGTGGCCATTGTTGCTTCGTTGGTGGTTGTTCAGCTGTTGATACGATTTTCTTCAGAAGCTTTCATGGCCCTTCATGAAGCTACCGACGTCGAATTGTTCAAGCTCATTTACGCGAATAATTACCTTTTTATACGCTTGGGAGATGTACTGGTGGTTTTTGCCCTCTTTATGATGATTCGAAAGTTTTTGGTGCACCAGGCCTTTTTGAAGATCGGGCAGAATACCTTGGCCATTTACGTGATTCATTTTATTGTTCTCTACGGAAGCTTTACCGGGCTGGGGCTTTACAAGTTCTTACACCATGGATTGACGCCGACTATTGCCATAACAGGGGCCATTGCCTTTATGGTAATCTGTACCTATGCGGCATTGCAATATGACAAGCACGAGACAACTATCAAGAAGCGATTGGCGACCGTGGCCGAACAGGTCAAAACACAGGCAGTTGCTGCATATACGGCCTCTATTCCCCTTGTTCGTGAGCTGGGCTACCAACTCAAACTACTCTTGAGAAGGGTCTTTGGGGTCGTCAGAAACTAAAAAAGGACCGTACATACGGCCCTTTCATCCAATTAAATTCTTTACATCACAGTATCAGACCTCTTCTACCGGAGCGTCAGGGGCATTTTTCTTGACAGATGCGATACCGTTCTCCATACCAGATTCATCGGCATACATTTGACTGCTTCCGATTACCTGCCCGTTACCGGCCTTTAGGTTGAAGTAATGCTTGCCGTTTTTTGCCGTTTTACGTTCAAAACGCGCATCGTCCTGTGAATTTTTCCTAACTGATTCGATACCATTTTCACAAGCGGCTTTGGTGGTATAACCCTCGCTGCTCAAAATGACTTGCCCATTGGCCGCTTTCAGGTTGAATCTAAATTCTCCAGAATTATCGGTTTTAACTTCAAATTTTCCCATTGTAATAGTTTTGTGTTTGCCTAAAGGTATCAATTAAATCAAAAATGAAACCGATAAGTTCTAAATTTTTATCAGCAATCTATCAAATATGCAACGCCCGATTATCTGTGGCCGCCAATGCAGCTTCTTTCACTGCTTCGGCATAAGTGGGGTGTGCATGGCTCATTCGGGCAATATCCTCTGCAGATGCCCTAAATTCCATAGCAGTCACCGCCTCGGTAATCAAATCGGCGCAACGTGCCCCAATCATGTGGACGCCGAGAACCTCGTCCGTATTCTTGTCGGCCAATATCTTTACAAAACCATCAATGTCCATACTGGCACGGGCACGCCCCAGGGCACGCATGGGAAACTGCCCTACCTTATAAGACACTCCAGCTTCTTTTAGTTCCTCTTCGGTTTTGCCCACAGCGGCCACTTCGGGCCAAGTGTAGACCACACCGGGTATCAAGTTATAATCGATATGCGGTTTCTGGCCTGCCAACTGCTCGGCGACCAAAACCCCTTCCTCTTCCGCTTTATGCGCCAACATGGCTCCTTTTATGACATCACCAATGGCATAAATGTTCGATATATTGGTCCGTAGGTGCTCGTTGACCTCAACCCTACCGCGGTCATCCAATTTTACCCCGGCGGCTTCTAGGTTCAATCCTTCGGTATAGGGCCTTCTGCCGACCGACACCAGACAATAGTCTCCCTTGAAAGTCACCTCTTGTCCCTTCTTATCGTCTGCCTTTACAATTACTTCGTTGCCTTTACGCTCTACGGACTTGACCTTGTGCGACAGGTTGAATTTTACCTTTTGTTTTTTCATAACCTTCATCAGCTCTTTCGAGAGGGCGGCATCCATCGTGGGGATAATCCTGTCCATGAACTCGATGACAGTCACCTCTGCACCCAATCGGCGGTACACCTGGCCCAATTCAAGACCGATTACCCCTCCCCCAATAACAATCATGTGCTTGGGAATTTCCTTGAGCGATAAGGCTTCCGTTGAAGTGATGATTCGTTCTTTGTCCAATTTAATAAAAGGAAGTGTAGAAGGCTTTGAGCCCGTGGCTATGATAATGTTCTTTGCCTCAATGGTCTCTGGCTTGCCCTTTTCTTTTGTGATTTCTATATGGGTCGCATCCTTGAAGCTGCCCAGACCATGGTAGACATCAATCTTGTTCTTATCCATCAAAAAGTCAATGCCCTTGGTCGTTTGTTCCACCACAGCATTCTTTCGGGAAATCATTTTTTCAAGGTTTACCTTAACCGCTCCCGGAATTTCAATACCGTGTTCCTCAAAATGCTTTACCGCTTCCTCGTAATGGTGCGAAGAATCAAGCAGCGCTTTCGAGGGAATACAGCCTACGTTCAAGCAGGTGCCACCTAGGGTATTGTACTTTTCGACGATGGCGGTTTTCATTCCCAATTGGGCACAACGAATGGCCGCTACGTAACCTCCTGGTCCAGAGCCGATAATGGCTACATCATATTGTGACATAGTATATGTTTTCAGATTTTATGCATTGATGCCAATGCATTCGAGAAGCACAAAAATACGAATGTTTTTGCTTTCTGGAAGAATCAACCCACCGGTGCCAAAGGAAACTTATGGGCGGCCAGACAACCCGACCACAGGCCCATCATCAAAGCAATGCCCAAACCGGTTTCATGCCAAAGAGGCCCGCTCATGGCATCCCAGAGAACCACAAAAAAGAGTTTGCCCACAACAAACGTCGACATTAAGATGTGGGGCAGAAAATTACTGCGCACCACAATCAATGACGCCATAAAGCCACCGACAAGACCTGCCACAAATATTCCCAAAGTGCCCAGAAGAAGTTCAGACCTTGAAGAAGCGCAATAACTTAGACCGTCTATCAGCACCTCTTGTACCAAGGTTGTATAGAGCCAAAGGCTAAAAATACCAACCAAAGAGGCAATAAACGTTATCAAGATTTTGGTTCTTCGTGCCATAAGGATTACGGCCCAACGTTTTCTGGATTCACTGACACACCCCACAGACCGGAACCCAGAAAACAATAACCGTTCGTTTTTTGATTGGCTTTCAAATTACCAAGTTTAGACAAACGATGTTTTTAGTTTAACACGGCTTTAGGTTAAAGTTTCTTAAAGAAGCAAGGCATTTAATGTTTTTTAGATATGGATGGCCGTAGTGTGCTTTACCTCACTGATCACAAAAGAACTTTGGGTATTGCCGATATGGGGAATGGCGGTCAATTTCGAGACCATGAACTCACGGTATGCCTCCATATCCTCCACATGTATTTTCAAAATATAGTCATGGTCGCCACTGGTGTGGAAACATTCGGCCACTTCTTCAAGCTTTTGGATTTCGCGTTCAAAATGCAGTACATTTTCCTTTATGTGCTGTGCAAGCCGCACATGGCAGAATACCGAGAATTGGCGGTTCACCATTTTTTTATCGACCAATGCCACATATTTTGAAATGACACCTGTACGCTCTAACCGTTTGATACGCTCGTAGACAGCCGTATTCGAAAGGCCAAGGGCATCAGCATACTGTTTGATCGTTTTCTTTGAGTCTTCTTGCAGCAGTTGCACCAATTGCCGGTCATTTGCATCTATAGCCATATGGATTATTTTCTAATCACCCGTATTTTTTGCAATGAAAAAAGATATTTATTTTACTTAACTCTTTTTTAATAGAAATATTTTCTAATATAATGAAATATAGTTGATTTTAATTCTTATTTACGATATTTTTATATACTAAAATCAGTACTATGGATTATAAGGCTGCCAATAAGATTCAAGATTTACAGTATTTCGGTGAATTTGGTGGGGTGAATCCCTCCATTTCTGATTCATCAACCTATACTTTTCTTTCAGCAAAGACCATGTTCGACACTTTCGAGGGCAATACAGAGGGCTGTTATCTGTACAGTCGCCACTCATCTCCCTCAAACCTGTACCTGGGCGAAGCCATGGCAGCCCTTGAGGGCACCGAAACGGCCAATGTCTATGCCAGTGGCATGGGAGCCATCAGTGCCGTGATTTTTCAACTCTGCGACGCCGGCGACCATATCTTGAGCAGTCGTACCATATACGGTGGCACCTACGCCTTTATGAAAAACTTCTTGAGAAAGTTTGATATCAATACTTCCTTTGTGGATATCACCAATCTTAAAGCCGTTAAAGACAGTATTGGGCCTAAAACCAAAATGATCTATTGCGAAGCGGTTAGCAATCCCTTATTGGAAGTGGCCGATATAGAGGCCCTATCAAGATTGGCCATAAAACATGGTATTCCACTGGTGGTCGACAATACTTTTTCGCCCCTGAGCATCAGTGCGGCCCGGTTGGGTGCCGATATTGTCGTGCACAGTCTTACCAAGTTCATCAACGGCAGCAGCGACTGTGTGGCCGGGGCCGTATGTGCCTCGAAAGAATTCTGCCTGCAGCTAAAGGATGTCAACGATGGGGCGGGCATGTTGCTGGGAAGCACACTTGACAGTCTTCGTGCGGCCTCCATCCTAAAAAATATGAGAACCCTCCACATCCGTATGAAAAAGCATAGTTCGAATGCCCTTTATCTCGCACAGCGGTTTGAGGAAGACGGCCTAAGGGTCGTATATCCGGGGCTTGAATCACATCCGGGCCATGAGGTCATGAAAAGGCAAATGGTAACGGAATATGGTTTTGGCGGACTCATGACCATCGATGTGGGGTCCATTGACATGGCCAATGCCCTAATGGAGTTGATGCAAAAAGAAAACCTCGGATATCTGGCCGTGAGTTTAGGCTTTTATAAAACCCTTTTCAGTGCCCCGGGCTCATCTACCTCTTCAGAAATTCCAGAGGAAGAGCAAAAGGAAATGGGACTCTCAGAGGGGTTGATCCGTTTCTCCATTGGTCTGGACAATGACATTGAACAAACCTACAAAGGTATGCGCCGTTGCATGGAAGAATTGGGTGTGCTAAAGCCACAGATAGCGTAGCGTAGTGAATCCCAGTCAATACGACCTGGGGTATGTGGGGCATATTATACCTAGCCTACCTTGCGCTACGGGCACTTGTTTGCAGATAAAGGGCCAATGTCGTAATATTACCCTTGCATAAAAGCTGACCAAATGCCAGACCAACAGAAGAAACCCAAGTTCCGGGAGGACGAAACCATCATAGAAAATAAGGAATTGAACATATGGGAAGCCCTAATTCCCGTATTTGTATTGGTGGGCATGCTGGCCTACAACGTGTATGTGTTCGGCGATGATGCCCTGAGCGGTTCAAACCAATTCATCCTCTTGCTCGGTGGAGCCGTGGCGGCCATTGTGGGGTTCTTGAACAAGGTTTCGTACAAACAGATGTTGGCAGAGGTGGCCGAAAATATACGCTCAACAACCGGAGCCCTATTGATTCTTCTTATGGTGGGGGCACTTGCGGGAACTTGGATGGTCAGTGGTATCATTCCCGCCATGATCTATTACGGACTGCAGATTTTGAATCCCACTATTTTCTTGGCGGCCTGTGTTATTATCTGTGCCATTATTTCCATCGCCACAGGAAGCAGTTGGACCACTGCCGCCACTGTTGGCATTGCACTGATCGGTATTGGTGAGGCCTTGGGCATATCACTGGGCATGACAGCCGGCGCCGTGCTCTCGGGTGCCTATTTTGGTGATAAGATGTCCCCGTTGAGCGATACCACAAATTTGGCCCCCGCCATGGCAGGCGGTGAACTGTTCTCGCACATCCGTTATATGGCCCTTACTACAATACCCACTATTTCGATAACATTGCTGGTGTTCATAATAATCGGTTTTACAGTAGACACATCAGGTGTTGCCGATACGGAGGCCATTTTGAACACCATTGGAAATACTTTCAATATAAATGGATGGTTGTTCATTGTGCCCTTGGCAGTTATTTTTCTAATTGTGAAAAAGACACCACCCTTGGTTGCTCTGCTGCTCGGAACCCTACTTGGCGGGATTTTTGCTTTGATTTTTCAACCAGATATTGTCGCCGGATTGACCGGTTCTAAAAATTTGACATTTGAATCTGGCTACAAAGGTATTTTGAACGCAATAACGGTCAAGACCTCCATAGCAACAGACAACCCACAACTTAATGAGCTCTTTTCCGCAAAAGGCATGGAAGGCATGCTCGGCACCATTTGGCTAATCGTCTGTGCGATGGTTTTTGGTGGTATTATGGATGGTATCGGTGCATTGGCACGTATTACCAAATCGCTGTTGAACATGGCGAAAACCACTTTCGGACTCTTTGCCAGTACCGTAGGAAGCTGTTTAGCACTGAATGTCACAGCCTCCGATCAATATTTGGCCATTGTGGTGCCCGGAAAAATGTTCTCAAAGGCGTTCGAAGAGCGTGACCTCGCTCCTGAAAACCTAAGCCGTACCTTAGAGGATTCTGGTACCGTAACCTCAGTTTTGGTGCCTTGGAATACGTGTGGAGCGTACCATAGTGGCGTATTGGGTGTGACCGTGGGCGACTATTTTTTCTACGCCATCTTCAACTGGCTGAGCCCGTTAATGACCCTGTTCTTTGCAGCTTTCAAAATAAAGATCAAGCAGTTGGCCAAGGCTTAGTGCCCCTATTTGGTTTATCGTCAACCCCTTGAACCCATTGCATAGGCAAATATGATTTTCCTATAAAAAAATCCGATTTCGGATTTCTTGAACAAGCTCCCGATTCGTTTTATTTTTGCACCCTAAAATCAAAAAAATAGAACGAGATATGACTTTCGTAGGTAAAAAATTCCCAAGTTTAGAAGTGAACGCCATCGATGAAATGGGCGACACTTTCAAAATCAACGTGTTCAAAAAAGCGGTTGAAGAAAAGAAAAAAGTATTGCTTTTCTGGTATCCGAAAGATTTCACTTTCGTGTGCCCTACCGAGCTTCATGCGTTTCAGAAAGCGTTGGGTGAGTTCGAAAAACGAAACACTTTGGTCATCGGTGCTTCTTGCGACACAGCTGAAGTACACTTTGCCTGGTTGAACACCACCAAAGACAATGGAGGTATCGAAGGGGTAACCTACCCATTGATCGCCGATAGTAACAGAAATCTATCGAACATTTTGGGCATACTTGACATTACCGACGAAACCTATAATGAAGAGCACGATACGGTACTATTGGAAGGTGACAACGTTACCTATCGCGCCACGTATCTAATCGACGAAGAGGGCACGGTATTCCATGAGAGCATCAACCATATGCCCGTAGGCCGTAACATCAACGAGTTCTTGCGCTTGATCGATGCCTATACCCATGTACAGGAAAAAGGCGAGGTTTGCCCCGCCAACTGGGAAGAAGGCAAAGAAGCCATGAATGCCAATAGGGAAAGCGTTTCTGAGTTCTTGTCAAGCCACATCAACTAAAAATCTTTGGTATGTTGGTTGAACTGGAAAAAGATAATCTTCAAGAGATTATTGACCAAAACGAAAAAGTGGTCGTACAATATTCTGCCTCATGGTGTGGAAACTGTCGTATCATGAAACCCAAGTTCAAGAAAGAGGCACGTGAAAACGAGCGACTGACCTTTGTCTTGGTAGATGTGGAAAAGTTTCCAGAATCCAGAAAATTGGCAAATGTTGACAACCTGCCCACCTTTGCGGCCTTCGCAAACGGTTCTCTAAAAAAGCAGGTGCAGACCAATAAGTACGAAGTGCTTAAAGAGTTGATCAATGAGGTTGCCGTTAATTAAACACTTGGTCAATTTTATTGAGGAACATGACGAGGATTTCGTTATGGAGGCCGCTGAAACATTGGAGCATCTTTCAGAGGCGCCCTCAATCAAAGATGAAGAGTTGGACGTAATCGGTGAGCTCATTTCAAATCTCTATGGGGCTTTGGAGGTTCAAAAGGAAATCCGTTCTGGTACTCCAAAGAAAGAGGCCTTGAATTCTTTTATGAACCGTGTAATGGGTTCCATAGATTTGTAACCACTTTAAAATGTTGAAACCGAAAACCCTTTTGTGTAAAAAAGCAAAAGGGTTTTCTTTTTAATGGTTTTCCAATTACATTTGAAAAAAACAATCAAATGGCTACGGTAACACTTAAAGGAAACGAAATACATACCTTGGGAAACCTACCCGAAAAAGGCTCACAAGCTCCTGATTTTACATTGGTGACCAACGACCTATCGACGGTATCACTCGCTGACTACAAGGGCCATAAATTGGTGCTGAACATTTTTCCGAGCATTGATACGGGTACCTGTGCCCAATCGGTGCGCCAGTTCAATGAAGAAGCCGCAGAACTTGAAAATACCATCGTGCTCTGCATCTCAAAAGACCTGCCTTTTGCCCAGTCCCGTTTTTGTGGGGCCGAGGGCATCGACAATGTCGAGACCCTTTCTGACTACAGGGATGGTAATTTTGGGAAAAGCTATAAGGTGGAATTTACAGACGGCCCGCTGAAAGGCTTGTTGTCGCGATCGGTAGTGGTCATTGACGAACAGGGAACGGTACTGTACACCGAACAGGTCTCTGAAACCGTCGACGAACCCAACTATAAGGCGGCACTTGAAGCATTGATGGATGCCTAAGGAATCATTTCTCAAAAACCGCCTGAAGAGTATTGGTTTTGCCTTAAATGGGATGCTGCTGTTGCTAAAGACCGAAGCAAGTATCAAGGTGCAGTTTTTCTTGGCCCTGTTGATGACGGCGGCAGGTTTTTATTTTGACATTTCATCGGTCGAATGGTGCCTGCAGCTTTTGGCCATCGGACTGGTAATGGGCATAGAAGGAGTTAACACGGCCATTGAAGCACTGTCAGATTATGTGCAACCAGATTTTGACCCTAGAATTGGCAAGATCAAAGATATATCTGCAGGGGCGGTCATGGTGGTATCGGTTATGGCGGTCATTATCGGCATGATCATTTATCTGCCAAAAATATTTTAGGCGGCCCCAACAGCTTCAGCTCTCTCTAAATTTGTAATTTTAGCCCCCAGAACAGACGGATGTATGGCAAAAAAGCGAAGAAAGTCTAAACCTACTTCAGCTAAAAAGCGTTTTTCACTTCGACTATCAAAACAGAACAAGGTCATCTTGGGCAGTTTGTTGATTGTGCTCAGTATTGCCCTCTTCTTTTCGTTTATATCGTTCTATTTTACATGGCAGGCAGACCAGAGCGCCCTTTCCCAGTTTACTGATAGAAATGCCGAGGCCAAGAACCTATTAAAAAAGTTCGGGGCCGCGGTAAGCCATTTTTTTATGTATAAAGGCTTTGGCCTTGCCGCTTTTGCCTTTCCGGTGCTATTGGCCGTTACCGGTCTCTACCTTTTTTTGGGGCTCCAAACAAAAAGGCTCATAGGCAAATGGATATGGGGATTGATGGGAGTCATATGGATTTCCATTGCCTTGGGATTTTTCGCGGTCGATTACCCACTGCTAGGGGGCCTTGTTGGCTATGAAATGAATGATTTTCTTCAAGATTTTGTTGGGCGTATCGGAATTTTTCTATTGCTGGTCTTCGTATTGGTCGTCATCATGGTACGGCTCTTCAACTTTTCGCCAGAAGCCATTGGCAACTACTTCAAAGAAAAGGGAGGACTGTTTCAAAGGGGAACATCCCCAGAAAGCAATCTTGTAAAAGAAATGGTTGAAGAAGGTACCATAGAATTGGACATGGCCGAAGAAGAGCCCGAACAGAAGATCGACACCTACACCCACAAAAAAGATATTCCGCCCCTCAACCAAGAAGCGGGTCTTGATGTAAACCTGCCCCAAGAAGAAGAGGTTGATATTGACTTGGATGTACAAAAGGTCAATGAAGAAAAGGAAGAGAGCGACCTAAAGGCCGAAAAATTGGTCAAGGATTTTGGGGAATTCGACCCTAAATTGGAATTGGGCAACTATAAGTTTCCGCCACTCGACCTATTGGACCACCATGGAGGCGGCGGGGGCATTAACATCAACCAAGAAGAGCTTGAAGAAAACAAGAATCGAATCGTAAGCACGCTAAAAAATTACAAAATCGGCATTGCTCAGATCAAGGCTACGATCGGCCCAACGGTAACGCTTTACGAAATAGTGCCCGAGGCAGGAATCAGAATCTCAAAGATCAAAAACCTTGAAGACGACATTGCCCTCTCATTGGCGGCTTTGGGCATACGGATCATCGCCCCCATACCCGGCAAGGGAACCATCGGTATCGAGGTGCCGAACAAAAAAGCGACCATTGTATCGATGCGCTCGGTGATTGCCTCCAAGAAGTTCCAAAATGCGGAGATGCAATTGCCCATTGCCTTCGGCAAGACCATCAGCAACGAAACCTTTGTGGTCGATTTGGCAAAGATGCCCCACCTCTTGATGGCCGGTGCCACCGGGCAAGGTAAATCCGTTGGTTTGAATGCGGTGATCACCTCCCTCCTATACAAAAAACATCCTGCAGAGGTCAAATTTGTGCTGGTAGACCCCAAAAAGGTAGAATTGACGCTCTACAACAAAATCGAGCGGCACTTTTTGGCAAAACTCCCTGATTCTGAAGAAGCCATCATTACCGACAACACCAAGGTGATACATACCCTGAACTCGCTCTGTATTGAAATGGACAATCGCTATGAGCTGTTGAAACTGGCAATGGTTCGCAATATCAAGGAATACAATGCCAAGTTCAAGTCAAGAAAATTGAATCCGAACGACGGACATAAGTTTTTGCCCTATATCGTTTTGGTAATCGACGAGTTTGCCGATCTGATCATGACGGCTGGCAAAGAGGTCGAGACCCCTATTGCAAGATTGGCACAGCTGGCCAGGGCCACCGGCATCCACTTGATCATTGCCACACAACGACCCTCGGTGAATGTTATCACGGGAATCATAAAAGCCAACTTTCCGGCGCGAATCGCGTTTCGGGTAACCTCAAAAATCGATTCAAGAACCATTCTCGACACCCAGGGGGCCGACCAGTTGATAGGACGGGGCGATATGCTCTTTACCCAAGGCAATGATGTGACCCGGCTGCAATGTGCCTTTGTCGATACACCAGAAGTGGCCAAGATAACTGAGTATATCGGTTCGCAGCGTGCATATCCCGATGCCCATTTGCTTCCCGAATATGTAGGGGAAGATTCTGGCACGGGTATTGATTATGATATTTCCGACAGGGATTCGATGTTCCGAGAGGCTGCGGAGGTCATTGTAACGGCCCAGCAGGGTTCGGCATCCCTCATCCAAAGAAAATTGAAATTGGGCTATAACAGGGCTGGCCGTATTATCGACCAATTGGAGGCTGCAGGAATCGTGGGGCCCTTTGAGGGAAGTAAGGCCCGACAGGTTTTGGTGCCAGACATACACTCGTTAGACCAGTTATTACAAAACGAAACAAAACAATAATAATGAAGCGTTATAACATAATTACCATTCTTTTCCTCGCATTGGCCTCGACTGCCTTTGCACAAGATTCACAAAAGGCCAAGGCCCTTTTGGACGAGGTGTACAACACCGTAAAAAGCTATGACAACGTATATGTGGATTTCAAGTACGTGCTTGAAAACAACGAGGCCAATATACGGCAAGAGACCCGGGGCGACGTGACCCTGCAGGGCGAAAAGTACGTGTTCAACTATTTGGGATCCACCCAGTTGTACGACGGTAACAAGGTATACACCATTGTACCGGAAAACGAGGAGGTGACCATAGAAGACCGTACCGAGGACAACAACGCGGTGACCCCATCGAAGATGTTGACCTTTTATAGAAATGGCCACAAGTACCAATGGGATATTTTACAGAATGTACAAGGCCGAAAAATTCAATATGTAAAGCTAGTGCCGATTGACACCAACAGTGAGGTCAAGTATCGTTTGTTGGGCATTGATGCCGAGACAAAACATATTTACCGGTTGATCGAAGTGGGCAATAATGGCACCAAAACAACCATAACCGTTAATTCTTTCAAAACCAACCAGCCCTTGTCAAAAAGCTTGTTTACTTTTGATGAGGCCAAGTACAAGAATGATGGCTATTACATCATAAGAAATTGAATATCATATCTTGAAAATACTCGACCGTTATATATTATCGCGGTTTCTTTATAATTTCTTCAGTTCGTTTGCAATATTGATGTTCATCTTCATATTTCAAACGATCTGGCTTTTTATAGACGACCTCGCCGGCAAAGACCTTGATCTGGTGATCATTGGCAAGTTTCTTTTTTATTACATGCCCACTTTGATCGATAAGGTGTTGCCCCTAACGGTTTTACTGTCTTCTATTTTGACCTTTGGCACCTTTGCCGAAAACTACGAGTTTGCAGCCATGAAGGCTTCGGGTATCTCACTGCAACGGGCCATGCTGAGCATCATCGTTTTTGTGGTGCTTTTGGGCGGTTTTACCTTCTTTTTGGCCAACAATGTGATTCCGGCCTCAGAACAAAAAATCTATAACATGCGGCGCAATATCGCCAAACTAAAACCAGCTGCCGTCATTGTCGAAGGGGTGTTCAGCGATATTGAGGGGTCAGATATGAACATTAAGGTCGAAGAAAAATATGGCGAAAAAGACCGTTTTTTGAAAGATGTCATCATTCACCAAAAATCGAGCAACGGCATCAACCGTACGGTCATTCGTGCCAAAACGGGCGAATTGATCAGTGACGAGGCTTCTGACATTATACAACTGGTGCTCAACAATGGCCATTATTATGAGGAGGTCAACTCAAAATCAAAAGAGGAGAAAAAAAAGCACCCCTTTGCCAAGGCCGAATTTGAAACATATATCAAGAATATAGATATTTCGGCCCTTAACGACCTTGATGTTGAAAAAGAATCGGATATCACCACCGATAAGATGAAAAATGTTTTTCGCCTGCAAAAAGATATCGACTCGCTCGGCCAAAACAATGTCAGACAGGTACGGGCATTCTCAAAGAACATTATTGCCCGTATGGGGGCGTTCCCTATAGCACAGCCCAACGATACCATAGTAGAAGAGCCCAGAATATTATTGAAGGCCGTTGAAATAAAAAAGTCTAAAGACAGTATCGCTACCACCGAACAATTGCTCGAACTGTTTCCCGAGTGGCAGCGGCTTCAATTGCTCACCAACGCCAAAAACCAGGTCTCAAGCCTACTGACAACAGTCCGGGCCAAAAAGGAAGAACTTCGCAACCGTTTTAAGATCTACAATATGCACATCTTGTCGTTGCACAAAAAGTTTGCGCTGGCATTTTCATGTGTCATTTTATTTTTTGTGGGTGCTCCATTGGGGGCGATCATACGAAAGGGCGGCCTAGGGTTGCCCATGGTAATCGCGATACTTTTGTTCTTGACATATTACTTTATCGGCGTATTTGCCAACAACTACGCCAAAGAAGGCAATATACACCCCATATTGGGAGCATGGTTGTCGGTATTGATCATGTTGCCTTTAAGTATTATCTTGACCATGCGTGCCACCGCAGATCGTGGACTTATGGGCGATGGCAATCTAATTCAACGAATCACCGATCTGTTCAAAAAGCGTAAAAAGCATATCACGGAATGATGAAAGTTATGGAGGATAAAATCCAGTTAAACACCATAGAAGAGGCCATTGAAGACATTAGAAAAGGGAAGGTCATTATCGTGGTCGACGATGAAAACCGTGAAAACGAGGGCGACTTTATCGCCGCGGCTGAAATGGTGACCCCTGAGATCATCAACTTTATGGCCACCCATGGCCGCGGACTTATTTGTGCCCCCTTGACGGAAGATCGCTGCAACGAGCTAGGCCTTTCGATGATGGTCGAGAACAACACCGTATTGCACCATACCCAATTCACCGTTTCGGTAGACCTTATCGGCCATGGGTGCACTACCGGCATCTCTGCACATGACCGCGCAAAAACAGTGAAGGCGCTGGTCGATGACAACACAAGACCCAACGATTTGGGCAGACCCGGCCATATTTTTCCCCTGCGGGCAAAAGAGGGCGGTGTGCTGCGTAGAACCGGGCATACCGAGGCAGCCATTGACTTTGCACGTTTGGCAGGATTACAGCCTGCAGGCCTCCTCGTTGAAATATTGAACGAAGACGGTACCATGGCCCGATTGCCCCAATTGGTAAAGGTGGCCCAAAAGTTCGACCTGAAAATCGTGTCGATCGAAGACCTGATTGCCTATCGGATGGAGCATGACAGCCTTATCGAGAAAAAGGAAGATTTTATGGTACAGACACGTTTTGGCGAGTTTCGCTTGCGCGCCTATGCCCAGACCACCAATGATCAGGTGCATATTGCCCTTACAAAAGGAAATTGGAACAAGGGCGACCATGTGTTGACCCGAATAAACTCCACTCTGGTCAACAACGATATTTTAGGCACCCTTACCAATAATCCCGACCAGAAACTGCAAGACATGTTCACCGCCATCAATAAAGAAGAAACCGGTGCCTTTGTCTTTATTAACCAAGAAGCCAAATCGATGAACCTTATCGGTCGCTTACAGCAATTGAAGGTATTGCAGGCCGAAGGTGAGTTGAAGGCCCCACCCATTGAAATGGATGCCAAAGATTTTGGTATTGGGGCACAGATTTTACACGACCTCGACATTTCGAAAATACGACTGCTCACCAATTCAAAACAGGCCAAAAGGGTCGGTATGGTCGGCTACGGATTGGAGATTGTGGAATATGTGGGGTATTGAACGTTTATAGGTTTATTTATTTAGGAGATGGTGCAGCATTCGCCTGCGGCGAACAAAATTGCTACGTGCGCCTACGGCACACTCCCGCCCTTTTGCAAGGCTGCCCCATCGAAAGGGCTACGCCAAATTGCAAAAACCGTAGGATGAGGGACCTAGCCGCCAAAATCGCCGCAACGGCAGAAAAAAACGCTGACACATCACCGGCCAAACGCAATTTGGCACGGCCACAATTGTCTTTTCGCTTTTTACGTACCTTCGGTACGACAAACAAAAATCCAGGGCCGCACTGCGCGTAGCCCTTTCGATAGTACTTGTAGACTTTTTACCCGACGATTCCAGGACAACAACCTTTAAACTCATAGACTTTTAAGCACTTCAACCATTTTTTGGGCACGTAGTTGCACCTCATCCTCAGACCACCCCAATTTAATCAAACACGATATATTTCGCCCCACCCAATGGTCCGATTGAGAGAAATCGGTTTTGGTGAAATTTTGTAATCCGTTAAGCACTTCTTCTGGCAGTTTGCCCAAAAACTTGTGTTCGGTCAAGTGCTTCCATTTGCGATAGTAATGCCAATTATTATCGTACCAATAAAAGCAGCCGTCAACCCCAGCATTGGATAGTGCCTTTTGGGCTTTTCGTGCCATCTCTTCGGTTGGCAGAAAAAAGTTGAGAAACGAATAGTTCTCCTCACCGCCCTCGGGCACCCTTCTAAAGGTAACGTCTTCAACCGGTGAAAGGGCTTCCCGAAGTATGGAGTAGTTTTTCTTTTGGATAGAAATAAATTCGTCTAGGCGTTTTATCTGTGCGCAGCCCACCGCGGCATTCAGTTCAGAAATGCGGAAGTTGTACCCTAAAAACGGATGTTCCTCAGCTCCCCTATCATTCCCGATATGGTCATGCCCGTGATCAGAATATTTATGGCCGTTCTCGTAATACTCATTGTTGTTTGTAATCAGGGCGCCGCCCTCGCCACAAGTGATGGTTTTGACATAGTCGAACGAAAAACAGCCCAGATCACCAATGCTTCCCAATGGTTTGCCCTTGTAGCTTCCGCCAATGGCCTGGCAAGCATCTTCCAACAATAATAGTCTGTGTTTTCTGCAGATATGTTGCAAGGCATCCAAATCGGCCATGGAACCGCACATATGTACGGGCATGACCACTTTGGTCTTGGTCGTGACGGCGTTTTCAACGGCCTGGGGATCTAGGGTCAAGGTGTCATCGACATCGACCAAAACAGGAACTGCCCCTAGCGCCAAAATCGACTCAAAACTCGCCACAAAGGTGAACGTGGGCATTATCACCTCGTCGCCCGCACCCACCCCGGCACTGGCAAGGGCCACGGTCAACGCGGCCGTGCCACTACTGACCACATGGGCATACCCAATATGCATGCGCTGGCAGAGGGCCTCTTCAAGTTCTTTGGTTTTCCAGTGGCCCTGACGCATGGCATCGAACCCGTAGCGCATCAACACACCACTGTTCATTACATCTTGTATATGTTTCTTTTCCGTTTCTCCAAATAGTTCAAATCCGGGCATATAGTGCATTTAGGGTTTGGGAAAATACAAACTTCTATCGGCTTTAAAAAAACCATAGTTTAATGGCCATGGCAATGACCATAATGACCAAAAAGGTTTTGATGAAACCATCTCCCCTCTTGACCGACACACGGCTTGAAAACCACGCCCCGAGGCCATTGCCGGCAGCAAGAATGAAACCAATCTTCCAATCGACCTTATCATTTAATATGAAAACGGTCAAAGCAGCCAAGGTATAGATAAACACCAAAGACACCTTTGTAGCATTGACCTTGACCAGGTTCATACGGTTTACATAGTGTAGAAATAGAATGATGACAAATCCGATGCCCGCATTAATAAAACCCCCATAGATACCAATAAAAAAGAAGGCCAGCATACTCAGCCATCGATATTTTCCGGTGGTGCGCTCAGCCAGTTCATCAATTTTGATACGGGGCTTGAATACTATTAGGCAGACCACCACAATCATGATAATGGCCAAAATACGGTTAAAAGTCTCTCCCTTAATGTCAACTGCGATTTGGGCACCAATAATGGCGCCCAACAATGCGGTAAACCCCAAATACAGGTTGAAAGGAAAATTGGAAACCCCCTTGCTTTTAAAACCGGCAGTGGCCATTGCCGTCTGCACCACTATTGCCAACCGGTTGGTACCATTGGCCACTGCAGGCGGCAGGCCCAAAAAGATGAGGGTCGGCAATGAAATCAAAGAGGCCCCACCAGCTACGGTGTTGATGAAGCCCACCACAAAACCAACTACCACCAATAAAGGGTAATGCCACCATTCTGTCATGGGCGCAAAGATAGTGCGTTGGCAAATATTGTTCCTTCGGACAAAAAATTAATTCAACAAGATTTACAATTTTCAAAAACCTGTGTATATTTGCACCCGCCTTTGCAAACATTAAATTTAGCAAAGGCGGGCAGGCCCGCACAATTTACATTATGTTGGTTCTTGTTTTTAGGAGGAATGGCAGAGTGGTCGAATGCGGCAGTCTTGAAAACTGTTGAGGGTCACACCTCCGGGGGTTCGAATCCCTCTTCCTCCGCAAAAGAAAAGCTTCACAGGTGTGAAGCTTTTTTGATTTCCGGAAGAGGCAATGTCTAAAAGAATGTGCAGGTCAAGACTGAGTTGCCATTCATCCCTTTCGGCACCTATTTTCAAACTTCCCCGTAGTTTTCGACAATCAGTCGATCCGTTTCCTTTTTAGATTTAAAAACCTCGAAAGTTCTTCCTTGGGTTCGCAGGGCCCCCAGGGCATTGGCATATTTTGCGGCGCGAATGTAGTTGTTGGGTTCTTCGAGGAGTCCGAAACCAAGTCCGCCCGCAAAAGAGTCCCCGCAACCTGTGGTGTCTATCACATGTTCTACTTTGACCGATTTCACCATTTCGTGGCGAATGTTGCCATCTTCCTTAAAGAATACGGCCCCGCCTTCCGCATCCAACGTAACAATAAGTGATTCCACTCCCTTATTGAGTACGTGTTCTGCCAGTTTTGGCAGGTGATCGGTCGTATGGGTTTCAAATTCTCCCAAGTCCTCCACATCATATTCCTTTTCAAACCAACAGCACATTGATTCTTCGAGGTTCATTTTTAGCACATCAATATATGGAAGCCATTGGTCCCTATCAACCCAAAACCGAATTAGGCGATCACCGGTAATGGTCAGGGTGTTAGTGGGGCCATGGGCATCAAAAATTATCTTGCCATTGCTGTTTTCCTTAATATATTTCAAGGTTTCAAGGGGTACTTCGTAGTCGGTAATGGGCACACAAACAAATACATCGCAATGCATGAGTTCTTTTATATCTTCAGGAACAATCGGGTTCATAAACCCGGTTTGCTTCTCTAACCGTTTGTTCTGGTCAACGAACCGCAGTTTTATAACATCGCCTTGATCGGCATCGGAAGTGATATGATCTACGTTTATATTCGAATATGGAGCCAACAATTGCTTTACGGCATCTTCGTCTTTCTTGCGAACATGTGAAACCAGATATACGGTACCCTCATTGCCCAAGAGTTTTGAAATACCTATTGCGGTGTGCGTGGCACAGCCATATTTTTCAATAACTTCTCCGTGGTGGGTAGTTATATGGTCCCTAGGTATCGGGCCCAGTACGGCTACATTATATTTTGGCATTTGAATTTGGTTTCTGTTGAATTTAAAAGATAATAAAAATCGGTAATGCCGACAAGGTTCAAAACAACTATAAATTTAGCCATTGTTTAAATTCGGCCGCCCGGTTTTTGCTTATAATGATATCTACCTCTGAATTGGGGTTCACCAGTATCTTTAATTGATTGTTGCCATATCTTACAATTTTGTCAATCGCCGAAATGGCTATGATGAATTGCCTGTTTGCCCTAAAAAAATAACTGCTGTCGAGGTTTGAAAACAATTCATCAAGACTAAGGTTGGTGGTCGAGCGCCTTTCATTGAAGCAAACGACATAGGTTATGGTGTTTTCGGTGTAAATATGGGCTATCTCTTCAATAGGAACGGGAAGCAGTTCGTTGCGGACATAGGTCAATATCCTCTTTTTGGTGGCAGCGCTCTTGGTTGTTGAGGCAGGCTTCTTTTCAATGACCTTTTGCTGATAGGCGCCTACCGCCCTGTTCAGTTTTGAAAGGTTGATGACCTCATCTTCCAATTTTTGGTTTTTGAGCTCGAGTCTTTTCTCATAGGCACTGCCAATCAATCTAACGGTTATTGCATAAGAGAGTATCACAACCAGCCCCATGACCAAAAAAATAGTGTAGAAACGTTTTCTGATTTCACTCAACTGCAACGATATATTGCCAATGTTTACGTGCGCGGCCACGATCCAGTCAGAGTTTTGTACCGGGTACAGGTGTATCACTTCAGAAACTTGTTCAATGCCTTCGGAAACGTTGTTCTCCAGTTTCTTTTGTCTTTCAACCAACAAATCGTAAAACGTTTCAGGACTCAGATCATCGGTCACAGAAGTAACAAATGATGCATTGTTGCTTGCCTGTTGGCCAACTTTATTTATATCAGGATGGCAGACCACCCTGCCCGACCAGTCATACATGCTCAAAAAGCCCATTTCAAAATCGGTTCCTTTCAAACTTCTCTGTATATGTGTTACCGCAGAGTCCTTGGCTATGCCGCTTGCCAACTGGTGGCTTACCAGGGTACCAAAGGTTTTGGCCTCTTTTTTGCTGAACTGTAAATGTGCCTCGAGCAACTCGTGCGCACTGGCCCTGATCAAATAGTGAAGAGCAACACTGGCAATAACGGTGTAAATGACCGCTATTGACAAAAAAGTGAGAAAATAGAGTTTGTCTTTCCTCATTGGTTGGGTGCAATTTTTTTCAATATACAAATTGAATTGCATCAAAAAGCTTTGTAGGTGGTTCTAAAAGACACCTTTTGCAGCTCCAACAAATCGATATTCCGTTCAACGGCCATATTTCCCCGTAAAGGCCGATTCTTCCCTTTCGCAAAGGTTTTGTGTTCAAAAACCGATGATTAGTGGTTGTTTTAGAATGGCATAAGTGATTTCAGAAAACTTCCGGTAAAGTATTCGAGTTCGGGCCATAGTATAACCCATTGTGTAACCAATAAGAAAAATCATGAAAAAAAACTCAATACCCATCCTGTTGTTATTGGCCTTGATTGCCATGGGCTGCTCAAGTGACAGTGAAAGCGACTTAGAGGAAATGGAAGAACCAAATGGCCCCATCACCTCTAATGCCAATATCAGGGCCATCATCAATGGTAACTGTTTGGGTTGCCATTCTGATCCCCCGAGAAACAATGCTCCTTTTCCGCTGACCACTTTTGAACAGGTCAAGACCCGGGCAGACAATGGCTCATTGCTCAGGGCCTTGAGAAAGCAAACAGGCGAAGCAGGGGCAATGCCTCCCAGTGGCAGACTGCCGCAGAGCACTATCGATTTGTTCGAGCAGTGGATAGAAGACGGAACATTGGAGGAATAACACACCAGTTTCCATTATTTCGTTGTATGATGATGAAAAAAGCGCCGAGAGCATTGTTCACAGCATTGTTTGTACTGTCAGGCCTTTGCATATACAATACCCATGCACAAGACAGGTATATCGATAAGAACGGAACGGTAATCTTTGAAGCATCCGAAAAGTTTTTTGAAGAGGTGAAGGCCAAAAACGAATCGGTAACAGCAATTTTTGATGAAACGACCAACGACATTGCCTCTTTGGCCCTGATCAAAGGTTTTCGATTCAAGAATTCGCTGATGCAAGAACATTTCAACGAGAACTATGTAGATTCTGACACCTATCCGAAGGCAACGTTCAAAGGTAAATTGATCAACACAAATCCTGACGGGCTCAGTGAAAAAATTACTGATGTGACCGTTGAGGGCATTCTTGAACTGAACGGCAAGCAAAAGGAGATGACGGCTAATTTAAAAGGACAGAAAGTGGGAAACACCATCTCTTTGACCGGTAGTTTTATCGTATCCCCCGAGGATTTCAATATTACCATCCCCAAGATTGTTCGCAACAAAATTGCCAAACAAGTAACAGTTAGGGTCGATTTCAAACTTGTTAAAAAATGACGCGTAAAAAACAATATTTGGTCGTGGCAGTAATCGCAATAGTAGCGGTCTTGGCCGATACCCTGTACAACTATGTCTACAGAGACCATCGAAACATCGCCACTGAAAAAGTCGATTTTGAATTCTCTGCCCATGAATTGCAATTGGCCTTGGCCGATGAAAACGAGGCATCAAAATATGTTGATAAAGTGGTAATGACCTATGGAACGGTGACTGCTATCGAGCAACAATCCATCGTAATCGACGACCGCGTCCAGGTCAGTTTCATTGAAGGCATTTCAGCAGATTTGGCAATTGACAACAAAATTTCAATCAAAGGAAGATGTGTAGGCTACGACGACCTACTTGAACTGGTCAAAATCGATCAGGCCACATTATTGGCCAAATGACTTTCAACATAAACACTTTAAAATGAAAAAATTAAGTATGCTGTTCTTTTTGCTGCCGTTTTTGGTTCTGGCCCAAGAAGACCTATTGGCCGAAATTGATACCGACACCACAATCAACGACTATGAAAGAGCCGCCTTTAAGGGGTTGAAAATCGTAAACTTTGAATCCACTAAGATGGTGTCGAAAAGACAACTATATTTTGTGGTATCGCACCGTTTCGGCTCTATAAAAACAGGTATCGATGATTTCTTCGGATTGGATCAAGCGGTCACAAGGCTTAACTTTATATATGGAATTTCTGATGGGATCAATATAGGGGTTTCGCGCAGTTCTTTTCAAAAGATCTATGAGGCCTCGTTAAAATTGCGGCTGATACAACAGAAAGAAGGTGGCTCCCCCTTTACGGTCGTCTTGTTCAACAGTATATTGATCAACACGGCCCTTGAAAAAGAAAACCTTCCCGGACTAACGTTTGAGAACAGGTTGGGCTATTCGACACAGGCCCTGGTCTCAAAAAAATTGAACAAAAACCTGTCGCTCCAGGTGGCCCCTACCTATTTTCACGACAATCTTGTGCAACTCGATGAGCAAGAGAACTCCCAATTTGCCATCGGCATCGGTGGGCGGCACAAGCTGACCAAACGATGGTCGCTGAACATCGATTACGGGCTACACTTGAACCGTGCCTCCGATTCACCTTTCAAGAATCCGCTTTCAATAGGTTTTGATTTGGAAACCGGCGGCCATGTTTTTCAATTGCACTTTACCAATGCCCAGCCTATGAATGTCAACACCTTTTTGGGCCAAGCCACCGGCGATTGGGGAGATGGCGATGTTTTCTTCGGATTCAACCTATCACGTGTATTCTAAAAACTAAGAACCATGAAAACAAGTCTCGCCAGAATCGAAGCGCAAAACGCGTTTTGCCCGAAATGCTCGAACAAAATCAAAAGAGCGCTGCAAAAGATCAAAGACATCAGCAATGTTTGTGCCTATTCGTCAGATTCGCTGATCACCTTCAATTTTATAAGGGCCAACGAGCTTTCGGTGGCATTGAATACCCTAGCTGAGTTGGAATATCCCCCAAAAGGCGATAAGATTGAAAGGGGAAATTATGTGCATCAGTTGTGTGCATGCATAAAGAATAGGCATAATGGCTCCACCATTGACAAAAACCTTTTGGGCTATGACCATCAAAAAAGGAAGCTGAACGATGCTTTGAAAAAGGCCTCGTGAGATGTATTCAAAGAATGGGTGCACAGGTTTTTGCCACGGCTTATTCCCTTTTGGCATCCAATCCACGTTCTTTCGAATATTTGGCGCGTAAAGGCTTGAGAGAAAATCGCATTGGTATAACATTAACTTAAAAAAGATTACAATGAAAAAGTTCTTTTTAGTATCCATGACATTTTTGGCCCTGCTCGGTTGTAGCGGAGATGACAGCAACCCGACAGATGTTGGCCCAATCGATGATGACTCGCCACCTTTGGCTGAAAATGGCGTTAGGTTGGGCAATGATGCCACATTGGGCAGTATCTTGACCGATTCAGATGGTTTTTCGCTCTATTTCTTCTCGTTGGACAGCAAGGGCGATTCAAATTGTACCAATGGCTGCCTGACCAACTGGCCCGTCTTCTATGTGGACGACCTTACCCTTGACAGCGGGCTTGATGCCGCTGATTTCGGCACCATAACCCGAAGCGATGGAGAGATGCAGACCACCTACAAGGGCTGGCCGCTCTACCTCTTTGCCAATGATGCCGCTGCCGGTAACACCAACGGCGACGGTGTGGGCGATGTCTGGTACATTGCAAAGCCCGACTACACGGTGATGATGGTCCAAGCGCAATTGGTCGGTAGGGACTCGAACGGCAATGAGACCAACTTGACAAGCACCTACGAACCAGGCGACGAACAGACTTTTTACATGACCGATGCCGAGGGCAACACACTCTATCGGTTTGTCAACGACACCAACGGGGTGAACAATTTTACCGCAGACGACTTCTCGAACAACGGCGTATGGCCTATTTTTGAGGAAGCACTTCAAAACGTGCCCAGTGTTCTCGATAAAGCTGATTTTGACAGTATCGATGTCTTCGGCAGGCAACAGCTTACTTACAAAGGCTGGCCCCTTTATTATTTCGGTCAAGATGCCCAGCGGGGCGACAATTTCGGCGTCGGCTTCCCTGTTGCCGGGGTATGGCCCATAGTCAACCCTAATACAGAAGTCGCACCCGATGCGGGAGGGGGCGCCAAAACCTACAATGTCACCAATCAGGCCGCTACTGCCTATATATTCAATGGCGAGGGCTTGACAGATGCCGCGAATCCAGATTTGACCTTAAAAAGAGGCGAGACCTATGAATTTGTCGTTGACACTCCGGGCCATCCGTTCATCATCAAATCAGTTCAGAGTGTAGGTGCAGAAAATGCCTATGATGATGGGGTTACCAATAATGGGGCATCAACCGGGACCATCACGTTCGCCGTTCCGAACGATGCGCCTGACACCTTGTTCTACAACTGCGAGTTCCATAGTCCCATGACCGGAACCCTTACGATAACAGATTGAAAAAGAAGATTATGTTTTGTTAGTTTTGAATCTGGGCCCATTTGTTGGGCCCGGGTTTTAAACGATTGTCAGCAGATGGCTCTGTTGGCAGTTGTACAGTAACCAATTGATTCAGTGTTGAAAAAATCAGCTAAATTTACGATAGTATTGGCTCCTATGGCTTTGGCGATTGGCTCTTTTTTGCTGTGGAACAACTACTATCCAAGGCAGATAAATATTTTGGAGGCCGAACCAGAACTATATCTGGATGCTGAGACGCTTATTGCACACGTCAAAAATGAAAATGAGCATTTTCTCGAAGCAGAGAAAATAGTCGAGATAGAGGGTGTGATTAAAGAAATCAACAGCTTGAACAACCGCATCACCATTTTTTTGGAGGGCGGTGCAGAAGAATCTGCCTGTGTAATTTGTGATATGCAGGCCGACCAAACAGATGACCTCAAAGACTACCGGCCGAAAGACACCATAAGGCTAAAAGGAGTGTTCAAAGGTTTTTTGAAAGATGCCATTTTTTTGAATTGCGTCATTTCCCAAAGATGAACCAATGAATAAACTGATACCGATCATCTTTCTGTTCCTTTTTTACGGACAGCCACCAATGCAATAAAAAATAATCGCCCGACAAGGGCGGGTGGCTTTTTTCTCGTACACTGCCGTTGAGAACATTAAAGCCGAGAACAATCAGGTTTTGAGCATCATCGATCTGTCGACCCATGAGATTGCAGTAAGCATGTTGATGAATGCATTTGTATTCGAAAAGGCCCTAATGCGCGAGCATTTCAATGAAAGCTATGTGGAGTCCGACATATATCCCAAAGCTACCTTTGAAGGCAAGATCATCGACTTTGACCCCACCATAGAGGGCGACCAGACTAGAATGGTCAGGGGCACTTTTTCTATGCACGGGGTTACAAAAGAACTGGAGATAAAAACCAAAATAGAGAACTTAGGGGGCAAGTACACACTGTCAGGTACCTTTGAGGCCTATGTCAAAGATTACAATATCAAGATTCCACCACTTTTGGCGGGAAACATTGCAAAAAACATTTCTGTGGATTTTCGATTTGAATATGAACCCTATGAAGGCTAGAGCAACAATATTACTTTTGGTATTGACCGGTATGTCGCATACGGTGGTCTCACAAAATCTTTTGGACATTCTTGAAGACGAACAGCAAGATATTCCACAGTATACCCAAGCTACGTTCAAATTCAGTAGAATTGCCTTTGGCCATTCCATTGAGACCCGAAAAAAAGGATTGCTCGATATTTTTGTGGCCAATCGTTTCTGGAACACTCCGGAGGAAAGAACCCAAAGCTTTGCCGCCGATCGGCTAAGTACCCGTATTGCGCTCGAATATGGCATCAGCGATAAATTTTTGGTCGGCGTGGGCGGTACCACTTTCGATGGCCTTTTCGATGGTTTTGTCAAATATAAGTTGGTTCAACAGCGCAGTGACCAAAAGGGGTCGCCGATAAGTATCACGCTGCTGCAAAGCACGAGCTATTTTAGCGAAACGTTGGCATCACCCAACATTGAAGACGATTTTTCCCATAGGCTCTCGTTCACGTCACAAATGCTCATTGGCAAAAAGATCACCCCTAATTTCTCACTGCAAATGGTGCCTACATTCGTCCATAGAGGGCTCGTGCTTTCAAATGAAGACCCCCAGAACCATTTTGCCATAGGCTTCGGGGGACGGTATAAACTGGGCAACCATGTATCGGTGGTATCAGAATATTATTATACTGCCAACCCCATAAAATCTTTTGATACCTACGGACCTTTTGCCTTGGGGGTCAATTGGGAAATTGGCGATGTCATGTTACAATTCATGCTCACCAATGCAGTGCGAATGGTAGAAGATGCTTATATCACCAGAACAAGGCATAACTTTAACTTCAGAAATCCAAATCTGAACTTCGGTTTTAACATGACCTACGTCATCCATTTTAAACGAAAGTTGAAAAATGTGACTGACGGCAAACACTAAAAGCAGACCTTTTGATGTTAAAAAGTAGCCTCACCATTTTTTGTCCCCTCCTTTTTTTATCCCTCCTTAAATAAATACATCTATCATCATCGCAAGAATCTTCCTTAAAACAACAAAGTGGGAAGCCTAATTCCAACGATTTTATTGGGAGTTTAATCGACAAAATGCATTATTTATCGATAAAAGTGAAAAACCTATGAAAAATTCATAAGTATGGCAGCAAGATGGTTGGGGATATTTGTAATCTATTAACGCCCTAAATCTTAAGTTATGATACGTTCGATTACCTACAAACTGACTTTTTTTATTGTATTGCTGGTCTGTACCCATGGTATAAGTGCCCAAGACCAAAATGATTATACCACCAACCTTGAGACCGATAAAAGGGTCGGTGATTATCTTGACCTATTGCAGCAAGGTTATTCTGAAGAAGAAATCTTTCAAGACCTGGGCAATGCCAACCTCTTGGCCGAAAACTACGAAGCAGCGGCCTTTTGGTACGAGAAATTACTGCAACTTAACAACCACAAAAGCTTTAACGACAACTATCGCGAACGCTATAGCTACGCTTTGGCAAAGTTGCAGGGAAATAGCCCAAAGCAAGGGGGCGATAAAAATTGGACCGCCTACATAAAAGCCGATTATATGCCAGGGCAAGGTAGGTTTGACAAAGAATTGGCTGCCCCAAAAGTGCTGCCACAAACAACCTTGGCCACCACCCAACCAAGGCAATCGAGTTTGTTGCCAACTAACGAGGGCTATGCCCCTGCCATGGCCATTACCAAAGATGGACGCATTGCTTATTTCAGCAAGGCGGTCTATAAAAAACCTTTGACCGGTATCTTCTCTAAAAAGCAGTTGATCCATGAGATCTACCGTGCCGAAAATATCGGTGGAAAGTGGAAGAACATACAAAAGGTTACGGTGTGCCCTGAATATTTTTCTGCAAAACACCCTACCATATCTGAAGATGGAAAACGGTTGTTCTTTGCCTCTGATATGCCCGGAAGCTACGGAGAATTTGATATCTACGTGGCAGACATCAAACCAGACGGAAGCTTTGGAATTGCCAAAAACTTGGGGCCAAAGGTCAACACAAAGAAAGATGAGCTCTACCCCACCCTTTTCAACGGCACCCTCTTGTTCTTTGCCTCTGAAGGTCGAGAAGGCTATGGCGGGCTTGATCTATATGCCTCTCAGGTAACCCTTAACAGTCTAACCACTTCGGTCAACTTGGGTAGCCACATCAACAGTAGCCGTGACGATTTTGCCATAGCGCTACAACCTGAGAAAGGCTTGGGGTATGTGGTATCGAACCGTGGTAACGACAATCGGGTGGCACAGCATAGCATATCATATGGTGATCGCACCGACAATACCTTAATGGCAAACCGTGATGCGAAGTTGATACAGATGTTAAACGATGAATCCAGTATAGAATATTCAAATACTGTTTTTGAAAACGAATAATTATAGTTGACGCTCGTATTGTGACAGAATAAATCGGTCAGATCCTAGGGGTTAAATCTGGTTTTAAACATTTGCCACAGTTTTCATAAGTCGTTGGCCAAAAGCCAAAATACTGGCAACAATGTTTTTAGGGAAACGGGTTGTATTATTCAATCTGGCCGATTTTGAATACAGGAAAGGACGCTTTTTTTAGCGTCCTTTCCTTGTTTATCATATGTTACAGCAGCATCCATATTCTCTTATGTTCTTATTTTTCTTGACAAACTATCAGAAAAACCATCTTAACAAAATGTGCATTTGAACGAAAATGACTACAAAAAATATGTTATTTTTTAAAAACCATTTATATTGACCCTTGAATAATACAACCCTAATTCAAAAAAAGTCCTAAATCTTACGCTTATGAAAACGTATTTCTACACCAAAACAGCTACTTGGCCACAATTGTCAACCAATCCCATACGCTTTAATGGGTTTAAACCCGGTACAGTTCAGTAACCGCGGTTTTTCATTTTTATCGGCTTTTGTAACCTAAGGGCAACGTAAATCGGACAGTTTGTCCTTTTTCCTGCCTAGGCGGTGCAATCCCTTTGTGCTACAAATAGAAGCCCCTAGCCCCCTACAATACTCTGGGCCCACCATTGGTTAAAATTCCTTTGGTGTCGCCGACACTGTATTGATGCTATATACCAGATAACCCAAATCATTAACGACATGAGAACGACCATGACCAAGGTCATCATCATTGACAGAGACCTACAACTACACCAACTTTACGGATCATACTTTGAAAATGCCCCTGAGTACGAATTGATCGGTATTTACGACAAGGTAAGCGCCGTTTTGTACGACATGGGGAGATCCATGCCCGACATCATCATCTCAGAAGTTTCGCTCAGCGGAATTTCAGGCTTGGAGGGAATCGAACACCTAAGAAAAAGGGATGCCTCTATCAAAATATTGATCATGAGCCAACAAAGTGATTTTGAAATCATCAAAAAAGCGTTCAAAAAAGGGGCCAATGGCTATTTGACCAAACCGGTTACCCGTAACCGCTTGTTCCATGCCCTAGATTCCATCCAACAATATGGTGCTGCCCTAGGGCACGATGTTGCCAAGATGATCATCAGTTCCTTTCAGCGAAAACCGCTAAAGACATTCTCAAAAAGGGAAAACCAAATCATCGAGTATCTTGGTCAGGGGTTCACATACAAGGATATCGCAGAAAAGCTCTTCGTTACACCGAGTACCGTGAATTTTCACATTCAGAACATTTATTTGAAACTGAATGTAAACTCAAAATCGGAGGCACTCGAGAAGTTGCGACAACTCGAAGCTTTTCAATTGGACCATAGCTAATATTTTATATTTGAAATAAAAAAACCCGCAATTTAAAATTGCGGGTTTTAATTTAATTTAGCCTATTAAGGTTACTTGACTTCTTCGAAGTCTACGTCTTCTACATTGTCGCCTTCAGCGGCACCACTTGAGGCACTGTCGCCCCCGGCATCGGCAGATGCCCCGCCACCATTGGCCTGGGCAGCTTCAGCCTGCGCTTTGTACATTTCCTCCGAAGCAACTTTCCAAGCTTCATTGATCTTTGTCAAAGCGGGTTCTATAACCGCCACATCTTTGCTCTCGTAGGCCTTCTTCAATTCTTCCAGAGCTTCCTCGATTGGCTTTTTCTTGTCATCAGACAATTTATCGCCAAACTCTTTCAGTTGCTTTTCGGTCTGGAAGATCATGGCATCGGCCTCGTTCAGCTTGTCTGCCTTTTCTTTGGCCTTCTTATCGGCCTCGGCATTCGCTTCGGCTTCCGCCTTCATTTTTTCTATTTCCTCTTCCGTCAACCCTGATGAGGCCTCGATTCTGATATCCTGTGACTTGCCCGTGGCCTTATCGGTAGCTGACACCTTGATGATACCATTGGCATCGATGTCAAAGGTTACCTCGATCTGGGGCACACCCCTTGGCGCTGGTGGAATACCGTCTAGGTGGAACCTACCTATGGTCTTGTTGTCTGCGGCCATGGGACGCTCACCTTGTAGCACATGTATCTCGACCGAAGGTTGGTTATCTGCTGCGGTAGAGAAAATCTGTGACTTTTTGGTAGGTATGGTCGTGTTCGCCTCGATCAATTTGGTGAACACACCGCCCATGGTCTCAATACCCAGTGAAAGTGGGGTAACATCCAACAGCAATACATCTTTGACGTCCCCTGTCAAAACACCACCTTGAATGGCCGCTCCAATGGCTACCACTTCATCGGGGTTCACCCCTTTTGATGGCTTCTTGCCAAAGAATTTTTCAACCGCTTCTTGTACGGCTGGTATTCGGGTAGAACCACCTACCAAGATGATCTCATCGATATCGCTCTTTGAAAGTCCGGCTGCCTTTAGGGCAGACTCGCAGGGCTCAATGGTCCGTTTTACCAAATCGTCGATCATCTGCTCGAACTTGGGTCGAGATAACGTTTTGACCAAGTGCTTGGGGCCTGAACCCGTAGCAGTAATATAGGGTAGGTTGATCTCGGTCTGGGTCGAAGATGATAGTTCGATCTTTGCTTTTTCGGCAGCTTCTTTCAAACGCTGCAAAGCAATCGAATCTTCACGCAGATCGATACCTTCTTCTTTCTTAAACTCTTCTGCCAACCAATCAATAATTTTCTGGTCAACATCGTCACCTCCTAAGTGGGTATCACCATCCGTGGCCAACACTTCGAATACGCCGTCACCCAACTCTAAGATAGATACGTCGTGGGTACCGCCTCCGAAGTCAAAAACAACCACTTTTTGATCTTTGTCCTTTTTGTCCAATCCGTAGGCCAATGATGCTGCAGTGGGCTCATTGATGATACGCTCTACGGTCAGGCCTGCGATTTCACCCGCCTCTTTGGTCGCCTGACGCTGGGCATCGTTGAAGTAGGCCGGTACGGTAATCACCGCGCGGGTCACATCTTGGCCCAGATAATCTTCTGCGGTCTTCTTCATTTTTTGAAGAATCATGGCCGATAGTTCTTGCGGTGTGTACAACCTGCCATCGATATCGACACGGGGCGTATCGTTATCGCCTTTGACCACTTTATAGGCTACCCGTTTTGCTTCATCCTTAACTTCAGAAAACTTGGTGCCCATAAATCGTTTAATGGAATATATGGTCTTTTCAGGGTTGGTTACCGCTTGCCGTTTGGCCGGGTCGCCAACCTTTATTTCACCTCCCTCGACAAAGGCAATAACCGAAGGGGTGGTTCTTTTTCCTTCCGCATTGGGTATTACTACAGGCTCGTTACCTTCCATTACCGAAACGCACGAGTTGGTAGTACCCAAGTCTATACCAATAATTTTACTCATATTTTTAAAGTTCTAGTGTTGAAATTCGTTTTTCGCTCGCCCAAAGACTGTCAATGATCGTGCCATCGGCAGAAATATGACAAGGTGGCAGTTTTATAGAACAACATAATTGTTTTTACCTACAAAATGGCGTATAACCAATCTAAAATTATTTTGATTTCAATTTGATCAAATGCTATTTCATTGACAACCCATATGTATCTTTGATCAAACGACCAGACCAATGGAATGCATCAGCATTTTTGATATGCTCAAAATAGGTGTGGGCCCTTCGAGCTCGCATACGTTGGGCCCTTGGCGGGCCGCCGAGCGGTGGATTTCCGAACTGATCGAGGAGGGGATCTTCTATGATGTTAAAAAGGTGCAGGTACACCTTTTCGGGTCGCTCTCACTTACAGGAAAGGGTCACGCCACCGATTTGGCAGTCGTATTGGGCCTTTCAGGTACAGATCCCGAAACCATACCGGTAGCCGATATAGAAGGTATCGTGGCGCAGGTCAAAGAAAGCGGCGAACTTATCTTCAACGGACTTTCAACCATTCCCTTTGTCATTGAAGAGGATATTGTTTTCGAAAAAGACTTTTTGCCCTTTCATGCCAACGGTATACGCTTTACGGCCATACTTGGATCAGGTGAAGCCGTCAGTGAGACCTACTACTCCATCGGCGGTGGGTTTGTGGTGAAAGAAGAACGCATCAACTCAAAAAGAAACCGGGAGACCTTCAAAACCTTTCCTTTCCCTATCCAAACAGGGAAAGAGTTGTTGCAGCATTGCAAAACCGGGCAAAAAAGCATTTCAGAGATTGTATTGCAGAACGAATTGTCGCTAAGAACCGAAGAAGAAATAGACGAAAAATTACGGCAAATTTGGGATGCCATGCTCGAGTGTATGTACTTGGGCTGCCATACCGAGGGTAAATTGCCCGGTGGCCTCAATGTAAAACGTCGGGCCTATGAGATGCACCAAAAGCTGAAGGGCGATCTGCCCTACTCCAATCCCCAAGAATGGTTGGAGGCCATTCGGCTTACAGAGGTTAAATTTCGCTCCATACTAAAATGGGTAAGCTGTTTCGCCTTGGCCGTCAACGAGGTAAACGCCTCATTGGGCCGGGTGGTCACGGCGCCCACCAATGGCAGTGCTGGAGTCATTCCGGCCGTATTGATGTATTATATGGTCATTGAAAACCACGAGGCCGATTTCAAGCATCTAAAGAAGTTTTTGCTGGTGGCCGGCGAAATTGGCAGCATCTTTAAAAAGGGGGCCACCATTTCAGCGGCCATGGGCGGTTGCCAAGCAGAAATCGGGGTATCATCGGCCATGGCCGCCGGTGCATTGACCGAATTGATGGGCGGTACGCCCGAACAGGTGTTGATGGCCGCCGAAATCGCCATGGAACACCATTTGGGGCTCACCTGTGATCCCATTGCCGGTCTGGTACAGGTACCGTGTATCGAACGCAACAGCATGGGGGCCATAAAGGCCATCAATGCCGCCGAACTTGCTTTGGATAGCGACCCTGAAGAGGCCAAAGTGCCTTTTGACAAGGTGGTCAACACCATGTGGGAGACCGCCAAGGACATGAACAGCAAATACAAGGAAACCTCTGAAGGCGGCCTTGCGGTCGGTGTTAACCTCAGTGATTGCTGAGCGTATTTAGGGGCTTGCAGTGCAAAAGTTTACAAAAGGCAAATACAAACCATGAAAAAGAAACTCCTTATTGTTTTGGCGATGGTTCTTGTGGTGGCCGCGGCAGTGGGCCGCTTCCATTATTCAAAAATCATCAATGCAAAGGGCAGCGCAGGCATCCTCTATCTAGAACCAGAAGACAAGTTTGAAACGTTTGCCGACATTATTTCACATCCCGCCCTTCAAAACAAGGTGGTCTATGTCGATTTTTGGTTTACGGGCTGCCCCTATTGTCGTAGGGAATTCAAAGCCATGCCAATGGTGAAGGCCCACTTTAAGGACAACGAAGATTTGGTGTTTCTCTATTTGGGAAAAGACAGGCGCATACCGGGTGAAAAATTTCGGTGGAAAAAAATAATCGCGGACAAAAACCTGACCGGGGCACACTACTTTATGGGTATCGACCAATACCAAAATATCTGGAAAGAGACCGTTAAAGACACCTCGGTGACCCAAGGCTTTCCACACTTTTTGATCGTTGACCGCAAGGGCACTATCGTCGATGACGATGCCCCATGGCCAAGTGAGCCCGCGCTTATCGCCGCGTTGGAAGAGGTGTTGGCAAACCCTTAAACCATATCCGATAACAAAAACTTAAGCGTTTGGAAACATTTGTAAACACTTGGAAATGTTTAAATCGCGCTTTGAGCACTAGAATTGTACCTTTTTATCAAATTATCCCTTTTTTTGCCATATTGCATATAACCAAGATGGTCGATGATGCCTCCGGCCCATAAAAAACGGGCGGTATCATACCGCCCTCCCTTTTTTACTATCATCTACCATCGGCCAGGCAGTACGACTGCATATTCGCTATATTTAACAATGAAACCATAATCGGGCCATTCGCTCCTGACCCAAGACACTGTGGACATCAGGGAGCCATAGCGAATATGCGTCTAATGGCGACCCCTAGCTAATGCAAGCTACGCTTGCAACGCTACTCGCCATAGCCGCCTGGCCGTTAGGCATAACTTAAAGTAATATGGAAAACAGAATCAAATCACTTGAAAGGAAATCAAAGGTTCAAACAGTTATAATGTTAGCATTAGCCATAGGTTTAATTTGGCTGTATATTGATCCATTCAACAAAACTAATGATGATGTTTTGCAGACTAAAGGAATTATTGTTCAAGACGATACTGGGAATCCGAGAATTGCAATAGGATTTCCTATTGACAATAAATACAGGAAAAGGAAAGATACTTTAAATGGACTCGTTTTCATGGACAAAAATGGTATGGATAGAATTCATTTAGGACAGCATGGAAAGTTGTTTTTAGGAGGCAAATATCAGGAAAGATTAAATGATGGTTGGTCTTTGTTTTTTAATGATAACAAAGGAGAAGAACGCTCAGGTTATGGATTCAGCGATGATGATAATAGTATAGGTCTAGGAATGGACTATGGAGGAGAGTTTGGTGGAGAAGCCATATATTTATATGCTGCACCAAATATCGCTTTTATGACTATTAATGCCGACCTTCAAAAAAATAAAGGAATTAGAGATAGAATAGTATTGTGGCATGAAACAGATAAAGATTTGAGTATTGCGAAAATAAGTGACTCCAAGAAAGACGGAAGAATTATTTTTAAAGCAGAAAAAGGCAGAAATCCTAAAATAGAATTAATCGATAGTTTAAATACTAAAAAAACAATGCCTAACAAGGTGTCCTATGAAAAGCACTAAGGGAGTCTCCCAAAGACAGCGATTATGTTGTTTTTGTCTTAAACCACCCTTTTTCTTTTAATATAACTTGCTCCGCATCCTATGTGTGATGGTTCTAAATACAAAACACTAAGAATATAACGATCACATGACTATTGATTTTCTTATATTTCCGTAAAATTCGCAGCCGTTGCCCAACTCGCCCACTGCTATCGCAGATGGCGTACATAGCGCGGCGTTGGCAACAATTAATAGAATGAAAAAAACACTGATAATACTTTTATCGATTTCTATACTTTCCTGCACAGAAGAAAAGAAAGGTTTTCCGGATTATTTAAAAAGCCTTTACGATTTAGAGCTTCCGTTGAGTTTTGACCTTAACTCTAGAATGGATGCATCTAAAAACTATGATTCAACTCTATTTGAGACATATAAACATGTTTGGACATATGCACCTTATGGGATTGCATTCAAAAATGATAAGGTAGTTGGTGTTATTGAATATTCAATAACCGATAATGGATTAGCTCCATTTTTAATAACCCTGGACAATCAAGGAAATAAGATTGACTCACTTAATATTTTAGGAAACACACGCTTCGGGAAACAGGGGCAAACGCTAGAAAGTGCAGTTTTATATGCTGATTTAAAATTAGTAGTTACAGACTCTTCAAGATCATGGTTAATTGACTATGATTACAACAAAATCCCTAACACAACCGAATTAAGAGTAACGACTACGACCTACCAAATTCTAGAAAACGGGAAAATTGAGCAGATTGATAAAAGTGAACCAATAATTACCAAGCCAGACACGAAATCAGAAGCAGAATTATTGGGCGTTTACGAATATGTCCATGAGTACAATACTGAAGATTTAATAGAAAATCATTATTTAGAATTTAAAGAAGGCCAATCATTCTATTATGGGACAAGTGACGACTTTGACGAAGCAAGGGAAGGTTATTATCCAGGTTTTTTCAAGGCACAAATAGATAACCTAGAATTCAATGGAGAGAATTTAACATTTGATATTACCGTGAGTGATTCTATTTTTTACAAAAAACCTGTTACTCCTCTTTATCAAACAATTGGAAACGAGCCATGGGATATTGGTATCAGATATAACACTAGAAACTATCAGGGTATAGTTAACGGTGATACGATAACAATTCTCACTAAAGAATTTGATCCAAGAAAATTTATTAAGAAAAAAGTCGCTGACACGGCATATGGCAAATAGGGAGTTCGGTGGTTTGGGAAAGCTCAGTTCCCTCGCCATGGTTGAAGCGATTTTGCTATATTTCCCTAAAATTCGCCACCAGTGACCCAACTCGCCCACTGCTGTCGCAGATGGCGTATATAGCGTGGCGTTAGCTAACATTTGAAAAATGATAACACATAGAATAGTTTTAATAATAATCATAGTTTTTACTTCTAACACAGTTTTAGGACAAACCCCTGATTCGTTGAAAAAAGCTATGTTAGAAAAGATAAAATCTAGAGAACTATTTAAAGAAACTATCTATGAATTTAAAGGAAAGGAATTGCCGAAATTTGAACTAAATCTTTTAAGCGGAAAAAAACTCAATTCGGAATCCCTGAAAGGCAAACCAACAGTTATAAATTTTTGGTTTAGTAATTGTGCACCTTGCATTGAAGAAATGCCACTTTTAAACGAAATTAAGTCTGAATTTGGAGATGAAGTGAATTTTATATCAATGACCTTCCAGAATCCGAATGCTGTTAATGAATTTCTAAAAACACACGATTTCGATTTTACTCACATCGTTAATTCAAAGGAATATATAAAAACTTTTGGAACGTTTGGTTATCCAAAGACACTAATTTTGGATAAAGATTTAATAATCGTTGAAATTGAAAAAATGATTCCAAAAGACATTGAAAACGAAGAAAAAAACAAAGCGGAATTCAAAGCACGGTTATCAAAACAACTGACTGAGCTAAAAAAACGACACTATCCCAATAAGTGTGTAAGTTTAAATTAGCAGGGGTTTGACTTTATTTAAAGTCTGACCCTTTTTTCATAGATCGTAAGGAACTGGTTCAGGATTATGCCCCAGTTCCTGATGGGCATAGACCATTTTTTGGTGGCCTCCCTTACGGCCAAATATACGGATTTCATCACGGCGTCGTCGGTCGGGAAGGACAGCTTGTTCTTGGTGTACTTGCGTATCTTCCCGTTCAGGTTCTCGATAAGGTTGGTGGTATAGATAATCTTGCGTATCTCCACAGGGAACTCGTAGAACACGGTCAGTTCGTCCCAGTTGTCCCTCCAGCTCCTTATGGCATAGGAGTACTTGCCCTCCCATTTCTGCGCGAAGTCCTCCAGGGCGGCCTTGGCGGCCTTCTCGTTGGGGGCGTTGTAGATGCCCTTCATGTCCGAGGTAAAGGCCTTTTTGTCCTTCCAGACCACGTAGCGGCATGCGTTGCGGATCTGGTGCACCACGCATATCTGGGTCTTGGATTCGGGGAAGACGTTCTTGGTGGTATCGGTAAAGCCGTTCAGGTTGTCGGTGGCCGTGATCAGGATGTCCTCGGTGCCACGGGCCTTCATGTCGGTAAGGACGGACATCCAGAAAGCGGCGGACTCGTTCTTGCCCAGCCACAGGCCGAGTACCTCCTTTTTCCCGTCCCTTCGCAAGCCTACGGCCACGTACACGGTCTTGTTGACGACCTTGGAGGATTCCCTGACCTTGAAGACGATGCCGTCCATCCATACGATCAGATAGACCGGTTCCAGGGGACGGTTCTGCCATGCCGTGATGTCGGCGGCCACCTTTTCGGTGATACGCGATATGGTGGAGGTGGAGACATCGAACCCGTAGGCCTCCCGTATCTGCTCCTCTATGTCACTGACCGACATGCCCTTGGCATAGAGCGATACAATTATATTTTCAAGCCCGTCGATCATGTTGCCCCGCTTGGGGACTATCATCGGGTTGAAACTGGCATCCCTATCCCTGGGAACGGCTATCTCGGATTCCCCGAAGGAAGTCCTTACCTTCTTCTTGGAATGCCCGTTGCGCTTGTTGGCATTGGACGAACGCTGGTGCCTTTGATAGTCCAGGTGGCCGTCGAGCTCGCCCTCGAGCATCTTCTCGATGCCGCGTTTTTGGAGTTCCTTCAGAAAACCGTTGAGCTCGTCCCCGGTCTTGAACTGTTTCAGAAAATCGTCGTTGAACAATTCTTCTTTCTTCATGATGTGCAAAATATTTAAAATTAGACAAAAAATTAGCGGGGGCATGCCCCCGCTAATTTTCTATTTACACACTTTATGAGATAGTCCTAAAAAAACGTTAGCTAACAATGTATCCTATGAAAAGCCATAGTCCAGTCTCCCAAAGATAGCTATTATGTTGTTTATGTCTTAAACCACTTTTTTATTTTTAATACAACTCACTCGGCATCCTATATGTGATCGGTTCAAAACACAAAACACCAAGAGCAATAACCATCACATCGCTGATGGTTTTCTAATAATTTGGTAAAATTCGCCGCCAGTGCCGTAACTTGCCCACTGCTATCGCAGATGGCGCACATAGCGCGGCGTTGGCACACATTTGGAAAGACCTTATGAAAAAAAGAAAAATTATTTCATTGTCACTTTTGCTCGTTGGTGTTGTTTTAAGCGTTGCCTTTTTATTGAGGATTGAATTTCCTCAAGGATTTGATGCCTATTTTAAAAGGGAATACTACAACCAATTTGGTCCTATGGCCATAAGTGTTGAACTTGTAATAGCAGGTTACTACTTTTTTATAGGGCATAGAAAAACGAATTTCGCCTTAGCCCTTTTTGGATTTACTGCTTTGCTAGATCCGCTCTTTGATCAAATAGGTCTTTTCGACAGCATCGTACCTTTATACGGAACGATAATTTTATCAATTTGTGGGCTGTTATGTCTATGGCTAGCATTGGCAAACCCATTTGAATTAAAACGTTTATCTCGTTTGATAGCCATATTAAGTCTTGTTCTTGGTATTTTTGTTGAGCTGTTCTTCAACTATTTCTGATAAAAACATTTGCCAACAATGGCTTCAACAAAAAACCCAAGTCCCGTATCTGACCAGTGGTACATGCCGCCCAATTATTCCTCCTCCAAACACCCTGCCCTGCCCCGGGTATCGATAAGGTAGATGATTTTCCATTCCCCATCAAAATTGATGAGCTGAAATGAGTTGATGCCGCAATGGCTAAAGTTACCGTTCAGCCAAAACTCATAGCCCACCCAGGCGTTCGCCATGGTTCTATCGACCTGTATCGACCATGAGGTGAGTTTTTCCTCAAAGGCCACACTATCGGGAATGCTGACGATCGATCTCAAGAATGCCCCAAAATCCTGTGTGCGAAAAATGGTTTTGCCCTCTTGGTTGCGTGCGGTGGTCTGCAAAACAATGTCGTCGGCCACCAGGTTTCTAAGTGTAACCGAGTCTTGTGCATGAAAAGCCTCAAAAAAAGTTTCGATGGTCTTCTTGACGGCCATTTTGTCTTTTTCAAAGGGTTGCGCCTCTTGGCCCATGGCAAAGGCAAAAAAGAAAAACAAGGCCACCGTAAAATAGCGTTTCATAATGGTTTTATAAAATTTTCGGATCCACAAGATAACGAAAATGGATTCCCGCCTTCGCGCAAATGACAAAAAACTGTTTACTTTAGCGGCAAAACGAAACCAAATGTCCACAGCCAAAAAAGAGTACAAGCGGATTACCGTCAAGTCGCTTTACGAGATGAAGCAGAACGGCGAGAAAATTTCAATGTTGACAGCCTATGACTATTCCATGGCAAAAATCATAGATTCGGCAAAGGTAGATGTGATCTTGGTGGGCGATTCGGCCAGTAACGTAATGGCGGGCCACGAGACCACCCTGCCCATTACCCTTGACCAAATGATCTACCATGCCTCTTCGGTGATCAGGGCGGTAAACCGGGCCCTAGTGGTGGTGGATATTCCCTTTGGAAGTTACCAGAGCGACCCCAAAGAAGCCCTGCGCTCGGCCATACGCATCATGAAAGAAAGTGGTGCCCACGCCATCAAAATTGAAGGGGGCATCGAAATCAAAGAGTCTGCCAAACGCATTCTGAACGCTGGCATACCCGTAATGGGGCACTTGGGCCTTACCCCGCAGTCGATTTACAAGTTCGGTACCTATACCGTTCGGGCCAAAGAAGAGCAAGAAGCCGAAAAACTGATGGAAGATGCCAAATTGTTGGAGAAAATAGGATGTTTTGCCATCGTGCTTGAGAAGATACCGGCCAAGCTTGCCGAAAAAGTGGCCAAGAGCGTGCGAATACCCATCATCGGAATCGGCGCCGGTGGCGGGGTCGACGGACAGGTTTTGGTGGTTCACGACCTGCTCGGAATGACCCACGAGTTCAACCCCAGGTTTTTACGGCGCTATATGAACCTTTACGAAGAGATGGGCAGCGCCATTTCACGCTATGTGAACGATGTTAAGAGCCTCGATTTCCCCAGTGAGGACGAACAATATTGAGTTCGATGATTGGGGTCCATTATCAAGATGGTTCCAAAATTCAAATCAACCTTAAAGTAACTGCTTTGGACTTCCAACAATCCAACAATCGAATGGTCCAACGATCCAATTCGGAAAACCTTCAAGTTCTTTATGAAGACAACCATTTGATTGTGGTCAACAAACGCCCGGGCGATATCGTTCAGGGCGACAAAACCAGGGATACCTCCCTTTCAGAAATCACAAAAGAGTATCTGAAAACCAAATACCAGAAACCGGGAAATGTCTTTCTGGGAGTGGCACACCGACTGGATAGGCCCACATCTGGGGCAGTTGTATTTGCCAGAACCTCTAAAGCATTGACCCGCCTCAACAAACTGTTCGCCGAAGGCGAGACGAAAAAAACCTACTGGGCCGTGGTGCAAAAGGCCCCTGAAAAAGAAAGCGGCACCCTTGTACACTGGCTGGTTCGCAACCCTAAGCAAAACAAATCGTATGCCCATGAAAAAGAGGTGCCCAATAGTAAAAAGGCAGTGTTGCACTATACCTTGCTCAAGCGCTTAGACAATTATTTTCTGTTGAAAATATCATTGGAAACTGGTCGCCACCATCAGATACGGGCGCAACTGTCTGCCGTTGGCTGTACCATCAAGGGCGACCTCAAGTACGGCGCAGCTAGAAGCAACAAAGATGGCAGCATTCACCTGCACGCACGAGAACTGTCTTTCGTGCATCCTGTGAGAAAAGAAACGGTGAGTTTTACCGCCGCCCCGCCTGATGACCCGGTGTGGAATGCCTGTTTATGATTTTTTCCTACTTTTAGTGAAACACTTCACCATGCACAAGTACCCGATCTGCCTATTTGCGTTGTTTCTCTTCTCTTGCGGAAGCTATACCTCCATCGACAACTTTTACGAAAAACACAAGAACGACCCACAGGTCACGGCCATTCGCGTACCGCAATTTATGTTTTCGGTGATAAGCGAGATATCGCCCGAAATGGAATCGTTGGTGGGCAACACCAAAGACCTTCGCTATATGCAGTTTCCCAGCAGAACAGAGGCGCAGTCATCGTTTCTGAACAACCAGATGAACAGTTTTACTTCAAATCCCTCTTTTATTGAGGTGTTTCGTAAAAACGATGAGTTGAAAAGAAATGTCGTAGCGGTTCGCGAGAAAAAAGACGTGGTCAAAGAGATATTGGTCTATAACAATGACAACCTGACCGGTTCGTTTTTAAACTTTCGGGGCAATTTTGACCCGGTAAAAGTGCATGAACTGGCCAAAAGCAATGTGTTTCAAAAATTCTCCGATGGCCTTGTGCCACAGTTCAATTTGCAGACCCCCGGCATTTCAAATGACTAAAATTCTGTCCATGATGGCAGTTCGACTGCGCGCAGCGTCAAATACCTTTTTGCAGGTAGTTTTGGCCATGGATTGCTAACGGGTTACGGCCAATGCCTTTTCGCGGATAATTTCGGCCACTGGCCTGTTCTGTAAATGGCTTTCTAGCCATGATAGAATATCCAAGTACAAAAAGGATCGCTTTTCGTACGGGTGGTTCTCATATTTCTTTAGCTCGTTGTACAGCTTCTGAAACTCGTTTTGCAACTCGTTGGGGTAGATATCGCCAAGCCTTCGCATGAATTTTATAATTTCTTTCTGAACCGCGTGTAAGTCGTTCATTTTCAATAGAAATTTATAGGTGCTCTTAAGCTGTACTTCAAGATGGTAATCCATGCCTGCCTCATAATGGGCCACCAAGCTCAGAATGCGTGCAAAGCACATGAGGTCTTCGCGCATTTTCAATTTTTTATTGGTGATGATCCGCTTTAGGTAAGCAATACAATTCTTATTGTCACCGTTGCCAAAGTACAAACAGGCAATCTTGTAATACAACAGCATAACATGGTGTTGATCGATTCGATCGCGGTGTTTTTTGATGCCATATTCGATGATGTTGACCAGGTAGAGCCCTTTTTCAAAAGTGCCCTCTAAAAAATGGAGGTTCAACTTGTTCGAATTAATATAAAGAAACGCTAAGGAAGCAATGTTATCGTTCTTTGGAAATGCCTCACTGTTGACCATGGCCTCCAGTTTATCAAGGGTTTCCCTAAACTGAGAGGCATATTTTACGAAGAAGAGCGATTCGAGCAGATAATGGTTTCCCTTCAAATAGAAGACCGGGTTCAGGTAGATCATTTCCTTGTTTTCATAAAACAGGTCTACCCATTTGCTGGAATATTTATAGGACGATAAAAAATCTTGTGAGAGCAAGCTGTACCATAAATGGGCCTTGTAGAGCCAAAGTTTTTCGCGAAAACCCAACTCATCGATGGCTACTTTTGGCAGATGGCCTTCAAAATACGTTTGAACACGCCTTAGGTCATCGTCGTTTCTCGCATATCCCACCTTGAGCATCATGCCATACAGTTGCAACGAAAGGTTCGATAGTTTGCTGGTAACCACATTCTGTTCGGCGAGTTCTTCGGCCTGTCGGGCCAACTCGTCGGCCCTATCGGGAATACTTCTCGTAATATACTGGGTCTCAATAATTTTCTCCAATTCAACAATCTCATAGGCCACATTTTTCTCCTCATGTGAAATAGCGACTTGCTTGGCCTTGTCCAATATTTTCAAACTCTGTTTGTACAGCCCTTTTTGGTAGAGAATGGTGGCAAAGTCAAGCTGCTCCCGTATCTGTATTCGAATATTTTGATTTACCGGGTTCAACCGTAAACTGACCAGTATCTGCTTGTACAGGTGCGCCTTAAGGTTTGACAACTGTGATTTTTTTACAATGCCGCTTTTCAAAATGACCGTCTCGTCGTACTCCTTCATTTTGTCCAACAGGTTAAAAAGAGCCAAAAATTTTGCATCGGTATTGACCCCCAGTCGCCCCACATACAGTTTAAACTGCCTTTTTTCAGATTTTGAGAGCGATTTCACCAAAACAAAAAGTGTATCTTTTTGGGTATTTGTCATCGTAAAAAATATTGGTTAAATTGCTGTTTTACAGTAAGTTGTAATAAGCTCAAAACAGTTTAACATTGTAATGGACATTGCTTTTCGGTTTCTTCGGAAAAAAGCAGGGCTATCTTCGTACATTCCATAGAAAATCTTCGAAAATCATGAGTAAAGATAAGGTACAAATTTTTGACACCACCCTTAGGGACGGTGAGCAGGTTCCAGGATGCAAATTGGACACCAAACAAAAACTTGTCATTGCTGAAAGACTTGATGAACTTGGGGTCGATGTCATCGAGGCGGGGTTCCCCATTTCAAGTCCCGGTGATTTTCAATCGGTGCACGAAATTGCCAAACTGGTCAAAAATGCAACGGTTTGTGGCCTTACGCGCTCTGTAAAGAAAGATATAGAAGTGGCCGCCGAAGCTATCAAGGTGGCCAAGAAACCCCGCATACACACGGGTATCGGCACCTCTGATTCACACATAAAATTCAAGTTCAACTCGAACCGTGAGGATATTCTGGAGCGGGCAGTTGCCGCGGTCAAGTATGCCAAGTCATTTGTGGAAGATGTTGAATTCTATGCGGAGGATGCCGGCCGTACCGACAACGATTACCTTGCAAGGGTCTGTGAAGCCGTCATCAAGGCGGGGGCCACTGTGCTCAATATTCCCGATACAACAGGGTATTGTCTGCCCGAGGAATATGGTGCTAAAATGAAGTATTTGAAAGAAAACGTCAAAGGTATTGACAAGGCCATACTTTCGTGCCATTGCCACAACGATCTAGGGCTGGCCACCGCCAACTCCATCTCAGGGGTCATAAATGGTGCGCGACAAATTGAATGCACCATCAACGGCATCGGTGAAAGGGCCGGTAACACCTCGTTGGAAGAAGTGGTGATGATCTTAAAGCAACATCCTTACTTGAATTTAGACACGAACATCAATACGCGCTTGTTGTACGATACCAGTAGAATGGTCTCTGAAAAAATGGGCATGCCCGTTCAGCCGAACAAGGCCATTGTGGGCACAAATGCCTTTGCCCACAGTTCGGGTATCCACCAAGATGGGGTCATAAAAAAAAGGGAAACCTACGAAATCATCGACCCAAAAGATGTGGGCGTAAGCGAATCATCCATTGTACTAACCGCCAGAAGCGGTAGGGCCGCCTTGGCATATCGTGCCAAAAAGGTGGGCTACGAACTCACCAAGCTACAACTTGATGCGGTCTATGAGAACTTCTTGCGTTTCGCCGACCGCAAAAAGGAAATTGTCGATGAAGACATTCACGAAATTTTGGAAACCAGTAAGATCGATATAAAAAGCCTTGCTTGATTCGGTAGCCCTCTTGTTACTCGCTTTGTGAAAGCAGTCGATTTACTGTTTCTTTGAACCCTCTTTTGAACTCTTCGTACTTTTCGCCCGTGGCCGGCCCGTTGAACCCTGTGTGAATCTTCTGTACCTTGCCCTCTTTATCAATGTAAATGGTGGTGGGGTAAGACAGCACGTGGTTGAGCATGGGCAATTTTTCGTTCGCCTTGGTCTTACTTGAGGTACCGTACTGGGCCAATAATACCGGATACGTTACCCCTACCCTTTCTTTTAAGCGCTCAATGGCCTTTATGGCCTTTTCTTCAGTCTTGGCATATTCAAAGGCAAGGGCAATTACTTTTAAGTCTTCATGAGGGTTGTTTTTAAGATAATCCACATAGAATCGGGTTTCATCCAAACAATTTGGGCACCACGTTCCCATTATCTGAACCAACACTACCTTGTTCTTGAACTGCTCATCACTTAGGCTGACCATATTTCCATTGGTGTCGGGGAACGAAAAATCGAAACGATCGTAGCCCTCTTTCAAATAGGTCAAGCTGTCGGCATGGGGCAGTTCGTAAGCCTCGTTGCGTATGGCTTTGAACTTTTCTACCGAATGGTTGCCCGAGTAGAACAGTCCGTTCAGGGTACTGTCACTTACCTTGGCCGCGAACAGAAAGGCATGGGCCCCATCAAAGGTCGAAAGGTATAGGCTATCACCATCTACCACTCCCTCTAGGTATCGATAGTCACCGGTCGTGGTGCGAAAGGTTCCCGTAACTTTTTCTTCGTTCTGTACAAAAATGCCCTTTGCGTCGTAGGGGGTATCGGTATCATAGTCAAAAATGGCTTCCCATACGCCAGAAATATTTGTGATTGGTGCCTTACGTACTTCAAAACGTGGCCTGTCGCCATGCGTGGCCGCAAAAGGTACTATTCGGTCCAGGCTTTCTTTGATGAAGCTTCCTTCAATACGGTCTTCTGTAAAAGTGCCCGCTACGTATCCTTCAAATACGGGCATTTGTATATGGACGGAATCTCCCTTGAGGACTATTTCATCAACCATGATGCGCTCATCGGCATTTCTGATTTCAAACAGGTATCCGTTGTCATCCCCTTTTATCACTTCAAAGGTAAACGGAAGCTGCTCGCTGTCAGAGACCTGCAATTTTCCCCACCACGAACCGGTTTTGAGCCCCTTCTCATCTTCACCCGCACATGAGTACAGTACCGTTGCGATTGCCGCAAGAAAAAATATCGTCTTTTTCATAGGCTACAATTTATCAATTAATATACAAACGAAGGCCCCTTTTTAAAACTATGCCTCGAACAGGGCCAAGAACATTGAATGTGTAGGGGCAATGTTATATCTTTGCAGACTTTAAATCGACCAAATGAAGATTTCGTACAACTGGCTGAAACAGTTCTTGAAACTGGACTGGGATGCAGACAGAACGGCAGAATTGCTGACCAACCTAGGACTTGAAGTTGAGGGAATCACCGATTTTGAATCCATTGCAGGGGGTTTGAAGGGAGTGGTCGTGGGCCAAGTGTTGGAATGCAAAAAACACCCCAACGCCGATCGTTTGAAATTGACCAAGGTTGATATCGGCCAGAAAGAGCCTGTTCAGATAGTTTGCGGGGCTCCCAACGTGGCCACCGGGCAGAAAGTGCCCGTAGCAACTGTTGGCACTACCCTTTTCTCTGCCGAAGGCGAGCCTTGGCAGATCAAAAAGGGTAAAATTCGTGGAGAGGAAAGCCATGGTATGATCTGTGCCGAAGACGAATTGGGCCTTGGCGATAAGCACGACGGCATCATGGTGTTGAGCGACGACTTAAAACCAGGTACCCCATGTAGCAAAGTTTTCGAGGTCGAACATGACAAGATATTCGAGATAGGCCTCACCCCCAACCGGTCAGATGCCATGAGCCATTATGGTGTGGCCCGCGACCTAAGGGCCGGACTGGAACGCTTAGAGATAAAAAAGGAGCTCATTACCCCGTCAACCAGCAATTTCGCTGTTGACAATAGATCTCTCAAAATCGATGTCGAGGTGGTTGACAGCCAATTGGCGCCCCGTTATTGTGGGGTTACCATCAGTAATATTTTGGTGCAAGAATCGCCCAACTGGCTAAAAAATAGGCTAAAGTCCATTGGGATTACACCCAAGAACAATGTCGTCGATATCACCAATTACGTGCTGCACGAATTGGGGCAGCCCTTGCACGCTTTTGATGCAGCGAAGATAAAGGGCAATAAGATAGAGGTGAAAACCCTGCCCTCAGGCACCAAGTTTGTAACATTGGATGAAGTAGAACGCGAATTGCACCCAGAAGACCTGATGATCTGTGATGCAGAAAAGCCGATGTGCATCGCGGGGGTCTTTGGGGGCATACATTCTGGCGTTACCAATGACACCACGGCCATTTTCTTGGAAAGTGCCTATTTTGATCCTGTGTCGATTCGAAAAACGGCCAAACGACATGGTCTGAGTACCGATGCATCCTTTCGGTTTGAAAGGGGCATCGATATAAATCTTACCGAATATGCACTTAAAAGGGCCGCATTGCTCATTAAAGAAATTGCCGGGGGCGAAATCAGTTCAGACCTTATTGACCTTTATCCCAAGAAGACCGAGGACAACCAGGTATTTTTAAGATTCGAGAAAATCGACAACCTCATTGGTGAAGAAATTCCCAGAGACACCATTAAATCAATTTTGGCCTCATTGGAAATAAAGGTCAACAATGTTACTGAATCAGGTCTTGGCCTTACCATACCGTCTTACCGAACCGATGTCGAGCGTGAAGTTGATGTAATCGAGGAAATTTTAAGGGTTTATGGATATAACAACATCGGTATAAAAGAAAAACTCACCTCTTCGATCATCAAAAGTTCAAAATATGACAACCACCGTTTGCAGAAGATCATCGGTGATGTTTTGACCAATATGGGGTTCTATGAGATCATGACCAATAGCCTCGTGGCTGCTGGGACCGTGGATTACATACAAGCCGGCCAGCCGGTTGAAATGCTCAATCCCCTGAGTGCCGACCTGTCGGTATTACGGCCCACCATGATCTATTCGGGCCTACAGGCCATCGAATACAACAGCAACCGCCAACAACACAATCTACGATTTTTCGAATTCGGAAAAACCTATCACAAAACTGCGAAAGGCCAAACAGAACAACAACATTTGGCCCTTTATTTGACAGGCAACCGGTATGGAAGTACGTGGACACAAACAGAGGCTAAAAGCGATTTCTTTTTCTTGAAGGGAATCGTGGAGGCCATTCTCGAACGATTGGGATTTCAGCAGTTGCAGGCAGTGCCCCCTACCACAGAAAACCTTTCTGAGGGCCTTACCTTTAAAGCCGACAATGTTGCATTGGTAACCTTTGGCACGCTCAAAGACGCAATACTGGAGCACTTTGATTTAAAGCAAGAGGTGTTGTTTGCCGATTTTGATTGGGACACTATCTTACAAAAACTGCCGAAAAAGCAGATCACGTTTAAGGGCATCCCCAAATTTCCTGCCGTGAAAAGGGATATGGCCTTGTTGCTGGACGAAGGTATTGCATTTGATAAAATTTATCAGTTGGCCCTTAAGACAGAAAAAAAGTTGCTTAAGGAAGTAGCGCTTTTTGATGTGTACAAAGGAAAAAATATTCCAGCTGGCAAAAAATCGTATGCCGTTAGCTTCACCCTTTTGGATGAGAAAAAGACCCTGACCGATAAACATATCGACAAAATCATGGGAAATCTGCAAGAGGTGTTCAAAAAGGAACTGGGGGCCGAGATACGTTAGATTTTTGTGGGCACCACGACATTGTCTATTACGTGAATGATGCCGTTTTGCTGTTTAGAATCGGCTTTGGTAATGGTGGCACGGTTGCCAAAGGCATCGATCAAAACAATATCGGACCCTTTAATGGTGGCAAATAGCTTTTTGCCCTGTACAGTGGTAAAGGTAGCTCTTCCCTCCCCGCGGCAGAGTGCCAACAAAATTTTGGAAGCGGATATCTCACCGGCAACAATATGGTAGGTCAATAATGCTTTCAAGGCCTTTTTATTCTCGGGCCGAAGCAATTCGTCAATTTTTTCTTCCGACAATTTTGAAAAGGCCTTATCAGACGGAGCAAAAATCGTGAAGGGCCCTTGCCCATCGAGCACGCAGTCGAGGTCTGCTGCCTTCAAGGCCGCTGTCAAAATTCTATGCTCTTTCGAGGACGAGGCGCTCTCAAGCAATGTTTTTTCAGAGGTCGGATAAACGTGTGCAGGTATGGCCGAAAGCACCGGCTTTTGGGCAGTAACACATAAGGTAAGTAGGCAAAATACAGTCAAAAAGACCGTAAGATGTGGGCTTCTCATGGGGGACGAGGGGCTATAATGTTCTTAAAATACTATGTTGATTTTGAGAGCATTCCATCTATTGTATCGATGAAATACACAAAACTTCGTCAAGATAACATTTTCGCTCAATTTTATACTTTGCGGCCCTTACCTTTTATAGAAATTAACAAAATGTTAACATTTTGTTGGGTCTTTCTCCCCTTCCATCCGAGACATCATTTTATTATTTTTGATAACCGCTATGAAAAAGAAACAATATGCTTTTGAAAAGAACGAATATCGAAGAAAGGCTTAGGCAGCTTTCTTTGAAACAAGTCAATCAGAATTCCCTGCTTGACGAGGTCTATCAACTATTGCACGAAGAAGACCTGAAAGACCAACGAATTGAAAAGAATATATCCACTGCTTCAGAGCAAAAGGCCAACAAGTTTGATTTCGATTTGTTGCAAACAGAAAATATTTATCATATCGAGCAGATAAAAAACATCTGTATCGATTACCGCCTCCGTTTTTTGGATGCCAAATACTTCAAGGGCGTTATTCCGCAGAGCGCCGTCTCAAAGATCAAGCAGTTGGAAAAAGACCACGGAATAGAAATAAAGGGGTTCAAAATAATGGCGCCCTCACGTCTTTTCAAATTGCAGGACAAAGACGACCCCCTATTGTTTGCGCCCTTGGGCAACGGCTATTTCTATTTGATACACAAGTGGGGGAATGACCTACATCCACTACGAAAATTGTTGGTATGGCCGTTTAAGAGCATTGGCAACCTAATTTTACTGGTGCTTTTGGTGAGCTATGTCACAACCTTGATGATACCCAGCGGACTGTTCTCAAAAACGGCAGCGTCATCTGAGTTCTGGATCATCTTCTTTTTTATGTTCAAGTGCATCGCCTCTGTCGTGATTTTCTATGGCTTTGCACTGGGAAAGAATTTCAATCCCGCCATCTGGAACAGCAAATATTTCAACGCCTGATTAGGCGGTAACCGCATACATTTTTTCGCGCTGTTCGCGGATGGATTTGTCTGACATATACTCGTCGAACGTCAAATAACGGTCAATCGCCCCTTTCGGCGTAAGCTCGATTATTCTGTTGGCCACGGTCTGTACAAACTCGTGGTCGTGCGTGGTAAGCAACACCGTGCCCTTGAACTTTTTCAACGAGTTGTTGAAGGCGGTAATGCTCTCAAGGTCTAAATGGTTGGTAGGCTCATCGAGCATCAGCACATTTGCCCTGAGCATCATCATTCGGCTCAACATGCACCGAACCTTTTCACCACCCGAAAGAACCGTACATTTTTTTAGGGCCTCTTCACCACTAAAGAGCATTTTGCCCAAGAAGCCACGAATGTAGACCTCTTCCCGTTCTTCTTCGGTCTTTGCCCATTGGCGCAACCAGTCGACCAGATTGATGTCTTGCTTGAAAAATTCGGAATTGTCTGCCGGAAGGTATGATTGGGTAGTGGTGACACCCCACCGGAACGTACCGGCATCCGGTTTCATGTTTCCGTTCAATATTTCGTAGAAAGCCGTGGTTGCACGCGAATCTTTTGAAATGATGGCCACTTTATCGCCCTTGGCCAAATTGATGTCGACATTCTCAAACAGTAATTCCCCGTCTTCAGAGCTGGCCGACAATTTTTCGACGTTCAAGATTTGATCGCCCGCTTCACGCTCCCTTTCAAAAATAATCGCTGGGTACCTGCGGCTCGACGGCTTTATATCTTCCACTTTAAGCTTTTCAAGCATCTTTTTTCTTGAAGTGGCCTGCTTGCTCTTTGCCACATTGGCACTAAAGCGCTGTATGAACTCTTGTAATTCTTTGGCTTTTTCTTCGGCCTTACGGTTCTGCTGGGCCCGTTGCCTGGCCGCCAATTGACTGCTTTCGTACCAAAAGGTGTAATTGCCCGAGTACAGGTTGATCTTTCCAAAGTCAATATCGGCAATGTGTGTACAAACGGCATCCAAAAAGTGCCGGTCGTGTGAAACCACTATAACGGTATTGTCATAATTGGCCAAAAAGTTCTCTAACCAATTGATGGTGTCGTAATCAAGGTCGTTCGTCGGCTCATCCATGATCAGCACATCGGGATTTCCGAAAAGGGCCTGTGCCAGCAATACCCGAACCTTCAGCTTGGGGTCAATATCGGCCATGGTGCTGTAATGCATGGTCTCGGGTATACCCAAATTTGATAATAGGGCCGCAGCGGCGCTATCGGCATTCCAGCCATCCATTTCCTCGAACTGCACTTGCAACTCACCAATCTTTTCGGCATTCTCGTCTGTGTAATCAGCGTACAGGGCATCAATCTGCTTTTTCAATGAATAAAGAGGCTTGTTGCCCATTACCACGGTTTCAAGCACCTGATACCCGTCGTAGGCATTATGGTCCTGTTCCAGTATGGACATCCGTTTGCCGGGTTCTAAGTGAACATGGCCCGAAGTGGGCTCGATCTGCTTGGCCAATATCTTTAGAAATGTAGACTTGCCAGCTCCATTGGCCCCAATAATGCCATAACAATTGCCCTGCGTAAAGGTTACGTTCACTTCATCGAACAACACCCTTTTGCCAAACTGTACTGATAAATTTGATACCGATAACATCGCCTAGAAAAAATTTTTGCAAAAATAGCCAAATTTATGGCTTAGCCATAATTTAAATCGTCACATCAAAACAACTAAAAAACAGTGTTTTACAACATTTAACCAACCATTAACAGCCATCATTTCTTTGGATTGTTAGCTTTGTTTGTTGAAAGTATGACTAATTATATGATAAGAGTATTACTCGGCATCTCTTTATTGGCGGTGTTTTCTTGCTCTGAAAAGGGCCCTGGGAGTACCACAGTTTATTTCGCCGGGGAAATCGTGAATCCTACCAGCGATTATGTTGTTCTCTTTAGAAATGAAAACGTTTTAGATTCTGCAAAGCTTGACGAGAACAACCGGTTTTCCTTTACATTGGACAAAATTCAAGAGGGCATGCACCATTTCGAGCATTCGCCCGAATGGCAATATATCTATTTTGAAGAGGGAGACAGCATCCGTATCCGTTTGAATACGGTTGAGTTCGATGAATCGTTGGTGTTCTCGGGAAACGGAAGCGAAATCAACAATTTTCTTGTGGAACTCTTTCTTGCCCATGAAGATGATGAGCGCTTGATCTATTCTTTTTACGAACTGGAGCCGGAAGCCTTCAAGAATAAGATGGACTCGCTTCGGCAAACAAAATTGGATTTGCTTCAACAAGTGCAAGAAGAGTCCCTTATCAGTGAAAAAGCGAGCCAAATGGCAAGGGCGGCCATCGATTATAACAACTTCATTTATCGAGAAGAGTATCCGTTCTACCACAGAAAAAAGGCAAGGGAAATTGAGGTGCATGAATTGGACAAAGACTTTTATGGGTATCGCAACGCCGTGAACCTCAACGATAAGGAACTTGCCTATTTCAAGCCCTATTACCACTATGTGAAGAACTACTTGGGCAACCTTACCTATATGGCTTGCTCGAAAAACTGTGGTATGGAAAAGCTTAAATCAAAAGACCACCTGCATTACAACAAACACAAGCTTTATCTGGTCGATAGCCTGATTACCGAAGAGGAACTGCGCAATAACCTTTTTCGTAATGTGGCGATGGATTATCTTCTGAAAGAACACAAGTCAAATGAAGACTGTGACAAGTTTATCCAAAAATTTACCAAGCTTTCGACCAACGACGAACATATTGCCGAAATAAACGATCTCTACCAAGGCATTCAGCGATTGCAGCCCTTTAGCAGTGTACCAAACGTCACTGTTGCCAATACAACAGGAGAGCAAATAGCCCTAAAAGACATTTCAAAAGGCCAAAAAACGGCTTTCTATTTTTGGACCGGCACCCAAAAGGGGCATTTGAGAAATGTCAACAGGCAAATTGCCAAATTGAAACAACAGCATCCTGAATATAGGTTTGTGGGCATCAACATAAAGACTTCCCATGACCAGTGGTTACAATTGATGAGTGAGCATAAGCTCGATACCCTGAACCAATATAGGAGCGATGATTTTGAGGCGATTCAAAAAGGGTTGATTCTAGACAACCTCAATAAATGTGTCATAACACATGATACGGTCATCGTGGATGCCTTCGCCAACGTTTTCTATTCATTCTAAAAAGAAAACCCGTGATGTCAAAAACAACACGGGTTTCAAATCTTGATAGGTAAATCCGCTACGAATTTCCTTTTCTATAGTCTTCCAAGAATTTTTCAAGACCGATGTCGGTCAATGGGTGTTTTAGCAGTCCCAAAATGGCCGAAAGCGGTCCGGTCATAACATCGGCGCCAATTTTTGCACAATCGATTACATGCATGGTATGGCGTATGGAAGCTGCCAAAATTTGGGTCTCAAAACCATAATTGTCATAGATGTGCCTGATTTCCGATATCAGGTTCAAACCGTCGGTAGAAATATCATCAAGACGACCAATAAAGGGCGATACGTAGGTGGCCCCTGCTTTGGCGGCCAAAATGGCCTGACCTGCCGAGAAGACCAACGTACAATTCGTTCGAATGCCTTTGTCAGAGAAATATTTTAATGCCTTTACCCCGTCTTTGATCATGGGCACCTTTACCACTATCTGCTCGTGAAGCTCGGCCAATTCTTCCCCTTCTTTCACAATACCCTCAAAATCGGTGGCCACCACCTCGGCAGATACGTCGCCATCGACTATGTTGCAGATGTCAACATAGTGTTTCATAATATTGTTTTTACCGGTGATGCCCTCTTTTGCCATCAGCGACGGGTTGGTGGTTACACCATCGAGCACGCCCAATTGCTGTGCTTCCCTTATTTGGTCTAGATTGGCGGTATCAATAAAAAATTTCATCTGTTTTCTTATTAAGATTTGTTGATTTCTTGCTGTTTATCAATTGCAAAACTACAATTTATAAAGCTACAACCTGTAATGATTGCACATCAGTTTCTCAAACCATTTCTGCGGCAATAATCTTTTAAGGGCCACCGACAGTTTTTGCATACGCTTTCCCACCAAAACCTGGGGGCGCGGGTTACTGCGCTCAACAATATTGTATACGGCCTTGGCCACCTCTATGGGATCCTCGCCCGAATCAACATCTTTGTCTATGTCTTCCAATATTCGCGAATAGGTCTCCTCGTACGGCGAACCTTCAACCACTGGGGCATGGTAGCGCCCTGCCGCAATGTTGGTGGCAAAATCACCTGGTGCCAGACAAACTATTTTTATGTTGAAATCCTTGGCCTCCATTCGCATCGCCTCCGACACCAAGGTAAGGGCCCCTTTGGTTGCCGAATAGATTCCCCTGAAGGGCAGCCCCATATATCCGGCAATCGAGGTTATGTTGATGATTACCCCTCCCCCCTGCGCGCGCATGTGGGGCATTACCTGCTTCATTACACGGATCGGTCCGTTGAAATTGGTGTTGAATGCCTTCGCTATTTCATCATCAGGGGTTTCCTCGATGGCCCCCGTAATGCCCACCCCGGCATTGTTGACCAAAATATCCAATCGACCCTCTTTGCCAATCACTTGTTCTGTGGCATTCTTGATGCTGGCCGTATCGGTCACGTTCAATTCAATCAACTCAAAATCACTAAAATCGGGGTGTTTGGAAATGTTTCGGGTAGTGCCGTACACCACAAAGCCTTTGGCCGTTAAAAAACGGCCTATGGCTTTACCGATTCCTGATGAACCACCGGTAATCAAAACAACCTTTTTTTCCATAGAATTCAGAAGCTTTCAGTACAAAGAAAAGCATAAATTGATAACTATTTAAGGTACAATGGCTCTGGTTTCAGGGTATAAAACAACATTGAACGCCACAATTTGATCAGTAGGACTGCTCCATTGGTCATGACCGTAGATATGATTTTTGAAGTTCTGAATACCAAATATTTTTTAGTTAGATTGTGCAAAATTGGTATTAACTTACTGAAAGCATTCGGGAGGTATTTATTTTCCACTTTCCTTCAACTTTCTCAAAAAAATACACGCCCCATTGTGAATCCAACCCATGTCCATGTAGTACCGAAGCAAATAAGAGCCTTGTTCTTCTGTTCATTGAAAACAATATTGGAATAAAAAACTATACCAAGAACCCCATGTTCATCCTTGATTTTTTTCAAATCCTACCCTGAGAAATCTTTTGGTGCCAATGGGACTGCTTTACCTGTGGCATCCTTCAAATTTAATTTTGTTATCAGACATCACCTTCATTATTATTAAATTTTTTGACCAAATTTTCCTATCCTTTGGGAATATGGTCAAAGTGCAAGTTGCTTAAGTCTTCAAAAACACAATTTTTCTCAATTGCATATTTAATGCTATCTATTTGGTCTCGATTTATGACTATAGGCTTTACATCGCCGCTTTTCATTTCCTCAATTGACGGTGGTGGAATTTCGGAAGATTCATAATTGTAAAGTAAAAGTAAGTTTAATATCACTTTGTCCTCAATCAATTTTTCTTTGGAACCCTCATTATTTGCACAACTCACAACAAAAATCGACAGAGTTATTACAAAATCTTAGCTTTCATATAATTTATTGACATTTCTTTGAATTTGACTCTAAAATTGTGCGAAGATGTGCTAAGCTAGAATCATAATGGACGGAGGAACCTGATGGAACCCGTGCCCTCAGTATATCCCGTGCAAAATCTTTATAATGCTCTAGTGGTTAACGATTATCCAATTTTCTTAAAGTTTTGGCCATTGGACTAAAATAAAATTGTGTCATGTAAATGTGGTATATTTTATTTTCAGGGCCGCTTGGATTGGGATGCGTGAAAACATCACAGTATGTCTCAGCGTAATGTTTGTATTGTTCGAAAACAGCTTTTTTTCAGGGGTTTTACCTTTTTTAGATTGTCTTGAAGTCAAAGATAATTACGAAGTCCTAAAATATTCCCAACACAAGACTAAAATTTGATTTATTAAAAGTTACCATTCTGATGTTGGAATTACATGTTCTATATTCCAATTACCCTCAACTTTCTTCAAACAAAAAATTGAAGCATTTCCTGCTAGTCTACTTCTGCTTACTCCTACTTCAAAAATTGCTTTTGTGTAATTTTCGTCAAATCTAATTCGTGAAAAATTATAGAGCAAATCAAAATTTTTAAACTCCATGGATTTTTTCAACTGCTGGGTATCGGCCAACATTATGGTATGGCCTTTTTTGCTTTCTAAACCCTTTACATTTTCTAAATGCAAAATCTCCATTTCTGGCTTTAATAAGTCTTGATATTCATTAGGAATTTTATCAATTGAGGATTTCTCCATTTCATTTCCCATTATTGGATAGATTGCAACTTTTAATTTCATCCGACCAATAGAATCAACCATTGTATCGCTTATTCCGTATATCGCATCATTGGTGTTTGGAGGAGGTGGTGGCTGAACATATGAAAGTTTATCGATTATTTTAACAACAATCTCCTTTTCATCCTTTTTTAGATGATTTTCAATTTGTGCCTGACATCCATTTATGACAATGGGTATGAGTAAAAGGACAAAATATTTCATTGTCACTGTTTTAATTACAAATTTCGTTGAAACTATTCTCTACGATGGCTCTTAAGTTTTGATTCTCAGCATTCGCGGTGGGCGTATTGGAATAATCCACTTGGCCCGAAGAATACCCCTCTGGATTGGTACTTGCATAGTTGTACGAGCTATCGGGATAGCCTTGGCCACTATAACCGCTACCACCGCTGCTGACCCATACCCATTCAGAGGAGCTGCCATGGTACTCTGTGTGGCTGTACTCAGAATAACTGCCCCCTGTTGTTGTACCAGTCAGTGTAGTCTTGGGTGGTCACCATGCGAAAGCCACCGCCCGAACCGCCCGGGCCTCCACCGCCGCCACAACTGCCGCCTATGCCGTTTCCGTTAGGGCCACCGTTGAGCGCACATTCAAGTGCGCTATTGCACCTTTCGGTGCTGGCCTTCTCATGGCACTCGCCACGAGCAATCAAACCAAGTGCATCGGTCTGGGCAATGTTTGTTTTTATTTGTAAGAGGCATTAATTATAAGCAGCTACTCAATTATGTTCCAATGGTAAAAAGTATAGATTACCTCCCATTGTTGTTTAGCTTTTTGTAAAATGAATATCGGTGATTTTTGCGCCCCTATTTCTCTGTAAACAGCAATATCGCCAATAATTATTGGTGCAGAAATCTTTATAACCCCTCTTTTCAAATCGACAGGCTTGTCGTAGGATTTTGTCAAAATAATTTTAGGGTTAAATCTGTTTTTTTCAAGCGAATATGGCTTTAGGTGCAAAATTTCATGCCAAATTTGCTTTATGACATTTGGTTTTAAAATTTCTAAAAGTTCTCCATCAGTAATTTTTGTTGGAAAGCCTACTTTTTGAGTGATAAGCGATAAGTCATCTTTCTCGAAATATATACTCCATCCCTTATCGAAATCTGTAGTGTTGTATATGAAAACCTTGTTATGCTGAGGTGCAAAAACCTGATTCAAAACCTCTTGTTGAATATCTGTAAGCCTATTTTCCCTTAAATTCTGACCAGTAATTGAGTTGTTTGCTAAGCAAACAAAAACAAGCACTTTAATCACATTTTTCGCCCAATGCGCTTGAATAGCCATATCTTTCTGATTTAATGTTTTTTTGAATTTCATTCTTGTTTTCCAATTTTTTATAGGCTTCTGAAGTTTCAAGTCCGCCCCAAGTAATGTTTTTATAGTACTCCATGGGTAGTTTGTGGGAGTCCCATACTGATAGCGAGTAAGCCATTGCGTCAACGAGTTGTGTCATAAATTCATGTTGGCTTAAATTATCTGCGGCAATACCACTGTGGCCCTCATTCCTGAATTTGTTGAATAGGGCAACTATATCTTGTACTAAATCAGATTTTCTTTGTGTTTTGAGAACATAATAAATATAGGCATGAACTGATTCATGAATCATTGTTTTTGCAACGGAAAGACTGGTTCCATTCTTCGCCAAATCTTTATCGATAGTTATTTGCCATCCACCTGCAACCGATACAGTTTCACCGTTAATCTCATTTCCATTTGGGCCATACCCCAATTGGTCAACGCGAATGTGGATATCATAATTGGCACTGTTTTCGAAAATCCCCAAAATTGCCGAAGATAGGTGTCTGCCCATTTCTAGATTTCCCAAATCATTGATTCTTAAGTTTTTAAAATCCCCTTTTGACAATTCTTTGATGATATCTGCCACACAGGGGTACTCCAACATATCATTAAGGTTCAAAATCAACTTATTGGGTTCTTCCTCCGCATTCGCTGGTGGCGTAATGGAATAATCCACTTGGCCCGAAGAATACCCCTCTGGGCTGGTACTTGCATAGTTGTACGAGCTATCGGAATAGCCTTGGCCACTATAACCGCTACTGCCGCCTACCCATACCCATTCCGAGGTACTGCCGTTGTACTCGGTGTGGCTGTACTCAGAATAACTGCCCCGGTCATTGTACCAGTCGGTGTAATGGTGAGTGGTAACCATGCGAAAACCACCTCCCGAGCCGCCCGGGCCTCCGCCCCCACCACAACCATTGCCTCCCGTACCGTTGCCGTTAGGGCCACCGTTGAGCGCACATTCAAGTGCGCTATTGCACCTTGCGGTGCTGGCCTTCTCATGGCACTCGCCCCGGGCAATCAGCCCAAGAGTTTCCGTTTCGGAGATATCGGTCTTTATGCTTTCGACACTCCGCATCAATTTGCCCTTCTCAAAGTGGAACAGGTGTTCCACCTCTCCCTCAAGGTTGTACAGATACGCCATGCCGTGGTAATATTTTTCCTTGATGTTGAAATAAGTAAATCCCTCACCATCACTATAAGATAGCATTTTGTTGACAAAGAATTTGAACCCTTCGTCGGTCTTGTGGGCAAGAAGCGTGAAATATTGCCCTTGAATGCGCCCCTCTCCTGAATAGGCCACGGGTCTTTCTTCGATGACCTGAAACTCATACCATTCTTTGTCATCGAATTTCTCGGTTTTGTAATTTGCCCAATCGACCTTGATGTTCTCGACAATGTGACCCGATGGGTCATCGAATTCGGTCAAATCGAAATGCAACTGGAATTCTTTGACAAGTGTCAATTGTTCGGCCCCGCCGAGGCTTTCACCGTATGGCTCAATCTCGCAACCAAAAAAAACATTCAGTGAAATTACCAGAAAAATTTAAGTGCTGAATTGGCTTTCATGTATGTGGGATGTATTGGTTTTCACTCAATGTAGGAAAATCCCCCCCCCGATACAAATCAGATTTCAGCATTTTGGATGAAAAGCACGGTTTTTAGGCTGAACCGACCGGTTTTTCGATGAAATGTATATTACGAATACTTTTTGGTGCTGCCATTTTGAGGTTTTGGCCATTCGTTTTCAATGTTCCCCAGAGTTATCGTTGTTACTGAAGAGAGCACAAAAAAAGGCAAGCTACCTACATCGCACCGCTACGACCACATACCCTTGCTGCGTTCCCGCCCTGGGGGATTCTGCAGGAGCTGGTCGTGTAGGACTTGCCCGTGCAAATATACGATCTTTTAAATTTGTGGCAATCGGTTTACATTCTTAATTTCGGATGCAAATCGTTGAAATCATTCATGCTTTTATGGGAAATCAAATGTTCAAGATCCTTCACTTTTCAATCATATTTTTGTTCTTTTTGGCCTGTGGCGGCGAAAAAGACCCCGCCAAACTATTTTCCATTCAGTTAGAGGGAGGCAACAAGTTTCAGCAGGGCCAATCGGTGGCGGTTACATTGAAAAACAAAAAAGATCTTGCCATTGACAGGGTTGAATACAGTATTGATGGCAAGGTACTTCCAGTAAAGGATGGCAAGATCACCCTTGATGTGAAAAAGTTGGGAAACAAAGAACTGGTGGCCACGGTTGCCTATGGTCAAGAATCGGTCAGCCTATTCAAGAAAATAAAGGTGCTCGCAAAAGACACTCCTGAAATTTATACCTACGAAATCATGAATACCTATCCCCATGACCCGGCCGCCTATACCCAGGGCCTTGAATTCAGGGGAGACACCCTTTATGAGAGTACCGGAAAAAGGGGAAGGTCCACCCTTAGAAAACTGGACTATAAAACCGGGGAGATTTTACAGAAAGTCGACATGGATAAATCGGTGTTTGGTGAGGGCATCACCATTCTGGGCGATAAGGTTTATCAATTGACCTGGCAAAGTGGCATCGGGTATGTATACGATGCCCGATCATTGGAAAAAATAGACACCTTCAACTATGGGCAAAGCAAAGAAGGCTGGGGACTCTGTAACGACGGCGCCCGATTGTACAAGAGCGATGGCACTGAAAAAATTTGGCTTTTGAATCCTGAGACATTGGTCGAAGAGGATTTTATCGAGATCGTCACCAACAAATCGATTTTCAACAAGGCCAATGAACTGGAGTATGTAGATGGCAAAATATATTCAAACGTGTACCAAAAAGAGAGTATGATGATCATTGATGCCGAATCTGGCGCCATTGAGGGGGTCATCAATTTTGGAGGATTAAAAAGTAAGGTGGCCCGTGGCGCGGAATGGGACGATCTCAATTCGGTCTTGAACGGAGTGGCCTACCATAAAGAACGGGGCACTTTTTTTGTGACCGGCAAAAACTGGAACAAACTGTTCGAGGTGAAAATCTTAAAAAAGTAAGATGCAGGTTTACAGCGAGTCCCGAAGGGTACGCTCGGCAGATCTCGATGAAATGCTGCATGTGAACAACATCCGTTACATTGTTTGGATCCAAGAAATTTCCAAGGCGCATTGGTTGTCAAGGGCCGATGCCAAACTTCAAGCACTGGGGGTTTGGGTGGTACGCGAACACAAGATCACCTATTATAAATCGGCCAAGTTGAACGACGATTTGCTGTTGACCACATGGGTTCTCGAAATGAAAGGCCCCATATCGACCCGTATTGTAGAAATAAAAAACAATAAAACCGGTGATTTATTGGTTAAAGCAGTAACCGACTGGTGTTTTTTGGATCCCGACACCCTACGGCCCAAACGAATACCTGAAAAGGTTGAAAAACGCTTCCAATAAACTTGGAAACCATGCGACGACTCCTACTTTTGATCATTCCCCTACTGCTGCTGATAGTATCCGTATCATGCAGAAAAGACTTTGATTATGCCCTGGGCAGAGGCAATCTGAGATTTTCAAAAGATACCGTATTTCTTGACACCGTTTTTACCAACATAGGTAGTGCCACCTACACCTTAAAGGTCTACAATACATCGAACAAAGACATTGCAATACCCTTTGTCGGGTTGGCCAAGGGAGAACAAAGTGCCTATCGGCTCAATGTAGACGGACGGGCGGGCAAAACATTTGCGAACATACCGCTACTTGCCAAAGACAGCCTTTATGTGTTTATCGAGACCACTTTTGATATTTCCAACCTATCACAGAACGAGTTTTTATACACTGATTCCCTAATCTTTGGGGCCGATGGCAAAGAACAAACAGTTCAATTGGTCACCTTGGTCAAAGATGCTGTTTTTTTATACCCTTCTAGATTGACGGATGGCACCAAGGAAACCATACCACTGGGATTTGATGAAGAAGGAAATGAAATTCGGGTAGAAGGGTTTTATTTGAAGGATGAACAACTCAGGTTCAAGCAAGAAAAACCCTACGTAATTTATGGCTACGCCACAGTCGCAGAGGGAAAAACACTTACTATTGATGCGGGTGCCCGTATCCATTTTCATAAAGATTCAGGAATCTTGGTGCAAGAAGGCGGCTCGATGCAGGTAAATGGTTTGCCCAGCGAAAACGAAGAAATAAAGGAAAATGAGGTCATTTTTGAAGGAGACCGCCTCGAACCAGTATATGCCGATATTGCCGGCCTGTGGGGTGCCATCTGGCTGGCCGAGGGCAGCATAGACAACCGTATTGAACATACCACTATAAAGAACGGCACCGTAGGTATTTTGGTCGAGGGCAACACCAATGATCCTGAACCGAAGCTGCGACTCAGAAATGTGCAGGTTCTAAACAGTTCAAGTGTCAATCTTTGGGCCGTGAACACTGCTGTGCAGGCTGAAAACCTAGTGTTGGGCAATGCGGGTTTCAGCTCGCTCTATTGCCAGTTGGGGGGTACATATGATTTCAAGCACGCTACCATCGCAAATTATTGGGATGATGGCTTTCGGGGCGGTCCGGCCGTATTGATCGACAATTTCATAGAAACGCCCTCCAACGCAACAGGTACTGATTTGGTAGCGGCCACTTTTACAAACTGTATTATTGACGGAAACAAGAATATTGAATTATTGCTGAAAAAGAATGATTTGTACGAATTTCGGTACGCCTTTACCAATTGCCTTATTACCTTCAACGACGTCAATGGGCAGTATTTGGCGAACAGTTTGTTCGACTTTCAAGACATTGAACATTATCAAAATATATTGCTCAATGCCAATGCCGAATTTATGGCACCGGCCCAAAACAACTTTTTGATCGGCGAAGGTTCGGAAGCCATTGATGCCGGAGATGTGGATACGGCTCTTTCGGTACCCTTTGACATTCGGGGCGTTGACAGAACCCAGAGCCCAGATGTGGGGGCCTATGAATATGTTCTTGAAAATTAACTGGTTAACTTCAAACCAAAACATCCTAAAAGTGTGGTGTGCTTGCCCGCAAAGTCTTCAACAAGTTGAAAATCATTGATTTTTTGTGGAAAAACCCCATTTTTTTTAAGGTAAAAATGCAGTCTACATTTAGTGGTACTCGCTAACTTGCAACAAGTTATCGTACCATGGATTATACCTATGCCATAATTGATTCTGATGCGGCGACCAATCTACAACTGCAAATGCAAATGCAAGAGTATGGTGACTTTACCTGTGCCGCGAACACCACAAACTTGACCGATGGCCATAATGCCATTTTAAAGTTTTCACCCGATGTGGTTATGATCAATTTGGGCGGAGAAGGCCCCGATTGTTTCCATATGGTCAGTGAACTGAACCGTTACCTGTCTAAAATACCCCTATTGATAGGTTTTGCACGAGACAAACAATACGCCTACAATGCCATCAAAAATGGGTTCTTCGATTATTGGTTGTTGCCCCATGACGAATTTGAAATACGAAAGACCATTCTTCGCATTAGAAAGCACATGCCGGTCGAAAACGTACCCACCAACATATGTTTAAAGTCGTACCGTGATTACCACTACCTGAATACTGACGACATTCTATATTTAAAGGCCGATAACAACACCACCGATTTTGTCATGAAAGACGGCAACGTAATAAGTGCCTACAAAACACTCAAAACATTCGAAAAAAAACTGCCCGAAAGTTTTATTCGCATCCACCAAAGCTACATATTGAACTCAAAATATGTGGCACGCATCAATTTTGGGAAATCAATATGTACCCTGAAGAATGTTGAAGGCCAGTTGCCCTTCTCAAAATCATACCTTGATCGGGTTGATGAACTAAAGAACATCCTGTCCAAAAACAGCATCAAGGCCTCTGATTGATAAAATTCTAACAGATTTACCCCGTTTACTCGCAGACTCGGGGCATTTACTTTCGTTTTTTTTAGACACTACACCTCGTCTAGGGTAATTTCTACCTTGTAAGAAATTACTTAATAACCTAATTATTAACCAAAACGAGACACTAAAATGAAAAAGACACTTAGCATTATGGCCCTATTGGTATTTGGACTAGGAATGATTGCCTGCGAAGCTGAAACCAATCTAGAAGACACAGAAGCCCTATTTGAAAATGTGGATGAAATGTCCTGCGATGGATGTGGACAAAGTTCTGGTGACCGGGATGAAGGTGGAAATTAAATAACATATATATCCATATAAAAAGCCCCAAGCTGCTTTCAGTGTTGGGGCTTTTTTATATCTTGTAGGTAGTGTTAGCGAATTTTATGACAGAATTTACTACAAGAACCAACTACCTCTTCTTTGTTCTGCTGGTTGTTTTCCAATGGGGTTGCCAACAAAAAAAAACAGACCCCCAGGCGAAAAGTGGCCTTCAGGACAGCACCTCTATTTGGATTGCCGAGGCCCGAAATAATAGTGAGTTATCGTTTGAAGACAGGGGGCAACTGCTCCGAAAAGCACTGCAATATGCCCAGGCCCACTATGCTGACAGCACCTTGACCAAAACGTATTCGACAATTTCATTGGCCTATAAACGCTTGGGCGATACCGCACAGTTTAAAAAAGTCAATGCCAATCTGATGACTCTTGCAAAAAAGGTAGGCGATTACCAAGCACTGGGCGAGGCCCATTGGGATTTAGGCGATTATTACAAACTATCAAAACCCGATAGTGCCTACTTCCACTATAAGGAAGCTTACCACAAATTTTTGGAAGCTGACTTAGAAGATAGGGCTAAGGATTACCCTGGACGAATTTTATACGCCATGTCTTCGACAAAGCATAATAGTAAAGAATATGTAGGTGCCGAAAAAGATATTGTACAGGCCATCGAATTTTTCAAAGAAAAGGGAATGGAACATCGGCTATTTGAATCTTATAACCTGTTAGCCAATATTCAAAATAATTTGGGCAACTTTGACAAAGCTTTGGAATACCATTTGTTGGCCAAGGAGTATTTGGATAAGGATTCTAAAAACTGGTTTGGCAATTACATTTTTAACAAGAACAACATTGCTTATGTCTATTTTCAAAAAGAAGACTATAACAAGGCTGCTCAGCTATACAATGAATTAGTAACTATCGACAGTCTCAAGACCAAAGAACCCCTATCATATGCCCGGGCATTGGGTAGCTTGGCGTATGCCAAATTTAAGAACGGTGAAACCGATATCGATGGCATCAAACAATTGCTAGACGAATCTGACAGTATTTTGACCCAGTTGGGCAACACCTATACAAAGGCCAGAAACCATGAGTTCAGGGCCGAAATTTTGGCCCACGAAAAGGATACGGCCAATGCCATACAACAGGCGATGACCTCAAAACAAATTGCAGAAGAGACCAACAACAACGACCGTTTGTTGAGCAGTCTTGAACTATTGACCAAGATTGATAAAAAGAATAGCGCCAAACATGCCAGTGCCTATTTCAATTTAAGCGAAACCTTACAAGCGCAAGAGCGGGGCATTCGCGACAAGTTTGCCCGCATACAGATGGAGACCGATGAAATAAAGGAAGAGAACGTGGCCTTGGCCCGAGAGATCAAAATATGGTCTGGGGTTGCCCTCGCCGTATTTTTGTTGGCCATTGCCGGATATGTCATCTATGCGCAGAGGGTGAACAACGAGAAGTTGAAATTTCAACAAAGGCAGCAAGAAAGCAACCAAGAAATCTATAACCTGATGCTGGCCCAACAAGGCAAATTTCAAGAGGGTAAGCAATTAGAACAAAAAAGAATATCAGAAGAGCTACATGACGGAATTTTGGGTCAAATGCTTGGCATACGCCTTATTTTGACCGGACTGAACGAACGAAACGATGAGTCTGCCATCAACCAAAGGGCCGAGCTCATTGAGAAACTTCGCGAACTAGAGGAAGAAATACGGACCATTTCACACGAACTGAACGAGGCCTCTTACCGGAAAATTCATAATTTTATTGTGGCCATCGACGATTTGGTGAAAACTATTGGCGAGTCGGCAAAGATCAATTGTTCGTTTACCTATGATGAAGATATGGATTGGGACAAGCTTGCTGGCAACCTCAAGATAAATGTGTACCGAATCGTTCAAGAGTTGCTTCAAAACTGTGTAAAACATGCCAAGTGCACCAATGTTTTGGTAAATTTTGAGACGGTCGATGATAAGCTCAAGGTAACCGTCAAAGATGATGGCAAAGGGTTCGACACCCAAAAAGGAAAGAAAGGAATTGGATTAAAAAATGTAATTTCGCGGGTAGATAAAATGGGTGGCACCTTAGAAATTGACAGTAAAAAAGGTAAGGGCACCACTATTAGTGTGCGCTTCGACAAAAAATACAGCGAAGATGTGCCCATTGGCAGTTTTGTAGGTTTGAACCCATTGCAACAAGTTTAACCAATTAATTTTTATCGTTTTGAAGACACTGAGGATTTTAGCGATTGATGACCATGAGATGACGATGTTGGGCTATAAGTTCATATTGGAACGAATCGTCTTCGACGATTACAACATAATTGTTGATACGGCTAACACTTTCGAGCTTGGCAAAGAACGCATTGAAGAATCGGTAAATTCGTTCAAATACGACATTATATTTTTAGATGTACAGCTGTTTCCGCCGAACGAAGACCAACCCCATAACGGTGAAGATCTGGGTCTATTGGCCCGAAAGCTGGCGCCAGAATCAAAAATCGTATACATGTCGTCGTTCAGCGATAACTATAGGATCAACAGTATTTTAAAATCGGTTGATCCCGATGGCTATTTGGTAAAAACCGACATCGACCCAAAAACACTGGAGGATGCCATCAAGACCATCATTAATGGCACCCCCTATTATTCGGCCAAGGTACTGGAGGCCATTCGAAAAAAGATGTCTACCGATATTGTTTTGGACGAAAAAGACAAAAAGATACTGTATCATCTATCCATAGGAACTAAGACCAAAGATCTAGAAAACCACGTGCAGTTATCATCATCTTCCATCGAGAATAGAAAAAGACACCTAAAATCCCTTTTTGGTACCGAAAACAAGAACGACCTGGCTTTGATCTTAGAAGCCAAAAAGAGAGGATTTATCTAAAATTTTCTTTTGCAAAGTTTGCGGATAGTATCACTTTCATCGATTTTAACTTTTTTTTAACAGTCTCTTTTCTACAAACTCACAGAAACCCTAAAAATTCTGTGGTTTTCATATAATCCTTCAAGTCCTGATTGTTCTAACTTAGGGGATAGAGAGGGAATCTTTTCTTCTATCATATCTAAAATAGGAAGCTATGGCAAGAAGGATACAACATTACAAGTTTGAAGATAAGCGCATTGAAGGAATTGAGCCATTCAGGAAAAAGTTAGGGCGAAGCTTTTTTGCCGATGTGGATGTACGACTGGTAAACGCCAAAACCGGAAAACCAGAACTTGTTGTTGATTTTCATTGCAATTATTCGCTTACCCATTGTCTATATCATTTCAGAAATGGCTCTTGGGGAAACTTTGACCAAAATCTATATCGCACTACTGGCATTAACGAGCTTGAATTGCAGTTGGGCAACCTTCAAAGGAAAAATCCGTTTGAGATAGATATTGCCGAGTTATCGCTTCATTTTACCGATACCTCGTTGGTGGTTTCCAAAATTCCCAACAATAGCATTGCAGAACAGTTTGGAAAAATCATTTCGGCCGTGAGCGGCAATTTTGCCCATTTCACCAAACACATGACCGAAATGCCCTACGAGATATTTGTGCCTGTCTTCACTGAGTTTTCAATGATGCCCCACGCCAATGTGCTCTACAGATATGGTGGGCATCTAAGACAACCCATGGGCTTTTTTGAATACTGGGCGCTTTACTTCCACTCCAACGAAGAGGGTGAAGCAGCTATCTATGACCTAAAGAACCGGGAAATTACCGAAGGTGATTTCTTGTTGTTGCCCTAAGCATTGAACAGTGGCCTATGGCTCATCAATTCGTTGACTTTGGTTCGAACAGCCGCAATCTTGGCATCATCTTCGGCACTCAGTAACACCTCGTCGATATAACCAACGATTACCTCCATATCGTCTTCTTTTAGGCCCCGGGTCGTTATGGCCGGGGTTCCAAAACGAATTCCTGAAGTGATAAAAGGAGACTGGTCATCAAAGGGCACCATATTCTTATTCGCGGTAATGGCCGCTTTTTCAAGTGCTTTTTCCGCATCTTTTCCCGTGATGCCCTTATTGCGCAGGTCAATGAGCATCATATGGTTGTCGGTGCCACCGGAAATGACCTTGTACCCTTTATCAACAAATGCTTTGGCCATGGCGGCCGCATTTTTCTTGACCTGTACGATATAATGTAGAAAACTATCGGTAAGCGCCTCACCGAACGCAACCGCCTTGGCCGCGATGATGTGCTCTAACGGACCGCCCTGATTGCCGGGGAAAACTGCTAAATCCAATAATCCGGACATCTTTCTAAGGTTACCGTTCTTCAATCGTATGCCAAATGGGTTTTCAAAATTCTCGCCCATAAGTATGAGTCCGCCTCGTGGGCCACGCAAGGTCTTGTGTGTGGTGGTGGTCACGATATGGCAGTGCGGAATCGGGTCGTTCATGATACCTTTCGCAATGAGGCCCGCTGGGTGCGAGATATCGGCCAACAGCAGGGCATCTACACTATCGGCAATTTCCCTGAACCGTTTGAAGTCCATATCACGTGAGTAGGCCGATGCACCGGCAATAATAAGTTTGGGCCTTTCCCTATCGGCAATTTCTTGGATCTTATCATAATTGAGGGTTCCTGTTTCCTCATCAACCCCGTAAAAGACCGGTCTATACAATTTTCCAGAAAAGTTCACGGGCGAGCCATGTGTCAGGTGCCCCCCATGCGCCAAATCGAACCCCAAAATGGTATCTCCGGGCTTAAGGCAGGCGTGGTACACCGATGCATTGGCCTGCGAACCTGAGTGGGGCTGAACATTGGCATAGACCGCCCCGAACAGTTCTTTTGCCCTGTCAATGGCCAACTGTTCTACTTCGTCCACTACCTCACAACCACCATAATACCTCTTGCCAGGGTATCCTTCCGCATATTTGTTCGTTAGCACTGAACCAGCGGCTTCCATCACCTGTGGACTTGTAAAATTCTCTGAAGCTATCAGCTCAATGCCGCTTATTTGCCGTTCGCGCTCTTTTTCAATCAGGTCAAAAATTTGCTGGTCTCGTTGCATGGTCCTTGCTTAAAATTAGGCGCTAAAAATACAACTTAATCCAATTTCCATCTTTGCAATAGGTGTTTTTTCGCCCATGAGTTATTCAATAGAAATCAACAATCAATTTGTTCTCTAAAAAGCGAAAGAAACGGGTATTTCATCCCAAACATACTACTGCTTGACGATTTTCGTTATCAAAGGGGGTGACTTTGGCACGGCAGTTGAAATTCTTTTACCAAACCCCTTGCCTTGGGCACGGATAAATCAATGAACCATGAAAAAACTATTACTCTTAACCGTTTTGGTCCTGCTGACCGCCTGTAGTGGTGTCAAAAAAACCCAAGAGGCTTTGAATACCGGTAATTATCCAACCGCTATGTCCAAGGCCATTGCCGAGCTATCTGAGAACAAAACCAAAAAAGGGCATCAAGAGTACATTATATTGCTCGAAAAGGCCTTTCAAAAATATGCCCAGCGCGAAAATGAGCGAATTGCCTTCTTAAAAAAAGATGGCAACCCTGCCAATTTCGAGGCCATTTACAATGGGTACGTACAATTGAAAAATTGGCAAGAGCGCATAAAGCCCTTGTTGCCCCTGTATATTTATGATGAAAACCGTGAGGCCTATTTTACTTTTAATAATTACGACAACGAAATAATTGAAAGTAAGGATGAATTATCATCTTATCTCTATGATAACGCCAATAATCTATTAAAGAACGCCAACGACAAGTATGACTACAGAAAGGCATACGATGAATTAAGTTATCTGAATAGGATAAATCCCGGATATGGCGATACCGAATTGAAGATGGAGGAGGCCTATAATAAGGGCTTGGAATTTGTGCAGGTCGATATCAACAACGACACAGAACAGATTATTCCAGCCAGGCTTGAGGAAGAACTCTTGGACTTTAACACCTATGGCTTGGATAATTTCTGGACCCAATACCATACCAAACCGTTGGAAACCATTGCGTACGACTATGCCATGACGGTTGATTTCAAGGAAATCAATATTTCCCCAGAACAGATTAATGAAAAGCAGATCATTAAAGAAAAGCAGGTGAAAGATGGCTATGAATATCTGTATGACGAAGAGGGCAATGTGGTCAAAGATAGTTTGGGCAATAAAATCAAAGTAGACCGCTTGGTAACCGTAAGGTGCGATTTCTATCAGTTCACCCAATTCAAAAGTGCCCAGATCGGAGCCAAGGTAAGTTTCACGGATCTCAGAAACGGCCAAACCATCAACTCTTATCCTTTGGCCAGTGAATTTGTCTTTGAACATATTTATGCCAACTACGAAGGCGATCGAAGAGCGCTTGACAACGATCTTGCCAGACTGCTAAAATTGGGGGCGGTACCGTTTCCTACAAACGAGCAAATGGTCTATGACGCCGGCGAAGAGCTTAAGGCCCGGTTAAAAGAGGTCGTGAAAAGGCATAGTTTTAATTAAAAAAAAGCCTTATTCAATTATAAAAGCCCTGTGTTCGTAAACACAGGGCTTTTTTATGGTTGTAAGAACCGATCTAAATCTACTTCGGTGATGGCCCCATGCGAAGTGTGAAATACTACCTTTTCGTTCTTGACCACCAATAATTGGGGCGATTGGTGCACCACTTGAAATTCTTCGGCTACCCTATTTGATATATTCCGATGGGCGTGTAGGTCTAAATAGTACAGATCGGCTTCCTCGGCCGAAAACGGGTAGCTTTTTTGAAACCCATTCAAGACCATACGACTTATTCCGCAAGTGGTCGAATGCTTGAAGATGACCTGTGGGCGTTCTACAGAATTCTTTTTGATATCATCGATCTGCCCACTGGTTTCCAAAGGTATCCAAGGTAATGTTCTGGCGGTTTCACTGTTTCCACTCTTTCCGAACAATGCATCGAATAGTACCATACGACAAATTTAAGGAATTCGTCGCCCAACTTCCAAAACCTTACAACCTGACGAAATGTCCTATATTTTGATTAATTTAGACGACATTTTGACTGTATTTGACCTCTGGTAAGATTGTTGAGCATCAATCTAAAAATCTATAAAAACACTGAGAAATGAATTTTAACAATTACACCATAAAATCACAGGAAGCCGTACAACAAGCACAACAACTAGCCCAGTCGTACGGCCACCAACAGATTGAGAACGAACATTTGTTCAAGGCAATTGGTGAGGTCGATGAAAACGTACTGCCGTTTCTGCTGAAGAAATTGAACGTCAACACCGATCTGTTGTCACAGATACTTGAAAAAGAGCTCCAAAGCTTTGCAAAGGTCTCTGGGGGCGATATCATGCTGTCAAGAGAAGCCGGTAAAACTTTGAACGAGGCCAGTATCGTGGCCAAGAAAATGGGTGATGAGTACGTGTCTATTGAACACCTTATTTTGGCCATTTTCAAGTCGAAAAGCAAGATTTCACAAATCTTAAAAGACCAAGGGGTCACCGAAAAAGACCTCAATGCGGCCATTCAAGAGTTGCGAAAAGGAGGCAAGGTTACCTCACAAAGTGCCGAAGATACCTATAACGCGCTCAACAAATATGCTCGAAACCTGAATGCCGAGGCCGATAGTGGTAAGTTGGATCCGGTCATTGGGCGCGATGAAGAAATCAGAAGGGTTCTTCAAATTCTGTCAAGAAGAACCAAGAACAACCCCATGTTGGTCGGTGAGCCGGGAGTGGGCAAGACCGCCATTGTCGAGGGATTGGCACACCGAATTATACAAGGTGATGTGCCAGAAAACCTAAAGGAAAAGACCATTTACTCTCTGGATATGGGAGCCCTGATTGCAGGGGCCAAGTACAAGGGCGAATTTGAAGAGCGGTTGAAGGCCGTCATCAAAGAGGTTACCTCCTCTGATGGCAACATCGTTTTATTCATTGACGAGATACACACCTTGGTGGGTGCCGGTGGCGGACAGGGAGCAATGGATGCTGCGAACATTTTAAAACCCGCACTGGCCAGAGGAGAGTTGAGGGCCATAGGTGCCACAACCCTTGATGAGTACCAAAAGTACTTTGAAAAAGACAAGGCATTGGAACGACGTTTCCAAAAAGTGGTCGTCGATGAGCCCGATACCGAAAGTGCCATATCCATTTTAAGGGGCATCAAAGATAAGTACGAGGCACACCACAAGGTGCGTATCAAAGATGAGGCGGTAATCGCTGCCGTAGAGTTGTCGCAGCGCTATATCACCAACCGATTTTTGCCCGACAAGGCCATTGATTTGATGGACGAAGCCGCATCAAAGCTGCGAATGGAAATCAATTCAAAGCCCGAAGACCTTGATGTGCTTGACAGAAAGATCATGCAGCTCGAAATAGAAATTGAGGCCATTAAAAGGGAAAACGATGATGCAAAACTGAAAACGTTGAATCTCGAATTGGCCAATCTCAAAGAAGAGCGAAATGAAATCTTTGCCCAGTGGGAAAGAGAAAAATCGGTGGTGGACAATATTCAGAAGACGAAACAGGATATTGAAAACTACAAGTTGGAAGCCGAGCGTGCAGAGCGAAACGGAGACTACGGCAAGGTAGCCGAGCTTCGCTATGGAAAGATCAAGGAAGCACAAGAGCAGCTCGAAAAACTTCAAAAAGAGCTTCAAGAGCAGCAAAAGTCGGGCACCCTTATAAAAGAGGAGGTCACCAATGAAGACATTGCAGAGGTAGTGGCAAAATGGACGGGTATTCCAGTAAACAAAATGCTGCAGAGCGAGCGTGAAAAACTTTTGAAACTCGAAGATGTGCTCCACAAAAGGGTGGTCGGCCAAGAAGAGGCCATAGAAGCCGTTTCAGATGCCATTAGAAGAAGCAGGGCCGGCCTGCAAGATGCCAAGAGGCCCATTGGGTCGTTTATGTTCTTGGGTACCACGGGTGTCGGTAAGACAGAACTTGCCAAGACACTGGCAGAATATCTGTTCGACGACGAGAACGCGCTTACCAGAATCGATATGAGCGAGTACCAAGAGCGCCATTCAGTAAGCAGATTGGTGGGTGCACCTCCCGGTTATGTTGGGTACGATGAGGGGGGACAATTGACAGAGGCTGTTCGCCGAAGGCCTTATTCGGTAATTCTTCTGGATGAGATTGAAAAGGCACACCCCGATACGTTCAACATCTTGTTGCAGGTTCTTGATGAAGGAAGGTTGACGGACAACAAAGGCCGGGTAGCCGATTTTAAGAACTGCATCATCATTATGACGAGCAATATGGGAAGCCACATCATTCAAGAAAAGTTCGAGAACAACAAAGATCTTCACAGTGCCACTGAAGCGGCCAAGGTCGAGGTGTTGGGCTTGTTGCGCAAAACAATACGCCCTGAGTTCTTGAACCGTATCGATGATATCATCATGTTCACACCGCTCAATAAGGATGACATCAAAAAAATTGTGGAATTGCAGCTTGACAAGCTCAAAAAGATGCTTGAAAAACAGCACATCACAATCGATGCCACCGAAGATGCGGTCGAATATCTGGCAACAAAGGGCTTTGATCCCCAATATGGTGCAAGGCCTATCAAGCGCTTGATTCAAAAAGAAGTCTTGAATAAGCTGTCAAAAGAGATGTTGGCAGGCAATGTCAAAAGTGACAGCATTGTGCTTATCGATTCGTTTGACAACGAGCTGGTCTTCAGAAACCAAAACGAGTTGGTAGAGTAAACATATATTCAAATTGTGTAGAAGTCCTTTCCCGTAAACAATCGGGGAAGGACTTTTTGTTTTTAAGGAAATAGCTGCACTTTTTTGCACCAAATCTTTATTTTAGCAGCTATTCAGACCTATACCATGCCAATTGTTATCGCCCTTTTGGGCATTCTACTGCTTTTTTTATTGATTGCCCGGGTAAAACTCAACGCATTTTTGGCATTCATTATCGTTTGTCTCTTTGTCGGAATTTTCCAGGGGATGGATCTAGAGTTACTCGTCAAATCCATTCAAAGGGGCATCGGGAATACGCTGGGTTTTTTGGTGTTGATCTTGGGGTTGGGTGCCATGTTGGGCAAATTGGTTGCTGATAGTGGTGCCGCCCAACGTATCACCACAAAACTGGTTGACAAGTTCGGGGTAAAAAACGTACAATGGGCCATGGTTGTAACGGGTTTTATTGTGGGGATACCCATGTTCTATTCGGTAGGCTTCGTTATTTTGATTCCCTTGGTGTTCACCATTGCAATGTCAACAGGGCTTCCCCTGCTCTATGTGGGCCTTCCCATGTTGACATCTTTGTCGGTCACCCATGGCTATCTGCCCCCCCACCCTGCTCCCACCGCCATTGCGGCTATGTTCAATGCAGATATCGGAAAAACACTGTTGTACGGTATCATCATTGCCATTCCAGCGATTTTGGTGGCGGGGCCATTGTTTGCCCGCACTATAAAAAACATAGAGGCGAAACCCTTGGAAGAATTTTATAATCCCGAGTTGATTCCCGAAGAAAAGCTTCCCTCTACCACCAATAGTATCTTGAGTGCCCTTTCACCCATTATTTTGATCGGTTTGGGCATTGGTGCTGAGCAATTGTTGAACGAAGGCTTGTTGCAAAACATTTTGGTCTTTATAGGAAATCCTGTAATCGCCCTATTGATATCAGTACTGGTTGCGGTGTACACCCTGGGTGTGGCAAGGGGCAAGACCATGAAAACCGTTATGAAGTCGCTCTCTGCATCCGTATCGAGCATCACCATGATATTGCTCATCATCGCAGGGGCCGGTGCCTTGAAAGAGGTGTTGATAGACAGTAAGGTGAGTGATTACATCGCTGCCACCCTTGAGGGATCCAGTGTTTCACCCTTGATTCTGGCATGGCTCATCGCAACTGCCATTCGCGTAAGTGTGGGTTCGGCCACCGTAGCCGGTTTGACTGCAGCTGGTATTGTGTTGCCGCTGGCCTCGGGTACCGGGGTAAGCACTGAATTGATGGTGCTGGCCATCGGGTCTGGCAGTTTGATGCTTTCGCATGTCAACGATACAGGTTTTTGGATGTTCAAAGAATATTTCAATCTCACTGTCAAAGAAACACTGGCCACCTGGACAGTAATGGAAACCCTTGTGGGCATCATGGGTCTGTTGGGTGTTTTGGCCCTAAACGCAATACTTTAAAAATGATAGGGCATTCATTTACAAACATTAAAATCTGTCACTTCGAGCGCAGTCGAGAAGTTTTAAAAAGCATAACTTGTTTGTATTACTGAAAATTGAATAATATGAAAACGCCTCCTTCAGAAAGGATCAAAGAACTGAATTTGAAATTTCCACCGGCACCAAAACCTTTGGGCGTTTATAGACCCATATTGGTGGTTGATAATTTTTTGTACGTTTCGGGGCAAGGCACTGTTGACTTTGATGGTTCGCTGATCAAGGGACGGGCAGGCGACACTATGGACAAAGACCAAGCGAAGCAAGCGGCACGCCAAGTGGGGCTCACCATGCTTTCTACCATTATGACACATTTTGGAAGTTTGGACAAAATTAAAAGGGTGGTCAAGGTACTGGGAATGGTGAACTGCACCCCTGATTTTGAGCAACACCCCTACGTAATCAATGGTTTCAGCGAATTGATGGCAGACGTTTTTGGCAACGAAAACGGCATCGGTGTCAGAAGTGCCGTGGGCATGATGTTGCCCGACAACATTCCGGTCGAAATTGAGGCCATGTTTGAATTATACAAATAGCCATGCCACAAGATTGGTACGTACTGCATAATACCGATCATTTGGTTACACCGTCTTTGGTGGTATACCCCGAGCGTATTTCCAAAAACATAGCAACCATGATCAAGATGGCGGGTGGCCCAAGTTCACTCAGGCCACACGTAAAGACCTATAAAATGGCCGATATAGTGAACATGCAGCTAGACCAGGGGATCGATAAATTCAAATGTGCCACAATAGCCGAGGCCGAGCTATTGGCAATCTGTAAAGTGAAAGACGTGCTTTTGGCCATGCAACCTGTGGGTGCAACTATTGATAGGTATGTGCAACTGACCAAAAAATATGCAGACACCACTTTTTCAACCTTGGTAGACAACATTGGAACCATTGATGGGTTACAGGCTGCTGCCAGCAAGAATGGAATGCAGATACATGTCTGGTTGGATGTCAATAATGGCATGAACCGGACGGGAATACCTCCTGACAGCTCCGCTGTAAAATGCTACACGGCGATTGCTGAATCACCAAACCTAACGGCAAAGGGCCTGCACGTATATGATGGCCATTTTCGAAATCCCGACTTCCAAAAGCGTAAAACAGCATGTGATACAGCTTTTGAACAAGTGGAGCAATTGAAAGACGACATTATCAAACTGGGAATGGAAGTTCCTGATATAGTGGTGGGCGGATCACCCACTTTTCCGGTACACTGTAAGCGCAAAAACGTTCAAAAATCGCCCGGCACTACCCTGCTCTGGGACCAAGGCTATAGCGACATTTTGCCCGAACTTGACTTTGAGTGCGCCGCGGTTTTGATAACCCGTATTGTCAGTAAGCCTGCCCCAAACCATTTTTGCCTGGACCTTGGGCATAAATCGGTCGCCCCAGAAATGCCGTTCCCAAGAGTGAAATTTTTGAACCTAGAAAGTAAGAGCGAACAAATAAAACACAGTGAAGAGCACCTGGTCGTTCGTTCTGAAAATTCCAACCAATATAACGTAGGTGATCTTTTCTATGCCATACCCTATCATATTTGTCCAACGGTTGCACGATACGATGAGGTTTATGTGGCAAGAAACAACCAAGTGGAAGCTGTTTGGAAAGTGGCCGCAAGAAGCAATAAAATCACTATTTAGATAACACAATGTTCATATTCGATGCCCATTTGGACCTTGCCATGAACGCCATGGAGTGGAACCGTGACCTTACCTTGCCAGTTGCCAAAATCAGGGAGCGTGAAAAGGGTATGAACGACAAACCTGACCGAGGCAACAATACAGTTTCGCTGCCCGCCATGCGAGATGGCAACATCGGCTTGTGCGTGGCCACACAGATAGCCCGTTATGTAAGTGATGACAGCACCCTGCCCGGCTGGCATTCACAACAACAGGCTTGGGCACAGACCCAAGGCCAGCTCGCATGGTACAAGAGTATGGAAGAGGCGGGAGAAATGGTGCAGATTACCAATACTGAAGAACTAAATACCCACTTTGCACTGTGGACAAATGGTGGTTCAAATAAGCCCATAGGCTATATTCTGAGCCTAGAAGGAGCCGATTCGATTGTTGACATACACTATTTGGAGAAATCGTACGAATCGGGGTTAAGGGCCATTGGGCCTGCGCATTATGGTCCCGGGGTATATGCACACGGAACCAATGCCGACGGTGGAATTGGCAGAAAAGGACGTGAACTACTCAAAAAAGTAGAAGAACTGAACCTAATTTTGGATGTGACCCACTTGTGCGACACCAGTTTTTGGGAAACCTTGGACACTTATAAGGGCCCTGTATGGGCAAGCCATAACAACTGTAGGGCATTGGTTGACCATAATCGGCAATTTTCTGATTTGCAGATAAAAGAACTCATAAAAAGAAAGTCTGTAATCGGGGTTGCGCTAGATGCATGGATGATGGTACCCAACTGGATACGCGGCAAATCGACGCCCCAAGATATGGGTGTCAGTTTAGAGCAAATGGCAGACAACATTGACCATATCTGTCAACTTGCGGGGAATGCCCTGCATGTTGGCATCGGTACTGATTTGGATGGCGCATTCGGAAAAGAACAGTGCCCAACCGACCTAGATACCATTGCCGACTTACAGAAACTACCTGATTTGCTTAAAAAAAGGGGCTATTCAAAAAATGACATCACCCGTATTATGCAAGGAAATTTCATTCGTTTCTTGCAGCAGGCCTGGAGATGATCTTTTATGAAAGGATAACATTTCATTCATACCATACAGTATATATATTTTCATATATTAGTCTCGAATTACCAATCACCAAAATGTCGACCAAAGCCGAACGAACCACAGCGTACATAATCGAAACCGTAGCTCCCATCTTCAACAAGTTTGGTTACGTGGGCACCAGCATGAGCGATTTGACCGATGCCACTGGCTTGACGAAGGGTGCCATCTATGGTAATTTTGAGAATAAAGAAGCTTTGGCCCTTTCGGCCTTCGAGTATAACCGCAACAAGTTGCTCGAAGCCTTGGATGAAAAATTGGGGGTTGAGGGCACCGCAATGAAGAAAATATTCTCGCTGCTCAACTTTTACAGGCAATACGATGTTTTTACGTTGCCCATGGGCGGTTGTCCGATACTCAACGTAGGGGTCGATGCCCAGCACAACAACGAGTTATTGGCCGCTGCAGCCAAAGAAACCATTAAAGAAGTCGAGGGGAAGATTGCCCTCGTGCTCGAGAACGGGGTAAACAGCCGTGAAATATACCTGCCGGTAACACCACTTCAGTTCGCCAAACAGCTGTACACCATGCTTCAGGGGGCCGTGGCCATGGCGACCATGACCCGTGACCGAAAATACCTGATGAACACCACTGCCTACCTTGAGCAGTTGGTCATGAAAGAAATCAAAAAATAGTTTTTAAGATATTATTGCTTCACCCTGAAAATCCAAGTCTTGTCTGGGTATTTTCCATAATATTTGCTGTCGCGTGCCTTTCGGGCCTCTTCAATGGTATCATAACGTTCTAAATACACATAGTTGTAGCCGTTCAGCTCTCTGAAGAACGATTTGGGCTCGAGGCCCTTGGCCTTTAAATCCTTCATAAAGGCATCAAAATATTTTTTGGTGCCGAACACATTGGCGATGAGGTAGAAGCCGGGTTCGAGACCATCGGCCGTGGTCACCTCTTCGTATTTTTCACCGGGCTTCACCTCTACCTTTTCTTCAACGGCTTTGGCAATACTATCCTTTTTACGCTGCTCGGCCAATAATTGTCGCTCGCGTTGGGCTGCCTTTTCAAGTGAGTCTTTTTCTTTTTTGAGCCGCTCTTCGTTCTGTTTGACCTGGGCTATCGAATCTTGTTGTTTTTTCAACTTTTCGGTCGCCTCCTCTAACATCGCAATGGAATCACGCTGCTTTTTCAATCGTTCAGCTGCAGCAATGGAATCCTGTTTACGTTTCCTTTCTTGTGCCAATGCTGCTTGTCTCTCTTCTTTTTTGCGTTGCTCTTCGGCTTTCCGTTCAACTTCTTCATTTTCTTCTACAGCAGGCTCTTCACTTGGTTCAATGGGAATTTGTTCTGCCGGTGCATCATCGGCTTCTTCCATGGTCTCTCTATTCTTTCCTTTCCCAAAGTGATAAGAGGCAATAAGTTCGATTGTCGATTGCTCACGGGAAAGTTCTTGGTCTGTGGAAAATTCAGCCAACGCACCAATTGAGAATTTTTCGAACAAGGTTGCCCCTACACCTGCCGAAAAGCCGTAAAAACTGTTGTAACCACCCTGTACCCAAAAAATGGAGCTGGAAAGCAACGCATTCAAGCCTATCTGTGTGTCGGCATTCAGTCTGGACCGCACATATAGCAATGGTCTTACATAGCTTTCGCCAGCTGCATCGAACAGGTAGACGGGCAGGTCGTAACCCATGACCCCATTAAAAATCACATCAGATGCTTCCCTATCAGTGTCGCTTAAGTTTAGGTCAAGAACATTTTCCAAGGCCATCCCCACAGAGAACGCACCTGACTGAAGGCGTACCCCGGGGGTCATCTGTAAAACAAAACTGTTCGAAGTTTCGAGCTGGGGCAAATCCAATTCATTGTCTTCCACAAAACGGTCATCGGCAAGTTCTTGTTGAAACCCAAATACGTTGGCACCTACCAAGAGAGTGGTCTCCCCTCCAAGAAAAAAGGAATGGGCATAGTTCAAAAGGGCGCCCCTATTGAGAAAGATTCCCGTGTTGTTCTGCAAAAATCCCACCCCAAATGAAGATTCGGGCGTAATACGCCCAGAATAATTGAAGAACAATGTGGTGGGGTTTCCATCAATGCGCTGCCATTGCCAACGGCTCCAAACCGAAAGTGAGTTCGGGTTATTTCGGTCGTAAGAAAAAGTAGGGTTGAAAAGACTTGAATTGAATTGTTTGAGATTATGCTGTCGCATATCTTCGGGCAACGAAACATCTTGTGCCAACACTATGATATGCAAGCATAGGAACAGGCCCAAAACAAGAACGTTTCGCATATCAATATTAAAATTTAATGCTATTTTTAGCGTTGGTAGAGAATAGTAACCTGAACAACGTCAACATGATAAAACTAATGAATTTCTGCAAGGTTTTTATCTTTTCTTCTTTAATAGTATTATTTTTTTCATGTAAAGGAACGGAGGAAAAAAATGATTATGAGGGCGAACCGGTCATTACCACTTTTTATCTGATACGACATGCCGAAAAGGACCGTACAGACCCTGATAATCCTGATCCGGAACTGAACCAAGACGGACTTACCCGGGCGTTGAAATGGGCAGAGATCTTTGATCCGATTCCGCTCGATGCCATTTATTCGACCAACTACGAGCGTACTTCTATGACCGCTGCCCCTACCTCGGTAAAAAAGGACATCGATATCAAATATTATGACCCAAGCAGTTTAGACATTGAAGATTTCAAACTACAGAACGAGGGCCTCAATGTATTGATCGTGGGCCATAGCAATACCACGCCGATGCTGGTCAACAAACTATTGGGGGTCGAAAAATACAATCAGATGGACGATTCAGACAACAGTAGTCTCTTTATAGTAAGAATCATCGATGGCAAGGCCACCGATATTTTGCTGAACATGCATTAAGGATTCTTTTCAACGTGAACGTTCTTGAGTTCTATTTTTGAGAGCAACTCTAGATTGCCCGCCCCAAAAAGGCTGTCAATGGCAAAGAAATCAATTGCTTTTTCCTTTGGCTTATAATTGTTGTAGTCCACAAACCGAATGCCGTTAACATAGCGTTCATTGTAGGCTTCGCGAAACCGGATACCCCCACCGTTCACGTGAAACTCGTATGCCAAATAATCGGGCTTAAAGGTTTCTTTGTCAAACCAATACAGGTAGGTATCCTCAAAATCATCGCCGCCACCCTCTTGATCAAAGGTCACTTTGACCTTATAGTATTTCTTGTTTTTTATAACCGCCTCTCCCAACAGTTCTTTGTTCACTGCCCTGTCGTTCAGGCCTAGGGGCAATCGTGTAAAATAGTGTACAGAATTGACTGAATTGGCGTACCGGTTGGCCATTGAGTCGGGCAATGTTACAAGGCTATCGTTCACAAATCGCTGAAAATCGTTGTTGGTAAGAACATCGGTGATCTTCAACGAATCGGTTCTAGAAATCCGCTTTAAGATTTTTTTTCCGTTGATAACGTTGGCTTCATATGTTTTGCCGCGAAAATCAAATGATACGGTGTGGGTATTGTGTAGCTTTCCCCCAGACACCTCGATGGCCTTGTCCACAACCTGTTGGGCCGTAATGGACTTTTTTGATTCATTCAAACACGATCCAAAGCATACCAGTAGCAACACAACTAAATATATCATTGCCTTAATTTTAATAGGAAGTTCGCAAAACGGCCCCTGACATTACAAATCTGCTTATTTTTGTGTCCCATGCAGAATACCATCAACATAAAGAACAAAAGAGCCCGTTTCGACTATGAGATTCTAGATAAATACACTGCGGGCATCGTATTGTCGGGCACCGAGATCAAATCGATTCGTTTGGGCAAGGCCTCCCTATCACAAAGTTTTTGCGAATTTAATGATAAGGGTGAATTGTTCGTCATCAATATGCAAATCGACGAGTATTCGCATGGCACCCATTACAACCACCGGCCAAAGGCCGAACGCAAGCTGTTGCTGAACAAAGGGGAGCTTAGAAAATTACGTAAAGAGGTGACCACTTCGGGGCTTACCATTATTCCGCTCAATCTGTTCATCAATGACCGGGGACTTGCCAAATTGAACATTGGCCTGGCGCGGGGCAAAAAGCTGTACGATAAGCGCGAGACCATTAAAGAAAGGGAGAGCAAGCGAAATTTATCGCGTATCAAGAAGAGTTATAACAATTGAACAATTCTTTTTTTTCCTGTATTTTGAATGGAAGTTTTCAATTCGGGTATCCCGACCTTTCATATCGCGATGTATCGAGAACAGTTCAGTTCTTATCTCCCAACATGGGCACAAAGCGAAAAGCGCCCATCTCCTTTTTCTCGAACTTCTTTTCAGACTTTCGTTCAAAAAGTACCATGGTCTGCTCTTCGATACCAACCGGAATGACCAACCTGCCACCAACTTTCAGCTGTGAGAGCAATGCCTTGGGCACCTCTGGGGCCCCTGCGGTGACAATGATGCCATCGAAGGGCGCTTCTTGGGGCAGGCCCTTGTAGCCGTCGCCGAATACCATCTTTTTGGGCCGATAGCCCATTTTCTCAAAAAAAAGCCTTGTCTTCTTGAACAATTCTTGTTGGCGCTCAATGGTATAGACCTTTGCTTTCAAATGAAGAAGAACGGCCGCCTGATAACCGCTTCCGGTACCTATTTCCAAAATCTTATCGCCCGGCTTCACCTGCAACAGCTCAGTTTGAAAAGCAACTGTATAGGGTTGTGAAATGGTCTGCTCTGCCCCTATCGGAAACGCTTTGTCTTGATAGGCATGGTCTTCAAAACCACTGTCCAAAAAAAGGTGGCGCGGAACCGTTCTGATCGCTTCAAGCACCCTACTATCTTTGATTCCCTTGCTGGCCACCACCTCAGCCAACTTGTTGCGCATGCCCTTATGTTTGTGTGTATCTTTCACTGTTTTGGTTTGGTCATGGCGAATTTAAAAAGTTCTGCCCGAACTTTAGACATCCGCCGTTTCGATTTAAGCATCCATATATGTATTTTTGGCAAAAACAGATACTATGCTAAAGGCAGGCGTGCTCGGCGCAGGGCATTTGGGTAAAATTCATCTACGATTACTGCAAGAGTCAGCGTATTATGATTTGGTCGGCTTTTACGACCCCGATGAGATAAATGCGAAAAAAGTGGCCGATGAGTTTGGTTATCGGTATTTCGACAACATCAACAAGTTGATAGATGCCGTTGATATGGTCGATATTGTGACTCCCACCCTATCGCACTACGATTGTGCCGAAAAAGCTATTGAAAAAGGCAAACATGTCTTTATCGAGAAACCGGTGACCAACACCCTTGAAGAGGCCGAAAAACTCATTGAAATGAAAGATCGATACGGTGTCAAGGCGCAGGTGGGACATGTTGAACGGTTCAACCCGGCCTTTTTGGCGGTAAAAGATGCCATTGACAACCCCATGTTCATTGAAACACATCGTCTGGCAGAATTTAACCCCCGTGGCACCGATGTACCGGTCGTACTCGATTTGATGATACATGATATCGATGCCATTTTAAGTGTCGTAAACTCCGAAGTAAAGCAGATCAATGCAAGTGGGGTGTCGGTCATCAGTGATTCGCCCGACATTGCCAATGCCCGAATTGCCTTTGAAAATGGCTGTGTGGCCAACCTGACATCGAGCCGTATCTCGCTTAAGAACATGCGCAAATCCCGCTTTTTTCAAAGGGATGCCTATATTTCGGTGGATTTCTTGGAAAAAAAGGTCGAGGTGGTAAAAATGAAGGACGCCCCAGAAAATCCGGGGGATTTCGATATGATTCTGCAAAATGCCGAAGGTGAGAAAAAACAAATCTATTTCGAAAACCCCGATATTCGGCCCAACAATGCCATTTTGCAAGAGCTTGAGACCTTTGCCGAGGCCATCAACAACGATACAGAACCAGTGGTGACCTTAGAACAGGGCGCCAATGCGCTCAAGGTTGCCCTACAAATAATAAAATCATTTAACCAAGTCTGATGAAAAAGATCGCAGTTATCGGTGCCGGCACCATGGGCAACGGCATCGCCCATGTTTTTGCCCAAAACGGGTTTATGGTAAACCTGATAGACATTTCTGATGAATCGCTGCAAAATGGGCTGGCCACCATAACGAAAAATTTGGACAGAATGATGGCCAAAGAGACCATTACAGAAGATGTCAAGGTACAAACCCTCAACAATATTTCCACCTTCACCGTTTTGAAAGAAGGTGTTGAAAATGTCGATTTGGTGGTGGAAGCCGCCACCGAAAACATCGATATAAAACTGAACATTTTCAATGATCTTGATGCCATGTGTGCACCTGGCACCATTTTGGCCACCAACACCTCTTCCATATCAATAACCCAAATTGCCGCCGTCACCAATAGGCCCGACAAAGTTATTGGCATGCACTTCATGAACCCGGTACCCATTATGAGACTGGTCGAGATCATCAGGGGGTACAGTACCTCAGACGAGGTCACTGAAACCATCATGGACCTATCGGTCAAATTGGGCAAGACCCCTACCGAGGTGAACGACTATCCCGGTTTTGTGGCCAACCGTATTTTGATGCCCATGATCAATGAGGCCATTGAAACCCTATACAATGGTGTGGCCGGTGTCAAAGAAATCGATACCGTAATGAAACTGGGCATGGCACACCCAATGGGGCCATTGCAATTGGCAGATTTTATCGGCCTAGACGTATGCCTTTCCATTCTCAATGTGATGTATGATGGATTTAAAAATCCGAAATACGCCCCCTGTCCACTATTGGTGAACATGGTAACAGCGGGTAAATTGGGGATCAAGTCTGGCGAAGGTTTTTACAATTACTCAGCATCTAGAAAGGCCGAAAAAGTCTCGACACAGTTCAGTTGATATGGCGGTTGTAAAACCTTTCAGGGCCATTAGGCCGGTCAAAGACAAAGCACCGTTCGTAGCCTCAAGATCGTACGAAGAATATAGCAACGACGAGTTGCGTTCTGTACTGCAATACAATCCTTTTTCGTTTTTGCACATCATCAACCCGGGGTTCAAATTCAACCAATCGGTCAAAGGTGCCGAACGGTTCAAACTGGTACACAACAGGTACCTCGAGTTTTTGGAGAACGGGGTTTTTTTAAAAGATGAAGCCCCCAGCTTTTACCTGTACCAAATCGGCAAGGAAACGTTCAAGAGCCTTGGTCTGTTCTGTGCCACGAGTGTCGCCGATTATGAGCAGGATGTCATTAAAAAACATGAGGATACCATCTTAAAGAGAGAACAGCTCTTTGCCGACTATCTTGAAACGGTAGGTTTCAATGCCGAGCCCGTTTTGATGACCTATCCTGACAACAAAGGGATAGCGTCGATTTTGCAAAACGAAATGCAGAAGCCCGCTGAGTATGATTTTACCACTCCAGATAAGATAAGCCATCGGCTTTGGAAGATTTCCGACGAACATACCATAGCCGATCTACAAGGGGCCTTCAAGGCCATTGAATGCCTCTACATTGCCGATGGCCACCACAGGAGTGCCTCATCTACACTATATGCCCAAAGAAAAAGGGCTGGCCAAAAAAAACATGCGGAATCGGCGCCCTATGACTTTTTCATGAGTTATCTGATTCCCGAGTCTGAAATCAAGATTTACGAATTCAACCGAATGGTAAAAGACCTGAACGGGCTTTCAAAAAAGGAATATTTAATACGGTTGGATGAATTCTTTAGAATTGAAAAACGGGATGACGACCTGTACCGGCCCACCAAGAAACACCATTTTAGCATGTATCTTGATGGGGAATTCTATTCGCTCTACCTGCGCAAAAAAGTTTATCGATTTACAGATGCGCTTAGCAAACTTGACACGCAGATACTCTACAAAACCATTTTAGAGCCCATATTGGGTGTTCACGACCTGCGCAACGACAAGCGCATTGCCTATGGCTATGGCAAGTACAATTTGATCAAGATGAAAGACAGCATTGACCAAGGCGACTTTAAGGTCGGTTTCAGTCTGGTGCCCATTACCACAGAAGAAATAAAGAATATTGCCGATGCGGGGTTGGTAATGCCCCCCAAGAGCACCTATATTGAACCCAAATTGCGAAGTGGACTTACGATTTATGAACTTTGAATTATGTCGATAAAAGAAAATCTTTTAAAAATAAAGGCCAGCCTTCCTGAAGGTGTCACACTGGTTGCGGTATCAAAGACAAAATCACCCGAAGAAATAATGCAGGCCTATGAAGCTGGCCACCGCGTGTTCGGTGAGAACAAAATTCAAGAAATGACCCAGAAATGGGAGGCGCTTCCCAAAGACATCGCATGGCACATGATTGGCCATGTACAGCGTAACAAGGTAAAATACATGGCTGAATATGTATCGTTGATTCATGGGGTTGACAGTCTTCGACTCTTGAAAGAAATCGACAAACAGGCCAAAAAACACGCTCGTACAATCGACTGTCTACTGCAGGTACACATAGCCGAGGAAGACACAAAATTCGGATTGAGCGAGCAAGAGCTTGAAGAAATGGTATCCTCAGAAACATTCCTTGATATGCAAAACGTGCGGATAAAGGGGCTTATGGGGATGGCCACCTTTACCGATGATGAGAACCAGATACGAAAAGAGTTCAAATACCTTAAATTACTATACATCGGCCTTAAGGCCAAACTCGATGGCATTGACACGCTTTCAATGGGCATGAGTGGTGATTATCAGATAGCCATTGAAGAAGGCAGTACCATGGTACGTATCGGAAGTAGTATCTTTGGAACAAGAAATTAATGGACAGAAGGGTTTTCAGCCTTTCAGGTCTTATGGAAAACAGCTGAATGTACGCCATACTTGATATTGAAAGCACGGGAGGCAAATACAATGAGGAAGGCATTATTGAAATTGCCGTTCACCGATTTGACGGGCATGAAGTGGTCGATACATTTATCAGCCTTGTAAATCCAGAGCGCGAGGTACAGCCTTATGTGGCCAAGTTGACCGGCATCAACAGCCGCATGCTCAAAACAGCACCCAAGTTTCATGAAGTGGCCAAACGAATCGTTGAGATTACCGAAGGAGCGGTATTGGTCGCCCACAACGCCCAGTTTGATTACCGTATCCTCAGAACCGAATTCAGAAGGTTGGGCTACGATTTTCAGCGAAAAACACTCTGTACCGTTGATCTATCAAAGCGATTATTGCCCGATGCTGAATCGCACAGTTTGGGCAAACTGGTGCGCTCGCTGGGCATTCCGGTAAGTGATCGGCACCGTGCCAACGGTGATGCCTTGGCAACGCTCAAGTTATTTCAGCTGCTGTTGGCCAAAGATACCGACAAGACCATTGTCAAAGACCTGGTACGGGCCGAAACCCTTGGTGAACTCTCTCCCCGCCAATTGGATATTGTCGAGGAAATGCCCCAAGAGACGGGTGTTTACTACCTTCACAACAGGGATGGGGACATTATCTATATCGGCAAATCAAAGAATATCAAAAGAAAGGTCAACCAACATTTTACCAACGGCAGCAAATGGGCCCGCAACCTCCAAAAGGAAACAAGAAGGGTAACCTTTGAAAAAACGGGCAGCGAATTGGCGGCCCTGTTGAAAGAATATGAGGAAATCAAAAAAAATACCCCGCCCTACAATACAAAAAAGGCCTATAACGGCTTTTCGTATGGGGTGTACGCTTATAAGGACCCAAATGGCTTCCTTGCGCTGAAAGCTGAAAGGGCCAATGGCCAACTCAAGCGTTTGAGCAGTTTTGGCAGTTTAAAGGCCACCAAGTCTTTTTTGAAGCAGCTTGCCGAACAACACGATTTAACGAAGAAAAAGTCCCCTAATGAGCACAATGCCAAGATAAAAGGACTTTTGAAAAAATACAGTACCCAAAACCGCGACATCGTGTTGACCGACAAGGGTCGAAAAATTGGCGAGCGTTCTGTATTTCTCATCAAAAATGGCTGTCTTGAAGGATATGGTTTCGTTGACCTGAACCATCAAATCAATAATATTCATATCTTAGAATCGCTGATTACCCCTATGAAAGGTGATGCACATACCACACACATCATCGAATCATACCTGCGCAAAGAAAAGACCTTAAAAATTGTTGAACTGAAGCAGTAATCGTTGAAAGTGGAAAAACCGAGCAAAAATTGGCGGGCCAAGCTTCATGAGGTGATATATGGTACCCATACCCGTGCGGGAAAAATATTCGACATTATTCTGCTGGTTGTCATTCTGTACAGTATCATCGTGGTCATGCTTGAGAGTGTGCCACGGTTTGACACCAAACATCATCGCTTTCTCGATATTTCAGAGTGGGTCGTAACCATTCTCTTTTCCATTGAATATATCTTAAGGATTATCTGCATTAAAAAACCGAGCAAGTATATCTTCAGCTTTTTTGGGGTTGTGGACTTACTTTCCACTATTCCCAAGTACCTGTCGTTCTTTGTAGTGGGCTCGCAATACATTACAGCCTTTAGGGCCCTGAGGCTACTGCGAATCTTTAGAATATTGAAATTGGTTCGTTTTGTGGGAGAATCTAACAACCTGCTGCGGGCCCTTAAGGCCAGCAGGGCCAAGATTTTCATTTTCGTATTTTTTATGCTGATCATCTCGGTGCTTCTGGGTACGGTCATGTACTTGATTGAAGGGCCAGAACATGGATTCAACAGCATTCCCCATAGTATTTATTGGACAATAGTAACACTGACAACTGTTGGGTACGGCGATATCTCCCCACAAACGGGTTTAGGGCAGTTTTTTGCAACACTCATAATGATTATAGGATATGGTATAATTGCGGTGCCCACGGGTATTGTCTCCGCTGAATACACACGTTCAGATAAGGCCCTTTCTGTAAGCAGCGGCAGAAGCTGTTCTGACTGTGGTGCAGAAATCCATAGAAACGATGCTTACTACTGTCGAAAATGTGGGCATAAATTGGAGGAAGATTGATGGCCAAAAAGATTTTGGTATGTATAATAGGCCCCACCGGTATTGGCAAAACCCGTTTGGCCATTGCCTTGGCCCAACATTACGACACCGAAATACTCTCTGCCGATTCACGGCAGTTTTATAAAGAAATGACCATTGGCACCGCAGTACCAACCACGGATGAGCTATCGGCGGCTCCGCATCACTTTATTCAGCACAAAAGCATTTTCGAAGCCTATACGGTAGGTGATTTTGAACGAGATGCCCTGGCCAAGCTTACCGAATTATATAAAAAGAAAGATTTTGTGATCATGGCCGGTGGTAGTGCATTGTATGTAGATGCCGTCGTCAAAGGGCTCGATGATTTCCCAGAGATTGACCCAAAAATCAGGAAGGCTCTGGTAACGGCACTGAATGAAAAAGGGTTGGCCCATTTACAGGAAGAGTTGAAAGAGCGCGATCCGAAATACTATAGATCCGTTGATCTGCAGAATCCACAACGTTTGATCCGAGCCCTTGAAGTATGTATGGCCACCGGCCAGCCGTACTCTTCTTTTCGAAACCAGAAAAAGGTTGTCCGCCCATTTAAAAGTTTCTATGTAGGCCTTCGCGCAGATAGGGAAACAATCTACGACCGAATAAACCAGCGGGTTGACCAAATGATGGCAGACGGTCTGTTAAAAGAGGCCAAGTCGCTTTATGCACACCGTGAACTGAATGCCCTGCAAACAGTGGGCTACAAAGAGCTGTTCGATTATCTTGACGGCACTGCTACCCTTGCCGAAGCAGTAGCAGAGATCAAGAAGAATACACGAAGGTTTGCAAAGCGACAGCTGACCTGGTATAGAAAAAAACCCTCTATACTTTGGGTCGATTACGATATGTCCACAGATGAAATAGTGGCCAAACTCAATCATAAAATAGCAACGGAATCATGAGTGCGACAAAGCGTGTGCTGTTCGTTATGGGGGTGTCAGGTACCGGCAAGACCACCATTGGAAAATTGTTGGCATCTTCGTTATCGGTTCCCTTTTTTGATGGGGATGATTTTCACCCTAAAGAAAATATTCAAAAAATGGCTTCGGGCAAACCGCTTGACGACCATGATAGGGAGGGTTGGCTGAAAACACTCAACGAACTTGCCAAGAAACACAGTGTCGCAGGTTGTACGATTGCCTGTTCAGCACTGAAAAGGAGTTATCGCAGACTGTTATCCAAAGACATTGAACATCTTGTGGAATTTGTTTACCTAAAAGGAACTTTGGAGGAGGTTTCCTCCAGGTTGGAGAAAAGAAGCGGACATTTTATGCCCAAATCACTGCTGCAATCGCAATTTGAGACCCTTGAACCTCCCACAGACGGCATTACGGTTTCTATTGCACTATCTCCCGAGCAAATCGTTGAGCGCGTATTGCTGCAACTGAACGGTAGCGATTAGTACAAAAAAAACATCCGATGAGGCGACAAGGATGGTTTTTTTTAATGTAAGCTAAAACAATTTCTACTTCTCTTTTTCAGACTTGACCACCAACCGGAAGCCCTCGCCGTGAATGTTCAATATTTCTACCAAATCATCGCGTTTCAAGTATTTTCTGAGTTTGGCAATGTATACATCCATACTTCTGGAAGTGAAATAGTTGTCGTCTCGCCAAATTTTGGTCAAAGCGAGCTCGCGCGGCATCAAGTCGTTTTCGTGTAGGGCCAAGAGCCTCAGCAGTTCGTTTTCTTTGGGTGAAAGCTTTATGGGTTCCTCATCTTTGTATTTTAAGAACCGTAGCTTCGAATTAAAATGAAAGTTTCCTATTTGAAATTCAAATTGTTTGCTGTCTGCCAAAGTGTTGGATGCCTTTCTTTGAAGAATTGCTTTAAGTTTCATCAACAGCACCTCAGAATCAAAGGGTTTGTTCAGGTAATCGTCTGCCCCGGCCTTATAACCCTTCAGCACATCTTCTTTCATCGTCTTTGCCGTCAAGAAGATAATCGGCACATTTTCGTTCTTTTCGCGAATTTCCTTTGCAAGGGTGAACCCATCTTTGTAGGGCATCATCACATCCAAGATACAGACATCAAAATTGTCTTTCTTAAACTTCTCAAAACCCTCCATCCCGTTCTTGGCAAGAACAACGTCAAAATTGTTCATTGAAAGATAGTCTTTCAGCACAATGCCAAAGTTGGGGTCGTCTTCAACTAAAAGTATTTTCTTGTTCTCTGTTTCCATAATTTTTTAAATTAACGGGAGTTTTATGTAGAAAGTGCTTCCTTTGCCCTTTTCGCTTTCTGCATAGACCTCTCCCTGATGGTCTTCAACAATTTTTTTTACGTAGGCCAGGCCGAGGCCATGTCCCTTCACGTTGTGTATGTCACCGGTATGTTCCCGGTAAAACTTTTCAAAGACCTTTTTTAATACCGCCTTGCTCATGCCGGCCCCTTGGTCTTGTATTTTTATAATCAATTGGTTCTTGACAACTTCAGTGTACACATCAATTTTTGGGGCATCGGGCGAATACTTCACGGCGTTGTCAAGAATATTGACCACCACGTTGGTCATATGCATTTCGTTTGCCAATATTTCAGAGCTTGGCGCCTCTAGGTGTGTCTTGACATACCCTCCCCTATCTTTTACGATCAATTCTATATGTGTAACGGCGTCTTCAATAATGTCGTGGGCATCTACCCTATCCTTACTTATATCCAACTGGTTTTTCTCCAGCTTCGATATGCGCAGTACATTTTCTACCTGTGCATGCATTCGCTTGTTTTCGTCCTTGATCATACCTAGGTAGCGTAACACTTTCTCTTGGTCTTCCAACGACTTCGGATTTCGTATGGCCTCAACCGCCAAATTGATGGTGGCTATCGGCGTTTTGAACTCGTGGGTCATGTTGTTGATAAAATCAGATTTGATCTCTGATATCTGTTTCTGCTTTATCAACTGGTAAATGGCACTTGAGTAAGCGATTACGATAACAAGCGTAAAAATGAGCGAAAGTGCCGCCATTCCAATAATCGATTCCAACAAGAACTTCTTTTTCTTCGGAAAAGTCAGTAACAGAGAAAAATTGGTATGCCCTTCACTGTCTTTAAAAATGGGGGCCCTATACATGCCCGATTCAGCAAATTTGAACTTGCGCGATTTTATTTTCGTGGGATATCCACTACTGTAAACTCCGTACTCGTAGTCGATGTCAATGCCCCTGTTTTTCAGCTCTTGATCCAAGAGCAACTCCAATTCCTGTTTTGAGACCCTTTTGTGTATGGGCACTCTTTTCGCGTACTCCATGAATACGTCTTCAAAGAGGGCCTTATCCATATTGCTGAGTCCTCCTAACTTTTCAAGTTTTTGAATTGGGGTCAGCTTATAGCTCTTTCCATCGAGCCCATAGTCTTCTTTAAAAATGATTTTGGTACGCTTACTGGTATAATTTTTTATAGAGGTGGTATCGTCACCACTGAGATTGTCAAAGAACGTTGATGTTATGCCATAATCTTCTTCGAGAATTCCATGGGAATAAAAAAGAATCTCATTCGAGTTCAAATCCCTGTCGACGAAGAAGAAGTTTTTCAATTGGGTAGCCTTAGGGCTCCCGATGCTATCTATCAGTGTGGCCAATCGGTCAAAATACTCCTTTCTCTCTCTGCTCTCAACCTTTTCAGCAACTTTGTCAAGAACATCGGCCACTACATTTGAGAACTGTTCCTCCTTATCTTCTACTGAAGTTTTGATCCAATATCCTTGAACAAAAATTATCCCGATCAGGGACATGCTCATAAGAATGACCAGAAGAACAAACAGCTTCTTGTTCATTGTGGTAAAATTAAAAATTTAACATTCAGCCCCTTTTCCGTTTAACCTAACCTTAACAAAAATGTTAAATTATTCAACCTTTGGGGATTTTATGAGCTCACGATGGATGGTCTCTACCTGTTTACGGGTGGTCTCAAGGTCAATGTTTTCGATTACAAAATCAGATTTTTCCTTTTTGTGGGCATCATCCAGTTGATTGTTGATCCTTGCCCTGACCTCTTCTTCAGAAACCTTGTCCCGTGCCGTGACCCTCTTTATCCGCATCTCTTCTGGCGCCGTTACCAAAACAACCCTGTCGAAACGGTCTTCCATACCATTTTCAAATATCAGGGCCGTTTCTTGAACGACATAGGGGGCAGCTTGTTTCTTGGCCCAATCGTAAAAATGCGACTTTACGGCCGGGTGAACTATTGCGTTCAGTTTTGAAAGCAACCCTTTGTTGGCAAACACCGCCCCCGCTATAAACTTGCGGTTCAGTTTTCCCTTCTTATAGGCTTTTTTTCCGAAAAGGTCGACGATGGCCGCGCGCATTTCTTTTGATTGGTTCATCAACTTTTTTGCTTCTTTATCAGAGTCATAGACCGGTACGCCCAATTTCTTGAACATTTTTGCCACAGTGGTTTTTCCGCTGCCAATACCTCCCGTCAATCCGATTATCATCATTTTGACTTTTCTAATATGAATTGTACTTGGTTCTCTTGTAACTTGACATCGTACGCTTTTTCGGGCCGTTTGTCAATTCTGAGCAGAAGGTGGTTCGATGGTCCGGCATTTTTGTAGTCGGCCACTACCCTAAAATCGTTGGCGGTAATGGTACGTAGGTATTTCACCCCCGCCTTGCACAATACCGACACCTTATTGGGAAACAGCTTTAGATCATATTCATCGGGAGGGTTCAGAACGGTGATGGGCACCTCAAACACCTTTTCAGAAAATTTCACCACCTTCGCTGAAACCGCTACGCTGTTCTGTGACAACACGCTGTTCTGCAGCCCTTCAGGAACCACAAGGTCCAGTTCTTTGGTAAAGTTGGCCGACAGGTTATTCAATTCAAGGGGAACTGTTGAAATTTCAGTAATGGACGCAACCTCTCGCTGGGGTCCTTTTATAACTATGGTAGCAGGTTCAACTTTTAGGGGGCCCTCGACAAAATGGTTCTGGCTTAGGTTTAAGGTAATATTTGGTTTTATTGGCACTTCTTTGGCCGTCACTTGGTACAAATCAATAAAGAGGGTATCCTCCTCCAACTCGATGAGCGAAGTGCTTTTGGCCAATTGTGCCTCTAAACTCTTTTTTAACTGCAGTGCATCAAGGTAATACCGACCCTTTGTTTCTCGAATGGCCGAAAGGTCTACCGTGATATTCTTTAGATTTAAGTTATAATATAGAAAACGAAATCCGTTGGCCCGAAGTTTTGTTCCCAAGGTATGGCTTGCCTCTTTTGAGAGCAATAGGGTATCTGGTAGATTGGTGTAGGTAAGGGTAAAGGTGACCCTAGACTCATAGGGCTCTGACAACTTGCTGACCAACCATGCCAGAAACGAGCAGGCCAGGCAAATCAAGAAAACCTTGACTTTTCGCCGGTTCAAGTTGCTAAACAGGTTTTTAATCACGTTTTTGAAGGTTCTTGAAGAACAGCTTCGGAAAAAGCTGTTCGGGTTCTTGATTACTAAAGTTAACCAAGATTGTGGACTTTATGAAACCCAGGCCATAGCCCGTAAACTGAACCACGCAGGCAAAAACCGATAAAAAGGCAACGGGCAGGCTTTTATTTTTTATGGCCGAATCGACAAAGACCAATATAAAATAAAGGCCATACAGGTACAAGGGCCAAAAAATGCCGATTGATGAAAGGCACAGTGAAACCAATAAACCAATCATAAAAATGGTGGGGAACCAGTAGGTCAACTTGGCGGTCTCAGGATGCCATTTGTTCAAAATGGGCCGTACCATTCCAAATTTATTGACCTGCTTGAAGTATTTGCCCCAATCAATACGGCGCTTATGAAAAACATGAGCATTTTCAAAGAGCCTTGTTTCGTATCCCATTTTCCATATGCGAAAGGTCAAATCTGGGTCTTCACCGGGATGGATATTACCAAACCCTCCGGTTTTTTCAAAGGCTTCCCTTGAGATGCCCATATTAAAACTTCGGGGCTGAAATTTGCCAATGGCCCTTTTTTTGCCACGGATACCTCCTGTGGTCAGAAATGAGGTCATGGCATAGTTGATGGCCTTTTGTACAGTGGTAAAAGATGAATGTGCCGCATCGGGGCCACCAAAACAATGCACAAAATCATTTTGCAAAGATTTATAGACCGTATTCAAATAATGGGAAGGCAGAACACAATCTGAATCAAGAACAATGAAATAATTACCCTTGGCCTTTTTCATTCCATAGTTTCTAGAATCACCGGGGCCGGTATTCTCTTTTTGATAATACGAAATGGAAAGCTGCTCTATGTACCTGCCGATCACACCTTCAGAAGTCTCGGTAGAACCATCTTCGATGATGACCACTTCAAACTCCCCGTCAAAATCTTGTTCCACAAGGCTCTGTAACAACTCATCGACCTCGTCGGGCCTATTGAAGACAGGAATTATAAAAGAAAGCTTTATGTCCATTACGTATAAAAAGGCCGTTGGAAACCAGCAATTTAAAGAGTCGAGCGCAATCGAGGCCAAGTTAGAGTGATTGCACTTTTAATGGCTTCGACTGCGCTCGAACTGACAAAAGATGTTTTTTGGCGGGCATCGTTATTTTGAAAACTCTTCGATAACCTCTTGGCTTACCCCCGTATTTGAAAAGCCACCGTCATGAAAAAGGTTTTGCATGGTCACCTTTTTGGTCAGGTCTGAAAAAAGGCTGACCGTATAATTGGCGCAATCCAAAGCGGTTGCATTGCCTAGTGGCGACATCTTCTCGGCATAATTGATGAATCCGTCAAAACCTTTCACGCCCTGCCCTGCCGTGGTCGGGGTGGGCGATTGTGAAATGGTATTGACCCGTACCTTTTTCTCTTTTCCAAAGAAATACCCAAAACTACGGGCAACCGATTCGAGGTAGGCTTTGTTATCGGACATGTCGTTGTAATCAGGAAATGTTCGCTGGGCAGCCATATAGGTAAGCGCTACAATGCTGCCCCACTCGTTCATGGCATCGGCCTTGTACAGTGATTGCATGACCTTGTGGAACGAAAGTGCCGAAACATCCCATCCTTTGGTGGTGAAATCATAGTTCTGGTCGGTATAGGCCCTACCCTTGCGCACATTGACCGACATTCCAATGGAGTGCAGAACAAAATCAAGCTTGCCCCCCAAGATTTCCATTGATTTTGAAACCAAATTGGCCAGATCCTCTTCGTTGGTGGCATCGGCAGGTATAATTTCTGAACCCGTTTTCTTGGCAAGTTCGTTGATCTGCCCCATGCGCATGGCAATGGGCGCATTTGTCAAGACGAAAGTGCCGCCTTCTTCATGAACGCGCTCAGCAGTTTTCCATGCAATGGAATTTTCATCCAACGCACCAAAAATAATTCCTTTTTTTCCTTTCAATAGATTGTATGCCATATCGTAAAAAGTATCGGTTTGATGTTGGCAAAGATAACAAGTTTAGGGCTTCCACCATTTTTAGTTTCTGTTGTTTCTTATTGGTTTCGTTGCGAACTGAGAGTTGAGGGTTTCAAGGGTGAAAAGTTAAAGGTTGTAGGTTCAAGGTTTCAGGTTTCTTCGTTCTATGGATCACCAATCACCGGGTACTGCTTAGCGATTATTGGCTACTGTTTACTGAGGATGGACACGAATTGTACGAATTATTGCCGGTCAATTTTGAACTTGATTCCTGCGCTAGACCTTTGAACTTGTGTGCTGTCAGGGAAATTGAAGCAACTGTTTGGCATGCGCCAGTGCGGAATCTGAAATGCTCTTGCCCCCCAACATTTCGGCAAGCTCTACCACTCGCTCACTTTCGGTCAATTGTTTGATGTGGGTGGTAGTGGCGCCACCCACCTCTTGTTTGTACACCTTGAACTGTGTTTGCCCCTTTGAGGCCACTTGTGGCAAATGCGTAATGGAGAATACCTGCATCGATTTGCTCATGCCCGACATGATATCGGCCATTGCGTTCGATATCTCACCAGAAACACCCGTGTCGATTTCGTCAAAGATCATGGTGGGTAAATGCTCATATTCGGCCAGAATCGACTTTATGGTCAGCATGATGCGCGAAAGTTCGCCCCCAGAGGCCACTTTTTTCAACTCACCATGTGCAGAGCCCTTGTTTGCCGAAAACAAGAACACCAGTTCATCTTTGCCATTTGATCGAAAAGCTGGTGCCAGTTCCAACTCAATCTTGAAGGTGGCCGACGGCATTCCCAATACATGCAGCTTTTTTTGCAACATGTTCTTTAGTTTCGGAATCACCGCGTTTCGATTTTTTCGCAACGATTCAGCCAAGGCGGTCAACTCGGTTTCCTTGCTGGCGACCCGTTGTTCTGCATCAGCGATCTCAGCTTCCAAATTCGCAACCTTACCCACTTTTGTGGAAAGGTCCTCCCGAATGCTGATAAGCTCTTCGACGGATGCCACTTGGTGCTTTTTCTGTAGGTCGTACAAAAGCTGTAGTTGTGTGTTCACTTCTTGTAGCCTTTCGGGGTTTGCCTCTACCCTGCCCTGAAGGGCATCCAACTCAACGGAAATATCGTCCAACTCTATAAAAACCGATTGAATGCGCTCGTGCAGCGCTTCAAAAGAAGGTCCATAGTCCGAAATGTTTTGGACCATCCGTTTTAGCTCGGCCAATTGGCCCAAAACCCCAATTTGTTCGTCATTAAGCAATTGATTGCCCTGCGAAAGGGATTCCAAAATGGTCTCCACGTTGCTCAACTGCCCATATTCTTCCTCGAGCTCTGATTGAACCCCCTCTTTTAAAGGGACAGACTGCAATTCTTGCAACAGAAAGCTATTGTAATCTTGTTCTTTTGCCGCTTGCGACTGAAAATCTAACAACGATTGCCATTCTTTCTTGGCCGAATTATAGGCCGATAAGGTTTCCCGGTACTGCCCCAGCAACTTTTGGTTTTCGGCAAGGGCGTCGATGACCTTCAACTGAAACTCGTTTTCTGTCAGGCGAAGTGTCTGGTGTTGCGAATGTACGTCTACCAGACTGTCTCCCAGTCTTGAGAGAATGTCCAAGGTAACCGGTGAATCGTTGATAAAGGCTCTAGACTTACCACTGGGCAAAATCTCCCTTCGCAAAATGGTCTGCTGCTCATAGTCAAGGTCGTTTTCCTCGAAAAATGGTTTCAGGCCATAATTACCGATAGAAAATTCAGCCTCGATGATACATTTCTCTTCTTCGTTTCGTAGGGAGGCTAGGTCGGCACGCTTGCCCAACACCAATGAAAGGGCTCCCAATAATATGGACTTGCCCGCACCGGTTTCACCCGTAATGGTCACAAAACCTTCCGGAAACGACACATTCAGATCGTCGATCAAGGCGTAATTTCTTATGGAGAGATTGGTGAGCACTTATCTTTACGTTACGGCCGTAAAGATAAAGGTCTTTGTAGAAATTGGCTAGTAATTTATCTCATTCCAGGTGCTGGAATAAAAAGGGGCCACCTTATTCAGCGTCTCTTTGAGCTTCACAATATCAACCTTGGGGCCGTCGGAGAAGATGTTCTGAATTTCCTCAGCCTTTGCATCAAAAAAGGTCTGTATCAAAAAGGCATTCGGCCTACGTTTCATCAACGTTTCAAATAGCCGAAGGCTTCCGGCAATGACCTGTTTTCCGGTACTGTTGTTGTCGGCCAAAATATCCAACCCTTTGCGGTGGTAGTTGTACATGGCAATGCGGTATTCCCGAAAGGAATTCGACAACAGGTTGTCTACCAACTCAAATCTTGTACGATCTCCGGTTTCTTGCCCCCATCCCGAGAAATTGGTGCCCTGTGCCTGGGTAACAATGTTCTGTGCCTTTCGAAAATATTCATCGCCACCTTCAAGGGAAAAGGTATCAGCATCCAATCCCAAAATAATGTAGACATAATATGAAATGACCCCCACCAGATTCGAGTCGAAAGAATTGGGGTTATAGACCAACGGCTCAAATTCTTGGTAGCGAAAATTGAAGGCGTTGTCTTTGTAATTGAACACCGGACTTTCGTATGAAGTGTTGAACACCGGCCTGTTCGATTGGATTTGTATGTTGGCCTCGAACTGATCCGATTCGTAACGGGTTACGGTAATGAACATTCGGGCACTGACCCGTTCATTTTCATTGTAGACGCGGTTCGTCCATTTGGTCTTGTTCACAAAATCGTTCAGAGAACGCTCCAACGTTTTGAAAATCTGTTGGTTGGTCTGGCCCACTTGGTCTGAATTGACCGTAACGGTGCAATCAAGTTCTTGGCCCCCCACGAACTGAAGGGCCAACAGACCTACCAAAAGCAGCAATAACCTATGCATTGATTCTAGCGATGATTTCTTTCCAAATATCAGCGGCCACCTCGGCCTTCTTCTTAACATCAAACGCTTTAACGGAAAGATTCTTGTCCACAAAAGTGATTTTATTCGTTCCCTGCCCGAAACCTGCCCCTTTATCGTTCAGAGAGTTCAACACAATGGCATCCAAATTCTTGCGTTGTAGTTTTGCCTTGGCGTTTTCGAGTTCGTTTTCAGTCTCCAAGGCGAAGCCTACCAAATATTGCTGTTTTTTCTTTTCGCCCATCGATAGCAAGATGTCCTTGTTTCTGACCAAGTCAATCTGAAGGCTACCATCTGTTTTCTTGATTTTTTGGTCAGCAACTTCTTTGGGGCGATAATCGGCCACGGCGGCAGCGGCAATGGCAATATCGGCTTTTTCATAGTGTTGGTGCACTGCAGCGTACATTTCGTCCGCGGTGGTTACACTAACTACTTGTATGCCGGGGTGTTCCACGGACAAGCTTGTGGGGCCAGACACCAGCACTACGGTGGCGCCAAGGTCAGCGGCCCTTTTGGAAAGCTCAAAACCCATAGTGCCCGAAGAGCGGTTGCCCAAAAACCGAACGGGGTCAATGGGCTCGTGGGTGGGGCCAGCCGTTATGAGTACGTTTTTGCCCACTAGGGGAAGACCCGAACGCAGAAAGTTCTCTAAAAACCGTATTATGGTTTCCGGTTCTGCCATACGGCCCTCACCGTGCAATCCACTTGCCAATTCTCCCGACTCGGCAGGTATCATCACATTGCCGAACGACTGTAGTTTTTTGAACGTTTCTTTGGTGGACGGATGTTGGTACATATCCAAATCCATGGCAGGTGCAAAAAGTACCGGGCATTTGGCCGAAAGATAAGTGGCCAGCAACAGATTATCGCAGGTTCCGTGGGCCATTTTTGACAAGGTGTTGGCAGTGGCCGGCGCTATCAGCATCAGATCGGCCCACAGGCCCAGTTCTACATGATTGTTCCATGAAAGGCTGCCATCTTCCTCATTGACAAAATCCATTAAAACAGGATTCTTGGAGAGTGTGGCAAGGGTAAGGGGCGAAACAAAAGAACTGGCGCTCTGGGTCATGACAATCTTGACCCGGGCACCAGCTTTTATCAATAATCTCGTGAGAAAGGTGGTCTTATAGGCGGCGATTCCTCCGGTAATTCCCAAGAGAATGTTTTTACCGCATAACATGCCTATTCTTCGTTATTGTCTTCCAAAGCAGTATTTCGGTAGTAGATTTTGTCTTCCAACCATTCTTGAACGGCCAAAGCGTGGGGTTTTGGCAGTTTTTCATAGAATTTCGAGACCTCTATCTGCTCTTTGTTCTCAAATACCTCTTCAAGGCTGTCACTGTAAGTGGCGAACTCTTCCAGTTTTTCCAGCAACTCTTTCTTGATCTCTGAGTTGATCTGTATCGCTCTTTTCGCCACTATGGAAATGGCCTCGTAGATATTGCCGGTTTTTTGGTCAAACTCGTCCCTATTGTAGGTTACGGTCGTGACAGGTGCTTTTGTATTCTTTAAATCGCTCATAAAACTAAAACTTGTTATTTCGAAAAATCTTGCATTTCGCGCATGACCTTGGCATAAAGATCATCTGCTTTTTTGGCATATTTGGTATCAGGAAATGATTTTTTCAGGGCGTTGTATGCGGCCACGGCGTTTTCCAATCGCTCCTGTTTCTTTGACAAAGTACTGTTGAGAGCAAGGTTTGTAGATGATTTCAATTTGTAATAGAAAGCATCTTCACGATAAATGGAACCTGGGTTCTCTGCGATAAAATTTTCAAGGGCCGTAATGGCCGAAATCAATACGGGATAATCAAACTCGCCCAATTTATCAAATTGCTTGGCAATCTCGAATTGCTTGCGCTCTTTTTTTGTGGTCAGCTCCCGGGCCATTTTGTTGGCCTCATCAAAATACTCCGAGTCTGGATAGGTATTGATGAACGCTTGTAGTTTTGAAAGGGCCTTATCGGTATCTGTTTGATCCAACGAATATCTGGGGGACAGCTCATAATAGCTCTTGGCCCCCAAAAAGGACGCCTGTTGGATCTTGTCACTGTTCGGATATGACTTTACAAAGCGCTCAAATTGGTAACCTGCCAAATAATAGTTGCCTGTTTGAAAGTAGGAGTCCGCAAAAAAGAACATAACGCGTTCACCCTGTGGCTTACCAGCATATTGCGGGGCAATCTGTTCAAAAAGGCGGTTGGCCCTTTTGTAGTCGCCCTCATTATAGAGCTTTTCGGCCATGTCGTATTTCTCTTTTACACTTTCGCTCTTGAGTGCCTTTTGGTACTCGCTACAAGAAGCAAAAAGAAAAACCACTGCCAGTATTGGAAGCAATAACCTCATTCTAAAAAAATATTTTGCAAAATTAGCGATAATCAATGGATATAAAAAATACCCTGCCGCCCAAAAATAACGGGGAAGTCATATCGTTTGAAGCTTTTTGGCGAAGATTTAACGCTCTATCGTGGTAACCCGTTGCGCCGATCTTAAGAAAGCCTTGATTTTTTGTTTCAAATGGGGCGTAGCCTCGACCAATGGCAGCCTGACCTTGGCGGTCGAAAGCCCCAATTGTTCAAATACCGCTTTTATCCCCGCTGGATTGCCTTCTTCAAAGATCAGCTCCATGCCCGACAAAAGGGCATGGTGTATCGCATAGGCCTCATCTGACCTGCCCTGCAACGCTAGGTTGACCATTTTCGAAAACTCGTTTGGAAGCCCCTGCCCCAGTACCGAGATAACACCAATCCCACCGGCCAAAATGGTGGGCAACGCTGTGAAATCATCCCCAGAAATGACCAAGAAATCCTCTGGTTTTTGTTTGATGATGGTGTTGATTTGCACCATATCGCCCGAAGCTTCTTTGATGGCGGCGATATTCTCGACATCATGAGCCAACCGTAAAGTGGTTTCTGGCTGCATGTTGCTTCCTGTTCTTGCCGGAACGTTATAGAGTATCACCGGTACCGGGGAAGCCTTGGCGATGGCACGAAAGTGTTGAAAAATGCCTTCTTGGGTAGGTTTGTTATAATATGGTGAAACGGAGAGAATGGCACAGAAATCACTTAAATTAAAGGCGGCGAGGTCGTTGACCACCGCTTGGGTATTGTTGCCGCCCATGCCGACCACGAGGGGCAAACGCCCCGCATTTACCTTGGCAATGGTGTGCATCAAATGTTGTTTTTCATCTTTTGAAAGGGTAACCGATTCGGCAGTGGTGCCCAATGCCACCAAATAATCAACCCCACCGGCAATACAATGCTCAATTATCTGTTCAAGGGAGCGGTAATCGACCGAACCATCATTTTTAAAAGGTGTCACCAAAGCGACCCCGGTGCCCATCAACTGTTCCATTATTCAACTTCGTTCAATACTTTCAAATATTTGTGCAACTCTGCCTTGAAAACCTTAAAGTCTTGATATGGGGTATGCAATATAAGATCGTTCAACTTGGTATCGACCTCTGCAAAACCGACCTTGATACGGGCTGCAGTCTTCACCGAAAGCAGCTTCATCATCAGGTTGTCGTCGGTATAGTAGTTTATCAAAAGATCATATTCCCTTCCCAAAAATTCAAGAACGTATCCGTTTTCAATTTCCCCCTTCCAACCTAAATCCTTATCAGAGAACATGGGTATGGCGTATGGGGAGTTTTTGTCATATTCCCTTTTATAGCCGATGATCTTTATGGCATTCGGTCTCAGTGAAAGTTCTTGTATCAGTTCGTAAAAGCTTTCTGCCTTCGGAAACCGGTCAACATCAACGATACAGGCAATACTTGAAACACCATGGCCTCTAGATACCGATACCGTCGGATTCTCGAGCTCTTCCTGCAGATACTTTAGGCCTGATTTAACTTTAAATTTATCCTGAATGGCCTTGAATACCATATATTTTTCACATTTTTACAAATGTAAATAATATACGAACATCTAAAGACAAAGATAACCAGAGTGAAGCTTTTAAAAATAAAACATTTTGTTATTTTTATAACATTTGTATTTTTTTCCTGTAAGGATACGCCTTTAAAGCTTCAAGAAATCAAAGGAGAGCAATTTACGATAACAGAAAAGCTCTCTTCCGTAGACTCCTTGGAAACTGTAATCGATCCCTACAGGCAACGCCTGAACCAGATAATGGACAGCGTGCTTACCTATGCCCCGAGAACATTGAACAAAGAAGACGGCGAACTGAACACATCAGAAGGCAACCTGATGGCCGATATTATTTTGAGGCAGGCCAACAAAGTCTTTCAACAACGAACGGGCAATAGCGTCGATTTTGTGGTGCTCAACCATGGTGGCATTCGCTCTGTGATATCAAAAGGCCCCGTTACCATTCGAAATATTTTTGAGGTAATGCCCTTTGAAAACAACATAGCTATTGTAGCCATGCAGGGACGGACAGTTCGTGACCTTATATCGTTTTTGGTCAATGCCAAAAGGGCGCATCCCATCTCAGGCCTGCAAATAACCCTTGACAAAGAAGGTGGTTTGGCTTCGGTCTTCATCAATGGCGAGCCTTTCGATGAAAACAAAAAATATTATGTCGCCACATCAGATTATCTGGTGCAAGGAGGCGATGATATGGGGTTCTTTAAAAATACCGATGAGGTCATCGAATTGAACTACCTTGTTCGAAATGCCATCATCGATTATCTAAAGGAGATCGATACCCTGAATGCTACTGTCGATAACCGATTTATACGCCTTAAATAGATGAAGCGACGCACATTTTTGACCAGAACAGCGGCAGCTACGGCCTTTACCGGCCTTGGCGGACTTTCGCTTGAAAGCTGCAAGGCCCTGGGCCAAAAGCACATCACCGTTCTGCACACCAACGACGTGCACAGCCACATAGACCCTTTTCCAACAAATCATTCTCGGTACCCCAACTTGGGTGGGGTTTCGCGCCGCGCTTCATTGATCGGCCAAATACGTGACGAAAACCCCAATACGCTGCTCTTTGACGCCGGAGACATCTTTCAGGGCACCCCATACTTCAATTTTTACGGAGGTGAGCTGGAATTCAAGCTCATGAGCATGATGAAATACGATGCGGCCACCATAGGCAACCACGATTTCGACAATGGTATTGAAGGGCTTTTGGCACAACTGCCCCATGCAAAGTTTGAACTGCTCTCGGCCAACTATGATTTTTCGAACACCGCATTGGACGGCTACGTGAAACCTTATCGTACCTACACGATGGAAGGAATAAAAATCGGGGTGTACGGTATCGGCATCAAGTTGGCGGGGCTTGTATCACAAAAGCTGTACAAAGAAACCCAATACCTAGATCCTTACGAAATCGCCCTTGATGCCGAAAGGCAACTCAAAGAAAATGAGCGTTGCGACCTTATCATCTGTCTGTCCCATCTGGGCTACGATTATGAAGGCAATGCCAACCGTGCCGATGATGTTACCCTAGCCTCAAAAACCGAGCATACCCAATTGATTATCGGCGGGCATACGCATACGTTTTTGGATAAGCCAGATGTGCGCACGAACAAAAACGGAAGTCCGGTGTTGGTGAACCAGGTAGGCTGCTATGGTGTCAATCTGGGCCGGATCGATTTTTACTTTGATACCGCCAAACAAGTATCGGCCGAGGGCATCAGCATTTCGGTCTAGCACTGTAACGATAGATGTCGACCTTTGTCTTTAGGTAAATCATCAATCAATAACATATGCAAACTTTCATCAAAATGATGCTGTTGCTGATCAACGGCATCGCAATTTCTCTTTCTACCCATGGTCAAGCCAAAACCGTTTTCCATGATGTCCATTTCTATGAATCCTTGGTTGAGGTAAAAGAAAAAATCAGTCCTCACATACTATCGCACAAATGTTGTTGAAATCGACCCTCTGAGCTTTTCATTGGCCAAAAACAGCGAGTCACACCTGTTGTGCACCAATTTACGTACCAAAAACGGTACCCTTGCCCAAGTTGTCTTCACCTTTGCCGACAACAAACTGCACTATATCGAAGCCAGGGGCAATGCATTTGGCTCATTGATGCCTCTCGGAAAGATACGGCGGCTACCTTTATGAAATACAATGCTTTCTTTGATGACAGGCTCATCGGCGACCCAGAAAAAGATTTAGTCTGGCAATTGACAGAAGAGGCCACCCATCCAAATTTGTTTGCCTGGGAAAATCCGTATTTGACGGAAGGTAAGGCCATTGGTCTGGAGTCCAACCCGTCGGGAAAAATCCCAGTATTCATTAAAATGGGCGGTAGTTTGGATGACCTCCGCCCAAAACTGGAAGCGCACTCCCTGTTTTGTCCATGAAATGTAGTTGGACGGTTCAGACCCGAATGCACAATTGCAATTGAACTGCTTTGGCATAGAATATGCCGGCTTTCCCAGAAAAATAGAGGCCCGTTTTGGCGACGGAAAACTGAATATGGTCTGGATTTTAACGGGTAAAGTTGAAGAGAATCGTATTCGGGAAAAATTGAAGGCCGAATACGGCGAACCCGTATTTGTGAACGATGCCTGGGAAATTTTTGACGGTTGGACGGTTGGTCTCAGAAAAGACAAGCCCGAATTGCTCTTGCTCACCAAAGAGCTGGGGCAATTTTACAAGAAAGAATATTTCAAGCAGTAATGGCAGTTACATACCACTTTTGATGTAAACCAGGTGTTGTTTTCTGCCATCTGCACACGAATCGCACAAATTGCTACAGGATGGCACCCTTCCTTGTAAGAAATTTACTAGCTTACAGGATAAACAAAGGCGCTTCAAATGGAAAAAGTACAGATTTTCTGGGATCCCAGTGGTATCGAACTCGACCAATTGGGCAAAAAGACAAAATCGGGCGACCCCGCCGATGGCGACACACCTTATGTGCGAATGCCCATACGCATGTTGGGCATCGACACACCTGAGACCAGCTATCAAGGTGGTGAGACCACCGCTAACAACAAACTGAACGAATTGAAAACGCTGCTTGAAACGGGAAACTTTGATAGTTGGATCGACCCTGAACTCAAGGCCCATATAGTGCCCCGATTGGTCAGTGCCGGTACAAGGCAGATAACACAGGGTAACCAAGCCAAAACGGTGTTCAAACAATTACTCGATACACGATTGGCCAAACCCAACGGTACAAACCGCAGTCTTTTTGTCATGGCAGCCGACGAACACTTTGACCGGTATGGACGCCTACTGGCCTACATTGCGCCCAGTTTTACAAAGACCGAGCTCGCCACGGTAAGTTTAGAGCAACGCAAGACCTTTAACCTGTTGTTGTTGGAGTCGGGCTGGGCCAGCAGCATCATTATCTACCCCAACCTACCCAAAAACAGTGATTTACGGTTAGCGCGAACCGCGGTCAAAAACGCAGTTGAAAACAACCTCGGTGCCTGGGCCGACCCGTTGATGCTAACGGCCTACGAATACCGTATGTGCATAAAGCTCTACAATGCCTGTAAAAAGGCAAAGGCGAGCAATGGTTTTTTTATCAGGGAATCTGACTGGGTACAACGCTACTGTATCGACATGACCACCCTTAAGGTCTACAATCCACAGCAATATTTAAAGGTAAAACCTGAAAACCGCCTATTTATCTGGCCCTTTGAAATTCGTGATGCGGTGGGCGAACTGAATTTGATCGCAGCGGAATAAACTGAGCATTTTTTTGGTCCAGTCTACAACAAGCCATCTATTTTGGTGGCTATGCTTATTTTTATTTGGAATATGAACAGGTAAGCCACAAGTATAGGTTGAATGAATAAATTAGATTTTAGCATATTATTGAGAGTAAAAGGTCTGGACACAGTGGACATAAAAAAGAAAATGAAGGAGAAAGGATTTGAGGATTCTGAAATACAGTACTATTTAAAAAGATCGGATGAAATCTTTCTAAATCAGTCCATGCACTACAAGGGGTTGAAGTCTAAAGGAAAAAACAAGAATGGCATAAAAATGATAGCTCTAGCACTTATTCTTGTGCTCTTAGTTAATGTTTTTTTTGGTTTCGCCACTATAGGCTTAGTGGGACTTTTTATTATATGGAGTTTAGTCAGATCTAGTTCCTACAGGAGATAAGGAAAACGAAGAATATACCCTCGCTACAACTTGTTTCCAACGAGCGGTTAGCGCCATGTTCATGTTAGTCCCAAAGACTATCGGAATACACCGGTAGTTTCACAAATCCCCTACAGCGAAAACCAATTTTTGTGATTCCTCCCCCACCTAAGACGCATTCAGAATAACAGAACACCCCTCACCCATTGACTGCTGCCCAGGGCGGTGCAACCAAGGGAATCATTCATTTTCTTATAACAGCCTCTACCAGCACCTTGAGTTCTTCTTCTAAACTAATTTCAGGAAAAGGCTTTCCCGCCTGTCGGTACCAATACCGTGCATTCCATTCATCACCCTCTTTGCGATGCAGATACGCATGGACCCATTTGGCCATGGCGTCGCTTAAGTGATCCACCAAATCGTGCGCTGCATGCCAATCGCCCTTGGCATCGAACCACAGAGCTCTTAGGGCCACAGGCCACTTTTCTGGTGGGGCCGGCCATACAAGGGTTTCTTGAAACTCGCCAATGTTATACGGTATCGTCATCGTTAATGTATTGAGGCCATGCAATATGGGCCACCAGCCCTCCGCTGACCATGATCAAAAAATGGTATTCGGTATCCAGTTCTGGCAAGAACGGGGCCATGGCCGCCAACACTATGGAAAGTACGACGAAGACAAAAAAACCCGATAGTTCTTTTCGTTTGGTCGCTACCTTGCGGTTATAAAAAATCTTGGCGATGAGCCCGCCCAACAGAAAATTGAGCCAGAGCCACTGGGTTCGGTTGTCTCTGACCACCTCGCTGAAAGTGGGAACAGTGTCTTTCAGAAAAACGGCCAAGATGATGTCGACCGCTATCATAACACCAAAGATAACAGCCATGACCACTCGAATTTTTTCGATGGTGTTGAGATGTTTTTTAATGAAAGATCGTATAGATTTCATCTTTTAATCCATCTTTCTAGTTCTGTTCCTTAAAGATATATCACACCCATTAAGTTCTTGGAATAACGAGACCCCGACTTCCGACGGGGTTGGTTCAACCCAGTATTTTACCTGCTCGGTATAACCTGATTGGAAAAATACAGCTTCTCTAAAGTTCTGTGACCAAATAAAATGTCCGTATGCCAACCCAGCAACCAACAGTATTGTAAGAAACAGGTTTGACTTTTTGAAGGGAACCCAAAAGCCAATGGCGAGCATCACCAACGAAATGCCAAAGACCAGCACCACGGCCAACCAGCTTTCGATGTTGAGAATATTGGTTTTGGCTCCTAAAAAAAGATGCCCCATAATGGCACCAAGGGCAAAGGGCACAAAGAAAAACTGCTTTTTTGAAGCCTCGAGTAAAATGATGTTGGTGGTATCGTCTTCAAGCTCGTTGAGGTTAAGATAAACCTCGAACACCACATATACTAAGGCAAAAAAGAGCATAATGTACATGACCAACCGGTAAGACTCGGGCGTAAAGATCGATTCCATACCCCCAAGATATAGTTTAGTGTGGATTCGATATAAATTTCCAATGGCTTTTTTTGATGTTCAATTGTTTATGTACTCGAGGTGACATCTGTTGATTGCGTCGGCCTTTCTCCCAACGAACAAATCTTTAGTCGAACAGGGGTTAATTTATATTCGACCTGACATACTGCCCAAAAATTGGGTAACTTCACCATGCTGTTGCACTGACCATGGGAAACATCAACAAGAACAAGGCTTTCTTCAATTTCGGGCTTCCAGTTGTTCTCGCACTTTTTGCGGTAGGTGCCCTTTACAAAATGCATATGCTGCCCTTTCTCGACAGCATGCTGAACGAGAACAACAGCCGGTTGTCTAAGGTTTTTTTGCTTTCGCAAGTAAATTACCATCATGAATTTTTTCCCTTTTCCAGAAGGCCGCTGACGACCTTTTTGATCAATGCCTTCGCAGATTTTTTTGGTGCTGAAAAGGGCACGGCCTTTGTCTGTGTCAATTTCTCATTGCTGTTTGTGGCGGGCATTCTATTGTACCTGCTTTCGAGTCACTTGGGGCAAAACGTGAAGAAGAGCCTTATCAATATGACCGTTTTTTACGGCTCGTTTTCGGTATGTTTCGCTTTTTTTCCTCCTATTTTCAGTTATGACGAGCCCCTGCAATATAGTTTGGTCTTTGCAGGCATGCTCTTCTTTTTTAAGAAAGGATGGTGGCAATACGTGGTTTTGTTCACCTTGGCCGCCATTTCTAAGGAAAGTACCGTTTTGCTTGTTTTCGGATTATTGCCATTGGCCAAACATTCGTCTCCAAAACAGCAACTTAGCTTAAAAAATGTTTTTCGGATCGTCTTGCCAGTGGTGCTTTTTGGAATCTATTTGACCCTGTTCAGTTGGTACACAAACGCATGGAACGCCCTTGGCACCGAAATTTCACAAAGAACCTCTTGTCTTGCACAAAATTTTGGCACACCGAAAAAGATTTTGGAAACGGTTTTTTCGTTTTTTTTGGCCCTATCCCCCTTCCTATATCTTGTGCTTGCCAAATACAAAACCCATTCGAAAAGTCCATTCTTAAAAGGCTTTATGTTGGTCTTGGCTTTGAATTCAGTGATTGTAATGGTTGCGGCCCTAGCCCGTGAATCGCGCTTGTTCGCCCTGCCCTTACTGCTTTTGTGGCCTGTACTCAGTAAGCTCTTTTATCCTGATATAAAAATGTTGTTCAACAAGAAAAACTGGAGGTTTGTTTTTGAAAACCCAAGCAGACGAATGATCTATTTCGGGTTGACCATTTTAAACATCGCCCTCTGCTATGCATACCACCAACTTGGGTTCGGCATTGACAATCTGTTTGCAGCATACCTGTTGGTTGCCCTTCAAATCATGCTGTCGCACTTCTGCATGCTACAATTTCTTCCCCCACGGTACGTCACGGAAGCATCGCCAAAAACTCTTGCTCAGAAATAATCGGCACCCCGAGGCTTTCGGCCTTGGTTTTTTTACTGGGCCCCATATTGGCCCCCGCTACCACGAAACAGGTCTTTGATGAAATGGATGAGGCCACCTTGCCCCCATTGTCTTCAATCAGTTTTTTGAGTTCGTTTCGACTTAGTTTTTCGAAAACCCCCGATACCACAAAGGTTTTTCCCTTTAGGATGTCGCTTTGGTTCTGCAACTGCTCTTCAGACAGTGAAAACTGCAGCCCGTAAGATTTTAATCGTTGGATTATTTCTTGATTTGTGGGATTTTGAAAAAACTGCACCACACTCTGGGCAATGCGCTCCCCTATTTCATCGACCGTGGTGAGTTCTTCTTCGGATGCGGCCATAAGGGAATCGATGTTCTTATAGGCCTTGGCGAGCTTTTTGGCCACCGTTTCGCCCACATAGCGGATACCGAGGGCGAACAACACCCGTTCAAAAGGAATCTTTTTGGAGGCCTCGACCCCTTTGACCAAATTCTCAGCCGATTTTTCGGCCATACGTTCTAGGGGAATGATTTGGTCAACAGTCAACGTGTAGAGATCGGCATAGTTTTCAATAAGTCCTTCTTTGTACAAAAGCTCGACCGTCTCGCCGCCCAACCCCTCAATATCCATTGCCCTTCGTGAAATGAAGTGCTGGATGCGCCCGGTAATCTGAGGCGGACAACCCGTGTCGTTCGGACAAAAATGTTGGGCCTCGCCCTCTTTTCGTAACAGTTCGGTGCCACATTCGGGGCAATGCTCAATATACTTGGTAGGTTCAGAATTGGGATCGCGTTTGGTAAAATCGACCCCGATGATCTTGGGAATGATCTCGCCCCCTTTCTCCACAAAAACGGTGTCTCCTTCCCTGATGTCCAACTTGGCGATTTGGTCGGCATTGTGCAATGAGGCACGTTTTACCGTGGTACCGGCCAATAGTACCGGTTCTAAATTGGCCACCGGGGTTATGGCCCCTGTTCTGCCCACTTGATAGGTAATCGTATTGAGAACGGTGGCCACCTGTTCTGCCTTGAACTTGTACGCCATGGCCCAGCGTGGCGATTTTGCGGTATAGCCAAGCTCTTCTTGTTGTTGCAAACTGTTCACCTTTATGACCACCCCATCGGTCTCGTAGGGCAATTCGTGACGGTGCACATCCCAATATTCCACAAATTTCAAGACCTCATCAATGCTCTTGCACAATTTGGCCACGATGGGCACCTTGAAGCCCCATGAACGGGCTTTTTCAAGCACTTCGAACTGTGTCTTGAGGCCCGATGCTCCCACAATGCTGTATAAAAGGCAATCCAGTGGGCGTTGCGCCACCAAGGCACTGTCTTGAAGTTTTAGGCTTCCCGAGGCCGTGTTTCGCGGGTTCATGTAGGGTTCTTCGCCATTTTCAATGCGCTCTTGGTTCATCTTGGCAAAGCCTTCCAAAGTCAAAATAATCTCTCCCCGAATATCAAATTTGGGAGGGTAATCGCCCCGTAGCTTTAACGGCACCGATTTGATGGTCTTGACATTGGTGGTGACATCATCTCCCTGAAAACCATCGCCACGGGTCACGGCACACACCAATTGCCCATTTTCATAGGTGAGGCTAATGGAAGCCCCGTCATATTTCAGCTCGCATACATATTCAAGGGGTACATCGCCCAATATCCGCTGGATACGCTTTTCCCAATCTTCAAGATCTTCTTTGGAGTACGAATTGTCCAGTGAGTACATGCGGTGCTCGTGTACCACCGTCTCAAAATTCTTGGTAACCTGCCCCCCTATCCGCAGGGTTGGTGAATTGGGGTCATAAAACTCTGGGTGCTGCTGCTCCAGTGACTGCAGCTCCTTGAGCTTCATATCGAATTCATAATCAGAGATGGTTGGCTCATCAAGCACGTAGTATCTATAATTATGCTCTTGCAATTCTTTTCTTAGGGTCTTGATTTTTTGTTCTATGTCCATCAGACTTGACCTTTTTTCAGCCATTTGGGCACGGCAATGGGTTTATAGTTCTTCATCTTTTCCAATAAAGCCTCAATATCGTCATCTACCTGAATCATGTCAAAATTGGCCTGTTTCAAAAATTGTTGGTCTATCATCTTCTTCAGCATGGCCAACAATTCATCGTAAAATCCGTTAGTGTTCAAGATGCCGATCGGTTTTTGGTGCAGGCCCAATTGCGCCCAAGTAATCATTTCAAAAAACTCTTCTAAGATGCCATAGCCACCGGGCAGCATGATGATGCCTTCTGACAACTCGTGCATCTTCAGCTTTCGTTCGTGCATGTTTTTGGTGATAATGAGTTCGGTCAGGCCTGAGTGGTACACTTCTCGGAGCATCAAAAAATCAGGAATTACCCCGATGGCCTCACCACCGTTTTCCAGTACTCCTTGTGCAATATGCCCCATTACCCCGATACGGGCGGCACCGTACACCAAGCGAATGTTTTGCCCGGCCATTGTTTTGCCCAACCGATGTGCCTCGGCGATGATCGCCGGGTCTTTGCCCTCACTACTTCCACAAAAAACAACGATACTTTTCATAGACCTCTCACCCCAGCACTCTCCCCAAAGAGTGTGAGCTATTCTTTTTGTTAAACATTATAATATTTTTTGATACATTTTATCATTCGGTTGTTGCCAAAAATATCCTTTTTCAGTTCAATATCCTTAAAACGATGTTCTTCCAACAATGACACCGTCTGCTCGCCCAAATACTGATTGATTTCAAAGAACAACCACCCTCCCGGATTTAAGCACTCTTGTGCAAAACCCGCAATGGCCCGGTAAAAAATCAGGGGATCATGATCGGCAACGAACAGGGCGGTCGAAGGCTCGTACTTTTTTACGTTGTTCTTGATCGCTTGCTTCTCTGACTCGCGAACATAGGGCGGATTTGAAACGATTACATCAAAACGACCATCCCTTTCATTCCAATTCAATATATCTTTTTCGAAGAATTCTACCTGCACTTCGTTCATTTCTGCATTTTCTTGGGCCACCTGCAAGGCCTTCCCTGAAATGTCGATGGCATACACTTGGGCATTGGGCAAGTTTTTGGCCAAGGCAATGGCGATGCAGCCGCTGCCCGTACCAATGTCCAAAATCCTGATTCCTGAATCCTGAATGCTGCATTCCGCGATAATCCAACGCACCAATTCTTCCGTCTCGGGCCGGGGAATCAGCACATATTCATTCACCTTAAAGACCAAATCCATAAAGTGAACCTTGCCCAAGATGTACTGCAACGGTTTTTCTTTTTTGAGCTGGGCCAACCCTTCGAACAAGGGCTGTTCTTCTTCTTTGGTGATGGCCAACTGCGGCTGCAGCACCAAAATAAAACGCTCAAACCCCAAATAGTGTTCGACCATGGCATAGAAAAAACTGTCGATTTCCCCCTTGGGGTATAGGTTGTGTAATTCTTGGTGAAATATTTTCTTGATTTCGGCGAGTAGCATGGTTCAAAGGTTCTTGAGCATCCAAACCGAACACGATGTGTGGCCCGTGGCCCCCATAGGCCCATCAATGTATTCAAATCCGTTCTTCTCATACAGTTTTCGGGCGGCATCCATATAGGGCATTGTTTCCAAATAGCATTTTTCAAAACCGAATTCTTTGGCCTTTTTGAGACATCGGTCGATCATTTCGGTACCGAGCCCACGGCCCCTCACCTCTTTCAAAAAATACATCTTTTGAAGCTCGCAGATGTTTCCGTTGTGGTTGTCAAGTGGAGCGATACCGCCCCCACCCATAATTTTTCCGTTTTCTTGGATCACAAAGTAGATGGCCTTTGGTCGATTGTAGGCCTGGTACATATCGTTCAACGATTCGTCTTCATACGCGGTGCCGGTTTTGGGTATTCCCATATCCTCAAAAACCTGTCGAATCAATGCGGCAACCTGCTCGTTGTCGGCCGCCCCAATCTTACGGATGATCGCGCCCATAATCTTTAATTAAATGGCCTATTTTTGCTGCGTGAAGATAACCGAAAAATATATGCGCCGATGCATTGCACTGGGTAAAAATGCCTTGGGCACGGCCGCCCCGAACCCCATGGTCGGCTGTGTTATCGTTCACAACGACCGCATTATCGGTGAAGGCTTCACCAGCCCCTACGGCGGACCGCATTCCGAGGTAAACGCCATACAATCGGTATCAAACAAGGCATTGCTGAAAGAGGCGACCCTTTATGTTACCTTAGAACCCTGTTCGCATTACGGCAAAACACCGCCTTGTGCCGATTTGATCATCGAGCAACAGATCCCAAAAGTGGTCATCGGCCTAAAAGACCCGCATATAAAAGTCGCCGGTGAGGGTATCAAAAAATTGAAAAATGCCGGGTGTCAGGTCACCGTTGGTGTGCTGGAGGACGAATGCAGGGAACACCATAGGCGTTTTTTGACCTTTCATGAAAAAAAACGGCCCTATATCATACTGAAATGGGCACAGACCCAAGATGGCTTTATGGCTCCTTTGGAAGACCGCCGCACAAAAAATCCCAGCCCGTTTTGGATTACCAACGAACACTCGCGGCAACTGGTACACCGATGGCGCAGTGAGGAAATGGCCATTTTGGTGGGCACCAAAACTGTTTTGGAGGATAACCCGAAACTCACGGTTCGTGATTGGGAAGGGAAAAATCCCATAAGGGTTGTTCTTGATAGGGAAAGAAGAATTCCCGGTGATTCACACGTGATGGACGGCAGCACCAAGACCTTTATTTTTACAGCCCTGGAGGATGCCTCATTGGCGAATGGGGAAACCTTTATTGAAATAGTAGACTTCGGCAAAAATTTGGCTCAGCAAATAGGTGAACGATTGTATCAGCATGGCATCACAAGCCTGATTATCGAGGGAGGGGGGCGAACCCTACAGACCTTTATCGATGCCAAGCTTTGGGACGAGGCCCGAATCTTTACGGGAAACACTATTTTCGGGCAAGGAACCAAAGCCCCCACTATTGCCGGAAAGCATGTTGGAACAACCAAAATACTCGACGATACACTGACTCTACTGAGAAATGATCAAGAACATCATCTTTGATTTTGGCGATATTTTCATCGATTTGGACAAGTCTGCCACGGCAAGGGCCATGGTACAGCATGGCTTTAACAAAATCACTGATGAACTACAGCAATTGTTCGAGTCATACGAAAAAGGACTCGTCACTACCCCACAGTTTTTGGCCACCGTTGGTGCACTTTTTCCAAACGCTTCCGAACAAGAACTGATTGCCGCATGGAATGCCATTTTGCTGGATTTTCCCAAGGAGCGCTTGGTTTTTTTGGAACAACTAGCCAAAGAAAAACGATATCGTCTTTTCTTGCTGAGCAATACAAATGAACTGCATATCGAAGAGGTCAAACAAAAAATGGGAAATGATTTTGAGCGGTTTAAGAACTGCTTTGAAAGGTTCTATCTTTCACATGAAATCAAGCTCCGCAAACCCGACACCGAAATTTTTGGGTTTGTGTTGAAAGAGAACGGCCTAGAGGCCCAAGAAACTTTTTTTATTGACGATACCCAAGAAAACGTGGAAGCCGCGGCCCGCTTGGGCATCAAGGTATGGCATTTGCAGGTGGGCAGGCAAGATATTGTACAACTGAACCAATTTTTACCATGATAGATCTCGCCCTCAGCATTTTTTGCTCAAGCTTAATTTTTGTGGTTTTCAAACTATATACACGCTTTAAAATTGAGACTTTCTATGCCATCGTCACCAACTATGTGGTGGCGTGTGTGACAGGGCTGCTATTCTTTGAAAAAAAGGTTTCAACCCATGAGATTTTGCAGGCCCCTTGGCTGTTGGGCACCCTACTGTTGGGTGTGCTGTTCATCACAGTTTTTAACCTAATGGCCAAGACCTCACAAGAAAACGGGGTTTCAGTGGCCTCAGTGGCTACCAAGATGTCTTTGGTAATTCCGGTTTTGCTGGGTGTTATACTCTACCAAGAAAAGTTATCGTACTTGAACATCGTGGGTATTTTATTGGCGTTGATCGCCGTTTATTTTGCCTCCCTTAAAAAAGACCGTTTGAGAATTTCGAGAAACAGCTTGCTGCTTCCCGCCTTGGTTTTTTTGGGGTCGGGCATTATTGATTCGACCATCAAGTATATGCAAGAAACGCAATTGGACCGTTCTGAATTTCCATTGTTCTCATCAGTGGTATTTGCGGGCGCGGCCCTATCGGGTATTTTGCTCATTTTGATAAGGGCGCCCAAAAACCCGCCAAGGCCCAACCTGAAAAATATGTTGGGGGGGGTGGCCTTGGGCATCCCCAACTATTTTTCCATTTTCTTTTTGTTGCGCGCCCTGCAGAACGAGCAACTCAACAGTGCCTCCATTTTTACCATAAACAACGTGGCCATTGTCATGTTCTCAACACTTTTGGGCATCTTGCTGTTCAAAGAAGAGCTAAGTCCAAAAAATTGGCTGGGCGTGGCCATGGCGGTGGTGAGCATTCTTTTGGTAGCTTTGTTTTGATGCATACGTACAAAACACTTTTAGGCCCTTCGGAAGAGATTCTGTACAAAGACCGAAAGAGCAAGTTTTATGCCTATGCCTATCCGTTAAATTCAGAAGAGGAGGCCAAAGAAATCATTGACGGGCTTCGTAAAAAACATCCCAACGCCAACCATATCTGCTATGCATGGCAGCTAGGGGCAGAAACCATACGCTACAGGGCCAATGACGATGGCGAACCCAACAATTCTGCGGGCATGCCCATTTATGGCCAGATACAGTCGTTTGGGCTTACCAATGTGCTGGTAGCGGTGGTTCGAATCTTTGGAGGAACGAAGTTGGGCGTGGGCGGACTGATCCAAGCCTATAAGACAGCCGCCAGTATGGCAATAGGGAATGCCACTGTGGTAGAGCGACAGCTTGTTGAACATTTTGAACTGACCTTCCCCTATACCATGCTGGATGTGGTGATGCGAACCATCAAAAAACACCAATTGGATATTATTTCGCAAAAAATGGAGCTAAGCTGCAAAATGGTCGTCTCGGTTGCGAAAAAAGACCTTGAAAAAACAAAGGGCACACTAATGGGTTTGCACCAAGTCAATGTTGAAAAATTGGCTTAGCCTGTCAATTTTTCCAGAATATAATCTGGGCACTTGGTAGGTTTACCCGTCTCCATATCCATAAAGGCCAAAACGGTATTTGCCGCCACCAACAATTCCCCAGTATGGTTATAGATTTTGTAGTCAAATTCAATTTTGACCATCGGCCGTTTTTTGAGTATGGTCTCAATGGTCAACAAATCGTCATATTTGGCAGATTTCTTATAATCGATTTGTAGGTGGATTACCGGTAGCATGATGCTGTTTTCTTCCATACTCCTATAGGATATCCCCAACGACCGTAACCACTCTACCCTACCCATTTCTAGGTATTGTGCATAGTTGCCATGGTAAACAATGCCCATTTGGTCGGTTTCGCCATAACGGACACGAAAAGAATGTCGATGGGAGGTCATATTTTCAACGGAAAAATTCTATCTTTATAAGA